>NZ_PEMX01000001.1:0-585472 GCF_002759075.1 Pseudomonas sp. 382
CCGTATGCCTATCTCAAGGACGTGTTGACGCGACTGCCAACACAGCGGGCTAGCGAGATTGAGGCTTTGCTGCCGCATCAATGGGAACCGGCCTGACTTACGCAAGGTGAGTTGGGCGGACGCTTACGTTCGAAAGCCAGAACGATGAGATGGTCGTGGTTCGCGATATTGAACTGTACTCATTATGTGAGCATCACATGTTGCCGTTTATTGGAAAGGCGCATGTTGCTTACCTGCCAACAGGGCGTGTATTAGGTCTTTCCAAAGTGGCACGCTTAGTTGATATGTTCGCCCGCCGTTTGCAGATTCAAGAGAATTTAACCAGACAGATTGCATGTGCCGTACAGGAAGTGACTGACGCTGCAGGGGTTGGGGTGGTTATCGAGGCTAAGCACATGTGCATGATGATGCGAGGTGTAGAAAAGCAGAACTCGGTGATGATTTCGTCGGTAATGCTTGGTGAGTTCCGAGAGTCCCCGACTACCCGGTACGAATTCCTGAAGCTCATTGGGCGACACACCTGAAAACTGATCCTGAGCCTTAGAGGAGTGACGTACCAATGAGTACTGTTTTCGATTCGTTATCTCCACGTCGCTTTACAGTCTTGGGTTACAGTGGATTGCTACCATTTGTTGGTTTGACACTGCTGATTTGTTTGGCGGCTGAGTATCGAGAGTTTCTATCTGTTGCATTGGTTGGCTATGGGGCTGTGATACTGAGTTTTGTGGGGGCTCTGCATTGGGGGTTCGCTATGACGCTACAGGGCTTGCCTGCGGCTGAGCGACAGGAGAGGCTCGTGTGGAGTGTGGTTCCAGCCCTTATCGGTTGGATTGGCATGTTGTTACCTGCGCCATGGGGCTGCTTCCTTTTATGCTTTGGCTTTATTGGACACTTTTGGCAAGATCGTAAATTGATGAATTTTTTGCCTGAGTGGTATTTACCTATGCGAATGAACTTAACGATTGTGGCGAGCTTGTGTTTGATCATTGGCGCGCTTGTAGTGTCTTTTGAAAACTGAAACTACTGTTCCGGTGTCGGTGCCTAGGTAACAATTGAAGCGTCACCAGCCAGGCCCTACCAACCCTATCGTTCGCAAATGTTGGCCCGGGGCGCTGGCTCTCCAGGCTCTATACGAAATTCCGAGAAACCCAATCGCCGCCACAAGATCACAGAGATTTTGTAGAGTCCCCTCGCCATTAACGAAAAGGAATTCTGTGATGGCAAAGCGTTACGGACTCTCGGACGAAGTCCGCGATTGCTGTGCCAGGCTGGCTATGCACCAGGGATCACCGCAATCCCCAATGCGTTGATTGGATCGGGTGCCAGATGGCTCATTAGCGGTTGCGTAGGGTATCTAGAGCAGGAGACCAGATGGAATGGCCACATCGGGTGCAAGCGACTGACTCCTGCGCCTCGTGGTAAGTCGGGAATCCGCAGTTCACGCAGCAGTGGAGGCCTGCAGTCGGGGGTGATGCAAACTCTGTCCGGTGTTCTTCAGGGAGCACCGATAGGCCAGGATGAGTGTCTTCAGCATCGTAAAAATAAAGGCTGAGATCCCCATCGGTTTCCAGCAGGCCAAGACGTACCTGGCCCAAGTGTTCCACACCTTGTTGACGAAGCTCCATGAACAGTTCATTGGAGGATATGTTCAGGTTCCGCAGAGAATGGATTTCGTACATCCCGTCTTTTACCACCGTGATGGGTAAGCCATCGATCCACGCCTCACAGGTTTTGCTTCGCCGCATGAGGTAGAGGGTGCCGCGATAGAGCAGCAATAGCGTGAGGAAAACGAGCGCGACCGGAAGCAGGGGCACATCTTCGTAAAAGGTCACATCGCCTGCTGCAGAACCAAGGGTAAGAATGACGACGAGTTCGAATCGGGAGAGCTGTCTGATTCCACGTCGGCCACTGAACTTCAAGAAAAAGAATACGGCCAGGAATGCTGCAGAAACCCGCAAGGCAACCTCGAGAAGGAAGGTTAGCGGGAGCTCGCCTATCAGCATCCGTTGCAGATCGAATGTGACCATTCTCTATTCCATTTTCATTGTTGTTCAAGCAGCGGGCAGGCCGCTCCTCTAGCGCTTGCTGATCGTTATAGAGAGTCTCGAAACCAACGAAGAATTCAATTCCGGTCGCGATCGGCCACGAAGCATTCGCGCTTGAGCACCTCTACAGGCGGCGGTTTGATCGCAGAACAGATAGCCCAGGCAATCATGGTCCACGAGTTGTTCGGGATGCAGCGGAGTCCCTTTGCGTGACCTCAGAGGTCTTCGCCGAGATCCAGACTTTGGTAGATGGCCAAGCGGACTGCGGGGGGGGCGTTTCACGCTAGCGGATACGCCGTCAAAGCATGCGCGGCGGTTATCAGCAGCCCGGTTGATGTCACGATTACCTTTGGGTCCTTAAGCAAATGTCACAGGTCATGCACGCTGAACTCCCTTCGATTGCAACGCGTCCCTCGCAAGAATGCCTCTCAAAACCGGCATTCACTTCCAATCAGCTTCGAGGGTACAACGATGGAAAAGACCGACCAAAGCTCGACATCCCCACCCGGCAACCTCCAGGACCACGTGCATGCCATCCATCAAGAGGCCGGAGCGTTGCTGGGTGAAGCCAGGCACCAGGGCAGCGAACAGTTTGAGCATTATCGCGATACTGCAGCCGACCAGCTCGATTCGCTGAAGGAGGGTGCGCGATCAGCGGCGTCGGCGCTGGAAGGCAACGACAGCCTGGGTCTCTCGCACTATCTGAGCCAGGCGGCTGAATATGTGGGCGAGTTCGCCGAACAGGTACGTCACGAAAGCGCCGAGAGCCTGCTGCAACGCAGCGCACAGCTTGCCCGCAGCAACCCGGCACTGTTTCTGGCCGGTAGCGTTGCAGTCGGCTTTGCCGTGTCACGTTTCCTCCGAGCCAGTGCCACCCAGGAACCAGACCGTCCTGCGGCTGCGGCTTTCAGCCCGCCGCATCCTGCGCAGCCAGAAACACCTGACAGAGGCAGCGACATATCCACCAGCACTCTTTACACCCCGAACGATCCCGTTGGGACAGGTGCCGGTACGCCAGTCAGTGGCAGCCCGTTCGAGCGCGACCCGCTCAAAGGAGGTGAATGATGAACAACGATCCTTTGCATAACACAGGCTTGCACTCCTCGGAAAACGATTCGGTCGGCGTGGGTGGGCTGCTGCGCCAATTGATGCGGGAAGTGCCCGAGCTGTTCACCAAGGAACTGGCGCTGGCCAAGGCTGAATTGCAGCACAACCTGGCCACCTTGAAGGCGGGTACGGCGGCGGTGGCAGCCGGGGCGATCGTGGTGCTGGCGGGCTTTGTCATCCTTCTGATGGCGGCGGTCTACGCGTTGGCGCTGGTGGTCGCGCCGTGGTTGGCAGCGTTGATCGTCGGCGCAGTCACGGTAGTGATTGGCTTCATCATGCTGCAGTCTGGCAAGAAGCAATTCGAGCCCGGCCATTTGGCACCTGATCGCACCTTGCATGCCATGCAACAGGACAAGGACACGCTGAAGAGGAAATTGCCATGACCACTCCTTTCGAGACTGATGCGCAAAAAGACCCGCAGATGCTGGAGCAGGAAATCAACGCCAAGCGCGAGCATATCAGCGACCTGGTGGACGCACTCGAACAGCGCCTGAGCCCAGGCCAGATGCTTGACCGGGTGTTGGCCTATTCCAAAGGCCATGGTGGCGAGTTTTTCCAGAACCTCGACACCACGCTCAAAAATAATCCGGTACCCGCTACCTTGACGGTGCTGGGCCTGGCATGGCTGGGCCTGAACCAGAACCGCCCGTTCAACCCTGGGCCGGCGCATGACGGTCCCGGATTGGGCGAGAAACTCGGCGATGCCGTAGACACGGTGAAAGATGCCTTCGCCCATGCCGGAGCAGCGATGCACGACGCAAGCCAGAAAGCACGCATGAAGGCCCATGACGTGCGCGATCGGGCCAGTGAGCTGGGCAGCGGTGCGCGCGATTCCGTGGGTGCGTCAGCTGATACCGTGCGCAGTACCGCACACAGGGTCGCGGACCAGACCACGGCATTGAAGGGGCAATTCGATCATCTGCTGCAAGAACAGCCGCTGGTGCTGGCAGCCTTGGGCATCGCCCTAGGTGCGGCATTGGGGGCGGCGCTACCGAGCACGCACAAAGAAGATCAACTGATGGGCGCCAGCAGTGACCGGTTGACCGATACCCTCAAGGCCAAGGGCAGCGAGGTGAAGACGTCGGTCGAGCAGTCTATCCATCAGGCGGGTGATGCCGGGTCATCACAGGCGGGCCGCAAAGCTGAAGGCTCTGACCTTTCTGCCGGGCTGGGTTTCACCCCATGATTGGCAAGCCCATGTCTCGCCAGCCCTTTCAGTATGCAAAGGGCTGGTGTTCATCCCGATCGATTATCAGTAACGGGTAAGCAGGGAGGATCAGCATGATCCATCTGGGATGTGCGGGCTGGAGCCTGCCAAGTCGCTATACCGAGCACTTTCCACAGTCGGGGTCCCACCTGCAACGCTACGCTGGCCAGTTGAACGCTGTGGAGATCAACAGTTCGTTCTACCGACCCCATCGGCCAGAAACCTATGCTCGCTGGGCTTCGTCTGTGCCTGAGGATTTTCGCTTCGCAGTGAAGGTACCCAAAAGGATCACCCACGAGCTGCGCTTGCAGGGCTGCGAGAGCCCGCTTGCCGAATTCCTGGCCCAATGTGGGCAACTGGGTAGCCGCCTGGGATGCCTGTTGATACAGCTACCCCCGTCGCTGATCTATGATTACGCCGTTGCGCGGCGTTTTTTCGAAAGGGTGCGTGAATGCTATGAAGGCCCGCTGGCTCTGGAGCCGAGGCACAGCAGTTGGCATGACGCACAGGCGTTGTTGATGGAACAGCAGGTAGCTCAGGTTGCGGCCAACCCAGCGCGATTCGGCACCGACGCATCGCCGGCTGGATGGCCAGGCCTGAGCTATTGGCGCTTGCACGGCGAACCGCGGATCTATCACAGCGAGTATTCGGGTGAGTACCTGAATGGTTTGGCTGAACATTTGCGCCTCAGTTGCGCAGCCGGACACCGCACATGGTGTATTTTCGACAACACTGCCTCGGGTGCAGCGACCGCCAATGCGCTGCAGTTGCAGCGCTGTTTGTCGATGCAGGCAGGTTGAGCCTGTTCAAAGGAAACCCGCGGCCAGTCAAGAAAGGGTGAGGCTGCGGATCGGATACTGAAAAGCCCCAGGAATGTAATGAGAAAGTACCTCACCGTAGCAATCGCACTGCTGGCCCCGCTGGTGCTCTGCGCCTGTTCCACACCCGGCACAGCAAAGCCGCCAAGTGAAACGGCAAACACAGCGCCCAGGTACCTGAAAAGCGACCTGTATGGCGTCTGGTACTCCAACGCCGATGATGGCACGTCCCAGGCGCTGGCGTTGTTGCTACTCAGGGCAGACGGTTCGGCCACCGACTTTCTGATCCTCAGCGAAAAGAACTCAATGCAGAAGATCGTGCAGCAGTCGTCCTGGTCGTTTGATGCTGAACACAACAGGTTCGAGCAGACCGTCAGCGAAGTTTCCATCCAGAAAGGCAAGGCGCCCGCAGAAGTCACTCATCCCCACGAAGTCATCCGGGCATCGGTCGAGCTGGTCAAGCTGGACAACAAGGTGATGGGCATCAAATTCAAACGGGACGATGGCGAGGTCACCGGTTACCTCAAGGGCAGCGCCGCCATGCTCGAAAAGCTCAAGCACATTCAGTAAGCGCGCTTTGCCATGGCTCTCGCTAGCGACGCAGTTCGGTGGCGAACTGCGCAGCCTTCAGCTGTAGCTGCGCAGGCCCACCCCAGAAGGCGCCGTGGCGCACGATCACCCGTTCATGAATGGCTGCCGCCACCGCCGCTGCTGCATTCGGAGCCTTGAACAGGATGAAGCTGGCTTCATTGCCGACCTTCAACCCGTAATCCTGCTTGCCCATCACCCCGGCGCTGGCCACGGTCGCCATTTCCAATGCTACGCGCAGCTCCTCGTCGGTATTGAAACCAGAGCGGTAACTGACCAGCATCGCCCGCTGCAGCATGTCGCCGTTGCCATAGGGCCACCAGGCGTCCTGGATATTGTCGTTGCCAGTGAACACCCGCACGCCACCGGCACGCAGGCGCAGCACAGGCGGGAAGGCGTGGTCGCCGGGTGCATTGGTCATGATCGAAACGCCGGCAAGGGCCAGCACTTCGGCAGTGCGGTCAACCACGGCGTCGCTGACATCACCCAGGCCGTAGGCATGGCTGACCGCCACCAGGCCTTGCATGCCCAGTGCCTGGGTACGGGCGGCGATACGCTCGAGCTGGGCGATGCAGCTGTCGCCGGGTTCGTGCAGGTGAATGTCCACCTTCACGCCATGGCGGTCGGCGATACCGAAAACGATATCAAGCTGGGCGTCGGCGTCGCCGTCCAGGGTGGTCGGGTCGATGCCGCCAACCACCTGCACACCTTCACGCACGGCGGCCTCCATCACCTGCGCGGTGCCAGGGCAGGTCACTACACCGGCCTGCGGGAAAGCTACCAGCTCGATGTCGACCAGGTCTTTCCACTTGTCGCGGGCTTCAAGGATGGCGCGCAAGTTGGCCAGGCCAGTGGTGGCATCGACGTCGACATGGCAGCGCATGGCCAGGGTGCCGAACGAGGCGGCCTGGCGGATCAGCGCGTCGGCGCGCTCGACGATCGGTGGGGCGCTGGCAAGTTCGCGTTTTTCCACGGCCAGGCGCTCGCGCAGGCTGGCGACCGGCTGGTGCGGGCGCCAGCGGTCACCGACAAAGCTCTTGTCCAGATGGATGTGGCCGTCGACGAAGCCGGGCAGCACCAGCAGGCCTTCCAGGTCGATGGTCTCAATGGCGGCGGTGCGGGCGCGGTGCGCGCCGAGGTGGCTGATGCGGCCGCCGCGCACGGCGATGTTCAGGGGTAGCCCATCGGCGTCGATGGCATTGATGAACTCACGGTCGTTCATGAAAGGGGCCTTTGCTTCCCAGACTTGACTAGCGTCATACGGTAGGGATGATCCGGCCCCCTCACAAATTAATTATCAGGATCGACCACAGTGTATTTCTTGATACAGGCAAGGGCCGTTTGCTTACCTACTGCAACGTTGGTGGTTTGGCCTCTGCGGGCAATGCAGCCACCACCGCTTCGATGCGCGAAATTTCCTGCGCCAGTCGTTCAGCCTCCTGATGCTTGCCTTCGGTCCTCAAGCGATCCCGTTCACGACGCAGATTGAGCAGATTTTTCTGTAAGGCCAGGCCAGATTTGTCGTATTGATCCATGTTGCTCTCGCGGCATTGGCGTCCGTGCCGTTGTAGGAAAAGTGGACCGTATCAGTGACAAAATCTTGCAGAAACTGGGGTTTCATACAGGAAAGGGGCGATGCGGCGATTCTGCCTACAGCGCTCGGAAGAAACGTCCTACAAATCCGCCTGCTAGCTGTTTCAATTCATGTGCATTGAATGTCAGCCAAATGCCCGTATTTGCTGAGCTTCGCGGCAGGCCGTCGTCGCCATGAGCGTGGCCAGCGCAGCCAAGGCGTTTTCACCTTGGCTGCAACTTTATGTAGCAATTGCCAGGCGGCACCATCGCCCGGGCGCCTGGCAGTTGGCGGTGGTCACTTGAAGAACTGACTGGGCGTGATACCGAACTGGCGCTTGAACATGCTGGCGAATGCACTGGGGCTGTCATACCCCAGCGTGGCTGCGATATCGACGATGCGTTCGCCCAGAGCGATGCGCTCCAGCGCCTGCATCAGGCGCGCCTGTTGGCGCCACTGGCCGAATGTCATGCCGGTTTCCTTGCGGAACAGGCGCTGGATGGTCTTCTCGTCAACGCCCAGGTGCACACCCCAGTCGGCGAGGGTCGACGTGTCGTGGGGGCGTGCCTGCAAGGCTGAGCAGAGCGTGCGCAGGCGTTTGTCGCTGGGCTGCAACAGTTTCAGCGGCAAGGTCGGCAGCACGCAGATCTCGTCGAGGATCAGGCGCATGATCCGCGCCTCGCGTGAGTCCTCGACAAAAGGGCCAGCGAAGTCGACCGACGCCTTGATCAGCTCGCTGAGCAGCGGCGAGATACTGATGGCCTTGCTTTGCTGCGGCAGTTCGAGCGCCGTATCAGGGCGCACGAACACGCTGCGCATCTTCACGTCACCGACGCAGCGGATGGCGTGCACCTGGCCGCTGGGCATCCAGATGCCGCGGCTGGGTGGCACAGTCCAGCGCTCGGCCTCGGACTCGACCAGCATCAGCCCCTTGATGGCGTAGATCAATTGGTGCTTGGCGTGCGAGTGAGGGGCGATGTACCAGTCTGGCGGGTAGTCGGTTGCCCGGCTGCCCACCTCCCAGGTCCATTCATCGACCTCCATCAGCAGTTCGTGCTGGGGTTTGACCATGATCGTGTCCAGTCCAACAGGCGCGGCCATCTTAGCAGCAGCGGGCAGGCCGTGCTTTCGAGCGGGTGGCCGGCAGCAGCGCGGTGGCCAAGCCCAGCAGCGGCAGGAACGAAATCACCTGGTAGACCCACTCGATGCCATGCAGATCGGCCAGTTCGCCGAGGCCTGCAGCGCCGATGCCACTGATGCCGAACATCAGGCCGAACATCACCCCCGAGACCATGCCGACGCGGCCAGGCACTGCCTCCTGGGCGTACACCACCAGCGCGGCGAAGGCCGACGACATCACCAGGCCGATGGCCACCGCCAGCACCGCAGTCCAGGCCAGGTTGGCGTAGGGCAGGGCGAGGGCGAACGGGGCTACACCGAGGAACGAAATCCAGATCACCGCCTTGCGCCCGATACGGTCACCCACCGGCCCGCCGGCAAAGGTGCCCAGGGCCACGGCAGCAAGGAACACGAACAGATACAGCTGGCTTTGCTGCACGCTCAGGCCGAAGTGTTCGATCAGGTAGAAGGTGAAGTAGTTGGTGAACGACGCGATGTAGACGAATTTGGCGAACATCAGTACGGCGATCACGCCCACTGCGCGCCACATGGCGGCTGTGGGCAGCCCTGGCGCCTGTTGCCCGGCCAGGCCCTTGAGCTGGGTCTGGCCGTGGCGGATGGTCCAGCCAGTGACGCGCAGCAACACGAAGATCGCCAGGGCGGCCGCCAGCATGAACCAGGCGATGGCAGGCTGACCGTGGGGGATGACGATGGCGGCGGTCAGCAGCGGGCCGATGGCGGAACCGGTGTTGCCGCCGACCTGGAAGGTTGACTGTGCGGTGCCGAAGCGCCCGCCGGAGGCCATGCGCGCCACCCGTGAGGCTTCGGGATGGAAGGTCGCCGAGCCGATGCCCACCACCGCAGCGGCGAACAGCAACATCGGGTAGCTGTTGGCGAAGGCGAGCAGGGCGATACCCACCAGGGTGAACAGCATGCCGGTGGGCAGCAGGTAAGGCATGGGGCGCTTGTCGGTGTACATGCCGACCCACGGCTGCAGCAGCGAGGCGGTGACCTGGTAGATCAGGGCGATCCAGCCGATCTGGGCGAAGCTCAGCGAGAAGTCGCTCTTGAGCATCGGGTAGATCGACGGCAGCACGGCCTGGATCAGGTCGTTGAGCAGGTGGGCGAAGGCGGCGGCACCGACGATGCGGACCAGAAAACCCTGGGGTTGGTCGGCGGTGGTGGGTGGGGCCAAGGTGGCGGCAGGAGTCGTCATGGGCGAGGCTCTTTTTCGAATGATGGCAAGGCATTGCCCGACGAAGGTTATCCAGCCGGGCAATGCCTGTCTCACGCCGAACAGGCACCCACTGTCGCGATTCGGACATTCAGTAGGCGGGGGTCGCGTTATGACGTGCCTGCCCTGGCCATCCACTTCAACAGCGTGGCGATCGGTATGCGGCGATGCACTTCGTGGCGCTGGGTATCGCCACCGTCGGCATAACGTTCCCGATAACGGCTGAGGATCAGTTCGCGCCCATCGTCCGAGACGCGGGCTTCGAGCTCGTGCAACAGCACCGGCTGCTCGGCCCGCCCTGCACGCGGCGGAACAGCGACACGGCATCATTCACCGGCAGGCCCTCCCTGGCACTGGTCGGGGCGCTTGCCTGGCGCGCCGAGCCTGCCCTCGAGCACCCGGTTGGCGCGCTGTTGTGCGGTGAAATCGCGCAGGGCCTGATAGTAATCTGGCTCCGTGCGCAGTTTGTCGGTCAGCGGTAACGCCTGCGCCCGGGCATCCACCACGCCAGCAGTTGTTCGACCTGGCCCGGGGTGAGTCGTATGAAGCCTATGACCGCAGCATCGACGTGCAAGTCAGCCGGTTGCGGCGCAAGCTGGAGAGCGACGCGGGTGCCGAACCGTTGATCCGCACGTTGCGCAATGTCGGCTACCTGTTCACTGCCAGCGTGGTCAGGCGATGACGCTGTTGAGCAGGCTGCGCAGGGCCTTGCCGCGGCCACGCATCACCATCGCCCGCTGGATTGCCCTGACCACCCTGACGGCGATGTTCATCCTGCTGTTGCTCAAGGGGCTGTTCAGCCTGCTGCTGAGCGTGTGGGCGCAACCGCCGCTGCTGGAGAGCGGCGTGATCGAGAAGGTCGCCGCGGTCACTCGCATCCTCGATACAGCGCCCGTCGCACAGCGCCCCGGCATCGCCAGCGCAGCAGGCGATGGTTCTTACTCCGTGCAATGGCTGCGCAGCCGTGACCAGGCCGGTATACCGGAACTGGTCGATGCCGAGTTTCGCCAGGGCGCGCCAACCCTGCGGGCCTTGTTGAAACGGCCTCATGCTCGGATCCAGGCCTTTGAAGCGTCCGAACCGTGGGAGTTCGAACCCGCGCGCGGCTACGCCCTGATGATCGAGCTGAGTGACAAACTCGACGCGCCGCGGCGCTGCGTCTACGTTGGCAGGCCGGTGGGTATCAAGCGGGTGCTGGTGAACCTGGTGGACAACGCGGTCAAATACGGTCTGGCGCCTGAGCTGCGGCTGGCGGTAACCGCCGAGCAACTGGAAATCACCGTGCTGGATCGCGGGCCGGGCATCGCGCCCGAGTTACAGGAGCGCGTGTTCGCGCCGTTTTCCGCATCGAAGGTTCGCGCAATCGTGACACCGGTGGTGCCGGCCTCGGCTTGCCGGCGGTACGCGCGATCGTGCTGGAGCAAGGCGGCAGTGTGACATTGGCCAACCGCCCGGGCGGCGGGCTGGAGGTCAAGGTCAGCTTGCCAGTGTGCTGATCAGAGGCTCAGGTGGCTCAGGCCGGTATTCGTAGGCATAGCGCACGGCGGTGTGGTAGTGGTCAGTGGCAGGTTTCCCCGTCTTTGCCAGTTTTCAGGGCTCGACTTCGTCGATGTACGCATCAAAGAACCAGTCAGGAATCTGTTCAGCTCGGTACTCAAGCTCGGTGCCTTCAGTAATCTCCGCCAGCCACACAGCACACTCACCTGAGTTGTCGAATACGTAGGCGCGATTGCTGACTGCGATAGCGTCCGGCAGCAAGTCCAATGCCCGTGCGTAGCGCTCTCTGACT
Source organism: Pseudomonas sp. 382 (assembly GCF_002759075.1). Taxonomy (NCBI): domain Bacteria; kingdom Pseudomonadati; phylum Pseudomonadota; class Gammaproteobacteria; order Pseudomonadales; family Pseudomonadaceae; genus Pseudomonas; species Pseudomonas sp. 382. Next base: position 11,481 of record NZ_PEMX01000001.1, read on the forward strand.
AGATCCGGTCTGACTGGATGCCCACCTTCCTGCACTCGAATGTGTACCCGGTCGATATTGATTTCAGGGTTTTCAGTCGAGACGAAGTAAAGGTAAGTACGGTAGCCCCGCGCTTGGGCACTGCGCATGAACTCGACCTTGCTGGGGTGCGACATGACAGTTTCGAAACTGAAGCTGACACCCTCATCGAGCAAGCGGTGCCGAATGAAGTCAGACAGAACGGAGGCGAAATAGGAATTCACCTTGATCTGCCTGTAGTCGACGCACGAGCCGTGCAGGCCCAGCATTCTGGCTTCATCAGTCAGTTGCTTCTGCCGTATCAGGTAATGATCGGTGTGAAATAGAACCAGCTCAGCCAGGCTGGCTTCGATTTCAAAGACTGCCAGGTCGATAAAGCCATTGGCCTTGGCTTCTCTCTCCAATTCATCGGCATTGACGAAAATTCGCGTGAGGGCTGCCGGCAGGTCAGCCTTGATAGTACTTTTGCCAGATCCATTGGGGCCGGCGAATACCCGCAGCCTGCGGGCCTTCACTGGGTCGGATTCTCGCTCACCTTCCTTACGCTGATCTTCTCGCCAATATTGACTCTGCGCCGGGGTTTGGCCTTGGCCACGACTGTTCTGGAGCCGTCAGCAGCAACCCGCACGAGATGGCCATCATCGGTGCGCAGTACGCCGTGCCGGCTCACTTGCAGCGCCCGCAGATAAGCGGAATGCGTCGCTTCAGTGGCGCAGTCGGGAATCAACTGCTCCAGTGCGTCGAGCTCAGTTTCAGTGGCATGCTTGGCTTTTGCAGCCATGGGTAGATACCTCCAGACAACCTGAAACAGATTGTGTGCATAGGGGACATCATAGCGCTGGCACGGTAAAAAGGCATCAAAGGATGGCATCTTGGCGGTCCTGATAAGAGGTCGTGCCTGAGTGTGGCACGAAGGCGCTTAGCTGTTTTCGCCATGATGTGTAGTCCAATTCTGATTCATTGCCCAATTCGGCCGCTGGCCGCTTCAGCGCAATTGCAATCCTGGACCCACGGACCGGAGCACAACAACCACCAGGAATTGATCGGCATCGAGCGTATCTACACTGACGGCCTGCTATGGGGCGCGGCGACCTTCAAGAACTCGTTCTCCCAGCGCTCTTACTACGCCTACCTGGGCAAGGTCTGGGAGCACGAGCGCTATCCCGTGTATGCCAAGCTGAGCGCCGGCCTGATCGAGGGCTACAAGGGCGAATATGACGATAAGATCCCGTTGAACCACTTCGGCGTTGCGCCGGTGATCATTCCGTCGTTCGGCGTGCATTGGGGGCCGGTGGGGGCCGAGTTCGTGGTGCTGGGAGGGGCTGCGGGGATGATCAACGTAGGATTGAGATTCTGACAGGTAGAGCGCCGCTCCCTCAGGTTCGGCGCTATCCGTGAGGTCAGGCGGTGCCCAGGGTTTTATCCGCAGCCTTGCTGCGCCCACCGAGCCATACCAGCAGCAACCCGGCAGCCGCCAGCACACCACCGGCCATCGGCACTGCGGCATAGCCGAGGTTCAGGCTGATTACCGCGCCGCCCAAGGCTGCGCCAAGCGCGTTACCCAGATTGAACGCACCGACGTTGATCGACGACGCCAGCCCAGGTGCCTCGATGGCGGCGATCATCACCCGCATCTGCAGTGGCGGCACCACGGCGAAGGTGAACATGCCCCACACCAGCAAAGCGATGGCGGCACCGATATGGCTGCCCAGCACCAGCGGCATCAACAGCATGATCACCGCCAGCACGCCGAGGAAGATCCGCGCCGAGCCGTCCAGCGACCAGTCGGCCAGGCGCCCACCCAGGCTGTTGCCCAAGGTGAAGCCAACGCCGATCAGCACCAGGCCAAGGGTGATGAAACTGTCCGAGGCGCCGGTCAGCGCCGCCAGCACTGGCGCCACGTAGGTATACAAGGTGAACATGGCGCCAGCGCCCAGCACCGTGGTGGCCATCGCCAGCAGCACGCTGGGGCGCGCGATCACCGCCAGTTCCTTGCGCACATGTGGCACGCTGCCGCGCTCACCCTTGGGCAGGGCATACCACAGGGCCGCCATGGCCAGCAGGCCGAGCCCCGCAGTGCCAGCGAAGGCCATGCGCCAGCCGACCTGCTGGCCTATCCAGGTGGCCGCCGGCACACCGCCGATGTTGGCGATGGTCAGGCCCATGAACATGGTCGCCACGGCGCTGGCCTGCTTTTCCTTGGGCACGACACTGGCGGCCACCACGGCGCCCAGGCCGAAGAAAGCGCCGTGGTTGAGGCTGGTGACCAGGCGTGAGGCGAGCAGGGTGTAATAGTCTGGCGACAGCGCCGAGAGCAGGTTGCCTGCGGTGAAAATCGCCATCAATGCCATCAGTGCCGCGCGTTTGCCGAAGCGGCTGAACAGCAAGGTCATGATCGGCGCACCGACCATGACGCCGATGGCATAGGCGGTAATCAGCATGCCAGCGCTGGGGATGCTGACGTCTACGCCTTGGGCGATCACCGGTAGCAGGCCCATCGGCGTGAATTCGGTGGTGCCGATGCCAAAGGCACCGATGGCCAGGGCGAACAGGACACGTCCGGCTTTCATGATGCAGCCTCCTGCGCGGTGTGATGAACGCGCTGCAATCGGTATTCGGCGACAGTCATGGCATCAGTCCCAGATCGGTGCCAGGCCTTCAGGGCTGACTTCACGGCCATTGCGCTCGAGCGTGGCGATGCGCGCCATGTCTTGGTCATCCAGGTGCAGGTCGCGGGCGAGCAGGTTGCTGGCCAGGTTTTCACGCTTGGTTGAAGACGGGATGACCGCGTAACCGAGCTGCAGGGCCCAGGCCAGCGCAACCTGGGCGACGGTGGCCTTGTGCTTGTTGGCGATCTCGGCCAGTACCGGGTCTTTCAGCACCTTGCCGTAGGCCAGGGTCATGTACGAAGTGACGGTGATGCCTTGTTCCTTGAGGAACGCGGTCAGCTTGCTGTTCTGCAGGTACGGGCTGAGCTCGATCTGGTTGGTGGCGATTTCGCCTTTGCCGACCACGGCGATGGCCTGGCGGGTCAGCTCGATGTTGAAGTTGGAGACGCCGATCTGACGGGTCAGGCCCAATGTCTTGGCTTCAGCCAAGGCTTCCATGTATTCGGCCAACTCAACGCCGTTGCCTGGGGCCGGCCAGTGGATCAGCAGCAGGTCGACATAATCGGTGCGCAGTTTCTGCAGGCTGTCGCGCAGGCTGGGGATCAGCTTGTCGGCGGCGTAGTTCTCGACCCAGATCTTGGTGGTGATGAACAACTCGCTGCGTGGCACGCCGCTTTCGGCGATGGCCTGCCCGACGTCAGCTTCGTTCTTGTAGATCTGCGCCGTGTCGATGACCCGGTAGCCCAGTTCCAGGGCCGACTTGACCGAATCGATGACGGCTTGGCCGGTTAGACGGAATGTGCCGAGGCCGAAGGATGGGATGCTCATGAATCTGCTCCAGGTGAGAGAACGGTAAGGAGCAGTGTGCGGGATTCCGCGTGTTTGATTAAGGCAGGGCAGGGCCAAGGTCATTTGACTTGAAGTCACAAATGACCCCTGAGCTCATGCAATTCAGGCAAGGTGGCGCAATCAATGCTTGATCTGCGCCGGATTGGATTGCAGCAACCACAATTGGCTCAGTCCCAGCAGTTGTTGTTCCAAGGCCGACTGCGCGCCGATGCGCTGCGCTTCACTGTCCTTTCGCAGCAGCGCGTCGAGGACGCCCAGCAGGTCCCGATCCTTGCTGTTGGAGAAGTGCTTGTCGACATCCGAGATCTCGATGCCATTCTGGTAGGAACGGACCCGCTCCGTCTGGCTAGCCTGTTGCGACACGCGAGCTTCAGTCAGAACGCCGTTGCTGAAGCCGAGGCGGGTCGTGCTGTTCGACTGGTCGTCGACCTCGTGATAGCGGTAGTTCTGCGATTCGCTGTCACGGGTCAGCTGCAGGGCCACCAGTGGGTTGAACCCTTGGTGCCAAGCGGCCTTCAGACTGGCCTGTTGCTGTTGCTCCACGGACAGGTGGGTGCCGCCCTTGATCTGGGTTGCCTGTGAAACCTGGTAGCTGAAGTAGTCTGCCTCTTCCGGCTTCACCGGATTGGGCTGCAGCGTGGGCTGACTGACAGACGCGTTGAAGTCGGCCAGGCCGTTGAGCAGCAGGCGACTGTTGCGGTTCAGGGCGGCTGCCGCACCGGCTGTGCGAGGTCTGTCGTCATCGACGCTGTTGAGCTGGCTGAAGGCATCCTTGAACAGGCTCATCAGGTGTTCGTCGCCATGGCCGCGTTGCTGCGCGGCGTCAAATTGCGTCAGGTAGTTGGCCACCGCAGCCTGACGCATGGCCTGATTACCCAGCAAAGCGCCGCCCTGGGTGTCGAAGTTCATCTTCACTTCGCCACCGGGCCCCAGCAGTTTCAGGCTACGGGTCTGGTCGTCCAGGCGCAGTTCGAAGGTTTGTCGTTCACCGCTGCTGGTGACCAGTTGCGCGTCCAGTTGCAGGCCGGTGAACAGGTTTGGGTCGAGCTTGACCAGTGCGCCCAGCTGGAGGCTCGGCGGCTCCAGGGTCAGGCCGTTGATGGCCGACTGGAAGCCGTTGGCGAGCGCTGCCAGGCCATCGAGCTCCTTGGCGCTGAGCGTACCGCCTTGTACCTGCGCATCCACGGCCAGGCCTTGATCGCTGCTGTACAGGCCCAAGGTCACAGTGGCGCCGGAAGCGGTGGTGAGGTTGAAAGTGATGCTATTGCTGGCGTATTCGCGCAGGCGCGACTGCTGCAGGCCGAGGATCAGCTCGTTGGGCGCGGATGTATCGCTGACCAGTAAGCCGGATTGGGCGATGGTCTCACCGCCATTGGCGGCCAGTTGCGCCAGCAGCGCCGCCCCCAGGCCCTGGAAGCGTGTGCTGGTTGCACCCGATTGCACGGCGCTGGCCATGTATTGGCTGAGCTTGTCGACAGCCGGCGTTTCCCAGATGTAGCGGTTCGAGGTGTTGCCCAAGTTGCCTTTGGCGGAGTAGATGTCGCTGTCCGTGCCGACCGTTGGCTGGCCGAGGATCACCTGCGTACTGGCGCGCGTCACCGTGCTGGGGGCTTGGCTGGCTGCGTTGATCTGGGCTGTCGCTGCAGGCGCGATCTGGACGGGAAAGGTGCGAACGGCAGCTATCGGGTTCATCATCGGCGTTCCATGCGGATTCTGTGGGTATCCATGCTATCGGCGTGCCATCAGGAAACCTGAATGTGTATTGCGCACAAACGAAACGGCCCGCCAAAAGGCGGGCCGTAGGGCATTGCAGGTGCCGATCAGCGGCGCCGGAACAGCGGCAGCGGCTCGTCGGTGGCGCCCTGGTAGGTAACCGAGAAGTCCTTCAGACTTTGCAGGGCATCTTCCGGGTCCTTGTCGGCACGCAGGGCGAAGGCGTCGAAGCCGCAGCGGGCCATGAAGAACAGCTGGTCGCGCAGCACGTCGCCGATGGCGCGCAGCTCGCCCTTGAAGCCATAGCGGTCACGCAGCAGGCGCGCGTTGGAATAGCTGCGCCCGTCGGTGAAGGCCGGGAAGTTCAGGGCGATGACCTGGAAGTGCTGCACGTCCTCGCCGATTTCTTCCGCTTCCTGGTCGCTGTCCAGCCACACGCCCAGGCCGCCATCGCGGGCCTTGAGCACGTGGGCGTGGTCGCGCCACATCTGCAGCGGGACGATGTAGTCGTCGCAGTTGGTCAGCTCGTCGAACGCGGTGTCCTTGGGCAGCAGGTGCCAGGTTTCGTCGACGATCTGGTTGTTCTTAATGATTCGCTGCATAGACGCGTTCCTTGAAGGGGTCGATGCCGATACGCTGGTAGGTGTCGATGAAACGCTCTTCCTCGGTACGTTGTTCGACGTACACGGCGATCAGCTTCTCGATCACATCGGCCATGTCATCCTGGGCGAAGGACGGGCCGAGGATCTTGCCCAGGCTGGCGTCGCGCGCGGCGTTGCCGCCCAGCGATACCTGGTAGAACTCCTCGCCCTTCTTGTCCACCCCGAGGATGCCGATGTGGCCGACGTGGTGGTGGCCGCAGGCGTTCATGCAGCCAGAGATGTTCAGGTCGATCTCGCCGATGTCGAACAGGTAGTCCAGGTCGTCGAAACGGCGCTGGATCGATTCGGCGATCGGGATCGACTTGGCGTTGGCCAGCGAGCAGTAGTCGCCGCCCGGGCAGCAGATGATGTCGGTCAGCAGGCCGATGTTCGGCGTGGCGAAGCCGTTTTCGCGCAGTTCCATCCACAGCGCGTGCAGCTGGCGCTGCTCGACGTCGGCGAGGATGATGTTCTGCTCGTGGGAGGTACGCAGGAAGCCGAAGCTGTAGCGCTCGGCAAGGTCGGCCACGGCGTCCAGCTGCTTGTCGGTCAGGTCGCCCGGGGCAACACCGGTCGGCTTCAGCGACAGGGTCACGGCCACGTAGCCAGGGCGCTTGTGGGCGCGGGTGTTACGCGAACGCCAGCGGGCGAAGCCCGGGAACTCGGCATCCTGGGCGCTGTAGTCGACGTTGTCGAGGGCCAGGTAATCCGGATCGACGAAGTGGCGCGAGACGCGCTGGACTTCTTCCTCGGTCAGGGTGGTGCTGCCGCCACGCAGGTAGGCCATTTCGGCCTCGACCTTCTCGGCGAACACTTCAGGGGTCAGAGCCTTGACCAGGATCTTGATCCGCGCCTTGTACTTGTTGTCACGACGACCGTAACGGTTGTACACGCGCAGGATGGCGTCGAGGTAGCTGATCAGGTCCTGCCACGGCAGGAACTCGTTGATGAACGAACCGACCACCGGGGTACGGCCCAGGCCACCACCGACCAGCACGCGGAAGCCCAGCTCGCCAGCGGCGTTGCGCACCGGCTCCAGGCCGATGTCGTGCACTTCGATGGCGGCGCGGTCTTCTTTCGAGCCGTTGATGGCGATCTTGAACTTGCGCGGCAGGTAGGCGAATTCCGGGTGGAAGGTGGTCCACTGGCGGACGATTTCGCACCAGGGGCGCGGGTCGACGATTTCATCCGCAGCCACACCGGCGAACTGGTCGGTGGTGGTGTTGCGCAGGCAGTTGCCGCTGGTCTGGATCGCGTGCATCTGCACGGTGGCCAGTTCGGCGAGAATATCCGGGATGTCTTCCAGCGCTGGCCAGTTGAACTGCACGTTCTGGCGGGTGGAAATGTGGGCGTAGCCCTTGTCGTAGTCGCGGGCGATCTTGGCCAGGGTGCGAACCTGTTTGGCGTTCAGCTGGCCGTACGGCACGGCGACGCGCAGCATCGGCGCGAAACGTTGGATGTAGAGGCCGTTCTGCAGGCGCAGAGGGCGGAATTCTTCTTCGCTCAGCTCACCGGCCAGGTAGCGGCGGGTCTGATCACGGAACTGCTTGACGCGGTCCTCGATGATCCGCTGATCGTACTCGTCGTATACGTACATAAAAGTCCTGTCTCAGGCTGCATGCAGCTATTCGCGCGCACGGCCGCGCACTCCGGTTCGGAGCCGGGGAACGATAGCAGGTTGGGTTTATGCGCTAAAGTGATGTTTTTGCATATGAAAAGAACCAAACGAACTAAGTGAGACTGACTGGCATTTATTCCCCTATCAGGCGACGGGTTTATACTCAGTGGTTTGTTTCAAAGGGTGTATCCGCATGCTCAAGGCGCTTTGCCAAAGCTTGTGCCTGAGCCTGCCTTTGGCAGCTTCCGCTCAGGCCGCTTCGGTGGTCTTCCTGAACCCTGGCCACTCCAACGAGACGTTCTGGGTCAATTACTCGCGTTTCATGCAGGCCGCCGCCGATGAGCTGGGCATGACCCTGCGGGTCGAGTACAGCGAGCGCGATGCCGGGCGGGCGATGAGCCAGGCCCGGGCGACGCTCGATGGCCCGCAGCGGCCGGACTACCTGGTGCTGGTCAACGAACAGTACCTGGCGCCAGAGATCATCCGCTTGTCCCGTGGGACCGGGGTCAAGCTGTTCCTGGTCAACAACGGCCTCACCGCCAACCAGGCCCGGAGCATCCAGGCCCAGCCCGACAGATATGGACAGGTGCTCGGTACCTTGACCGCCAACGATCAGCAGGCTGGCTTTCGCATGCTGCACGAGATGGTCGCGTTGTTGCCCCGAGACAATGAGCCGATCGACCTGGTGGCCTTTGCCGGTGTCAAGACCACCCCGGCTTCGCAGTTGCGTGAAGAAGGCATGCGCCAGGCGTTGGCAGACTTTCCTCAGGTGCGCCTGCGCCAGGTGGTGTATGGCGGCTGGAACCGCGAGCGCGCCTACGAGCAAGCCAAACAGTTGGTGCAGCGCTATCCCCGGACCCGGCTGGTGTGGGCAGCCAACGACCAGATGGCTTTCGGTGCCATGCAGGCGTTCGAGGAAGCCGGGCGCAAGCCTGGGCGCGACGTGGTGTTCGCCGCTGTCAACAGCTCGCCGCAAGCCTTGCGCGCCCGTATCGATGGGCGCCTTGGCGTGCTGATGGGCGGGCATACCACACTGGGGGGCTGGGCCATGGTATTGCTGCACGACGATGCCCAAGGCCTGCAGGTCAACCGCGACGGTAAGCAAGAGCATGTGCTGCCCGTGCTGCAGTCGATCGACCAGGCCAAGGCACGGCGTTGGCTGAAGCTGCTGGAGCGCGACGACTACGGTGTCGATTTCCAGCATTACAGCGCCCAAGGGCAGCCGCCGAGCTACCAATATCCGTTTCTCACGTCACCCGTCGACTATTGAAAGACCTTGCTTGAGTGAAGGGCATAGCTCGTCTTAACTGCTGGTGGTGAAGTGCATTCCCATAACCACTACAAGAGGCAATGCAATGGGAAACTCTACCAAGGTCCGCAAAGCTGACAGCAGTGTCGATGCCTGGGCGATCCTTTGCCTGATCGTCCTGGTGGTGGTCACCGCGGTGTATTGGGTCAGCCACCAGTGACCTGAACTCAAGACCGTGATCCAGGCAGAACGCCTGCGGGAGGGAATCTCGCAGGCGTTTGCGTTTTATTTCAGCGTGCTCAGCGCGCAGTGAGGTGCAGCGCCAGTTGCACCAGGCCGATCAGTACGGCAATGAACACCAGGGTGAACAGCGTGCCCAGCACGATGAAGTGGCTGGCCTTGCCGTGGGTGAAGTCGCGGGCGCGGTTCTTGCCGCTTTGCACACCAAAGGCGGCGGCGAGAATGCTGTGCAGCATCTGCCAGAAGGTCGGGGGCTTGCCCTGGCTGGAATCGTCCATGGTGGCTCCTGAAGAATCAGCGGCAATCAGCAACAGTGTAGGCAACGCGCATGAGCTTGGCTGGATACATTGCCACGGTCGGTTCCTCACGTTAAGGTTTTCGGCTTGACGCGGTGGCGCGATGAACAATAGACGTGTCCGCCAGCACGGACCTGATTGCAGACCAAAGGTGACTCGATTTGAACCCTGACTCCATGCTGGCGGCGTTGCCAGGCTTCGCCATCGCCCCCGAAGCGATCCAGGTGTTGCCGGATGCCGCGGCCTACCGCACCTGCCTGCTGAAACGCATCGCCACGGCGACCCGGCGAATCGTGATCGTTGCCTTGTACCTGCAAGAGGACGAGGCCGGCCAGGAGGTGCTCGATGCCCTGTACCAGGCCAAGGCCGAGCGGCCGGGCCTGGAGATCGTCATCGTGGTCGACTGGTTCCGTGCCCGCCGTGGCCTGCTGGGGGGCGGGCGCCAGCCGGGCAATGCCGCCTGGTATCAGGCCCAGCGCCAGTTGCGTGGGCTGGATGTGGTGATTCATGGTGTGCCGGTGCAGACCCGCGAGCTGTTCGGTGTACTGCACTTGAAAGGCAGCGTGATCGACGATTGCGTGATCTACACCGGCGCCAGCCTTAATAACGTCTATCTCCACCGGTTCGACCGCTACCGGCTCGACCGTTACCACCTGTTCCAGTCGCCGGCCCAGGCCGATGCCATGGTCGGCTTGGTTCGACGCTTGTTGCACCACACCGCGACGCCGCGTCTGGACCTGCCTGCTGCCCCTGCAACCCGCAGCCTGCGCGGCGATATCCGGCGCCTGCGTGCGCGCCTGCGGCGTATGGCCTATGACGCACCGCCCGCCATTGCGGGGCAGGGGCTGCGTGTCATCCCGCTGCTGGGCGTCGGCCGTGGCAACCCGCTCAACCGCACGCTGTGCGCGCTGCTGGCGGTGGCACGTGCGCAGATCATCATCAGCACACCGTATTTCAACCCGCCTCGGGTGGTAATGCGCGAGATCGATCATGCACTGGGCAGGGGCGTGCGCATCGAGCTGATCGTCGGCCACCGCACCGCCAACGACTTCTATATCGCCCCGGGCGAGCCGTTCAGTGCCAGTGGTGCCTTGCCGTACCTGTACGAGGACAACCTGCGGGCCTTTGCCCGGCGCCGTCAGGCCGCGATTGCCAGCGGCCAGTTGCTGATACGGATATGGAACGATCCGGGCCACACCTTCCATGCCAAGGGGGTGTGGGTCGACCAGCGCTATTCGCTGCTGACCGGCAACAACCTCAACCCACGCGGGTTCAACCTGGACCTGGAGAACGGGCTGCTGATCGATGACCCGCACGGGCAGTGGCTGGTGCCACGGGCGGTGGAGCTGGAGGGCATTCGCCGGCATGCGCCGCAGATCGGCACGGTGGATGAGCTGGGCGAGAAAGCCGAGCATCCCAAGGAAGTGCGCAAGTTCCTGCGGCGCCTGCGCTACAGCCGGCTGGAGCCGTTGATCAAAAGGGTCCTATAGGCCGCCAGTCGTCAGCTGGATCGATCCTTGCCAATCGGTCGGGGTCCACTTTGACGAACCCTGGTAAAAGGCTCTGCGAATGGAATCACTTGTTGGCAATGGCTCGCCGCGCAGTCTCGTGGTCCGACAGCTGGTCCTGGCCTTCTCGGCACTGTTGTTGGTGGCGTTGGTGCTGGGCATGGTCTCGCTGTACCGGATCGCCCAGTCACTCGATGAGCGCGAACGTAGCCAAAGCAGTTTTCACACGCAGTCTTCCCTTGAGCAACTTCAGAAAAACGAGCGTGCCTACCTGCTCAGCTACGCTTTCTGGCAGGCCGCCTACGATCACCTGGCAGGGCCGGTGGACAGCCACTGGGCGTATGACGAGGATAATGTCGGCCAGACCCTTTATCGCGACAATGGCTACGAGGGCGTGTTTGTACTGGACGATGACGGTACCCACTATGCGGTGATCAAAGGCGAACTCAGCACCCGCACGTTTGACGATTTCAGCGCCAGCGGCAGCAGGGTCATGCAATTGGCGCGTGCCGCGGTCAAGCAGGATCAGGCCGCGTCCGGGTTTGTCATGTTCGCCGGACGACCTGCATTGTTTTCTGCTGCCGTCATTCGCTCCCCCTCGACACCGCACCATGTGGCGGCGCCGAATGCGGTGCTGGTGTTCGTGCGTGCACTGGACGCGGTCATGCTCGCAGAGCTGGCCAAGGCGGTCGGTTTGAGTGGTTTCGCCACCACCGCGAGCAAAGTCCCGCAAGCGGGCCTGGGTTACTTGCCGCTGGAAGGCACCGGGCAGGCCCTGACCTGGGAAATCGAGCGCCCCGGCACCATTTTGTTGCGCACGGTGGTCGCACCCTTGAGCCTGGTATTGCTGGTGTTTGGCCTGCTGACGGCATTGCTCACCCGCTATGCCATCCGCGCCAGCGCCCGTATCGACCGCAGCCACCGCCAGCTGGCGGCCTCCAAGAACGCCCTGGAAACCAGCGAGGCGCGTTTCAAGGCCGTCGCCGAGGCGGCCTCGGACTGGATCTGGGAAACCGATGTCCAGCAGCACCTGACCTACCTCTCCGCACGGTTCGCCGAGCTGACCGGCCACCCTGTCGAGCAATGGCTGCAGCGCCCCCTCACGCAACTGCTGGCCTGCGACACCAGCCCTGTCGAGACCTGGCTGCATAATCTGGCAGCCACCGAAGCGACCGCCAGCCTGCGCTGCCAGTACCGCGACCGCCTGGGCCAGCAGCGTGAGTGCCGCATCGCGGCGCGGGCGATCATCGAGCAGGGTATCTGCAAAGGCTTCCGTGGTACCTGCAGTGACATTACCGACGAAGTGGCTGCCCACGCCCAGATCCAGCACCTTTCCTTGCACGATGCGCTTACCGGCCTGCCCAATCGCAACAAACTGTTCCGTTTTCTCGAGCAGGACCAGCCCGTGCCCGTGGCCGTGCTGATGCTCGACCTGGACAACTTCAAGCCGATCAATGACAGCCTCGGCCACCCGGCTGGCGATTCGGTGCTGATCGAGGTAGCCCGGCGCCTCGGCGAGGTGACCCGTGACAGTGACCTGGTGGCGCGCCTGGGTGGGGACGAATTCATCGTCGTGCTGGTGCGGCCTGGTCAGCGAGAGGAAATGGACCGCTTCTGTGCGCGGCTGATCGACACCTTGCGTCGGCCGATCACGCTGGGTGGCCATGCCGTGCAGGTCGGCGCGAGCCTGGGGGTGGTGCTCTCGTCCGAGTACCCCGGCACCCCCGGCGACCTGATCCGCTATGCCGACGTCGCCCTCTATAGCGCCAAGCAGGCCGGCAAAAACACCTGGCGCTATTTCTCGACGCAGATGAACGCGGCGCTGCTGGAAAAACGCACGCTCGAAGGCGAACTGCGTGCGGGCATCCCGCGTGGCGAGTTGCTGTTGCATTATCAGCCACGCTTCAAGGTCGATGGCAACACGGTGGCCTCCGTCGAGGCGCTGGTGCGCTGGCATCACCCGCGCCTGGGGCTGCTGCACCCGGACCGTTTCATCCCGTTGGCCGAAGAGTCGGACCTGATCGTGCAACTGGGCAGCTGGGTGCTGCATGAAGCCTGCAGCCGTGCGCGCAGCTGGCCGCTTGACGTGCTGGTCTCGGTCAACATGTCGCCGGCGCAGTTTCGCCGCAGCGATGTGGTACGTGACGTGGCGGAGGCGCTCAGGCACACCGGCCTGCCGGCGCACCGCCTGGAGCTGGAAATCACCGAAAACGTCATGCTCAACGATGTCGAGGGCGCGCTACATACCATGAATGCGCTCAAGGAACTGGGCGTGCGCCTGAACATGGACGATTTCGGCACTGGCTATTCGTCGCTCGGCTACCTGCGTACCTACCCGTTCGACAGCATCAAGATCGACAAGCGTTTCGTGCAGTCGCTGGGCAAGAGCGACAGTGACCGCAGCGTGGTTCAGGCCATCATCAACCTGGGCAATGCCATGGGCATGACCGTCACTGCCGAGGGTGTCGAGACCCCGCAACAACTGGCGCTCCTCAGCGATGACCAATGCCACGAGGTGCAGGGTTTCTTGCTCAGCAAACCGGTGGAAAACCAGGCGTTGGTGCGTTTGATGGAGGCGGGGATCGCCACCGGACCTGTCGTACCTTGAACGGTTACACTCATTTGCATGCAGCGTGACCGTTCGCCCCTCTGAAAAGTCATGCCAAGCGCATACAATCGGCCTTTTCCACGTTATCAGACAGGCCAGACCGTATATGGCGCTTGATCCACCCACAATGCTGACGATCACCATCGCCCTGGCCGCTGCCGCTGCGCTGTACCTGGCGATCGAGTGGCGCAGTGTCCGCGAATCGTCGCTGCTGTTCTGGAGCGCCGGTTTCGCCACGATCACCGTCGGTTCGACCCTGGCACTGTTGCGCGGGATCGGCCTGCTGCTGATCGGTATCTGGTTCGCCAATGGCTTGTTGGTGGTTGCCCATGCGTTCTTTCTGCTGGGCGTGGTGCGTTTCACCCAGGCCCGGCTGTCGCGGGCATGGCTGCTGATCGTGGTGATCTGGTTCGGCTTGTTGCTTCTGCCCGTGGGGCCGCAGTGGTCGAAACTGATGCTGATGGTCAACTCGCTGCTGGTAGCGTCGCTCACGCTCAAGGCCAGCTACCTGCTGCGCCCGCATGGCAAGTCGCTGAGTGTGGGGGCGGTGCAGCTGCGTTACGTGCTGTTGATCCATGGCCTGTTCTATGTAGCCAAGGCGGCCGTGGCGGTGATACCGGGCACGTTGATCGACCTGGCGACCTTTGGCGGCCTGATCATCCAGGTTTCGCTGGTCGAAGGGGCGATGGCGATCATGCTGATCGCGCTGTCGATGACCGGCACCGAGCGCTATCGCCGTGAAGAACGCATCGCCCGGCTGGCTGCTCGCGATCCGCTGACGGCGTTGTACAACCGTCGGGCCCTGGAAGTGCGGGCGACGCACCTGTTCAAGGCGGTCAGCCCGGCTCAGCCGGGGGCGTTGCTGCTGATCGACATCGACAACTTCAAGCTGGTCAATGACCTGCATGGACATGCGGCGGGTGACCGCCTGCTGATTGCCTTGAGCGAGATGATTCGTACGGTGTTGCCGGAGCGTTCGTTGGCGGCAAGACTGGGCGGCGATGAGTTCGTCATCCTGCTCAATGGTGCCAGCAGCGAGAAGGTGGTGGCACTGGGCAGCCAGCTGCGTGACCAGTTCCAGCAGTTTGCCAGGGAGGCGATGCCGACCCCGCAGGCGGTGACCTTGAGTATCGGCGCCAACCTGTTCGATCAGCCACCGGCCAGCCTGGCGGCGTTGATCGAGCAGGGGGATGTGGCGTTGTACCAGTCCAAGCGGGGCGGGCGTGACAGCATCCGCCTGGTTGACCGGACCGTGGCGAGTCCGGTCAGATAGATTGATGCTGGCCCCTTCGCGGGCACGCCCGCTCCCACAGGAATACCGCTGGCTTCGATGTCTGTGAAACCCCTGTGGGAGCGGGCGTGCCCGCGAAGGGGGCGCAAAGCGGCCCCCTGCAATCTCAGGTCACGACCTGATAGCAAGGTACATAAGCAGCGCCACCTGGCAGCTTCATCCGGTGCTGGTCGACGAACGCCTGCAACAGGCGCCCCAACGGTTCCAGCACCGCCGCATCACCGCGGATCTGATACGGCCCGTGCTCCTCGATCAGCCGGATCCCTTTGTCTTTCACGTTGCCCGCAACGATGCCGGAAAACGCCCGGCGCAGATTGGCCGCCAGCTCGTGGGCTGGCAGGTCACGGCGCAGGGCCAGTTCGGCCATGTTGGCGTGGGTCGGGTCGAACGGGTGCTGGAAGCCACCGTCGATCCTCAGCAGCCAGTTGAAGTGGAACGCGTCATTGCGCTCGCGGCGGAACTGCTTGACCTGCTTGAGCCCCTCGACCATGTGCCGGGCCACTTCCGCCGGATCATCGATGATGATCTGGTAGTGGCGTTGCGCGGCCTCGCCGAGGGTGGCACCGACGAAGGCATGCAGCTGCTGCAGGAAGGGTTCGGCACTGCGCGGCCCGGTGAGCACCACCGGGAAGGGCAGGTCCTGGTTGTCGGGGTGCATGAGGATGCCGAGCAGGTAGAGGAATTCCTCGGCAGTGCCGGCGCCGCCGGGGAAGATGATGATGCCGTGGCCGACGCGGACGAAGGCTTCCAGGCGCTTCTCGATGTCCGGCAGGATCACCAGCTCGTTGACGATCGGGTTCGGCGCCTCGGCGGCAATGATGCCCGGCTCGGTCAGGCCCAGGTAGCGGCTGCCGTGCATGCGTTGCTTGGCATGGGCGATGGTGGCGCCCTTCATCGGGCCCTTCATCACGCCCGGGCCGCAGCCGGTGCAGATGTCCAGTTTGCGCAGGCCCAGTTCGTGGCCGACCTTCTTGGTGTACTGGTACTCCTCGCTGCTGATCGAGTGGCCACCCCAGCACACCACCATCTTCGGCTCCACGCCAGGGCGCAGGGTCCGGGCGTTGCGCAGCAGGTGGAAGACATAGTCGGTGATGCCCTGGGAGCTTTCCAGGTCGATGCGCTGGCTGGCCAGCTCGCTTTCGGTGTAGACGATGTCCCGCAGGGCGCTGAACAGCATTTCGCGGGTGCTGGCGATCATTTCGCCATCGACGAAGGCGTCGGCTGGAGCGTTCAGCAGCTCCAGGCGCACGCCGCGGTCTTGCTGGTGGATGCGGACTTCGAAGTCCTTGTACGCTTCGAGAATGGTCTTGGCGTTGTCGACATGGGCGCCGGTGTTGAGAATGGCCAGGGCGCACTGGCGGAACAAAGTGTAGAGGCTGCCGGTACCGACTTCACTCAGTTGCTGGACTTCACGTTGCGACAGCGTCTCCAGGCTGCCTTTGGGGCTGACGGATGCATTGATGACATGGCGTTGAGGCATCTAAGTCGTTCCTGTGCAGGTAAAAACATCCTTGCAAGACAACACCATACCGATCAAGGCGCGTCAACCTAAAAGGCGTTGCACACCGAGGGTGATTGCCAGGCCACCGGCCACCAGCCACAGGTTGAGGACTGCCCCGGTGATCAGTGCCTTGGGCCCGGCCTGGCGGATCTGGCTCCAGCGGGTTTCCATGCCCAGCGCGGTCATGGCCATGGTCAGGCCGAAGGTGTCCAGGCTGTTGACCGCCTGGGTCACGCTGCCCGGCAGCACCTGCAGCGAGTTCACCAGCACCAGGGCGAGGAAACCGAAGGCGAACCAGGGCATGGCGATGCGGCCGTTGCCTTGTGCCTGGCCGGGCTGGCGCGAACGGCTGATCCACAGGCCCACCACCAGCAGCACCGGCACCAGCAGCATCACCCGGGTCATCTTGACGATGGTGGCGATGTGCGTGGCTTCGGGGCTGACATTACTGGCCGCGCCCACCACTTGCGCCACTTCGTGAATGGTCCCGCCGAGGAACAGGCCGGCGCCCAGGGTGTCCAGGTGCAGCCAGCCGGCGTTGATCGCCAGTGGATAGAGGAACATCGACAGGGTGCCGAACAGCACCACGCTACCAACGGCCATGGCGCTCTTGTGCGGGGCGCTGCGCAGTGCCGATTCGAACGCCAGCACGGCGGCAGCACCACAGATCGCGCTGCCCGCTGCGGTGAGCAGGGCAGTATCGCGGTCCAGCTTGAACAGTCTGGTGCCGCACCACAGGCCGATCAGCAAGGTGCTGGTCACGACCAGCAACGATACCGTCAAGCCGGACCAGCCGACTTCGGCGATCTCCTGCAGGCTCACGCGCAGGCCGAAGAAGGCCACGGCGATGCGCAGCAACCCACGGGCCGAGAAGTTGATACCGGCTGCCCAGCTGGCCGGCACGCCATCGCGCAGGGCATTGCCATAAAGGGCGCCGGCGACAATCCCGACGATCAGCGGGCTGATGCCCAGGCCGGCGATGGCCGGCAGGGCTGCCAACTGGGTGACGGCGAGCGCGAACAGCGCGACGAACAGGATGCCGTTGAGCCGCCCTCGGGTGGAGAGGGTAGGCGCCAACGTGGGGTTGGAAGTTGCCGTGGCCATGTGAGTCCTCCGGAAAATGTTTCGACATGACCTACGTTAATCTGGTTATAAGCTTATAAAAAATCGTAATTTAGGATGGCAAATATCCGTTTGGCTGATATTTTTACTAGATGACCCCAGAACAGCTGATAACCTTCGCCACCGTAGCCGAGCATGGCAACATCAGCCATGCGGCCCTGGCCCTGCATCTGTCGCAACCGGCGGTGTCCGGTCAGCTCAAGTTGCTGCAGGAAGACTTTGGCGAACCCCTGTACCAGCGCGCCGGCCGTGGCGTGCGCCTGACCGCTGCCGGCGAGCAACTGCTGGCCCATGCCCAGCGCCTGCGCGATACCTTCCGCCAGGCCCAGGCTTTGTGCGAGGCCATGCGCGGGCTGGAGCGCGGCACCTTGCGCATCGGCGCCAGCACCACGCCGGCCAGCTACCTGCTGCCGTACCTGATTGCCGATTTTCACAAGCGTTATCCGGACGTGCTGGTCAGCACCTCCCACGGCAACACCACGGAGATCGTCGCGGCGTTGGACAGTGTCGATATCGCCTTGATCGAGGGGCCGCCCGGGCAGGATCTGCCCTTGGGCACGCAAGTGACGGCGTGGCGCGAGGACGAGATCGTGGCCATCGTGCCGAGTGATCATCCGCTTGCCGAGGCCGAGGAGCATACCTTGGCGTCACTCGGCGCCTACCCACTGGTACTGCGCGAAAGCGGCTCGGGGGTCCGGCAGATCGTCGAGCGGGCGTTTGCCCGCTACGGCGTAGCGATGCGCGTGGCGTTGGAGATTGCCGGGGTGGAGGGGGTGAAGGAGGCGGTGCGGGCCGGGATGGGCGTTGGGTTCGTCTCGGCCATGTCGATCCGCCATGAGGACGGGGCATTGCGGCAGGTGCGGATTGCGCCAGTGCCACTGGTCAGGCGCTTTTCCATTCTGTTGCCCCATGCTGCCACGCCTTCGCGGGCGGCGGCGCGGTTCATGGAATTGTGCGTGGGGCGGCTCGATGATGCCGGGCGATGATGGGTCAGCCTTTGCCAGGCCAAAGGTGTCAGCCCTTCAGCCCTCATGAAAGCTCGGCAAAAGTGCGCTTGATCGTAGAACCCACAATCTAGCGCGATATCTGCCAGCAGCATCCTCGCGTCGAGCAGCAGTTGCTTGCTTTTCCTGATCCGTTGCTCGCGCATCCATTGCTGTGGCGGCACCCGGGTGCTTTCCTTGAACATTCTGCTGAAGTGGCTGCGCGACAGCGCGCATGCCTCGGCGAGCTCGGTCACCGATATGCCCACGTCCAGATGCGCCAGCATCATCTGCTTGGCGGTCCGCAATTGCCAAGGTTTGAGCTGCCTGGTCGATTTCAAGGCGACAGTCGCCAGCACAGTGCAATCGCCACTGTTCATGAAGGTCCATTCCTGTTCGCGAGGGAAGAACGCTCAGCGGGCAGCTGTGCCCGCTGAGGGAGGCTGATGCGGGATCAGAGAGGCGCGGCAACCGGCGCCAAGGTGGGGCCATGCTTAACGCGCTCAGGCGCCTTGTGGACCATGGTGTAGGCGTAGTCCACGCCCATGCCGTATGCGCCGGAGTGTTCTTTGACCAGCTCCATCACGGCGTCGTAGGTTGCGCGATTGTTCCAGTCGCGCTGCCACTCCAGGAGCACCTGCTGCCAGGTCACCGGCACGACGCCTGCCTGGATCATGCGCTGCATGGCGTAGTCGTGGGCCTCCTTGGTCGTGCCGCCGGAGGCATCGGCAACCATGTAGATCTCGTAGCCGGCATCGTGCATCGCGGACAGCGCGAATGTGGTGTTGCAGACCTCGGTCCACAGGCCGGAAACGATGATCTTGTTGCGGCCGTTGTTCTTCAGGGCATCACGAACCTTCTGATCGTCCCAGGAGTTCATGGAAGTCCGTTCCAGCAGCGGCGCATCAGGGAATACCGCTAGCAGCTCGGGGTAGGTGTGCCCGGAGAAACTCTCGGTTTCGACCGTGGTGAAGATGGTCGGCACGTTGAAGATCCTGGCCGCCTTGGCCAGGCCAACGGTGTTGTTCTTCAGCGTTTGTCGATCAATGCTCTGGACGCCGAAAGCCATCTGCGGTTGTTGATCGATGAAGATCAGCTGGCTGTTGAACGGGGTCAGGACTTCAGTGTTTGGCGTGCTCATTGCTAATCCCTGTGCTGGTTTGTGGCGAAGGTTTGCTCAGCGGTTGTCGGCGAGTGCCAGCAAACGATAACCAAACCATCAGCGATGCGGTGGCGCACTTTTGCGTCGCTAAAGGCGCATTAATGCGCCACCTGTTGCGCTGGGTACGGTGCTAGCCTCTGCGCTACCCGGATCACTACGATCCGTCATTCACTTGGAGAATGCAGTGGCCGCATCACGACCTTTCAACGACGACACCGCCTACTGGGGCGTCCCCTGGGAAGCAAGCTACGGCTATCCGCAAGCCCGGCGGGTAGGTAACGAGATTTTCGTATCGGGCCAGTTCAACCATGACCAGGACGGCAATCTGGTCGCTCCGGCGCCTCTGGATGCCGACGGCAGACCCAGCGATTTCTCATCGATGGGGGAACAGATGCGTGTGGCCTATGACAACATCTCGTCGTTACTCGCCCTCTACGGCGCCAGCCTTGATGATGTCGTCGAAGAAACCCTTTACGTGCTGGACATGGATGCAGCCTTCGCCGTGGTCGGCAAGGTACGCAAGGCGGCCTATGGTTCGGAACGCCCGCAGGCGGCGAGTAACATCATTGGTGTGTCGAGGCTCGCCCAACGCCCTCAGCTGATCGAAATCGCCTGCCGGGCGGTGATTGGCGCCCGAACCCGCTGACCTGCGTTCCCGCCATCAGCCTGTCAGGCCGAGACCGCCTGCTGCCCTTCGACCAGCGGTTTCAGGTCGGCAACGGCAGCCGCGCAGAATGTCATGAAGGCTTTGACCCGCCAGGACTTGCGTATGTCCTGGTGGGTCAGCAACCACAATTCGTCCTGCAGCTGCGGCACTACCGGGCCGAGGCGAACCAGGCCTGGCGTAATGTCGCCCAGCATGCAGGGCAGGAACCCGTAACCCAGGCCCGCCGCAATGGCTGCACTGGCTGCGGCCACTGAATCGGTGCGATAGGCAATGGACTCGGGCGCAACCCTGGATTCGACATAGCTTGTCGCTTTCAAACCGCACAGCGCCGCGGAATAGGAAACCCATCCGTGGCCTTCGGCAAAGGGGTTGGCAGGTAGAGGCTGCTTGATGCTGGCATAGGGGGCCCAGGCGATGTTGGCCAACTTTCGGCCGACCAGGCTTTGCGCTGGCTTACGGGTCGCACGGACGGCGATATCAGACTCATCGCGGGCAAGGCTCAGCGTCTCGTTCCCGACCAGCACTTCAATGGTTATGCCTTCATTGAGCGCTTTGAAGTCCGCGATGATCGGGGTGAGAAAGTACAGCAGCAATGAGTCGCTCGTGGTGATCCGCAGCTTGCCGAGAGGGCCTTGGCCGGCTCGGGAGACACGCCGCGTCACGCTCACGATGTCGAGTTCGACGCGCTCGGCCAGGGCACGCAATTCCGCACCTTCGGCCGTCAGCAAGTACCCGGCTTTACGGTGATCGAACAGCGCCACCCCGAGGGCTTTTTCGACCTGGGAGACCCGGCGCGATACCGTGGAAACGTTGATGCCAAGTTTCTTGGCCGTGGCGGAGCGATTGCCGCAATCACTCAAGGTCTTGATGATTCGCAGGTCGTCCCAGGACAGCTGGTTGACCGCCGCACCTGCATCCCATTTGGGCCCGGTGGCGTTGACAGGGGTCGGCAGGGCACTTCCAGGTGACGGCTTCACGGCGTTCATTCCAGGTACGGTGTGCAGATGATACGAGAAGGGGCGGGGGCAACCAAGATGGCCCACCCGCTCATCCCGGCCCTATCCATTCACCTTGAACACATGCTTCATGTAGGCCACGAAGTTCGCATCCCGGCACTGGGTCTTGCCCGGGCTGTCGGAGATCTTCGCCACTGGCGCGCCATTGCAGTCGGTCATCTTGATCACGATGTTCATCGGCTCTACCCCGGGGATATCGCAGGTCAGCCGGGTACCAATGCCGAAGCTTACGTTGATCCGCGAGTGCAACGCCCGGTACAGGCCCAGCGCCTTGGCGAAATCCAGGCCGTCGGAGAAGATCAGCGTCTTGCCCTTCGGGTCGATCCCCAGCCGCTCATAGTGGGCAATGGCTTTCTCCGCCCATACCAGCGGGTCCCCAGAGTCGTGACGCAGGCCGTCGAACAGCTTGGCGAAGTACAGGTCGAAATCTTCCAGGAAGGCGTCCATGGTGATGCAGTCGGTCAAGGCGATGCCCAGCAAGCCACGGTACTCGCGCACCCAGGCTTCCAGTGCGGCGGCCTGGCTGTCGACCAGCCGTGGTCCGAGTTGCTGGTGGGCCATGAACCATTCGTGGGCCATGGTGCCGAGCGGCTTGAGTTCGAGTTCGCGAGCCAGGTGCACGTTGCTGGTGCCGACGAAGCGGCCGGGGAAGTCGTGCTTGAGCAGGTACACCACTTCTTCCTGCACCCGGTAGGAAAACCGCCGCCGGGTACCGAAGTCGGCGAGCTGGAAGCCGGCCAGCTCATCGGCACTGGCCTCGGCCTTGAGCCAGTCCATCTTCTGGTACAGGCGCTCGCCCACCTGTTCGAGTACCACGTCGCGATAGCGATAGCGGTTGCGCACCTCGCTGATGATCGCCAGCAACGGGATCTCGTAGAGGATCACGTGCAGCCACGGCCCGCGCACGCGGATCGCCAATTGACCGGCCGCGTCCAGGCCGACCTGCACGTAGCGCAGGTTGAAGCGGAACAGGCTGAGAAAGCGGATGAAATCCGCTTTGAGGAACGGGATCTTCTCCAGATAGGCCAGCTGATCATGGGTAACCGTGACCTCGGCAAGTTGCTCTATCTGGTAGCGGATCTCCGCCAGGTAGGGGGACAGATCCTCCCCATTGCGGCAGCGGAACTCCCACTCCACCTCGGCGTTGGGGTAGTTGTGCAGCACCGCCTGCATCATGGTGATCTTGTAGAAGTCGGTGTCCAGCAGGTTCTGGATGATCCGTGGGCCGAAAACGCTTTCGCTCATGGGCGGTCTTCCTTGATCAGTGAGAGCTGGTAGTCGAGCGCGGCTTCATCGCCGCAGAGGATAACGCCCTCGGCGGCCAGCGCACCGCAGGCGCTGATGGCGCCTTCCTGGGTCAGGGCGCGACAGGCCGGCAGGTACAGCAGCACCTGGAAGCCGGCCTGGCGCAATTGCCGGGCGGTGGTCTTGACGCAGTAGTCCAGGGCCAGGCCGCCGACGATCACCGCGCCTACTTCCTGCACCTTCAGGTATTCGATGACCCCGGTGGAGCGGCGCTCGGCGAGGTCGTGGAAGCAGGCGCCGTAGGGGTGCAAGTCGGGCTCGACACCTTTCCAGACGAAGTAGTCGTAGTCGATGGGGGCGGGCAGGCCGGGCAGCAGCTCGAAGCCGGCGGTGCCGGGGACGCAGTGGCTGACCCAGGTCAGGTCGGCGTTGGCCAGGGTCAGCGGTTGCAGCATCTGGCCGGGCTCGGCCACCACCCAGGCAGCGTTGGCCGGGTGGGCGTCCTTGCTGCCCAGGCGCAGGTCGGCGCGCAAGGCCATGGCGTTGAGGTCCGGGACGATCTCGTTGCCTTCCGGCACCGGCAGCTCCTGAGGGGCGTTGGCGGTGAAGCCGTTCTGCGCGTCGACATCGAAACTGGCGATCTTCATGGCGGGTCTCCTCGCTGGAATGATCATATAATTCACCTGGTGTATTAAGTATGTCAAGTGACAATTGCTGTGAGTTTGCGGGTTGCCATACTTAGAAGCTCTGGTGGATTATTGCGTTGATGAACAAGGAGTTCCCGGTGAGTACAGTCGAAGTTCTGGCCAGTGTCGACATCGTCGCCCTGCGCCTGGCCCCTGATGCCCAGCATCTGCAAGTGTTGTTGCACCGTCGTGAGCGCGAGCCCCATATCGGCCAGTGGGCCTTGCCCGGCGTGATCGTCAATGGCCGCACCCCGGACACCAGCCTGGAGGGCGCTGCTGAGCGTGCCCTGCGCGAGAAAGCCCAGGTACTGCCACGTTACCTCGAACAGGTGGGTACCGAAGGCAATGCTTTCCGCGACCCGCGTGGGTGGTCGTTGAGTACCTACTACCTGGCTTTGCTCGACCCGCAACAGCAGGTCGAAGGTGAGCAGCTGGCGTTTTTCGACCTGGACAGCGTGATTGACCGCAAGGTGTTGCTGCCGTTCGACCATAACCTGCTGGCCGAGCGTGCGCGTGAGCGGTTGGCTTCGAAGACGGTGTATAGCAGCTTGCCGCTGTACCTGCTGGCGGAGAAATTCACCGTGCTCGATGCGCTGGGGGCGGTGCAGGCGTGCCTTGGGCAGGCGGTGAACAACACCTCGCTGCGCAAGCGCCTGGAGCGCCTGCGCGAGCTGGGGTGGGTGCGGGATACCGGGGAGAAGAACCAGCCCAGGCTGGGCCGGCCGCAGCAGTTGTATCAGTACACGCCGCAGGGGGAGCGGGTGTTCATGTTCGACCGGAGCCTTCTACCCGAAGGCCTGTAGGAGCGGCCTTGTGTCGCGAAAGGGGCGCGTAGCGGCCCCAGCAATCTGTGCGTTTGCGCTGATATTCTGGGGCCGCTACGCGCCCCTTTCGCGACACAAGGCCGCTCCTACAGCGGTCGCGTTCGGTCAGGTCAATGCGCGCCGCCGCCAGGATGGTCGCCAACACGATCAGCGCAGCACCGGCCGCCATGCGCAGGCTCGGCTGGTCACCGAACAGCCACCAGGCGCCGAGGATCGCATACACCGGCTCCAGCGCGATGATCATGCCGGCGGTGCGCGCCTCCAGCCCTTCCAGGCTCTTGACGAACAGGAACTGCGACAACCCGGTGCAGAACACCCCCAGCAGCGCCAGGTTGATCCAGTCATTGCTGCCGAGGCTGGTGTTGCCCAGGTGGGTAAAGGCAAATGGCGCTACCAGCGCGGCCACCACCACGTTCTGCCAGAACGCCACCTGCATGGCATTCATGTTCGACTGGTGGCGGCGGTTGGCCACGGTCAGCAGGGCGAACGCCAGGCCTGAGCCCAGGCCCCAGAGCAGGCCGATGGTGCCTTTGTCCAGCAGGTCGAAGGTCGGTACCACCAGCACCAGGCCCGCCGTCACCATCAGCAGCAGCAAACCTTGCACGGCGCCGATGCGCTGGCCGAACACGCTGCGTTCGATCATGGCGATAAAGGCCGGGAAGCTGGCAAAGCCCAGGGTGGCCAAGCCCACGCCACCGACTTTTACAGCGATGAAGAAGGTTACCCAGTGGGTGGCCAGCAACGCACCGGTCAGGCCCAGCACCGGCAGGTTGCGCAGGGTCAGCGCGTCGAGCAGGCGGGTACCCTTGAGCCCGGCGACGAAGCCCAAAGCGATGAAAGCGAAGGTGGCACGGCCGAAGGTGATGATGCTGGCGTCGGCCTCGATCAGGTGACCGAGGATACCGGTCAGGCCGAACAGCACAGCGGCGATATGAGCAACGCACAGGGCGTTACGGTGGCCAGTGGCAGCACCGGCTACGGGGATTGAAGTCGCGATCATGGCAGTCAAGTCTTCACAATGTGGCGCGCGCAAACACTCCCGATCAGCGCGACGCGGGTCTTTGATTCTGGGAGTTTTATCGTTATGAGCCCGGACGAACTGCCCGGTGCAAAAAGGCGCCACAGCGTTGGAATTGTGAAGCGAGGCTGTTTTACTCGCGACTACCACACCGATCAGCCCACGGCGCGGGGCTGGTCGATGTGTGTATTATTTTTGTAGACACGGTTTGGAAGCCGATTGCGGGCGACGTGTGCTTGTCTGATCGCGACGTCGGCTGTTGCCTTGTAGCGCCTTGTTATTCCTCACCGTAATTCATGATCGACAGCAGGCGGATCGGCACCTGCACCAGCTGCTCAGGGCCGTGCGGGGTTTCGCCATCGAAGGTCAGGCTGTCGCCGGCCTGCATGTGGTAGAGCTGGTTGCCGTGGCGGTAGACCAGTTCCCCCTCCAGCAGGTGGAGGAACTCGGTACCGGGGTGGGCGAAGGTCGGGAACTCTTCGCTGGCGTCATCCATGGTCACCATGTACGCCTCGAAATTCTTCTTCGGCCCCCTGGCGTGATTGAGCAAATGGTAGGTATGGCCCTTCTCGGTGCCGCGGCGCACCACCTCCAGCCCTTCACCGGCCTTCACCAGCAAGGCATTGCCATCGGGCTGGTCATACTGGCTGAACAGCTTGGCCATCGGCATGCCCAGCACATCGCACAGACGGCTCAGGGTATCGAGGCTGGTGGACACCTGGGCGTTCTCGATCTTGCTCAGCATGCCCTGGCTGATGCCGGCGATGCGCGCCACATCGGCGAGCTTGAGCGACTGGGCCTGGCGCTGGCGCTTGATCTGCAGGCCCAGGTACTGCTCCAGGCGAAGGCGCGGTGGGGTTTCGGATGGCATCGAATGTCCTGCACGGTTTCAGTTCAAGAATAAAGATTTCGCACTGGGAAAGTGCGAAAGGCAGCTGCGTTGGCGGCTTCTTTCCTCAGATGAAAACAAGTTTCCCATAAACAGAGCATAAAAACCTGCATGGGTTTTGTGTTGTCTGTGCGGGCCTCTTCGCGGGCACGCCCGCTCCCACAGGGACTTTGCGCCGATCTCTGTGGGAGCGGGCGTGCCCGCGAAGAGGCCGGAACAGAAAGCAAACACCAGCCATCAGGCAGAGTTGGCAAGCACGTTGCATTCCTGTGAGGAAAGTAAATTTCTCATGTGGAATTAGTGCCCCTCACCCAGGAGTGATCAACCCATGTTGCCAGCAGAAACCCAGCGCACCCTCGACCAGTACGGCATCAAGTATGTGCTGGCGCAGTTCGTCGACATCCACGGTTCGGCGAAGACCAAGTCGGTGCCGGTATCGGGCCTAAAGATGGTGGCTGAAGAGGGCGCCGGCTTTGCCGGGTTCGCCATCTGCGGCATGGGCATGGAGCCCCATGGCCCGGATTTCATGGCCCGTGGTGACCTGTCCACATTGATCCCGGTGCCCTGGCAGCCGGGCTATGGGCGGGTGGTGTGCGTGGGCCATGTGAACGGCAAGCCGTGGCCCTACGACAGCCGTTACGTCTTGCAGCAGCAGGTGCAGCGCCTGGCCGCCAAGGGCTGGACCCTGAATACCGGCCTTGAGCCCGAGTTCAGCCTGTTTCGCCGTGACGAAGGTGGCAAGCTGCAGCTGGTGGACGCCTCCGACAACCTCGACAAGCCTTGCTACGACTACAAGGGCCTGTCGCGCTCGCGGCTGTTTCTCGAACGCCTTACCGAGGCCCTGCAGCCGGTCGGCTTCGACATCTACCAGATCGACCACGAAGACGCCAACGGCCAGTTCGAGATCAACTACACCTACAGCGAGGCGATGGAGTCGGCCGACCGCTTCACCTTCTTCCGCATGGCAGCCGGCGAGATCGCCAACGACCTGGGCATGATCTGCTCGTTCATGCCCAAGCCAG
The DNA here is from genome assembly GCF_002759075.1 of Pseudomonas sp. 382. NCBI lineage: Bacteria > Pseudomonadati > Pseudomonadota > Gammaproteobacteria > Pseudomonadales > Pseudomonadaceae > Pseudomonas > Pseudomonas sp. 382. Next base: position 38,256 of record NZ_PEMX01000001.1, read on the forward strand.
ACCCCAAGCGCGCCGGCAACGGCATGCACTTCCACCTGTCGCTGGCCAGCAGCAGCAACAACAACCTGTTCCACGACCCCTCCGACAGCAGCGGCATGGGCCTGTCGAAACTGGCCTACCACTTCGCCGCCGGCCTGCTGGCCCACGGCCCGGCGCTGTGCGCCTTCGCCGCGCCCACGGTCAATTCGTACAAGCGCCTGGTGGTCGGCCGCTCGCTGTCCGGTGCCACCTGGGCCCCGGCCTTCGTTGCCTACGGCGCCAACAACCGTTCGGCGATGGTGCGCATCCCCTATGGCCGCCTGGAGTTTCGCCTGCCGGACGCCGGCTGCAACCCGTACCTGGTCACCGCAGCGATCATCGCCGCCGGCCTCGATGGCATCGACCGCCAGCTGGAGCCGGGTGAGATGTGCAACGAGAACCTCTACAACCTGAGCCTGGAAGCGATCGCCGCACGCGGCATCAAGACCTTGCCGCAGTCGCTCAAGGAAGCCGCCGACGCCCTGGAGGCCGACCCGCTGTTCCGCGAGGTGCTCGGTGCCGAGATCGTCGATGAGTTCATCAAGCTCAAGCGCATGGAGTGGGTGGAGTACTGCCGCCACGTCTCAGACTGGGAAATCCAGCGTTACACCGAATTCTTCTGACCGCCAACCCTATCCCTGGGTAGCGGCGACAGCAGCGGCTACCCACTGCCTGGAAGGAGTATCACCATGTGTGGAATCGTAGGTCTGTACCTGAAAAAGCCGGAGCTGGAAGCCCAGCTCGGCAAGCTCTTCGAACCCATGCTCGAAGCCATGACCGACCGTGGCCCGGACAGCGCCGGCTTCGCCATCTACGGTGACGAAGTGGCCGATGGCTGGGTCAAGCTGACCCTGCAGGCGACGGACATCAACTACCCCTGGGCGGCCCTGATGGGCCAGCTGGAAGGTCGCCTGGGCTGCTCGCTGGACTGGTTCCAGAACGCCAGCGCGGCGGTACTCAAGGTGCATGCCGATGAAGCCAGCGCCCGTGGCGCGCTCGCCGAACTGGCACCGGGCGTGCGCATCATGAGCGCCGGGCAGAGCATCGAGATCCTCAAGGGCATGGGCCTGCCGGCAGAAATTTCCAGCCGCTTCGGCCTGGCCGGCATGAAGGGCAGCCACATCATCGGGCATACCCGCATGGCCACCGAAAGCGCGGTGACCATGGAAGGCAGCCATCCGTTTTCCACCGGCGCCGACCTGTGCCTGGTGCACAACGGCTCGCTGTCCAACCATTTCCGTCTGCGTCAGGAGCTCAAGCGCGAAGGCATCAGCTTCGAGACCGACAACGACACCGAGGTGGCGGCCGGCTACCTGACCTGGCGCCTGCAACAGGGCGACACCCTGGCCCAGGCCCTGGATGGCGCGCTGCAAGAGCTGGACGGTTTCTTCACCTTCGCCATCGGCACCCGCAACGGCTTTGCCGTGATCCGCGACCCGATCGCCTGCAAACCGGCCGTGCTGGCCGAGACCGACGACTACGTGGCCATGGCCTCCGAGTACCAGGCCCTGGCCAGCCTGCCGGGTATAGACAAGGCCAAGGTCTGGGAGCCGGCGCCGGCCACCCTGTACGTCTGGGAACGCGAAAGCGCCTGACCCTCACCGAATCACTGGAGACATCCATGAAGACGATCGACCTTTCCAGCGCCTCGGTGCGCATGCTCAACCAGTCCCTGCATGTTGACGTGCAGGACCGTGAATGGCGGGTGACCCACCCTGACGGCAAGCACAACCTGGCGGTGGGCATCAACGCCGCCGTGTCGGTGGATATCGAAGGCCATGCCGGCTACTACTGCGCAGGCATGAACCAGCAGGCCAGCGTCACCGTGCACGGCAACGTTGGTGTCGGCGTGGCCGAGAACATGATGTCCGGCTCGGTGCGGGTCAAGGGCAGCGCCTCCCAGGCCGCCGGCGCCACCGCCCATGGTGGGCTGCTGGTGATCGAGGGCGATGCCGGCGCGCGTTGCGGCATTTCCATGAAGGGCGTGGACATCGTGGTCGGCGGCAGCATCGGCCACATGAGCTGCTTCATGGGCCAGGCCGGGCGTCTGGTCGTCTGTGGCGATGCCGGCGATGCCCTGGGCGATTCGCTCTATGAGGTGCGCATCTACGTCAAGGGCTCGGTGCAGTCGCTGGGCTCGGATTGCATCGAGAAGGAGATGCGCGCCGAGCATCTGCAAGAGCTGCAAGAACTGCTGAACAAGGCGGGCCTTGCGCACAAGGCCGCCGATTTCAAGCGCTACGGCTCGGCCCGCCAGCTGTACAACTTCAAAGTCGACAACGCCAGCGCGTACTGATCCAGGAGCATTCCCATGAGCGAACAATTCCCCCCGGTACTGCGTGAGTCGGCCACTTTCGATCGCCTGACCATCCAGGAAATCCAGCGTGCCGCCGAAACCGGCATCTATGACATTCGCGGCGGTGGCACCAAGCGCCGCGTGCCGCACTTCGACGACCTGCTGCTGCTCGGCGCCAGCGTGTCGCGCTACCCGCTGGAAGGCTATCGCGAAAAATGCGGCACCGACGTGGTGCTGGGCAACCGCTTCGCCAAGAAGCCGATCCACCTGAAGATCCCGGTGACCATCGCCGGCATGAGCTTCGGCGCGCTGTCGGCCAACGCCAAGGAGGCCTTGGGCCGTGGCGCGACCATCGCCGGGACCAGCACCACCACCGGCGATGGCGGCATGACCCCGGAAGAGCGTGGTCAGTCGCAGCACCTGGTCTATCAGTACCTGCCTTCACGCTATGGCATGAACCCCGATGACCTGCGCAAGGCCGACGCCATCGAGATCGTCCTCGGCCAGGGCGCCAAGCCGGGCGGTGGCGGCATGCTGCTGGGCATGAAGGTGACCGAGCGCGTGGCCGGCATGCGCACCTTGCCGATCGGCGTCGACCAGCGCAGCGCCTGTCGGCACCCTGACTGGACCGGCCCGGACGACCTGGCGATCAAGATTGCCGAGATCCGTGAAATCACCGACTGGGAAAAACCGATCTACGTCAAGATCGGTGCCAGCCGCCCGTACTACGACGTCAAGCTGGCGGTGAAGGCCGGCGCCGACGTGATTGTGCTCGACGGTATGCAGGGCGGCACGGCGGCCACCCAGGAAGTGTTCATCGAGCACGTCGGCATCCCGATCCTGCCGGCCATTCCACAGGCGGTGCAGGCGCTGCAGGAGATGGGCATGCACCGCAAGGTGCAACTGATCGTCTCCGGTGGCATCCGCAACGGTGCCGACGTGGCCAAGGCGATGGCGTTGGGTGCCGATGCCGTGGCCATCGGTACGGCGGCGCTGATCGCCTTGGGCGACAACCATCCGCGGCTGGACGCTGAGCTGAAGAAGATCGGCTCGGCCGCCGGGTTCTATGACGACTGGCAGAACGGCCGCGATCCGGCCGGCATCACCACACAGGACCCGGGCCTGGCCAAGCGCCTCAACCCGGAGGAGGCCGGCCGGCGCCTGGCCAACTACCTGAGGGTGCTGGTGCTGGAAGCGCAGACCATGGCTCGCGCCTGCGGCAAGTCGCACCTGCACAACCTCGACCCCGAGGACCTGGTGGCGCTTACCGTCGAGGCCGCTGCCATGGCCCGGGTGCCGCTGGCAGGAACTGCCTGGGTACCAGGACAGGCGCAGTACTGACTGGACCATTGGGGCCGCTTTGCGGCCCTTTCGCGGGTAAACCCGCTCCCACAGGGATATCACAAGTTTCAAGTCTTGAGTTTCCCTGGGGGAGCGGGTTCACCCGCGAAGAGGCCGGTGCAGATGAATCAGTGCCCCATTGCCAACTTGGCAGTGGTCTGCCGACGGCGATAGGCACTGTCACGGCTGGCCAGCCACCAGTACAGCGGCGAGGTCACTGCCAGGCCCACCAGCCACGACAGGTCAGCGCCGTTGATGTGCTCGGAGATCGGCCCGACGTACAGCGGCGTGTTCATGAACGGAATCTGCACCACGATACCCACCACATAAGCAATCAGTGCCTGGGGGTTGTAACGGCCGTAGATGCCGCCATCGACCTTGAAGATCGACTGGATGTCGTAGTCGCCCTTGTGGATCGCATAGAAGTCGATCAGGTTGATCGCCGTCCACGGCACCAGCACCACCAGCAGCACCAGCACCATGTCGACGAAGTGGCCGATGAAGTCGGCCGAGGCGAACACCGCCACCACGCAGCAGGCGGCCAGCACGATCAGCGACAGCACCGCACGGCTCTTGGCGGTGGGGATCCAGCGGTAGGCGAAGGTCTGCACCAGGGTGATGATCGACAGCACCGCGCCATACAGGTTGAGGGCGTTGTGGCTGATCACGCTGAGCAGGAACAGCACCAGCATCACCGGGCCGAGGGTGCCGGTGGCGAGCTTGACTGCATCCATGGTGTCCACACCTGCAGGGATCGCCAGCACCGCCACGGCGCCGAAGATGAACGACAGGCTCGAACCCAGCGCCGAACCCAGGTAAGTGGTCCAGAAGGTCGAGCTGACTTTCACGTCTGCCGGCAGGTAGCGCGAGTAATCCGACACATACGGGGCGAAAGCGATCTGCCACAGCGCTGCCAGCGACACGGTGGCCAGCCAGCCGGCCAGGTTGAAGCCGCCACGGGTGAGGAAGTCGTCACTTTGCACATGGCTGAAAATGTAGCCGAAGCCGACCACGATGCCGATGCCCAGCACCCAGGTGCCGATGCGGTTGAGCACGTGGATGAAGCGGTAGCCGATGATGCCGATAATGCCCGACCCCAACGCACCGATGACGATGCCCACCGGCACCGGTACGGCCTCGACCACCCCATGCAGCGACTTGCCAGCCAAAACGATATTGGAGGCGAAGAAGCCGATGTACATCACCCCGGCGATCACCACCACCAGCAAGGCGCCGAGCGTGCCGAACTGGGCGCGGCTCTGGATCATCTGCGGGATACCCATCTGCGGGCCCTGGGCCGAGTGCAGCGCCATCAGCACGCCGCCGACCAGGTGGCCGACCAGGATGGCGACGATGCCCCACACCAGGTTCAGGTGAAACAGCTGCACGCCCAGCGCGCCGGTGACGATGGGCAGCGGCGCGATGTTGCCGCCGAACCACAATGTGAACAGATCCCTTACCTTTCCATGGCGGTCTTGCGGCGGTACATAGCCGATCGTGTGTTTTTCTATGAGGGGTGCCGAATTGGCTGCACTGGTCATGACTGACTCCAAGGCAAGGTGGGGCATCGGGTGCTGCCCGGATGCGTGCCGGCGAAGGGCGACGCGTTCTTGTTGGAGCGATGATGCGGGGCGCGGGGATAACGAGAAATTAGTAAATATGTGCCCATAAACCTTAAAAAACCTAAGGCTGACAAAAGGTTAAGCGGTGGACGGTAGCAAGGAGGGTGCCAGTAGGCTGGAGGGCTTGTGATAGAGGGCGTTGCGACGGTGGGCGGCAATAAGGGTGGGCCGTGTTGGTGCACAGCGAGCCTTTACAGGGCAGCTTGAAGGTTTGCCTGTACCGGCCTCTTCCCGGGCTTGCCCGCGAAGAGGCCGGTACAGGAGAAAATGCTACATCGGCAATAACCGGTCCTGAATCACTTCCTTCATCACCAAGGTCGAACTCAGGCGTTTCACATTGGGAATGCTGGTCAGTTGCTCGTCATACAGTTTCTGGAAGGCTGGCAAGTCCTTGGCCACCACATGCAACAGGTAATCCGGGTCGCCGAACAGCCGCTGGGCCTCGACGATCTGCGCAATCTCCGCCAGCGCCGCCTCGAAATCCGCCACCGGCTGGCGGGTTACCTCGCGCAGGGTGACGAACACCAGCGCGGCAAAGTTCAGCCCCAATGCGCTGGGCGCCAGGCGCGCGTGGTAGCCAAGGATGGCGCCAGACTCCTCCAGCGCCTTCAATCGCCGATGGCAAGGTGAGAGGCTGAGACCGACACGGTCGGCCAGCTCAGTCACCGAGAGGCGACCGTCTTTTTGCAGTTCAGCAAGGATCTTTCGGTCTGTTCTGTCCACCGGGAAGAATCTTCCAGAAAAAATGGCTAGAGGGGAAATATACGAAAGAAAATCCCTTGGCGGAATCCGTAGGCTTTCTTCACCCGCAAACTGTGTGAAAGGAAGACTCAAGTGGCAATCAGCCTGCTGTCCGCGTTCTGGGCCGTGTCGTTGTTGTTCGTGATTACCCCCGGTGCCGACTGGGCCTATGCCATCTCTGCCGGGATGCGCGGGCGCTGGGTAATGCCTGCGGTGGCGGGCATGTTGTCAGGGCATTTGCTCGCCACCCTGGTGGTGGCGGCAGGGGTGGGCAGCCTGCTGGCTGGTCACCCGCTGGCGATGACCCTGCTGACCCTGGCTGGCTGCGCCTACCTGTTGTGGTTGGGCGGCAACCTGCTGCTGAGCCCGGCTGCGCCAGAAGCCGCGCAGGCCAGCGTGGGCGAGTCGGGATCGCGCTGGGCATTCAAGGGCTTTTGCGTGAGCGGGCTCAACCCGAAGGTATTTCTGTTGTTCCTGGCCTTGTTGCCGCAGTTCACCGACCCGCACTCCAGCTGGCCGGTGCCATTGCAGATCCTGCTGCTGGGGCTGGTGCACCTGTGCAGTTCGCTGGTCATCTATTCGCTGGTGGGTTACGGCGCCAAGGCGGTGTTGAGCAGCCGACCCGGCGCGGCCAGGTGGGTAGGGCGCGTGTCTGGCATGGCAATGGTGGCGGTGGCGCTGGGGTTGATTGGCGGCCAGCTGCGCTGAACGCAGCACCGCTGATCGCCCGGCAAAATTCAGTGGAACGAACGGCTGGTTGCAGGTCTCCTATCCACAGATGGATGGCAATGTGCCCGGGACCTCCCAGACATGAGATCGCTTCAGCAACACAACACGGACACCCTGAAACCCCCGTCGAACTTCTTGCTCAACGGCGGCAGCATTGGCAATTTGCTGCAGACAATGGACTGGAGTGGCTCGCCGCTGGGCCCGCCACATAGCTGGTCACCGCACCTGCAGGCGGTGATGGCCATGCTGCTACCGGCACAAGCTCAGTTCGTACTGTTCTGGGGCGAAGCCTATGTGGCCCTGTACAACGATGCCTACGCCCCGACGATCGGCACCAAGCACCCTCATGCACTCGGTCGGCCAGCGCAGGAGCACTGGAGCGAACTGTGGGACGACCTCGAACCGCTGCTGCGCGGCGTGCGTGAAACCGGCCAGACCTTCTGGGCCAAGGATCGCCCTTTCTATATAGAACGCCGGGGCCTTGGCGAAACCGTGTATTTCGACGTGTCCTATTCTGCGGTGCGTGAAGCCGATGGCAGCGTCGGCGGCGTATTGTGCCTGGTCGCCGACACCACCGAGCGGGTGCGTTTCCAGCAGCGCCAGGCGTTCTTGCTGGAACTGGGCCGGACCTTGCCAGGGCTGGGCGAGGCCGAGCGCATCGAGGCCTATGCGGTCAGGCGCCTGGCGCAGGAGCTGGGTGCTGCACGGGTGTGCTTCGGTGAGGATCAGGGCGACGGCCGCAGTTTCCGGGTGGCCCATGACTGGGCCGACGGCTTGCCCTCCCTGGTCGGTCAGCATGACTACGCCACCTTTGGCACGACGCTGCGAGAGCAGTTGGCGGCGGGCCAGGTGGTGCAGCAGGCCTACCAGGCACGCCGCGATGGCTTGTGCACCACGCTGCATGTCCCGGTGTTGCGCGCCGGGCGCCTGGAGGCGATGCTGGGCGTGCACTTCCATACCCCGCGCCAGTGTTTTGAAGACGACTGTCAGTTGGTCGAGGAAGCGGCCAAGCAGACTTGGGCCGCCATCACCCACGCCCGTGCCGAGCGCGCGCTGCACCTGCTCAACGAAAGCCTGGAGGACCGCGTCGCGGCGGTGCTGGCCGAGCGCGAGGCGGCCATGTTGCAGTTGCATGAGGCCCACAAGCTGGAAATGATCGGGCAGTTGACCGGTGGCATCGCCCACGACCTCAACAACATGCTCACGCCGATCATCGCCTCGTTCGAACTGCTGCGCCGACACCCTCAATCCGAACGTGCCCCGCGCCTGATCGAAGGCGGCCTGCAGGCGGCCGAGCGGGCGCGCAACCTGGTGGGGCGCCTGCTCAGTTTCGCCCGGCGCCAGACGCTCAAGCCGCAGCCGGTGTCGCTGGCGGACCTGGTGGTGGACATGCGCGAGCTGATGGCCCGCTCGCTAGGGCCGACCATTGCCGTTCAGGTGCAGATAGACCCGGCACTGCCCTCGGTGGTGGCTGACCCCCACCAACTGGAACTGGCCTTGCTCAACCTGGTGGTCAATGCCCGCGACGCCATGCCCGACGGCGGAGCGCTGCAGATCAGGGCCGGGCTCGATGCCGACGGCCCGCCCCGGCCATCGGGCCTGGCTGCGTCGCGCCTGCTCTGGTTGCAGGTGCGTGACAATGGCTGCGGCATGGATGAAGAGCAATTACGCCGCTGCATCGAGCCGTTCTACTCGACCAAGGGCGTGGGCAAGGGCACCGGCCTGGGGCTGCCGATGGTTCAGGGCCTGGCGTTGCAGTCGGGTGGGGGCTTCGCCATCGATTCGCAGGTGGGGCAGGGCACGACGGCCACGTTGTGGTTGCCGCTCAGCGATGTGGCGGCGCCTTGCAAGGACAGCGAAATACCCGAGGCGCCGCAGGCTGACCGGCCCTACCGTGTACTGCTGGTGGATGATGAGGAAATCGTGCGCCATGCCACCGCCGCGCAGTTGCGCGACCTGGGTTATGACGTGACCGAGGCCGGCAATGCGGCGGCGGCACTGCATCTGCTGGAGCGGGGGTGGCTACCGGATGTGCTGGTCACCGACCATGTCATGGCCGAGATGACCGGTGTGCGTTTTGCCCAACAGATGCGCGAGCGGCGGGTGGATCTACCGGTGCTGATCATCACCGGTTATGCCAACCTCACGCCGCGGGAACTCAAGGGTTTCGAAGTGCTGCGCAAGCCTTACCGGCAGGCGGAACTGGCGCAGAGCGTCGCACGTTTGCTGGCCAACCCGCGTTAAAGGGCGGTGCCGGCGCTGAGGCCGGCACGCCTCAGCGCATGAAATGCACCTTGCCGGTGTCGTCATTGCCCATGTAGATGCCGTACACCCCGGCCTGGCGCTCGAGGATGTAGCGCTCGAGAATCTGCCGGATCGCCGGGTAATAGATGTCGTCCCAGGGAATCTCGTCAGGGGCGAAGAACTGGTACGCCAGCGTCTCCGGCCCATACTGCCCGGTCTCCTCGGTGGCGATGGCGCGGAAGATGATGTACACCTCGCTGATCTTCGGCACGCTGAAGATCGAGTAGGGCGAGACGATGTCGGCGCGCACGCCGCTTTCTTCCCAGACCTCGCGCAAGGCTGCCTGCTCGGTGGTCTCTCCGGCTTCCATGAACCCGGCCGGCAAGGTCCAGGTGCCCGGGCGCGGCGGGATGGCGCGCTGGCACAGCAGGTACTTGCCGTCACGCTCGATAATGCAGCCGGCGATGATCTTCGGGTTGATGTAATGGATATACCCGCAGCGGCTGCAGTGCAGGCGTTCGTGGGTGTCGCCGGTGGGTACGCCCCGGGCCAGCTCCGTGGTGCAGTGTGGGCAGTAGCGCGGGGCGTTGGGCATGGTCAGCGGCCTGTGCAGGGGCTTATATACGTGGGTCCTTCAGGGCCAGGGGCTCGACCATGTCGCGCACCTTGGGGTTGTCGTCCTGCTTCTGGCGCAGGTACTCCAGGGCCACTTTGGCGGCGGCGCGCACGTGATCGACCGATGCCTGGTGGGCCACCAGCGGGTCGCCGCTTTTGATCGCCTCGACGATCTTTTCCATTTCACGGTTACTGGCGCCGCGGCGGTTCTCCTGCGACACCGAGGTAGCCCGCAGGTAGCTGATGCGTGCCTGCAGCTGGCGCAGCTGCTGGGCTGCAACCTGGTTGCCGGAGCCTTCCAGAAGCACATCGTAGAAGCCTTGTACCGAGTCCAGCACCTGCTGCAGCTCGCCTTCTTCCAGGGCTTCGCGGTTGACTTCGAGCGCGCGCTCCAGGGCACGGATGTCCTTGGCCTTGGCGTTGAGGGTAAACAGCTGCACGATCAGGCCTTCGAGCACGCAGCGCAGCTCGTAGATGTCGCGGGCGTCTTCCAGGGTAATGATGGCCACGCGCGGGCCCTTGGCATCGGCGAATTCCACCAGTCCTTCGGACTCGAGGTGGCGCAGCGCTTCGCGCACCGAGGTGCGGCTGACGCCGAGGCGGTCGCAGAGGTCGCGCTCGACCAGGCGGTCGCCCGGCAGCAGGTGGAAGTTCATGATCGCGCCGCGCAGCTTGTCGAGCACGATTTCGCGCAGGGTAACGGGGTTGCGATTGACCTTGAAGCTGTCGTCGAGGGGCTGGCGTTTCATCAAGTGCGCTCTGAATGAGGCTGCACGTCCGCAACCGCAATAGCACCACGAACCATCGGTGCTCCTTGCGTGGGTTCGAACAGCCCGCGGTTAACGGGTTGACTCCGCATCGGCTTCTGCGAACGCTTCGCGGGCCAGGCGGAAGCTGTCCACCGCCGCGGGCACGCCGCAATAAATGCCGACCTGGAGCAGGATCTCGCGAATCTGTTCACGGCTCAGGCCATTACGCAATGCGCCGCGAATATGCAGCTTGAGCTCGTGGGGCCGGTTGAGCGCGGAAATCATGGCCAAGTTTATCATGCTGCGCTCTTTCAGCGAGAGGCCTTCGCGGCCCCAGACGTGGCCCCAGCAATACTCGGTGACCAGCTCCTGCAGCGGCTGGGTGAACTCATCGGCATTCTGGATCGAGCGGTTGACGTACGCCTCGCCCAGCACCTGGGTGCGGATCTGCAGGCCTTTCTCGTACTTTTCGTTACTCATGCGCAGTACTCCGGATTAAAACAGGGGCCGCAACCGAGGGTGAGACGATTAGCGCGGCCCCTGAAAAACAGGGTCATCGGTGTTGGCTTCTTCGCGGGCAAGCCCGCTCCCACAGGGACTGCACAGGTTTCAGCATCTGTGCGATCCCTGTGGGAGCGGGTTTGCCCGCGAAGGCCCCAGCATCGACCTGACGGGTGATCAGCCCAGCGGCGGCAGGGCACCCAGCTTGCCTTTGTGGTAGACCATCGGCGTCACCGGCTCGGCCGGCAGCACCAGGTTCTTCACCGCGCCGACGATGATCGCGTGGTCGCCGCCGTCGTACTCGCGCCACAGTTCGCACTCGATGATCGCGGTGGCCTTGGTCAGCAGCGGGTTGCCCAGTTCGCTCAGCTGCCACTCGATGCCTTTGGCCTTGTCCTTGCCCTTGCCGGCGAAGGCGTAGGCCTCGGCGGTCTGGTCGGCGGACAGCAGGTGAATGGCAAACTGCTTGCTGTCACGCAGGATCGGGTAGGTGTCCGAAGCGTAGTTGGGGCAGAACAGCACCAGCGCCGGGTCGATCGACAACGCGCTGAACGCGCTGGCGGTGATGCCGACGATGCCGCCGTCGGCGTCCAGAGTGGTGACCACGGTGACGCCGGACGGGAACGAGCCCATCACGTCTTTGTAGATGCCTGGTTCGATCATCTCGTGCTACCTCTTAGCGCATCACAAACGGGTCGGGCATCGGCGCGGTGGACAGGTTGATCCACACGGTCTTCAGCTCGGTATAGGCCAGCACCGAATCGATGCCGCTCTCGCGGCCGTAGCCGCTGTTCTTGAAGCCGCCGATCGGCGCCATGGCCGACACGGCGCGGTAGGTGTTGACCCAGATGATCCCCGAACGCACATCGCGGGCCAGACGGTGGGCCCGCCCCAGATCGCGGGTCCAGATGCCGGCAGCGAGGCCGAACTGCGAGTCGTTGGCGATGGCCAGCGCCTCTTCTTCGGTCTTGAAGCGGATCACCGCAGCGACCGGGCCGAACACCTCTTCCTGCATGATGGTCATCGAGTTGCTGTCGCACTCGAACAGGGTCGGCTCGTAGAACCAGCCGTCACCCTCGACCTCGGCCCGTTTGCCGCCCATGTGCAGCCTGGCGCCTTCGGCCTTGGCCGCGGCGACCAGGCCCTCGACCACGGCCAGCTGCTGTGCGGTGGCCATCGGGCCCATTTCGCTGGCGTCGTCCTGCGGGTTGCCGATGCGGATGCGCTTGGCGCGGGCAATCAGGCGCTCGACGAATTCGTCGAAGATCTCGTCCTGTACCAGCAGGCGCGAGCCGGCCACGCAGCTCTGGCCGGAGGCTGCATAGATGCCGGCCACGGCGCCGTTGATGGCGCTGTCCAGGTCAGCGTCGGCGAAGATGATGTTGGGCGACTTGCCGCCCAGTTCCAGCGACAACTTGGCAAAGTTCTCGGCGCTGCTGCGCACCACATGGCGAGCAGTGGCGGCGCCGCCGGTGAAGGCGATCTTGCGCACCAGCGGGTGACGGGTCAGGGCTGCGCCGGTGCTTGGGCCGTAGCCGGTGACCACGTTGACCACGCCGGCCGGGAAACCGGCTTCGAGGGCCAGACGAGCCAGTTCCAGGATCGTCGCCGAGGCGTGCTCGGACGGCTTGAGCACGATGGTGTTACCGGCGGCCAGGGCCGGTGCCAGCTTGATCGCGGTCAGGTACAGCGGACTGTTCCACGGGATGATTCCGGCCACCACGCCGATCGGCTCATGCACGGTGTAGGCGAACAGGTCCGGCTTGTCCAGCGGCAGGGTGCCGCCTTCGAGCTTGTCGGCCAGTCCTGCGGTGTAGTGGAAGAACTCTGGCAGATAACCGACCTGGCCACGGGTTTCGCGGATCAGCTTGCCGTTGTCACGGCTTTCCAGCTGGGCCAGGTGCTCCTTGTTCTCGGCGATCAGGTCGCCCAGGCGACGCAGCAGCTTGCCGCGCGCAGTGGCGGTGATGCTGCGCCATTGTTTGCTGTCGAAGGCACGCTGGGCGGCCTGGACGGCCAGCTCGACATCGGCTTCGTCGGCGTCGGGCAGTTGCGCCCAGGCCTGGGCAGTGGCCGGGTTGAGGCTGTCGAAGGTCTTGCCGCTCTGGGCATCGAGCCATTGGCCATCGATGCACATCTGGAAACGAACGAGGGTCATGCAACAATCCCCTTGGCGGATTCGGTGAGGGTGCGGGCTTGGGCGAGGAAGTCCAGCAGCATCTTGTTGACTTCCCGGGGTGCTTCCACTGGCATCATATGCCGTTGCTCGGCGAGGACCACGCTTTGTGCGCCAGGAATGCTGGCGGCGAGCTGGCGGGTCATGGCCGGAGTGGAGCCCGAGTCGAGTTCGCCGGTGGCGATCAGGGTCGGCACCTGAATGCTGCCCAGGTCGCCGGCGCGGTACATGTCCTGGGTGGCGAACAGCGAATAAGTGGTGTGGTAACCCTGCGGGTCGTTGTTCGCCAGCACTTGGCGAATGGCAGCGACCTGCGCCGGGTTGGCAGCCTTGTATTCACGGCTGAACCAGCGGTCGAGAGCGGCGTCGACGTTGGCATCGGGGCCGAGCTCCGCAGCCTGGGCGGCGCGGGCGATGACGCCGGCACTCTGTTCAGGGGTGCGGTTGAACACGCTGTTGAGCACTACCAGCGCAGCCAGGCGCTGCGGGTAGTGGAGGGCGAATGCACGGGCGACCAGGCCACCCATGGAGAAGCCGATCACGGTGGCTTGTTGAATCTGCAGGTGGTCGAGCAGTTCGGCCAGCTGGGCGGCATAGCCTTCCAGGCCGGTGTCGGCGGCCGGCAGCGCGCTCTGGCCGTGGCCGAGCATGTCGTAGGTGATGACGCGGTAGTCATTGGCCAGGCCAACGATCTGCCCGCCCCACATTTCCTTGTTCAGGCCCACGCCGTGGATCAGTACCACAGGTTGGCCCTGGCCGACGGACAGGTAGCTGGTGCCGGCGGGTGTGCGTTCAGCGACAGGCTGAATCATGGAGGGCGCTCCTTGAAGGTCGGGCGCGGCGGGTAAGCACGCCACGCCCCGGCCCGTCTTGGTTGTTGTTATTGAGCGTTGGCTTTTTCGGCAGCCAGTTCTTCCAGGTCGATGTAGCGGTTGCCGATGCGCGGGTGCAGGCGGCCACCATCGGCGGCGCCCAGGACCACAACGATTTCATCGGCGCGCGGAGCGTCTTCGATCTGCATTTCCAGGGTGATGTAGTGCGAACGCAGGCCTTCGTCGTCCTTCTGCATCATCGGGATCTGGATCGAGGTGCCTGGGCCGCCGCGCTTGTTGGTGAAGCTCAGGTAGCTCTTGGCCTGTACCGCTTCGCGGTAGTGGTTGCCGAAGCGCAGGGTGTGGATCACCGCCGAGGCGTGCTCGATCTCACCATCGGCGCCGACCACTGCGGCCTTGCCGTAGGCTTCGATCTTGTCGGCGCCGCCGATGGCAGCGGTCAGGCGCTCGACCATCAGGGCACCCAGCTCCGAGCAGTTGGCGCGGATTTCCGGCTTCAGATCTTCAACGAAACCGCGACCGGCCCATGGGTTCTTGATCACGACGGCCAGGCCGACCATGGTCACCGGCTTGTCGGTGGCCTTGCCGCCTTCGATGCGGGTCTCTTCGGAGTAGGTGACGATCTTGCGGATTTCGAAACTCATGGGTGGCTCCTGGTGAGGGTTATCAGCTCTTGTTGTCTGATGGTATACCATAATATTTGTTGCGCAAGAGGTGGCTTGAAATTTCTCTTGCGGGGGGACGAAAGGTGGGGTCCGCCTTGAGTTGTATGGCGCCTGTGAGATCGAGCGCCGCCCGCGCGGCGCATCGCGGGCAAGCCCGCTCCCACATCTGTTTCAGGCCAGTTACTCCTGTTCCGCCAACAGGATCCGCCTTGGTGCATGACTGGAGACAGGTGGGGCTGCATCAGCGCCCACCGAGATGCATCGCCATGCCAACAAGGCGGTCCCTGTTGGCTTCACAGGAGAGATTGGCCCGAAACAGATGTGGGAGCGGGCTTGCCCGCGATGCGCCGCGCGGGCGGCGCTCGATCTCAAACACACCACAAAATCCAAGGCGTACACCCCAAAAAAAGCCCGCTCACGCGGACACAAGGGCCCACGGGAGCGGGCGCGTCCCGCAATGTCTCAGGCAATGGGAATTCAGGCGAAGGCCGGCACCACTTCCTTGATGAACAGCTCGAGCGACTTCTTCTTCTCGGCGTGGGGCAGGCTGTTGTCGCACCAGAAGCTGAACTCGTCGACACCGAGCTCCTGGTAGTACTTGATGCGGGCGATGATCTCTTCCGGGGTGCCGATCATGGTGTTCTTGCGGATGTTCTCCAGTTGGAACGCCGGCACTTCGGCAAACTTCGACTCAGGGCTCGGCTCGAGGAAGCCGTTGACCGGGGTGGTCTTGTTGCCGAACCAGGCATCGAAGGTGCGATAGAAGCGCGAGATGGCCTGGGCGCCGATTTTCCAGCCTTCGGGCTCGGACGGGCTATGCACATGGGTGTGGCGCAGCACCATCAGTTGCGGGCGCGGTACGTCCGGGTTGTTGTCGAGAGCGGCCTGGAACTTGTTCTTCAGGTCCAGTACTTCTTCGTCGCCCTTCATCAGCGGGGTGACCATGACGTTGCAGCCGTTGGCCACGGCAAAGTTGTGCGAGTCCGGGTCGCGGGCGGCGATCCACATCGGCGGGGTGGCGTTGAACGGCTTCGGTACGCTGGTGGAGGTCGGGAACTTGTAGACTTCGCCGTCATGGGCGTAGTCGCCTTCCCACAGCTTGCGCACCACCGGGACCATTTCGCGCAGGGCCTTGCCGCCGTCGGTGGCCGGCATGCCACCGGCCATGCGGTCGAATTCGAACTGGTAGGCACCACGGGCCAGGCCCACTTCCATGCGGCCGTTGCTGATCACGTCGAGCAGGGCGCATTCGCCAGCCACGCGGATCGGGTTCCAGAATGGCGCGATGATGGTGCCGGCACCCAGGCGGATTTTTTCGGTGCGCGCGGCGAGGTACGCCAGCAGCGGCATCGGGCTTGGCGAGATGGTGTACTCCATGGCGTGGTGTTCGCCGATCCACACGGTGCTGAAACCGCCGCGCTCGGCCATCAGGGTCAGTTCGGTCAGGTCTTCGAACAGCTGGCGGTGGCTGACCTGTTCATCCCAACGTTCCATGTGCACGAACAACGAAAATTTCATGGGGCTTTCCTCAACGCTTGAAAGTGTCTGTCGCCAGGCTGCGCAGGCGCCAGGTGTCTCGATTCAGAATAGGCTTCAGGCAAAGGCCGGCAGGCTGGCCATCTTGCCGCGGCAGTAGACCATTGGTCGTGGTGCGTCTTCAGGGACGATCAGGTTGTGTACCTTGCCGACCATGATGGCGTGGTCGCCACCTTCATATTCGCGCCACAGTTCGCATTCGATGACGGCGGTGGCGCCGGCCAGGATCGGGTTGCCCAGTTCGCTCAGGGTCCACTCGATGCCGGCGGCCTTGTCCTTGCCCTTCTTGGCGAACGCGTAGGCTTCGGCCTGCTGCCCACCGGAGAGCAGATGGATGGCGAAGCGCTTGTTCTTGATCAGGACCGGGTAGGAGTCGGAGGTGTAGTTGGGGCAGAAAAGCACCAGCGGCGGGTCCATCGACAGGGAGGAGAACGCACTGGCGGTCAGGCCGACGACCGAGCCGTCGTCGTCCAGGGTGGTGATGACGGTCACGCCGGACGGGAAGGAGCCCAGGACGTTCTTGTAGATGCTTGCGTCGATCATCTGGTGTACCTCTAAAGGGCTGCGGTGGTCCGCGGTTTTTATCGTTGATGTGTCTGATGGTATACCGTAATACCTATTTTGCAAGCGGAATTTTCAGCCCTTGTTTTTCACGATGAACGGCTCAAGGCCACGTAAACCGTGGGATTGAGCGGTGAGGCGGTTTGTCGCAGGGGTTGTGCGAGCAGATCAGCGGGCGTTTTTTACTGCGGATCAGTGTTGTCAAAAGTTTGGAATACCATAATATGGTCCGCAGCTGAGAGGCCGCCTAGATGCGGTTTCCTTACAAAGATAAAAACGACCTTTCGAGCTGAATCCTATGTCCCAACCGTCGTCGCAACACCAGTTTGTCGAGAATCACACGGTCGATTACGTTCCACCTGCCGAGCGCCATGGGAAGGCGCGCGACCTGTTCACCCTCTGGTTCAGTACCAACATCGCGCCACTGCCTATCGTCACCGGCGCCATGGTGGTCCAGGTGTTCCACCTGAACCTGCTGTGGGGGCTGATCGCAATCGTGCTGGGTCACCTGATCGGGGGCGTGTTCATCGCCCTGGCCTCTGCGCAGGGACCGCAGCTGGGGATTCCACAGATGGTCCAGAGCCGTGGCCAGTTCGGCCGTTACGGCGCGCTGCTGATCGTGTTCTTCACTGCGCTGATCTATGTCGGCTTCTTCATTTCCAACATCGTCCTGGCGGGCAAGACCATCCACGGCATCGCCCCGAGCGTGCCGATGCCGGGCGCGATCGTGATCGGTGCGCTGAGTGCGACGGCCATTGGCGTAATTGGCTACCGCTTCATCCACATCCTCAACCGTATCGGTACCTGGGTGATGGGTTCAGCGCTGCTGGCCGGCTTCATCATGATGTTCGTGCAGGAGCTGCCGGCCGACTTCTTCAGCCGCGGCGCGTTCAACCTGTCCGGCTTTATCGCCACGGTGTCGCTGGGCATCATCTGGCAGATCAGTTTCTCGCCTTACACCTCCGACTACTCGCGCTATCTGCCGCGTGAAGTGGGCATCGCCAAGCCGTTCTGGGCCACCTACTTCGGCGCCACGCTGGGCACCATCCTGTGTTTCAGCTTCGGCACGATCGCGGTGCTGTGCGTGCCGGAAGGCACCGACGCGATGGATGCGGTCAAGCAGGCCACCGGCTGGCTGGGCCCGATCCTGATGGTGCTGTTCCTGCTCAACATCATCAGCCACAACGCCCTTAACCTCTACGGCGCAGTGCTGTCGATCGTCACAGCGATCCAGACCTTCATTGCCGAATGGACGCCGAGCATCAAGGTGCGAGTGATCCTGGCAGTGGTGATCCTGGTGGGCTGCGCGATGGTGGCGCTGAACGCGTCGGCGGGCTTCATCGGCCAGTTCATCGGCCTGATCCTGGCGCTGCTGCTGGTGCTGGTACCGTGGGCTTCGATCAACCTGATCGACTTCTACCTGATCAAGAAGGGCCAGTACGACATCGCCTCGATCTTCCGTGCCGACGGCGGCATCTATGGCCGCTTCAATCACCACGCGATCATTGCCTATGCCTGCGGCATCCTGGTGCAGTTGCCGTTTGCCAACACGTCGCTATATGTGGGGCCGTATTCGAACATTGTCGAAGGGGCTGACCTGTCGTGGCTGTTCGGCCTGCTGGTGACGGTGCCGCTGTACTACTGTCTGGCAACCCGTGGCAAGGCGGCCGAGACGGCGGGGCGGGTTGTGAGCGTCAACGACTGATAGAGTGCTGTTGCTGTAAGGGGCTGCTTTGCAGCCCTTTCGCGACACAAGGCCGCTCCTACAGGGGTATGCGTTTCCCGGTAGGAGCGGCCTTGTGTCGCGAAAGGGCCGCAAAGCGGCCCCAGCCATTTCAGATCAGACCTTGAACTGCGCAACCATGCCATTCAAATCCACCGCAAGGCGCGACAGGTCCTGCGCCGCTGCGCTGGTCTGGTTGGCCCCCGCCGACGTCTGCATTGCCAGATCCCGAATGTTCACCAGGTTGCGATCCACCTCCCGTGCCACTTGTGCCTGCTCCTCGGAAGCGCTGGCAATCACCAGGTTGCGCTGGTTGATCGAGGCGATCGCCTCGGCAATCACTTCCAGCGCCTCACCGGCACCTTGCGCCACCTCCAGCGTACCGTTCGCCCGGCCGCGGCTGCTGTGCATCGCCGCCACCGCACGCTCGGTACCGTTCTGGATCCCGGCGATCATCTGCTCGATCTCTGCCGTCGACTGCTGGGTCCGATGGGCGAGGGCGCGTACCTCATCGGCCACCACGGCAAAGCCGCGGCCCGCTTCACCTGCGCGTGCGGCTTCGATGGCGGCGTTGAGTGCCAGCAGGTTGGTCTGGCCGGCAATCGCACCGATCACATCCAGCACGCGGCTGATCTCGTTGGCATTGCTGGCCAGTTGTTCGATCTCGGTGGAGGTGCCCGCCACGTCGTTGACCAGGTGCTGGATGGAGGCCAGCGCCTGGTTGACCTGCTCACGGCCATCGCGAGTGGTCTGGTCGGCACCTTTGGAGGCATCGGCCGTGCTCACCGCGTTGTTGGCCACTTCTTCGACTGCTGCGGTCATCTGGTTGACGGCGGTGGCGGCCTGGTCGATTTCCGCGCTCTGCTGATGCAGGCCGCGGCTGGTGTCTTCGGTGACGGTGTGCAGCTCTTCCGAGGCCGAGGCCAGCTGGTCGGAGGAGGCGGCGATCTTGCGGATGGTGTCGCGCAGGCTGTTCTGCATGCGGCTCAAGGCGCGCAGCAGCAGAGCCGGTTCGTCACGGCCGATGACACGGATGTCCTGGGTCAGGTCGCCGGTGGCCACGCGCTCGGCCACAGCCACTGCATCGGCCAGCGGCACCACGATGCTGCGCGTGAGCACCGTGGCAATGGCGGCCAGTGCAAGCATGATGATCACCAGTGAGGCGATGATCGCGGTGAAGGCCTCGTCGGCTACATCGCTGCTGCGCTGCGAGGCATCCTCGGCACCTTTGCCGTTGTAGGCAATGAGCGCGGCCATGGCCTTCATCATGGTATCGGCGTACTGGCTCAGCGGGCCGCTGATCTGCTGCTTGGCCTGGTCCATGCGACCGGCAGCGATGTCCTGCACCACCCGCGACTGCAGGTCGAGGTATTGCGTGTAGGCCGCATTGAAGGCAGTGAACAGGGCGCGATCATCGGCGGCGATGATGGTGTCCTGGTAGTCCTTGAGGCCCCTGCTGAGCTGTTCGTTGACGCCCTTGAGCATGTCGATGTTGCGCGCACGCTCGCCGGGGTTGTCGTCCAGCGCGGCGCGCAAGGTGACGGCGCGGGCGCGTCCGAGGTTGGTGCTGATTTCACCGAGGGCAACCACGGCGGGCATCCAGGTGACACGGATTTCGTCCGTGGCGGAGTCCATCTGCCGGGTTTCATGGATTGCGATGAGGCCCATGGCCAGGACCAATGCGCCTAACAGGGCGAAAACGCTGCTGGCGCGAGTGCCGATCTTCATATTCCGTAACTGCATGGAATGCTCCTTGACGTTGGCGTGCAGGCGTCAAGAGCATGGTCGGACGGCCGGGTCACCGGGATGGCGCCAGGCTCTCGATGCGCTGCGATTTAAGTGTGTGCCTCACCCTTTGGAATGCTTTTTGATTTCAATGATGCCATATGGCCATCAATATTGACCAGTCATTCAATGTAACGACATCTTCTGAGGGATCCGTCATTTTTTGCTGGATCTGTCAGGAATGTGCCGTTAAAAGATCGAGATCTACGCAATGGCTGCGGCGAGCGGCGAGGCACGACCGGGGGCGCCTGCGCGATTCACGCGGCGCTTCGGGCGTAAGGGGCCGACCGAGTTCGGGCAGAAGGTCAAGGAATGGATGTGCGTACGGCGCGATGGCAAGCGGGCCGGGGATACCCTGGTCAGCCAGGTCTGAGTGCAGTGCCGAGCTTGGTGCTGTCGCGGGCATGCGCGACAGCACCAAGGCGATGCTTAGCTGTCGTAGCCGAGGTTCGGCGCCAGCCAGCGCTCGCTCACGCTAACCTCCTGGCCTTTGCGCGCGCTGTAACGCTCGATCTGGTCCTTGTCGACCTTGCCCACGGCAAAGTACTGCGCCTGCGGATGGGCGAAATACCAGCCGCTGACAGCCGCCGCCGGGAACATCGCGAAGTGCTCGGTGAGGAACACGCCACTTGGGCCGGTTTCGCCGATGGCGCTGCCGTCGAGCAGGCGGAACAGGGTTGCCTTCTCGGTGTGGTCCGGGCACGCCGGGTAGCCCGGGGCAGGGCGGATACCGCTGTATTGCTCCTTGATCAGCGCCTCGTTGTCCAGCTGCTCGTCGCGGGCATAGCCCCAGTGCTCTTTACGCACCTGCTCGTGCAGCCACTCGGCACAGGCCTCGGCCAGGCGGTCGGCCAGGGCCTTCACCATGATCGAGCTGTAGTCGTCGCCCTTGTCCTGGTACGCCTTGGCCACTTCCTCGGCGCCGATGCCGGCAGTGGTGATGAAGCCGCCGACGTAGTCGGTGACGCCGCTGGCCTTCGGTGCGACGAAGTCGGCCAGGGACAGGTTCGGCTTGCCATCGGGCTTGATGGTCTGCTGGCGCAGGTGGTGCAGGGTGGCCAGGGCCTGGCCGTCTGCGCCGTAGACTTCGATGTCGTCATCGGCAACCTGGTTGGCCGGCCAGAAGCCGAACACCGCGCGGGCGCTGATCAGCTTCTCGTCGATCAGCTTGTCGAGCATCTCGCGGGCATCCTTGTACAGCGCGGTGGCGGCTTCGCCGACCACTTCGTCGGTGAGGATCCGCGGGAACTTGCCGGCCAGGTCCCAGGAAATGAAGAACGGCGTCCAGTCGATGTACTCGGCCAGGGTGCGCAAGTCGATGTCTTCCAGCACCTTGACCCCGGTGAAGGCGGGCACCACCGGCTGGTAGCTGGCCCAGTCGTACTGCGGTTTGGCAGCGATGGCCTGCGCGTAGCTCAGGCGCTCGGTGCGGGCGCTGCGATTGGCGGTGCGCTCGCGCACTTCCACGTATTCCTGGCGGGTCTTCTCGACGAAGCCGGGCTTGAGCTCCTTGGACAGCAGCTGGGTGGCCACACCCACCGCACGCGAGGCGTCGGTGACGTAGACCACGGCGTCGTTGCTGTACTTGGGCTCGATCTTGACCGCAGTGTGTGCCTTGGACGTGGTGGCGCCGCCGATCATCAGCGGCAGGTGGAAGCCCTGGCGCTGCATTTCGCGGGCGACGTGGACCATCTCGTCCAGCGACGGGGTAATCAGGCCGGACAGGCCGATGATGTCGCACTTCTGTTCGCGGGCGGTCTGCAGGATCTTCTCGGCCGGCACCATCACGCCAAGGTCGACGATGTCGTAGCCGTTGCAGCCTAGTACCACGCCGACGATGTTCTTGCCGATGTCGTGCACGTCACCCTTGACCGTGGCCATGAGGATCTTGCCCTTGGCTTCCGGCTTGTCGCCTTTCTCGGCTTCGATGAACGGAATCAAATGGGCCACGGCCTGTTTCATCACCCGGGCCGACTTGACCACCTGGGGCAGGAACATCTTGCCCGCGCCGAACAGGTCACCGACCACGTTCATGCCGTTCATCAGCGGGCCTTCGATGACTTCGATCGGGCGTGCGCACTGCTGACGGCATTCTTCGGTGTCTTCGACGATGAAGGCGGTGATGCCCTTGACCAGCGCGTGTTCCAGGCGCTTTTCAACGGGCAGCGAACGCCACTCTTCGTTTTCCACTTCCTTGGTCGCGCCGCCGCCCTTGTAGTCGTCGGCAATCGCCAGCAGCGCGTCGGTGCCGTGCGGCGTGCGGTTGAGCACCACGTCCTCTACCTTCTCGCGCAGCGCGGCCGGGATCTCGTCGTAGATCTCCAGCTGGCCGGCGTTGACGATACCCATGGTCAGGCCGTTCTGGATCGCGTGGTAGAGGAATACCGAGTGGATCGCCTCACGCACCGGGTTGTTGCCGCGGAACGAGAACGACACGTTGGACACGCCACCCGAACTCAGCGCGTGGGGCAGGTGATCACGGATGTAGGCGCAGGCCTCGATGAAGTCGACGGCGTAGTTGTTGTGCTCTTCGATGCCGGTGGCGACGGCGAAGATGTTCGGGTCGAAGATGATGTCTTCCGGCGGGAAGCCGACTTCGTTGACCAGGATGTCGTAGCTGCGCTGGCAGATTTCCTTCTTGCGCGCGGCGGTGTCGGCCTGGCCGACCTCGTCGAAGGCCATCACCACCACGGCCGCGCCATAGCGCTTGCACAGCCGGGCATGGTGCTTGAACTGCTCGACGCCTTCTTTCATGGAGATCGAGTTGACGATGCCTTTGCCCTGGATGCACTTCAGGCCCGCTTCGATCACTTCCCACTTGGACGAGTCGATCATGATCGGCACGCGGGAGATGTCCGGCTCACCGGCGATCAGGTTGAGGAAGCGGACCATGGCGGCCTGGGAATCGAGCATCCCTTCGTCCATGTTGATGTCGATCACCTGGGCGCCGGCCTCGACCTGCTGCAGGGCGACCTCCAGGGCTTCGGTGTAGTTCTCTTCGCGGATCAGCCGGGCGAACTTGGCAGAGCCGGTGATGTTGGTGCGCTCGCCGACGTTGACGAACAGCGACTGGCGGTCGATGGTGAACGGTTCCAGGCCCGACAGGCGGCAGGCCTTGGCGATTTCCGGGATTTCGCGTGGCTTGTACTTGGCCACGGCCTCGGCGATCGCCTGGATATGGCCCGGGGTGGTGCCGCAGCAGCCACCGATGATGTTGAGGAAGCCGCTGGCGGCGAACTCTTCGACCACCGCCGCCATCTCTGCCGGGGTTTCGTCATACTCACCGAAAGCGTTCGGCAGGCCGGCGTTGGGGTGGGCAGACACATGGGTATCGGCCTTGGTCGCCAGCTCTTCCAGGTACGGGCGCAGGTCCTTGGCGCCGAGGGCGCAGTTGAGGCCCACGGAAATCGGCTTGGCGTGGCGCACCGAGTTCCAGAACGCTTCGGTGGTCTGGCCCGACAGGGTGCGGCCGGAGGCATCGGTGATGGTGCCGGAGATCATGATCGGCAGTTCGATGCCATCGTCCTCGAACACCTGTTGCACGGCGAAGATCGCCGCCTTGGCATTGAGCGTGTCGAAGATGGTCTCGATCAGGATCAGGTCGGCGCCGCCCTCGATCAGGCCACGGGTGGCCTCGATGTAGTTTTCCACCAGTTCGTCGAAGGTGACGTTGCGGTAGCCGGGGTCGTTGACGTCCGGGGAGATCGAGCAGGTCCGGCTGGTCGGGCCGAGCACGCCGGCGACGAAGCGCGGTTTGTCCGGGGTTTCCAGGGTCTTGGCATCGGCGACCTGGCGGGCGATGCGCGCGCCCTCGACGTTCAGCTCGTACACCAGCGATTCCATGCCGTAGTCGGCCTGGGAAATCTGGGTGGCGTTGAAGGTGTTGGTTTCGAGGATATCGGCGCCGGCATCCAGGTAGGCTTTCTCGATCGCCGCGATCACATCCGGGCGGCTGAGCAGCAACAGGTCGTTGTTGCCTTTCACGTCGCTTGGCCAATCGGCGAAGCGCGTGCCACGATAGTCGTGTTCCTCGAGGCGATAGCTTTGGATCATAGTACCCATGCCGCCGTCGAGGATCAGAATGCGCTCTTTGAGTGCGTGCTGGAGTGCTTGGAGACGAGCGCTGCGGTCGGACATAGGAACTACCTGGTCGGGCAAATATCAGAAGGTGCCGAATCATAACAAAGCTGCGCGGTTTTTAGGCGCATCGCCCTTTTTCATGAATTTTGTTCATGTTGGGTGACATCAAGGCACCCAGGGCCGACCAGACAATCGTGATGGCTTCACTACCCAGGACTTTTCGCACATGGTGCATCGTATCCTTGCCAGCGTCTTCGCGCTGCTCATCAGTGGCGTGGCGTCAGGGCAAGTCCCCCAGTCGAGCCCGGTGATTTCCTACACCCGGGACATCCAGCCGATCTTCACCGAAAAATGCGTGGCCTGCCACGCCTGCAACGACGCTGCCTGCCAGCTCAAGCTGGAGAGCCCCGAAGGTGCAGTGCGAGGTGCCACCAAGGTGCCGGTGTACCAAGGCGAACGCAGCAAGGCCGTGGCACCCACGCGGTTGTTCTACGACGCCCACAGTGAAGATGAATGGCGCAAGAAGGGCTTCTATTCGGTACTCGACAACCAGGGTAGCCAGGCGGCGCTGATGGCACGCATGCTTGAGCTGGGGCACAAGACCCCGCTCACGCCCAATGCCAAACTGCCTGACGAGATCGTCCTGGGGCTCAACCGCAACAACATGTGCCCGCTGCCGGAAGAGTTCGACGCCTATGCCGGCGCCCACCCCAAGGAGGGCATGCCGCTGGCGGTCACCGGCCTGACCGACAAGCAATACCAGACCCTGCAGCGCTGGCTGGCTGCCGGCGCGCCGGTCGAGTACCAGCCGATCCAGCCAAGCGCGGCCGAGGCCAGGCAGATCGCCGACTGGGAGGAGTTGCTCAACCGCCCGGGCTCCACCGAGGCGCTGGTCGGCCGCTGGCTGTACGAGCACCTGTTCCTGGCGCATATCTACTTCGTCGGCGGCGAGCAGGGCCACTTCTTCCAGTGGGTGCGTTCGCGCACGCCAAGCGGCAAACCGGTCGACATCATTGCCACGCGCCGCCCCAATGACCCGCCTGGCACCGACTTCTATTACCGGCTGATCCCGGTACAGGGCGTGATCGTGCACAAGACCCACATCACCTACCCGATGGGGCCGCAGAAGCTCAAGCGCGTCAAGCAGCTGTTCTACGCCGGCGACTGGCATGCCAGCGCGCTGCCGGGCTACGGCCCACGCCACCGGGCCAACCCGTTCGAAACCTTCGAGGCGATCCCGGCGGTGGCGCGTTACCAGTTCATGCTGGATAACGCCGAGTATTTCGTGCGCACCTTCATCCGTGGCCCGGTGTGTCGCGGGCAGATCGCCACCGACGTGATTCGCGACAACTTCTGGGCGTTGTTCCAGGAACCGGCCCACGACCGTTACATCACCGATGCCAAGTACCGCGGCGAAGCCACGCCGCTGCTGGCCATGCCGGGGCAGATCGACGATGTTGGCAGCGTGCTGAACCTGTGGCATGCCTACCGCGACAAGCGCAACGATTACGAGAAATTGCGGCGTGAGGCCTATGCCGAAATGCCGGCTCCGGGCTGGGCAACCCTGTGGGCCGGCAACGACAATGCGCTGTTGAGCATCTTCCGCCACTTCGACAGCGCTTCGGTGACCAAGGGCCTGATCGGCGACGTGCCGTTGACCGTCTGGTTGTTCGACTACCCGCTGTTCGAGCGCACCTACTACCAGCTGGCGGTCAACTTCGATGTGTTCGGCAACGTCTCGCACCAGCTGCAGACACGCCTGTATTTCGACCTGATCCGCAACGGCGCCGAGGTCAATTTCCTGCGCCTGATGCCGGCCGACCAGCGCAGCGAAATCCTTGGCAGTTGGTACCAGAACAGCGGCAAGGTGAAGATGTGGCTGGACTACGAGGACATCGACACCGACACGCCGAGCGGCATCAAGCTCGACCCGCGCGACCCCAAGCGCGACTTCGGCTTGAAGCTGCTGCAACGTACCGCCAGCCTCAACGCTGCCCCCGACC
Organism: Pseudomonas sp. 382; assembly: GCF_002759075.1. Classification (NCBI taxonomy): domain Bacteria; kingdom Pseudomonadati; phylum Pseudomonadota; class Gammaproteobacteria; order Pseudomonadales; family Pseudomonadaceae; genus Pseudomonas; species Pseudomonas sp. 382. The sequence goes on from NZ_PEMX01000001.1 coordinate 64,474, forward strand.
CGATCAACCGCTGCACCGGCGCCTACTGCTCGCGGCCGCAGATGAGCGAGGAGTTCCGCAACGTCGAGCAGTCGCTCAGCCGCTTGGTGTCACGCCCGGCCGCCGGCCTCAAGGTGATCGGCCAACTGCCTGAAGCGACCATGCTGCGCATCGAAGGCGAGGGCGGCCAGCGCCAGGTCTACAGCCTGCTGCGCAACCGCGCGCACAGCAACGTGGCGTTCCTGCTCGGTGAGGCTTACCGCTACGTGCCCGGGCTGGACACCCTGACCCTGTACCCGGGCGTGCTCAGCAGTTACCCCAACTTCATCTTCAACATTCCGGCCAGGGATGTGCCGGAGTTCGTCGAGGACATGGAGTACGCCAAGGATGACCCGGCGAAGTTCGAGCGCATCGTCATGCGTTGGGGGGTGCGCCGCAGCCATCCGGAGTTCTGGCGCTACTTCCATGACCTCAGTACCTATATCAAGGAAACCGATCCGGTGGAGGACGGGGTGCTGGACATGAACCGCTACGAGAACCTCTGATCGGGTGGGCTGACCTTTCCGAATACGCTGCGGTCGGAATCGGTGGGTGGTCCTGATCGATTGCTGGGGGCTGCTTTGCAGCCCTTCGCGGGTAAACCCGCTCCCACAGGTACTGCGCTGTTCTTGAAGTCAGCTCCGTCCCGTGGGAGCGGTTTTGCCCGCGAACGAGCGCGCAGCGCTCGCCTGTGCACTCGATGCGGGCCTCAATGCACCGGCAATCGCAGGTATTCCATGCTGTATTCGCTTCAGGCACTGCGGGCGTTCGCCGCCTGGGTGGTGGTCTGCCACCATTTCATGCAAATCTTCTTCGACTTCCATGCCACCGGCCCCATCGGCCAATTGCTCACCGACCGTGGCGCGGTAGGCGTCGACATTTTCTTCGTCATCAGCGGGCTGGTGATCTACCTGTCGACCCGCGACAAACCCATCGAACCTCGCCAGTTCCTGCTCAACCGGGCCTTGCGCATTGTCCCGGCCTACTGGTTCTACACCGCGCTGATGGCGTTACTGTTGCTGGCCTTCAGCCAATGGATGCCGCACCAGGCCTTCGACTGGCATCACCTGTTGCTATCGCTGCTGTTCATCCCGGCGGAAAACCCCGGCGGCTACGGTTTGTACCCGACCCTGAACGTAGGCTGGACGCTGAATTTCGAGATGTTCTTCTACCTGCTGTTCGGCCTGGCCTTCCTGGTTCGCCAGCGTCATCACCTCGTGCTGGTGACCGCTGGGCTGCTGCTGGTCAGCGAAGTACTCGGCCGCATGGGCGTACTCAGCCGTTTCTACAACAACGACATCATCTACGAATTCCTGCTGGGCATCGGCCTGGGCGTGATCCATCGTCGCGGCCTGATCCGCGAAGGGTTGTGGTTGCCGCTGGCGGTGCTGGGCGTGGCGGGTTATGCGATCTATCACCTGGACGCTGCGCAGCGCCTGCTGCACTGGGGCGTGCCAAGCGCGATGATCGTGCTGGCGTTCATCGCCCTGGAGCCGTACTTCAAGGGCAACCGCCTGCTCAAGGCATTGGGTGACTGCTCCTACTCGGTGTACCTGATCCACGTGCTGGTGCTATACGCCGGCTGGTTCGCCTGCCAGCGCCTGCGCCTGAACCCGTACCTGGTGTTCGCCTTGTGCGTGCCGTCCATTGGACTAATGTCGTGGTTCAGCTATCTGTGGCTGGAGCGCGGCCTGTACCGGCGGATGCAGGCGTGGCTGGCCGCGCCACGGGAGCAAAGCCCGGCATTCGTGCTTTCCCGAGTCAAATACTAGGACTTTGTTCAAAGGCCAGGTTGGCGTACACTTGGGCGCAAGTCTGTGAGGAACTTCCATGAGCGCTATAACCATTACTGACGCCGCCCATGATTACCTGGCCGATCTGCTTTCCAAGCAGAACACGCCTGGCATTGGCATCCGTATTTTCATCACCCAGCCGGGCACCCAGTACGCCGAGACCTGCATCGCCTACTGCAAGCCGGGCGAAGAGAAACCCGACGACGAGCCGGTCGGCCTGAAGAGCTTCACTGCCTACCTCGACGCGGTCAGCGTGCCGTTCCTGGAAGACGCGCTGGTCGACTACGCTACCGATCGCATGGGCGGCCAGCTGACCATCAAGGCGCCAAACGCCAAGGTGCCGATGGTCAACGAAGACAGTCCGATCAACGAGCGTATCAATTACTACCTGCAGACCGAAATCAATCCCGGCCTGGCCAGCCACGGCGGCCAGGTGAGCCTGGTGGATGTGGTCGACGACGGCATCGCCGTGCTGCAGTTCGGTGGCGGTTGCCAGGGCTGCGGCCAGGCCGACGTGACGCTCAAGGAAGGCATCGAGCGCACCCTGCTCGAGCGCATTCCGGAGCTCAAGGGCGTGCGTGACGTGACTGACCACTCCCAGAAAGAGAACGCCTACTATTGATCTGGGCGCGGCCGCTCCTACAGCGACCGCGTCAGGTCAAGGCTTAGCAACAAAGTGTTACGGTTTCAACCCCTGCGACAACAGGCCGCAGCCCGTGTTTAAAGGGCTGCGGGCCATCAGCGCCTTGGTCGGGTAGAAGCCCACTGGGTGTCATGCCAGAATGCCCCGGTTTTTCGGCCGGCCCGTCCCGAGGGTCGGCACCTTCCCTGTAAAGGATGGTTCAATGAATGATCAGTTTACCCGGCGCGCGGTTGTCGCCGGGATGGGCGTTCTCGGGCTCGGCCTGCTGGCAGGCTGCAACCCGGCCCGGGGGCTCGAGTTCAAGTACGGCAAGAACATGAGCAATGAAATCCTGGGGCGCAAGTTCAGCCTCAAGGACCCCCAGGGCAATGTCCGTACCCTGTCGAGCTTCTACGGCAGCATGCCGATGATCTTCTTCGGTTTCACCCAGTGCCCGGCTGTCTGCCCGACCACCCTGGCGCGCGCGGCACAGATCAAGAAGCTGCTGAGGGGCCGCGACCGCGAGATCTTCCAGGTGGTGTTCATCACCCTGGACCCGGAGCGCGACACCCCGCAAGTGCTCGATGCCTACGTCAAGGCCTTCGACCCGTCGTTCACCGCCCTGACCGGCACCCCGGAAGAAATCGCCGCGGTGGCCAAGGAGTTCAAGGTGTTCTACGAGAAGGTCCCGGCCGGTGACACCTATACCATCTCTCACTCGTCCACCAGCTACGTCTACGATACACGTGGCACCTTGCGCCTGAGCCTGGGTCATTCGCTGAATGCCAAGGAATGCGCTGAAGACCTGGCAACCCTTATGGAGATTTGCTAATGGCAGTATCCCTGCAACCTATCAAGCGCGGCCTGGCCGCCATCGCCCTGCTGGGCCTGGCCCTGCCGGCCCTGGCGCAAACCACCGTGAGCGACGCCTGGGTACGCGCCAGCGTGCCGCATCAGCCGTCCACGGGCGCCTTCATGACCCTGACCGCCAGCACCGACAGCAAGCTGGTCGGCGTGGCATCGCCAGTGGCCAAGACCGTGCAGGTGCACGAGATGACCATGAACGGCGACGTTATGGGCATGAAGGAAGTCAAGGCCGTGGAGCTGCCTGCGGGCAAGCCGGTGAGCCTCGACCCCAATGGCTATCACGTGATGCTGATGGGCCTGACCCAGCAGGTGAAGGAAGGCGAGAAGGTGCCACTGACCCTGACCATCGAAGATGCCAAGGGCGCCAAGGAAACCGTGGACGTGCAGGCAGAAGTCCGTCCGCTCAACGCCGAGGCTGGCGGCGGGCATGAGCACATGCACATGAATCACTGACCAACGAAAGGGCCGCATCAGCGGCCCTTTTTCATTGTGCTGCGCGCTTTAGCTACGGAAGCGTGGCAGCGGCCTTTCGAGGGTCAGCGAGGTCAGTGTCTTGCGGACCTGGGCCTCATCGGCCTCCAGGGCCTTGAGGCTGGCGCGGATCTTGCCCGCAGCGGGCACATCGCCCTGGCGGTCGATCCAGTCGGCAATTTCCTTGCAGGCACTGCTCAGGCAGGCTTGGCGCTGGTTCATCAGCGATATCAGGGTGGTGAGCTCTCTTTCGGACATGGCGGGATCCTCCGTTCAGCTCTGTCAGTGTAGCAGTGGCTGGCCAGCTTGCCTGAGGCCTGGCGTCGCGGGCGCTAACTGTGCAGGCAGGCGCTGCGATAGGCACCTGGCGTCACGCCAAACGCCTGCTTGAACTGCCGGCTCAAGTGACTCTGGTCGGCAAAGCCCAAGGTAAACGCCACCTCTGAAGCCGCCAGGCCGCTTTTCAGAAACTCCCGTGCGCGCGCCAGTCGCCGTTGTTTCAGCCAGGCATGCGGCGGCAAACCGGTGGCCTGGCGGAACACCCGGGCGAAATGGAACGGCGAGAGATTGACTGCAGCCGCCAGGGCCTCCAGCGATGGCGGGTCTGCCAACTGGGTTTCCAGCAGTTCCCGCGCACGGGCCACCGCCAGCGGTTCGTTGCCCGGGGCCTTGGGCTCCGGGCAATGGCCGTGGCTTTGCACCAGCGCCAGCACCGCCTGGCGCCAGGCGTGCTGTTGTTCCAGGGCGCTGGCACCGGCTTCCGACAGCTGGTGCAACTGGCTGAAGGCCCGCGCCAGGCTAGGGTCCTGGATCACGCTGTCCTTGAAGCGCGGCATGCCGTGCCGGCCCAGTTCCAGTTCGTCCAGCACCCCAGTCACCCGTTCATGCTCCGGATAGAAACCCCGGTAGCGCCAGCCGGCCTCGTGGGCGGTGGCGCCGGTGTGTAGCTCGTCCGGATTGATCAGCACCATGCTGCCGACCGGCGCCAGGTGTTCGCTGCCACGGTGCCAGAAGCGCTGCGCGCCCGATTCGATCACGGTGAATACATAGCCTTCATGCACATGCGGGGCGAAGCGCTGCTGGAAGTAGCGCGCATGCAGCATCTCGACGTCGCCCAGGGCCGGCGCCTGCCAGAGGTGGGTCTGTTCGCGCAGGGGCATGCTCATGCCAGAAAGCTGCGCAGCAAGAAGAAGATCAACATGCTCGCCAGCATGCTCAGCAACACGCTGCGGGTCAACAGCACCAGCGCAACGGCCACCAGGGCACCGAGCAGGTAGGGGTTGAGTGGGCTCAGGTCGAGCTGGTGGCCGGGCAGGAAGATGATCGGCCCGCAGATCGCGGTGAGCATGCCGGGCACGGCAAAGCCCAGGAACTGCCGAGCGTTTGAGCTCAGGCGCAGCGGCAGGCGTGGCTCCAGGAAGGCATAGCGGTTGAGGAATACCACGGCGCCCATGGCGAAGATCAGCAGCCAGATCATGGGCGGCCTCCGGTAAATTTCTGGCAGACGAAGCCGGCAGTCATGCCCAGCAGGCCAGCGGCGACCAGTGCGGTCTCCCAATGCCAGTAACTGAACAGCACCGAGCAGAATAGCGACACCGCCACGCACACCACGGTGGCGAGATTGCGTACCAGCGGCGCGATCAGCGCGACGAAGGTGGCGACGATGGAGAAGTCCAGGCCGAGCTGGTCGAGGTGCGGGATATTCTGGCCCAGCACGATGCCGGCCAGGGTGAACAGGTTCCACGCGACGTAGAAGGTCAGGCCTACACCGAGCGCATACCAGCGGTTGAACTGCTGCTGGTCGTAGTGGCTGGTAAGGGCGAAGAATTCGTCGGTGAGCAGGAAGCCCAGGACCAGCCGCCAGCGCAACGGCTGGTTTGACAAGACTGGGCGCATGGACAAGCCATAGAGCAGGTGCTGGGACGTCAGCAGCAGGGTGGTGAGCAGGATCGACAGCAGGTTGGCGCCGCCCTTGAGCATGCCGATCGCGACCAGTTGCGCGGCACCGGCGAAGACAATCGCCGACAGTCCTTGGCCTTGCCAGGCACTGAGGTTGGCCTCGATGGCCATGGAGCCGGCGAGCAGGCCCCAGGGAGCGACGGCCAGGGACAGCGGCAGGATGGCGATGGCGCCGTGCAGGAAAGCTTGGCGGGCAATGGGGAGACTGCTGGGCATGATGGCTGCACTTTTTACTCGGTAGGGCAGCATGACAGAGCGGCGGGGCGGGTGGCTTGAACGATCTTGCTTGTTTGCTGCCTGTGCCGGTTTCTCGCGGCTAAAGCCGCTCCTATCAGGTTTGGCGCCGGGGCAGGTGATTATCGTCTGGTCAGCCGCTGCTGCGCTGCCACGCAGCCATTGATCTCCACAGCCTTTTGCAGCAGAGCCTGGCGATGCTGTGGATCGAGGTCACTCAGCAATCGGTAGACCTCGGCCTGGTAGTCGCGCTGGCGCCCCCACTGCATCTGCAACCCTTGCGGGCGGCTGCGGCTGCAGGCCAGGCGTGCGGTGGGTTGCGGGAAGTAGGGCGCATACAGGGTCGCCATGCCCGGGATCGCCTCGAGGGCTTCGCGGTAGGCCGGGCTGGCATTGTAGGGTTGGCACCAGGTAGCAATTGCAACCGCCGGTGGTGCGAAGCCTTGTTTCAGGCTGGCCTGCAGCAGCGGGCAGGCGGCATCGGCGATCTGTGCTGCAGGCAGGTAGGTGGTGTAGTACAGCGCCAGGCGATACTGCGCCACCGGGTGGCCAAGCTCGACCGACTTTTTCAGCAGGGCCACTGCCGTCGGCAGGGTTTGCGCCATCGCCCGGCCCTGGCGGTTAAGCTCCGGGTCGACGCCTATGGCAGTGCGCAGGGTGCTGTTGTCGTCCGGGCTGTCGGCTTGCTCCAGCAGCGGTAGCGCCTGGCGGTAAAGCAGGTCGGCGTGTGGGTCGATACGTACTTCGAGCGCGTGCGCGGCCACCGGTGTCAGCACGATAAACAGTGCCGACGCCAGAACGACGGGGTTCACAGGCGCGCCCCGTTCAATGAACGAGGCCGGCTGGCTGCCAGGCAGGGGGAAACGGCTTGATGAGTGATCACAACTGCGCGTACGCCTCGGGCGAATCGGAACGACGGGGTATTCTATCGAAGCGAGGGTCAAAACCGAAACCCCGTGACTCGTCAGTCAGACGAGCTTGATCGGTGTGACCTTGCGCTGGCTGTGTCGTTCCTGGGCCAGCCCCAACTTGGCGGTAATCACCTTGGCCAGGGCATTGTTGCCCAGATCGTTCAAGTGCAGGCGGTCGACGAACAGATCGGCACCGAATACCGGCGAGCTGCTGAGCATGCTGTTCATGTCGTAGCACGGCACGGGGTCTGCCTGGCTTTTGATGCGACGGAAGAAAGCCATGTGCAGCTTGCTGTCGAATGCACCGTCGAGCAGGCGGTCGAAATTCCCCGGTTGTTGCTCGAGGGCGGCAAGCATTGCCAGTTCCCCCGCCGGCAGTGTTTCCCGGCACCAGGGCAGCAGGGGCTGGAGGATGAAGGTCAGGGTGGCGTGACTGTCAGCCAGCATTCGTTCCCATTGGCGCAAGGTGCGGGCGATGCTGTCGGCCGCTCGTGCCAGGCGCTTTTCCGGGGCGGACAGCGACCAGTTGGGGGCAGGTTCGTTGCGCCGTGGTGCCAGTGCCTGGCCCAGGCGCTGCCACAGCGACTCACGGCGAGCCGGGCCAGCGGGTGGCATGCCCTCGTTGAAACTGTTCAGGTAAGCCTGGTGAGCCTTGGCCTGCTGCGGGTCATACGGGCCGGCCAGGACCTCGCCGAGCGCTTCATGGGCCAAGGTGTTGAGGCCGCTGAGCAGTACTACATGGCCCACTTCGCCGAAGCGATGCTGGTGGGTCAGGAACAGCAACAGCTCCTGGCTGGCGTTGAGCCCGCAGCCGGCCAGGCTCAGCCATACCTCACCGGTCAGCATCGACAGGTGCGAGGCTACCGTATGTTCGTCGCAGCTGGCGCCGATGCCCAGGGCGGCCGAGCCGCCGACCAGCAGGTTGATGCGCGAGGCAGTACCGCGCTCGGCAACCGAGACGCGCTTGCCGGCGCAATGGCTGTAGCGCAAGCCAAGGGCATCGGTGTTGATGGTGCAGGAGCGGTAGCCGCTCTCGTGCACATGCAGGGTGTGTGGGGCGCGGCGATTGCCCAGCAGCAGAAAGCGCTGGTAATCATGATGCAGTGGCGAAGCGAGACCCTGGACATACGTGCTGGGTGTCATGGGCGCTCCTTCTCGGCTGGTGTGGTGGCGGGCGTTCAGCCCGCCAGTTCCTTGAGGTTATAAGCCAGGCCACCGACGGCAATCAGCAGCAGAACGACCCCCGAGGCCAGGGAAATCAGGCGGTTGCTGCGCTGCGAGGTGATCTTGCCGATGGCGAAGATGTACAGGCTGAGCACGGCGAAATCGATCAGTACCCACAACAGCGACAGCACCACCATGCTCTTGCCGAACGATTCGGTGATCTGGATGAACTGCGGGAAGAAGGCGATGAAGAAGATGATGTCCTTCGGGTTGGAAATACCGACCATGAAGCCTTGCCACAAACCGCCGCGCCCGGCTTTGGCCGGTTGCAGCTCGGCTTCGTCGACGGCAGGCGCCTGCAGGCACTCGCGCAGGGTGCCCACGGCAATGTAGCCAATGAACAGGCAGCCCAGCAGGCTCATGGCACTGAGCCAGGCCTTGTCGATGGCCGCACTGGTGAGGATGACCCAGGCGGCGGCGCCGATCAGCACGAGTGACGCCCAGTTGGTGCCGACGGCGGTGAACATGGCCTTGCGTGAGCCGGAGGCCGCGGCGGTGTTGACGATCAGCGCTACTACCGGGCCGGGGGTGGCGATCAGCAGCAGCACGGTAAGTGCGTAAGTCAGTGTCAGTGCGGTATTCACGGTCAGTTCTCGATCAGAATGTCGGGTGTCGCGTGGGCGTGGGCATGAAACGGGCAGCGCGCCGGATTGAGCGAGCCGGCTTCCTGCAGTTGGTACTGCTTCCATTCGAAGTTGTCATCCTGGCCAAAGAAGCCGAGGGTTTCGGGCATGACCCCTTCGTTGTAGTGACGCACGCGATCACGGATGCGGGCACGAATGCGTTGCCCGCTTTCGGTGCTGGCGTTGGCCACTTCGTCGAAGTTCTCCCGCGGGTTGATGACGAAGGTGATGTGCGGGCCGAGGTTGCGGCTTTTCATCTGCTGGTGGCCGGGGAAGTTCATGTTGATGAACAGCGGCATGCCGGCGTAGCAGAACGACCAGGCGTTGTCGTGCGGGTCGGTGGGAACCGCTTGCGGCCACGGGTGCGGGTCACGGGCATGGACTCCGCGCAGTACTTTCCAGGCCAGTGCCTGTTGCTCGGCCAGGGTGCTGTCGGCGGCTGTCTGCAGAAACACCACCAGTGGGCTGCCGATGCGTTGCTTGATCGGCACAGGGGTTATGGTGCGTACATATTCGGCCAGGCCCTGGGCGATATCATCGGCCAGTTGTTCGGCGCGGGCGAAGAGGATGTGGCAGGATGCGCCGGCTACCGCCTTGCGCCCGAACAGGCACGGGAAGTCGGGGTTGGCGAGCACGCTGCGAAAATGCTGTAAGGTTTGATGCGTCCAGTGCTGAGTGTTCCGTACATGTTCATCGGCCAGCTCTAGCGCGTCCAGGCGATAGCAGTTTCCATAACCCGTAAACATGATTTCCCCAGGAGATTCAAGTAAGAGAGAGTTCCACACTTATGCAGGCAGGTTGGAGACTTATCTTTGTTATTTACCTGCATTTTCTGAGACGCTCTTCACGTTGTAAAACGCGTGGAACTATGACCTACTATTAGTCTTACTCATGATTCGAGGGCATCATGTCGGAACGGATTCAAGCTTTGCACGCCCTGCGTGCTTTCGAGGTGGCCTCGCGCTACGGCTCGTTTACCCGGGCCGCTGAAGAGCTGGCCCTTACCCAAGGGGCGGTCAGCCATCACATCAAGACCCTTGAATCCATGTTCGGCTGCGACCTGTTCGAGCGCCGCGGCCCCAAGTTGAGCCTTACCGAGCATGGACGGGTACTGGCTCAAGAGCTGAAGGTGGGCTTCAAGATCATCGAAAACGCCTGCGCGCTGCTGCGTCAGGACCGTTATGGGTTGCGCTTGAAGGCCCCTTCGACGCTGACCGTGCGCTGGCTGCTGCGGGCGCTGGACGGGTTCAAGAAGCTTGAAGACAACTGCAGCGTGCAGCTGTCGAGCGTGTGGATGGACATTGACTCGGTGGACTTCTACTCCGAGCCTTACGACTGCGCCATCCTCCTGGCCAACGGCCGTTTCCCGGCCGACGTGGAGAGTATCAAGCTGTTCGATGAGTGGCTGATCCCGGTGTGTCACCCGGACTACATGGCACAGGCGCAACCCGAACTGGCCGACCTGCGCCAGCGTGAGTTCCTCCACCCATCACCGGACCGCCGCGACTGGCGGCGCTGGCTGGCGCGCATGGATGCGCTGGACATCAGCATCGACCAGGGCCAGGTGTTCGATACCCTCGACCAGGGCATCTCGGCGGCGCAGCAGGGCCTCGGCATTTCGGTGGTCGACCTGGTACTGGCCAGTGCCGACCTCGCCGCCGGGCGCCTGGTGACGCCGTTCAAGCATGCGGTGTCGACCGGTGACGGATACTACATGACCTGGCTCAAGAGCAGCCCCAAGGCGCGGCAGATGCACAAGCTGCGCGACTTCCTGCTCAGCCAGGTGCCGCCGCTGGGCTACAAGGACATCAACTACCTGTACGGCTGAATAGTTGCGCAGGCTGATCGTGCCGAGCCTGGGTTTGCCGATGGTGTGGAACAGCGCCATTGCAGCGTAGAATCGTGCTTTTCAGCAGAGGTCGACGCGGTGGAGTTGCAGCAGGGCTTTGTCCTGACCCGGCATTGGCATGACACGCCCGAAGGCACTTGCGTGGAATTCTGGCTGGCCACGGATGCCGGGCCACAGTTGTTGCGCCTGGCGCCGCAGGAATCAGTGGCGTTTATTGCGCAGGCGCAGGCTGAACACGCCCGGGTGTTGCTGGCCAAGGAGCAGGGCGCAGAGCTCAAACCGTTGCGCCTGAAAGACTTCGACCAGCGTCCGATGCTCGGCCTCTACACGCGCCAGCACCGCCAGCTGATGCAGTTGGAGCAGCGCCTGCGCACGGCTGGCATCGACGTCTTCGAGGCCGATATTCGGCCGCCGGAGCGCTACCTGATGGAGCGCTTCATTACGGCGCCGGTGCAGTTCACCGGCCAGCGGGACGCGCAGGGCGTGTACTGCGAGGCCCAGCTCAAGCCGCTGCCGGATTACCGCCCGACGCTGCGCCTGGCCTCGCTGGACATCGAGACCAGCGAGCGCGGCGAGCTGTACAGCATCGCCCTGGAAGGCTGCGGCCAGCGCCAGGTGTACATGCTCGGGCCGGCAAATGGCGATGCCGATGGCGTGGATTTCGACCTGCACTACTGCGCTGATCGCGCCGAGTTGCTGACCTGTCTCAACCAGTGGATGGCCGAGCATGACCCGGATGCGATCATTGGCTGGAACCTGATCCAGTTCGACCTGCGCCTGCTGCACGAGCATGCCAAGCTTCTGCAAGTGCCACTGGCGCTGGGGCGCAACGGCGCGCCGATGACCTTGCGCAGCCATGCCGGCGGTGGCCACGTCTTCGCCGAGGCCCCGGGGCGGCTGCTGATCGATGGCATCGAAGCGCTGCGTTCGGCCACCTGGAGTTTCCCTTCGTTCAGCCTGGAGAGTGTTGCCCAGACCTTGCTCGGCGAAGGCAAGGCCATCGACACACCCTACCAGCGCATGGACGAGATCAACCGCCGCTTCGCCGAGGACAAACCGGCGCTCGCCCGCTACAACCTCAAGGACTGCGAGCTGGTCACGCGTATTTTTGCCCACACCCGGCTGCTCGACTTCCTGCTGGAGCGTTCGTCGGTTACCGGCCTGGCGGTGGACCGCAGCGGCGGTTCGGTCGCCGCATTCTGCCACCTGTATATCCCGCACATGCACCGCATGGGTTTTGTCGCGCCCAGCCTCGGCAGCCGTCCGGAGGAGGCCAGCCCCGGTGGCTTTGTCATGGATTCACGCCCGGGGCTGTACGACTCGGTGCTGGTGCTGGACTACAAGAGCCTGTACCCGTCGATCATCCGCACCTTCCTGATCGACCCGGTGGGCCTGGTAGAAGGCTTGCGTCTGCCCGATGACCAGCACTCGGTGGAAGGCTTCCGCGGCGGTCGTTTCTCGCGCACCCAGCATTGCCTGCCAGCTATTGTCGAGCGGGTATGGCAGGGCCGGGAAGCGGCCAAGCGCGAAGGCAATGCGCCGCTGTCGCAAGCGCTGAAGATCATCATGAACGCCTTTTACGGCGTACTCGGCTCCAGCGGTTGCCGTTTTTTTGATCCGCGCCTGGCCTCATCGATCACGCTGCGCGGCCACCAGATCATGCGCCAGACCCGCGCGCTGATCGAGGCCCAGGGTTACGAGGTGATCTATGGCGACACCGACTCCACCTTCGTCTGGCTCAAGGGCGCTCATGACGAACAGGCCGCGGCCCGCATCGGTCGTGAGCTGGTGGCGCAGGTCAACCAGTGGTGGCGTGAGCACCTGCGCACGACCCTGAACCTGGAGAGCGCGCTGGAACTGCAGTTCGAGGTGCACTACCGGCGTTTCCTGATGCCGACCATCCGCGGTACCGACGAGGGCAGCAAGAAGCGTTATGCCGGCCTGGTGCAGCGCACCGATGGCAGCGAGGAGGTGGTCTACAAGGGCCTGGAGTCGGTGCGCACCGACTGGTCGCCGCTGGCCCAGCGCTTCCAGCAGGAGCTGTATGGGCGGATCTTCCGTGGCCAGCCTTATCGCGACTACCTGCGCGAGTACGTGCGCCAGACCCTGGCAGGCGAGCTTGATGAGCTGCTGGTCTACCGCAAGCGCCTGCGCCGGCCACTGGCCGATTACCAACGCAATGTACCGCCGCACGTGCGCGCCGCACGCCTGGCGGACGACTACAACAGTCGTGTCGGGCGACCCAGGCAGTATCAGCGCGGCGGCTGGATCAGTTACCTGATCACCACCAGTGGCCCAGAGCCCCTCGAGAACCTGCAGGCGCCGATCGACTACGAGCATTACCTGAGCCGCCAGTTGCAGCCGGTGGCCGATGCCATTCTGCCGATGGTCGGCGACGATTTCGCCCGCCTGACCGACCAACAACTGCCGCTGTTCTGAGCCGGGTAGTAGCCGGCCACCGCAGCTGCCTGAGCCGCTGGCACTAACCTGGCGTTTTCTTGTGAAGGAGAAACGCCAGTGCTCAACCTCAGCGAACACCCTGACGGCCAGGGCGAAACGGCGGACCGGGTTTTTCAGGACAAGTTGCTGGCCGAGCGTTTACCCGGCTGGTTGCGTGGCGCCACCCTGCAGCAGCTGCGCTGGCTTGGCGATGCAATGAGTCTGAGTCTGTACTTTACCGAGCAGGCCAGGGCAGTGCTTGGCACTGTCAGCAGTCTTGAGGCATTTGCCCTGCCCAGATTGCAACTGGCGATGGATCAGGCCTTCGGTATCGGACTTGATGCCGCACGCCTGCAGTTGCGTTGGGGGCACCGCGAACCGGTGCTGACGTCGCAGCCAATCGGCTACCCGGTCACTGAGCCGGTCTACCGGCAGATACCGTTGCTGGAAGCAGCACTTGGCAATTTCACCCAGGAACAGGCGAGCAGCGATGGCCAACTGTCAGGCAATCGCCTGGTCGATCCTGACGACCCTGCGCGCACGCTGCCCAGCGCCACGCGCTTCGCCGCAATCTGCCGGAAACTCGACCTCGGCGGGCAATACCAGCGGCACCTGGACGCCTGCCTGCAACCATCCGGGTCTACCGATACGGAGGGTGCGGCCGCTGAGCAGCGCCAGCGGGTGCTCTCGTTGTTCGCGCGAGCCCACCGCTACGGCATGCTTGCCGATGCCCATGTCGGGCTGATCAAAGGGGCGCTGAGCGAAACGGAACATCAGTTGCTGGTGCGCCTTTGCGGGCTCCATCAGCCGCTGACCTTGGACGGCCGCCCGGTGCAGGCCAAGCGTCTGGACCTGCTGGGTTGCCAGATGCAGCAGATACTCGTGCTCGACGTTCGCGACGAGCGCTACAGCCCCCTGTACACCTCCAGCAACCGGATACTCGTGCATATCCCAGGTGACCCACACGCACCTTGGCAGGTATTCGCCGACCTGCGCCATTTCGCCAACGCACTGGGCAAGCGGCTGCGCACGCCAAGCTATCAGCGCTTCTTCGCACGTTTCGTGCGCCGTCGCGACAGCCAGGCCTTCTTCAGCGCGGTCGCGGCTTGCTATGACGGGCTTTCGGACTTGGCCAACGCCGACCTCGAGGAACGTCTGCACGAATACCCGGCTCCGTTGTTCGACACCTGGGCGCAGGCCAGGATCAGGCAGATCAAGGACGATGCTGGTGTGATCGCGATGGCAACTGCGGCGGTCGACCTCGAAGTCCGCCGGGCCCACGAGCAGCGGCTGGCGGCCGAGGGTTGGACCTTGCTGACCCTGGCCGGGCTGTTCGTGCCGGCGCTGGGCCTGGCGATGCTGGCGCTGGCCGCTTGGGAAGTACTCAATGAAGCGTTCCATGGCATCGAGGCCTGGCACGAAGGTAACAGTGCCGAAGCGCTCGAACACCTGGTAAATGTTGCCACCGATGTTGCGCTGGTGGCCGCAACGGCTGCAGGCGTTCAAGGTGTGCGCAGGCTCTGGGCGCGATCTGCATGGGTCGACGGGTTGGTCCCGGCACGGCTCGACGACGGTAGCCAACGGCTGTGGCACGACGATGCGGCACCGTATCGAGGCACCGCACCGGCGTTACAGGCAGTACGTGACGAGGCAGGGGTGTATCGGCACGGCAACGATGCCTGGGTCGAGATGGAGGGGCATCATTATCCGGTCGAGCAACGCCCGGATACTGGCCGCTGGTACCTGCGCAGCCGCTCTGGGTATGGCCCCGAACTCTGCCACAATGGTGCGGGTGCCTGGCGGCTATGGAGCGAACAGCCGGCCCAATGGGCAGATGCACCGCGCATGTTCCGGCGCTTGGGCGGCGCATTTGGCCAACTCGATGATCGGCAGATCGACCTGGTGATGTTCACCCATGACCTGGATGCCGATCACTTGCGGTACCTGTATGTGCATGGGCAGGCACCTGACGCCGAACTGCTGGACAGCGTGATGCGTTTCGCTCTCGACAGTCGACTGCGCAGGTTGATCGAGGCTTTGGACGCTGGACACATGACTGACGACCGCGAAGCCTTGCAACAGTTGTTGTACATGGCCGACGGTGCCGTCCCGGATGATGCCGGTCTCGCTGAGCTGGCGACGCATCAACGGCAGTCGCTTTTCCAGGCACTGTACCAAGCTGCCCAGCCCGTGCCGACCCCTGCCGAGGAACTGCTACGCCGACAGTTTCCGAGCCTGCACCGGCTGGCGGCACGTGCGCTGCTGCGCGACACCACGCCTGCCGAGCGTATGGCAATGGATGAACAGCGACGCGTACCGCTGCGCCTGGCCACGGCTGCGCGAACCAGGGTCAACCACATCCGCCTGGTCAGGGCGCTCGAAGGCTTGTACCTGGACGCCCCACAGACTGCCGACCTGGCTCGGGTTGCCCTGGGCCTGAGCGAAGCTCTGCCGGATGCGCCATCGGGAATCTACTGGCGTCTGTTCGACAGCTCGGTACAGGGGCCGCTGCTGGCGGTGGCAGGGCCGCAAGGCGCCGGCAAGGCGGTCGATCTTGTGTATGCCGAGGGGCAGTTCCGCTTGTTCGATGCGGCGGGTCACCGACTGGCGGGGCCTGGCGAACTGTTCGAGGTCATGGCCGCAGCCTTTGACCCTGCTCAGCGGCGCATCATGGGCCTTGGGCAGCCATTTGCAGCCAACTTGCGGGCGCAGTTCGGCGCCCTGGCAGGAGCGCGCCGGCAACAGCTCGGGCGCCTGCTTGGCCAGGCCCCAGCGCGGGGCTGGTTCAGGCCACCTCAGCGGCTGGCTTACGGGCGCATCGGCTATCCGCTCAGTGGTCGCGGGCGTGGCAGTTCGCGGGCACTTCATGCCATGGTTCGCACGGTTTACCCAAGCTTTGATGACGCGCAGATTGAAGCCTGGCTGGCCCAGGTTCGCCAGGCAGGGCTGCAGGTCGAGGCCCATCTGGAGCGCTTGCAGGCTGAGTTGGCAGCTTTGGACAGCTGCATGAACCGCTGGTGTGCAACGGCCAGGTCGCGCGTTGAGCGTGCGGATCGGCGCAGCTTCGCCGACGGCTTGCGCAACTGTTGGCAGCGTACCGCGTCCAGAGCTGGCGGCGAGCTGCCGCTCTATTATCGGCTGACCATTCGCAATGTCACCCTGAGCAGCCTGCCGGAACTGCCAGAGTTGGTGAGCTTCGCCCATGTTCGCGAGCTTTCGTTGACGGCACTGGGCATCAGTGATGTGCCGGATGGGTTTCTGCGCGCTTTCCCGACCGTGCGCATCCTCGAGCTTTCCAGTAATCGCCTGACCCGGCTGCCATCGGGCCTGGGACGCTTGAGCATCCTTCGGGAAATGGACCTGTTCGGTAACCAGATCGTGCTCGATGCTGCGCAAAGCCGACAATTGGCGCGTTGCACGCACCTGGAGTACTTGAACCTGTCCTACAACCCGTTGAGTCGCGCTTTCTCGGTGCAGAGCATGCCTCGGCTGCGGCGTTTGCACATGCGCGCCACAGGGTTGACGGAGCTGCCCAGGGGCCTGCTGGCCAGTCTCGAACTGGTCATGGCCGACCTACGCGACAATCGCATCACCAGCATCCCTGGCGGCTTCTATCGGGCACCGGCCTGGGTCAGCAGTTGCATACGCCTGGAGGGCAACCCGTTGGGGCGCGTCGATGCGCAAAGGTTACAGGCGTTCATGCGAGACCACGGCTGGGCGGCAGACGTCGAGGAAGCTATCGGCGTGAGCACAGCCCGTCAGCGCTGGCTGGACGCTGCAGACAGCCTTGAGCGTATCGACCAGGCGGCGATGTGGGACGAGCTCGAGGTGTATGACGGTTGCGACGATTTCTTCAGCTTGCTGATCCGTCTGCTGCAAACCGCCGATTACCAGCAGCACCGGGAGGCACTGGCAACCCGAGTTTTCACCATGCTCAGGGCGATGTGCGAGCACGAGACCCTGCGCCAGGAATTGTTTGCCCAGGCCAGCTTGCCGGTGACGTGCCAGGACAGCGCGTCCTTGTCATTCAGCGGCCTGGAGCTGCGCATGCTGGTGTGGCATGCGCGCGTCGACGCTGCCGCCGGAGGGGAGCAGGCGGCATTCCTGCGGCTTGGCCGTCAGTTGTGGCGACTGGATGAGGTCGACCGGATTGCCCAACGCGACTATGAAAGCCGGCGTGCTGCAGGTGCAGACCCGGACCAGATCGAGGTGGTGCTGGCGTACCGCGTCGGCCTGCGGGCGACGCTGGACCTGCCTGCGCAACCCAGCGACATGCTGTTCGCCGAAGTGGCTGGCCTGGATCAGGCGCGTCTCGACCAGGCGCGCAATGATGTACTTGCCAATGAAACGACGGAACGCCTCAGCCAGGCGCTGGTCGAGCGCGATTTTTGGCGTGAACATCTGCTGCAGGCCAATGGAGCGCGCTTCGAATCGCTGGATGTGACATTTCATGCCCGCGTGGAGGCGTTGATGAATGCTTCCGACAGCCTACCTGAGGGGCGCTATCTCGAGGAAATGA
The DNA here is from genome assembly GCF_002759075.1 of Pseudomonas sp. 382. Lineage (NCBI taxonomy): Bacteria > Pseudomonadati > Pseudomonadota > Gammaproteobacteria > Pseudomonadales > Pseudomonadaceae > Pseudomonas > Pseudomonas sp. 382. The sequence continues at coordinate 82,003 of NZ_PEMX01000001.1, forward strand.
ACCAGGTGCAGGCCGAGCGTGAAGTGGCACGGCGGGCATTGATGTTGAGGCTCTCGCGTCAAGCCATCGGCGATCACCTGGAACCCTTGCCAGAAGTGCCGGAACCTTAAGGCGGGCGTTGCCGCCATGGTCTTGGGCTATGCTCACAGCAGGAAAGTCAGCGGCTTGGGTTGTAGGAAGTTTCTGGCGGTCAGTCAGAACCTGGCTGTTACCTTTCGCCCAAGCGTTCACCTGCCCAGCTGGTTTAGGCTCGCAGGCCGGATCTTTCTCCCTGATCCGCAGTCTTTGGTTAATCGAGAGAATAAGGAGATACGCATGCTCGTCCGGTCACTGATCCTCGCCACCTTGCTTGCCGTCGCCGGCCCGTTGTTTGCCGCCGACAGTGATGCGCCACTGGCCAAGGAGCTGGGCAAGGCCAGGCCGCTGGTGGTCATTGCACCCAGCGATAAGGACCCGACTTTGCGCGGCCTGAACGAAGCGCTGAAGGATCGCGCCACCCAGGCAGCCTTCAAAGAGCGCAGCCTGATCATGTTCAGCGTTGTCAACACGATGGGCAAGCGCGAGGACAAGAACCTTGAACAACAGACCACCATGGCCCTTATTCGCGAACTCAAGCTGGGCGCGAGCAAGGGCACCAAGGTGATCCTGGTGGGCAAAGACGGCGAGCGACATGTGCTCAAGGACGATGACTCGGGCGATAAGATCGACCCTCAAGTGATCATCGACGCGGTCGACCATTTGCCGGCGAGTGAAAAGGCGGTGAGCGCACCGGAACCCGTGGCCGCTGCGCCGGAACCCAAGGCCAAGGACAGCAAGGCAGCCAAACCGGTCAAGCCCGCCAAGCCAGCTGCCCCGCCAAAACCGTTGGATGACTGAACGCTGCAGGGTCATCGTGTACAGGCCTTGATCCAGTGGTCCAGGCTCAAGCGTCCCGAACCTTTGAGCAGCAGGGGCATCAGCGCGACCAGGTAGATCAGTGGCAGCTTGAAGTTGCCATGACCCTGATCGGTGATGGCGTAGCCTTGCGCCAGTTCGGCCAGGCTGGACCACTGCGCGGGCCAGTGCACGGCGGCAATCGCCACCACGGTCACCACCATCAGCCCCGCCGACGCCAGCCTGGTGCCCAGGCCAAGCAGCAACAGCAGCGGCAACAGCAGTTCGGCCCACATCGACAACTGCCAATTGAGTTCCGCCGGCAGGGCGTTGAAGGGAAATGGGAAACTCCCTTGCAAGTCGCCGAACCAGTTGCTGCCATTGAACTTCTCCAAACCTGATTCGAAGAACTCCCAGGCCAGGAACAGCCGCAGTGGCAGGTCGGCACTCCAGCTGCCGAGGCGATCGATCAGGTTGAAGGTACGGGTCGTCAGTGCATTCATGTGATTATCTCGCTCAGGAAAGGGCATCGGCAGCGCGACGCGGTGCCAGCTTGGCAGTCAGCTTGAGGGCGATGGCGCTGAACATCAGGGCGAAGGCCAGTGAGTACCCGCCGCCCATGGGGATGCGTTTGTAGAACGACAGGCAGAACACTCCGGCCAGTACCCACATGCCGGTGCTGTGCAGGGTTTTCCAGGTACGGCCGCCCAGCAGGCGCATCGGTGCCTTGAATGAGGTCAGGGTGAGCAGCAACAGAAACACATAACCGATGCTGCCAGGCAGGCTCGAGGTGACCGTGCGTCCGGCCCAGAACAGTTCAGGAAATTGCTGGGCGTAGCGGTAGATCAGCAGGCCATGCACGGTATGCGAAAAGGCGAAGGCCAGGCCCACGTAGCGTCGCTCGCGGAGCAACCAGCGGCTGCCATTGCCAGGCAGCAAGGTGACCATTGACGAGGCCAGGAAGGCCAGCAGGAACAGTGCAAAAGAGCTGCGCGCAGTGGCGCGGATGGCACTGCGCAGGCCTTCCGCACCGGGTGGGTAGCTGAGCAGTACCACGGCGGTCATGAACACGGTCAGGCCAGCAAGAGCGGTGAACAGTTTCCAGCCGGAGGGCAGGGTGAGCGGCTTCATGGGTGACTCCCGGAGTATCGTTGTGTGACCGGGAGTGTGGTGGGAATGAGTATCTGCAGTGTGTCGGTGAAAGCGGCTTTGTGTATCGGACTGTAGTTACCGGAGCTGTATGACGGCCCGCGCGGGCCGCCGCGTTTGTCGTTACAGCTCGATCTGGGCGCATAGCCCGCCGCTTTTTCGGTTGCTCAAGGTCAGCCTGCCGCCCATGGCCTGGGTCAGTTGCTGGGCGATGGCAAGCCCCAGGCCGGTACCGCCCGTGCTGCGGTTGCGCGAGCTTTCTACCCGGTAGAATGGCTTGAGCACTTCGTCCAGCTCTTCGGCGGGGATCCCGGGGCCTTCATCGAGCACCCGGATCAGCGTCTTGCCCCGCTCGCGGCTGACCTCAAGCTGTGCCTTGCCGGCAAATTTCAAGGCGTTGTCCACCAGATTCACCAGCACGCGGCGCAAAGCATGCGGGCGGGTTTCCAGCAGGCTGCCGGTACTACCGTTGCGCTCCACCTGGGCGCCGCTGTCCTGGTAGTCGAACACCACGCTGTCGAGAAAGGCGTCAAGGTTGATCCGGCAGGGCGCCTCGGTGTTGATGTCCATGCTGCGTGCGTAGGCCACGCCTTCGCGGACCAGGTGCTCCATGGCGTCCAGGTCGTGCCAGAGCTTGTCCTTCTCGACGCCATCGTCCATCACCTCGACCCGCAGTTTCATGCGCGTGATCGGTGTTTGCAGGTCGTGGGAAATGGCAGCAAGCAGTTGCATGCGCTCTTTGAGGTAGGCGGCGATGCGCGCCTGCAGGGCATTGAACGCCACGGCGGCGTACTGGACCTCGCGTGGGCCGCTTTCATCCAGCAGCACGCCCGGCTTGTCCGGGTCGAGGGTGTCCACTGCCTGGACCAGGCGGGTAAGAGGCCCGATGGCCAGGCGCACGGCGAGCCAGGTACAGAACAGCAGCACCGCCAGCTGGATCAGCAGTACCAGCGGCAACCAGCGCGCTACCGGGACGGGTGCCGGCGTGACATCGATGGTCAGTGGCGCCCCATCGGCCAGGCGCAGGTGGGCCTGGAAGTGGGCATTGGGGCCGGGAATGTCCTGGAAAGTCAGCGGATACTGGGCACCGATGGCCTTGACGATCGATTCGGCAGCCATGGGAGGATCGGTGCTTGGCATCGCTGAACCCTGCAAGCCTTCGTCCAGCCGGTACCGATAGGTGCGTCGCTCCAGCCTCGGCAGCCAGGCTGCACGCTCGGCAGCAGGCAGGCGGTCGAGGATGGCCACCGAGGTGACCACATCCTGCTCGAGGTTGCTGAGCATCATCGAGCGGCTGCTGATGTAGCGCTCGTACGCCTGCAGGCTGAACGACAAGCCATAGGCCAGCACCAGCCCGGTGAAGAAGATCAGTGCCAGGCGTGAGGCGAGGGTGCGCGGCCATTTCATGCCGGTGACTCGAGCAGTTGCACTGCCAGCGAGAACACATAGCCCTCACTGCGCACGGTCTTGATGCAGCTCGGCTCTCGGGCATCGTCGCCCAGGCGCTGACGCAGGCGGCTGACCAGCAGGTCGATGGAGCGGTCGAAGATGTCCGCCTCGCGGCCTTGGGTCAGGTTCAGCAACTGCTCGCGGCTGAGCACCCGTTGCGGATGGTCGAGGAACACCCGCAACAGGCGGTATTCGGCGCCGCTCAGCGCCACCAGTGTGCCTTCGCTGTCGAGCAGGTGGCGGGCGGTGGTGTCCAGGCGCCACTGGCCGAAGGCGAGCAGGCGGCTGCTTTCACTGATGGTCAGGTTCGGTGGCAGCATGCGGGTGCGGCGCAGCACGGCATTGATGCGCGCCAGCAGTTCGCGGGCGGAGAACGGCTTGGTCAGGTAGTCGTCGGCGCCCATTTCCAGGCCGATGATGCGGTCGGTCTCGTCGTTGCGTGCGGTCAGCATCAGAACCGGCGTGTTGCGGTGCTTGCCGGCACGCAGTTCGCGGCACAGCAGCAGGCCGTCGTCGCCAGGCATCATGATGTCGAGGACGATCAGGTCGACGCTGTTGGCCTCGAGGAACGCGCGCATCTGCCGGCCGTCGGCGACGATGCTGGTGCGCAAACCACTCTTTTTCAGGTAATTGCCGACCAGCTCGCGGATCTCACGGTCGTCGTCGACGATCAGGATGTGATCGACATGTTCCATTTGCAGCGTTCCTTTTCAAAAGGGGGGGTGGGCGCAGTGTACCGAGCGCGTAGGGACTTGCCTGTGCGGGTTTGTATTGCAGTGTATCTGGGCTGGGTGGAGATACAGCAGGAAGCAGATCACAGGCCGGGGCGACACATGCGAGATACCTGGCGGGCGTGAAATGGCTCTCACCGGGGAACAGTGATCCCCATTCCTGAAATGTTGCAAGGAGAGATGCCATGAACTTCAAGACCATCGCCAGCGCCAGTGTGTTCGCCGTGCTCAGCTTCGCTGCCGTTGCCGCCAATGCCAGTTCCACGTCCATGAACGACGCCAGCGTCATGCAGTACCGCTACGGCGATCACCTGGATGTAAAGAAGGTGCTGTCGCTGAAAGACGACCAGCGCAATGCCTGCGGCCCGGTCAAGACGCGCATGGACTACCTCGACTCCCAAGGCCAGTATCAGAGCGTCGAGTACCGCAGCTACGCCACGAGCGGTTGCCATGACAACTGATCGCCGACGGCTGCTGAACGTGGCGAGCGTGGCCTTGGCGCTGGTTGGCCTGGGCCTCGCTGGAGAGCAATTGATGGCTCGCGACAGTTTCGGCAGCATGCCGTCGCTGGCCGGTGCCAGCCAGTGGCTCAACTCGCCACCCTTGGACGCCCCGGAGCTCAAGGGCAAGGTGGTGCTGGTGGACTTCTGGACCTGGGACTGCATCAATTGCCAGCGCAGCCTGCCGCACGTCAACGACTGGGCACGGCGCTATGCCGACCAGGGCCTGGTGGTGGTGGGCGTGCATACGCCGGAGTACGACTACGAGCATGATGTCAGCCAGTTGCGAAGCAAGGTGGCCAGCCTGGGTATCGCGTATCCGGTGGCGGTGGATAACGACTATCAGGTGTGGAATGCCTGGGGTAACCAGTTCTGGCCAGCGCATTACTTTGTCGACCGGCATGGGCAGGTGCGGCATGTGCACTTTGGTGAAGGTGATTATGCTGGGCAGGAGAATGTGATAAAGGCGTTGCTGGATGAGAAAGGGTAGGCTTGTGCCGGCCTCTTCGCGGGTAAACCCGCTCCCACAGGATCGCGCAAGCCTTGAAGGTCTGCGCAGTCCCTGTGGGAGCGGGTTTACCCGCGAAGAAGGCTCTGCGGTCTGTCAGGAGAAGCTGGCGAAATGCGCCTGCATCCGCTCGGCATCTGCCTGTCTGCCACTGAACAGCTCGAACGCCTTGACCGCCTGGAACACCGCCATGTTGCTGCCATCGAGCGTGCGGCAACCCAGCGCGCGAGCGGCTTTCAGCAGTTCGGTCTCCAACGGGAAATAGATGATTTCAGCCACCCACAGACGCGGGTGCAACAGCGCCACCGGGAGTGGCGTGCCTGGTAACTTGGCCATGCCCACTGGCGTGGTATTGACCAGGCCATCGGCTTCGGCCACTTCGACCGCGAGGTCCGTGCCAAGTACCGCGCGACCCGCGCCGAAATGGCCATTGAGGTTGTCCACCAAAGCCTGGGCGCGCGTTGCGTCCACTTCGAACAGCACCAGTTGCTCGACCCCTTCGCTCAGCAGCGCATGGGCCACCGCCGAACCGGCGCCACCGGCGCCCATCTGTACCACGCGCCGGCGCGAAACATCCGGCAAACCGCGCCGCAAACCTTCGGCGAAGCCCAGGCAGTCGGTGTTGTGGCCGACCCGCTTGCCATCCTTGAGCACAACGGTGTTCACCGCACCAATGCCACGTGCCTCGTCCGACAGCTCATCGAGCAGCGGCAGGATGGCCTGCTTGAACGGATAGGTGATGTTGAGCCCGGTAAAGCCGGTGTGCTGGGCCGCATCGAGCAGCTGTGCCAGGGCGCTGTCTTCCAGCTGGAGCTGGTCGGCGTCGATCAGGCGATAGAGATAACGCAGGTGCTGGGCGTCGCCTTCGTGTTCGTGCAGGGCAGGGGTGCGCGAAAGCTGGATGCCACGGCCGATCAGGCCGGCGAGGATGGCGGGCTGGCTCATGCGCGCGGCTCCTGGAACAGCTCGGCAAAGTGGCTCAGGGCCATGCGGTAGCCATGGCTGCCCAGGCCGCAGATGACCCCCACGGCAATCGACGAGACGAACGACAGGTGGCGGAACGGCTCGCGCTTGTGCACGTTGGACAGGTGTACCTCGATGACCGGGAGTTCGCTGGCCACCAGGGCATCGCGAATCGCTACCGATGTGTGGGTCCAGGCGCCGGGGTTGATCACGATACCGGCACAGCGGCCGCGGGCGGCGTGGATCCAGTCGATCAGTTCGCCCTCATGGTTGGTCTGGCGAAATTCGATTTCCAGGCCGTGGGCGTGGGCAGTGTCGGCGCAACCCTGGGCCAGGTCGGCCAGGGTTTCATGGCCATACTGGGTGGGTTCGCGGGTTCCCAGCATGTTCAGGTTGGGGCCATTGAGCACGAGGATAAGGGGCTTCATGACGGGCATCGCTTTGTTGTTGTTGAATGCCGCTATGTTTGTACCGGGTGGTTAATTCCGTCAATCCGCTCAGGTGTCGCAGGGGGCCAAAGTGGGCGATTATCGAACTTGTCCGGCAGCGTGCCGGATTACGTAATTGTAATGCTGACGCCACCGCCTCGATAACCAGCCTTCTTTACAGTCCATCGCCAACGCTTGTCGACGAGGACTTTCGAAGTGCCCACCCCCCGCAAGATCGCCTTGCTCGGCCTGTTGCTGGCGGCCACCGCCAGCGCCCAGGCCGGGCCAGGCATGAGCCTGCCCGAGGCGTTGAGCGCCGCCTTTGCCAACAACCCTGAACTGGCCGCAGCCGGTCGCGAAGTCGGCATTGCCGAGGGCGAGCGGCGCCAGGCCGGGTTGATCCCCAACCCTGAACTGGCCTGGGAAATGGAAGACACCCGCCGCGATACCAGCACCAGCACCGTCACGCTCAGCCAGCCACTGGAACTGGGCGGCAAGCGCGGTGCGCGCATTGCGGTGGCCGGCGCCGGCCAGGCCATTGCCCAGCTTGACCTCGAAAGGCAGCGCAACAGCCTGCGCGCCGATGTGGTCCAGGCGTATCACGCCGCCTTGCGTGCGCAGACCGGCGTGGAACTGGCGCAGCAGTCGCAAGCGCTGACCGAGCGTGGCCTGCGGGTAGTCCAGGGCCGGGTCACGGCCGGCCAGTCGTCACCGGTGGAGGTCACCCGTGCCCAGGTTCAACTGGCCCAGGCCCGGGCCGACGTAAGACGCGCCGAAACCCAGCGCACCGTGGCCTACCAGGCCCTGGCGCGGTTGACCGGCAGCTCGCTGGCGACCTTCGACACCTTGCCGACGGCCAGTCTGTCGCCTGGCGCCGCACCTTCGGCCGAGGCCTTGCTCGGCCAGCTCGAACGGACCGCCGAATGGCGCCTGGCAGCTGCCCAGGTCGAGCGCGGCGAAGCGTCGCTGGGGTCGGCAAAGGCCCTGCGCGTGCCCAACCTCACCGTCAGTGTCGGCAGCCAGTACAGCCGTGAGGACCGTGAGCGGGTCAATGTGGTCGGGCTGTCGATGCCCTTGCCGTTGTTCGACCGTAACCAGGGCAACGTGCTCGCCGCGGCACGCCGCGCCGACCAGGCCCGTGACCTGCGCAACGCGGTCGAACTGCGCCTGCGCAGCGAAACCCGCAGCGCCGTTGATCAGTGGCGCACGGCGATGCAGGAGGTGCAGGCCTACGACCAGACCATCCTGCCGTCGGCGCAGCAGGCCGTGGACACCGCTACCCGTGGCTTCGAAATGGGCAAATTCGCTTTCCTCGACGTGCTCGACGCCCAGCGCACCTTGATCGACGCGCGCGGGCTGTACCTCGAGGCCTTGGCCACGGCAACCGATGCACGGGCACAGGTCGAACGGATCTACGGCGATCTGGAAGGTTTGAGCAACATTTCGAGCAGCAGGAGCAACAATGACTAACCCCCGCAAATTCGCCCTCCTGGCCGCTGCCATTGCCATTCTCGGCATGGGTGGCTTGGCCTGGACCGGCCACCTTGGCCAGGCCAGCAAAGGCCAGACCAGTCCAGCAGAGCCCCGCCACGACGACCATGGCGAAGACAGCCACGGTCACGCTGATGAAGCGGTTGAAGCGCATCAGGAAAAAGAAGGCGCACTGCACCTGTCGACTGCCCAGATCGAGTCGGCCGGCATCCGGTTGACCACCGCCGGCCCACGCGAACTGGGTACCGCCATCAGCTTCCCCGGCGAGATCCGTTTCGATGAAGACCGCACGGCCCATGTGGTACCACGGGTGCCGGGCGTGGTCGAAGCGGTGCAGGCCGAGCTCGGCCAGTCGGTCAGGCGCGGCCAGGTGCTGGCGGTCATCGCCAGCCAGCAGATCTCCGACTTGCGCAGCGAGCAGCAGGCCGCACAGCGCCGCCTCGAACTGGCGCGCCTGACTTTCCAGCGCGAGCAGCAGCTGTGGCAGGAGCGCATCAGTGCCGAGCAGGATTACCTGCAGGCGCGCCAGGCCTTGCAAGAAGCCGAAATCGCCCTGGCCAATGCCCGGCATAAAGTGGCCGCCGTCGGCCCGGCCGGTGCCGGTAACCGCTACGAGTTGCGTGCCCCGTTCGATGCGGTGGTGGTGGAGAAGCACCTGACCGTAGGCGAAGTGGTCGACGAGACCAGCAACGCCTTCACCCTGTCCGACCTCAGCCGCGTATGGGCGACCTTCGCCGTCGCACCCCGCGAACTGGCGAGGGTCACCACTGGGCGCAGCGTGACCGTCAGCGCGCCGGACCTCGGCGCCGAAACCGAAGGCACGGTCAACTACGTCGGCAGCCTGCTCGGCGAGCAGAACCGCGCCGCCACCGTGCGCGTCACCCTGGCCAACCCCAGCGGTGCCTGGCGCCCGGGGCTGTTGGTCAATATCGGGGTCAGTGTCGAACGCTTCAAGGCGGCCGTCGTCGTGCCCGAAAGCGCATTGCAGAGCTGGGAGCAGCAGACCGTGGTATTCGCCCGCACCGACGAAGGTTTCGAGGCCCGCCCGGTGAACACCGGCCGCCGCGACGCCGGCCAGGTAGAGATCACCTCGGGCCTGGCCGCCGGGACCCAGGTGGCTGCTGCCGGCAGCTTCGACCTCAAGTCCGAGCTCGGCAAAGCCTCTGCCGAGCACAGCCATTGACTGCGGGGATGCTTGCATGTTCGAACGCCTGATCCAATTCGCCATCGAGCAGCGCCTGGTAGTGATGCTCGCCGTGGTGCTGATGGCTGCCGTGGGAATCCACAGCTACCAGAAACTGCCGATCGATGCGGTGCCGGATATCACCAACGTCCAGGTGCAGGTCAACACTGCCGCGCCGGGCTATTCGCCGCTGGAGACCGAGCAGCGCATCACCTTCGCCATCGAGACCGCCATGGCAGGCCTGCCGGGCCTGAAACAGACCCGCTCGCTGTCGCGCTCGGGGTTGTCGCAGGTAACGGTGATCTTTGACGATGGCACCGATCTGTTCTTCGCCCGGCAACTGGTCAACGAGCGCCTGCAGGTCGCTCGCGAGCAGTTGCCCGAAGGCATCGAGGCCGGCATGGGGCCGATCTCCACGGGGCTGGGGGAAATCTTCCTGTGGACGGTGGAGGCCGAGCAGGGCGCACTCAAGGACGACGGTACGCCTTACACGGCGACTGACCTGCGGGTGATCCAGGACTGGATCATCAAGCCGCAGCTGCGCAACGTGCCCGGCGTCGCCGAGGTCAACAGCATCGGCGGCCACGCCAGGCAGTACCTGATCGCCCCCGACCCGAAGCGCCTGGCAGCCTACACGCTCACCCTCAACGACCTGATCGCGGCGCTGGAGCGTAACAACGCCAACGTGGGCGCCGGCTACATCGAGCGCAACGGTGAGCAGCTGCTGATTCGTGCGCCGGGGCAGGTGGCCTCGGCCGAAGACATCGCCAACATCGTCATTTCCACTGTCGATGGCACGCCCATCCGCGTCAGCCATGTTGCCCAGGTTGGCTTGGGCAAAGAGCTGCGCGCTGGCGCGGCTACCGAAAACGGCCGCGAGGTGGTGCTGGGCACGGTGTTCATGCTGATCGGCGAGAACAGCCGCACTGTGTCCCAGGCGGTGGCGGCCAAACTCGCCGAGATCAATCGCAACCTGCCCAAGGGTGTGGTCGCGGTCACGGTCTATGACCGCACCCACCTGGTCGAAAAGGCCATCGCCACGGTGAAGAAGAACCTGGTCGAAGGCGCGATCCTGGTGATTGCCGTGCTGTTCCTGTTCCTGGGCAACATCCGCGCTGCGCTGATCACTGCCATGGTCATCCCGCTGTCGATGCTGTTCACCTTCACCGGCATGTTCAGCAACAAGGTCAGTGCCAACCTGATGAGCCTTGGCGCCCTGGACTTCGGCATCATCGTCGATGGCGCGGTGGTGATCGTCGAAAACGCCATCCGCCGCCTGGCCCATGCGCAGCAGCGCCATGGCCGCATGCTGACCCGTGCCGAACGCTTCCACGAGGTGTTCGCCGCCGCCCGTGAGGCGCGCCGGCCGCTGATCTACGGGCAGTTGATCATCATGGTGGTGTACCTGCCGATCTTTGCCCTGACCGGGGTCGAGGGCAAGATGTTCCACCCGATGGCCTTCACCGTGGTGATGGCACTGCTGGGTGCCATGATCCTTTCGGTGACCTTCGTGCCGGCCGCTATCGCGCTGTTCGTCACCGGCAAGGTCAAGGAGGAAGAGGGCGTGCTCATGCGCACCGCCCGCCTGCGCTACGCACCGGTGCTCAACTGGGTGCTGGGCCGGCGCAAGCTGGCGTTCACCACAGCCGCCGGGCTGGTGCTGCTGTCCGGGGTCATGGCCAGCCGCCTGGGCAGCGAGTTCATCCCCAGCCTCAGCGAAGGTGATTTTGCCTTGCAGGCGCTGCGTGTTCCAGGCACCAGCCTGTCGCAGTCGGTGGACATGCAGCAGCGCCTGGAGCAGGCCATCATCGCCCAGGTGCCGGAAGTGCAGCGGGTGTTTGCCCGCACTGGCACCGCCGAGATCGCCTCCGACCCGATGCCGCCGAACATCTCCGATGCCTACGTGATGCTGCGCCCGCGCGAGCAGTGGGCGGACCCCGGCAAGCCCCGCACGGAACTGATTGCCGAGGTGCAGCGCGCTGCTGCCAGCGTGCCGGGCAGCAACTACGAGCTGTCGCAGCCGATCCAGTTGCGCTTCAACGAGCTGATCTCCGGCGTGCGCAGCGATGTGGCGGTGAAGGTGTTCGGGGATGACATGGACGTGCTCAACCGTACCGCCGCGCAGATCGCCAGCAGCCTGCAACAGGTACCCGGCGCCGCGGAGGTGAAGGTCGAGCAGACCACCGGCCTGCCGGTGCTGACCATTGATATCGATCGCGACAAGGCTGCGCGCCATGGTCTGAATGTGGGCGACGTGCAGGACGCCATCGCCATCGCCGTCGGCGGGCGCACGGCGGGCACGGTGTACCAAGGCGATCGCCGCTTCGACATGGTGGTACGCCTGCCCGAAACCCTGCGGACCGATGTCGATGGCCTGGGCAGCGTGCTGATTCCGGTCCCCGCCAGCGCGGCGGCCGGCGCGGCACGGATCGGCTTCATCCCGCTTTCGCAGGTGGCCACGTTGAACCTGCAGTTGGGGCCGAATCAGGTCAGCCGCGAGGATGGCAAGCGCGTGGTGGTGGTCAGCGCCAACGTGCGCGGGCGCGACCTGGGTTCGTTTGTCGAGCAGGCCGAGCAGACGTTGCTTGCGCAGGTACAGATCCCGCCGGGTTACTGGACCCGCTGGGGCGGCCAGTTCGAGCAGCTGCAGTCGGCGGCCGAGCGTTTGCGGGTGGTGGTGCCGGTAGCGCTGTTGCTGGTGATGGCTTTGCTGCTGATGATGTTCAACAACCTCAAGGACGGCCTGCTGGTGTTCACCGGGATTCCGTTTGCCTTGACCGGCGGGGTGCTGGCGCTGTGGCTTCGCGAGATTCCGCTGTCGATTTCCGCCGGGGTCGGTTTCATTGCCTTGTCGGGTGTGGCGGTGCTCAATGGCCTGGTGATGATCGCCTTCATTCGCAACCTGCGCGAGCAAGGGCGTGGCGTGCGTGCGGCGGTCGAGGAGGGGGCGTTGACGCGCTTGCGGCCGGTGCTGATGACCGCGCTGGTGGCGTCGTTGGGGTTCATCCCGATGGCCTTGGCGACCGGGACTGGGGCCGAGGTGCAGCGGCCGCTGGCGACGGTGGTGATTGGCGGGATTCTGTCGTCGACGGCGCTGACCTTGCTGGTGTTGCCGGCGCTCTATCAGTGGGCATACAGGCGCGAAGAGGATTGAGATCGCCGGGGCCGCTCTGCGGCCCTTTCGCGACACAAGGCCGCTCCCACAAGGATCGCGCAGTCCCTGTGGGAGCGGCCTTGTGTCGCGAAAGGGCTGCAAAGCAGCCCCAAGGGCCTCAGCTCGAAGCGCGGACTGCAGGGCTCACATCAACCCCAGCTTCATCATGCAACGATATCCGCGATGTCTCCGGCAACGCCAACCCGCCCACCAAGGCCACCAGCGCAATCACCACCAGGTAGAACGCCGGCGCCAGGCTGCTGCCGGTCTGTCCGATCAACCAGGTCGCCACCAGCGGTGCAGTCCCACCAAACAGCGTATACGCCACGTTGTAGGTAATCGCCGAAGCGGTATAGCGGGTCCGCGTAGGGAAACTCTCCGACAGCAATGCCGCCGTCACCACGCCACTGCACAGCGCCCCCACCGCCAGCAGGATCACCCCCAGCAGCGCCCCCGACATCGACCCGGAGTTGGCCAGCCAGTAAGCGGGGAACACGCAGACCATCACCCACAGGCAGGTGAAGCCAATGGTCTTGCGCCGCCCGACCCGGTCCGAGAAGGCCCCGGCCAGCGGGCAGCCAACGGCCGCGAACAACAACGCCACGGTGGTCACCAGCAGCGACTGGGCGCGGGTCAGGTTGCCGACCAGTTGCAGGTAGGTGGCGAAGTAGGTGGTGAACATGTAGAACGACAGCGCCGTCAGCGAAATGAACATGCCCAGGTTGCGGATCGCGCGGCCGTGCTTGCGCAGGGTCTCCTTGAGCGGCGAATGTTCATGTTCCTTGCCTTGGGCGATAGCCTCACGAAACGCCGGGGTTTCCTCCATGCGCCAGCGCAGGTACAAGCCCACCAGCCCCAGCGGCGCGGCCACCAGGAACGGGATGCGCCAGCCCCAGGCGGTCATGGCTTCGGCCGGCAGGCTGGCCTCCAGACCATAGGCGATGACCGCCGCGCAGGCAAAGGCCGAGAAGGTCGACACAGGCACGAAGCTGCCGTAGAACGCACGCCTGTTGCGTGGCGCATGTTCCATCAGGTAGGCGCAGGCGCCGGCATATTCGCCGCCGGCCGAGAAGCCTTGCAGGCAGCGCGCCAGGGTCAGCAGTGCCGGCGCGGCAAGGCCGATGCTGGCATAGGTCGGCAGCAGGCCGATCAAGGTGGTGGAGCCGGCCATCAGCAGGATGGTCAGCGACAGGATACGCTTGCGCCCAGGCGGTCGCCCAGTGCACCGAACACGATACCGCCGAGCGGGCGCAAGGCGAAGGCCACGGCGAAAACGGCAAAGGTCTTGAGCAGGGCGACGCTGGCATCTTCGCTGGCGAAGAACTGCCCGGCAATCAGCGTGGCGAGGAAGCCATAGACGGCGAAGTCGAACCATTCGACGAAGTTGCCGATGGCCGAAGCGGCGATGACCCTGCGCAGGGTGGCGGGGGATACCTCATGCGATGCAGACATACGGAAGCTCTCCGGTTTCCATAGGCAGCCTGGATGAATGTGGCGCGCTCAGGCGCGCCATCGTTGTTATCAAGGGCCAGTAGACCGGGTCAGCGGGGGCGGGCGCATCGTTCAGGGCGACATCGGGATGCCTGTTACGACCGCAACGGGCCGACGCTACACCGTAAACACCACGCCGGTGCGCGAGGCCGCGTTGCGGATGTGCTCCTGCATCGCCTTCTGCGCGGCCGCCTGCGAGCGGCGGCTCAGGGCGCGGAGAATCTTGCGGTGCTCCTGCCAGGTTTCTAGGGCGCGTTCCGGGCGAATGAAGGGCAGCTTCTGGCTCTCGAGGAAAATCTCCTGGCTCGCCGTGATCACCTGCAGCATCGCCTGGTTGCCGCAGGCTTGCAGCAACCGCTGGTGGAACGCGAAGTCCAGCCGGGCCGCGGCTTCGAAGCGGCCCGCGCGCAACTCCTGGTGCATCGCCTCGACATTTTCCTCCAGGCGATCGATGTCATCTGCGGTCAGGGCCAGTGCCGCCTGCCCGGCGGCGAAGCCTTCCAGGGCGTAACGCAACTGGAAGGTGTCACTGGCGGACACCTGCTCGGCATAAGGCCATGCAAACGTCGAGGCTGCAGGCACCGGCGCTTGCACGAACACACCCTTGCCCGGTTGCACGCTGACCAGGCCCAGGGCACTGAGCGACGACAGCGCTTCACGCAGCGATGCCCGGCTCACCCCCAGCTGCTCGGCAAGGTCACGTTGCGAGGGCAAGGCATCGCCGGGTTGATAGGTGCCTTCGTCGATCAGCTTGCGAATGCCTTGCAGGGCCTGTTCGGGGACGGCGCGGGGGAGGGTATCGAGCATGCTGTTCAGACCGGTCGGAGGGCGATGACTTTGGCTTTTTACGGCGATTGCCTTGCGCTGGCAAGTGCTGCTCCGCCCTGGCGCAGCGTAGTGCCCGGCTGCACGAAAGCGGGGCGTGCCCTCGGCGACGCGGGCGGCCGACGGGCAACTGTTCAGACCAGTAAGACCGTTCAGTGCGCGCTTTCCACCGCTTCGTGATGTGCCCGGGCGCACTCTGGCATGGCCCGTGCACTGCCCTGGCGGCAGTCCACTTCCTGAATGCTTGCGAGGCCATCCGATGAAGATATTCCGCCCCCTGTTCCTGGCCACTCTGTTCTGCGCCGGCGCCCTGGCATTGCCAGGCGCGCAGGCCGATGCGCTGGCCGACATCAGCGCCCGTGGCGTGCTCAAAGTGGCGGTGCCGCAAGACTTCCCGCCTTTCGGTTCGGTCGGCCCCGACCTCAAGCCTCGAGGCCTGGACATCGACACCGCCCAGCTGCTGGCCGACAAGCTTGGCGTAAAGCTGGCGCTGACGCCGGTCAATAGCACCAACCGCATTCCGTTTCTCACCACCGGCAAGGTCGACCTGGTGATCTCCAGCCTGGGCAAGAACCCCGAGCGTGCCGCCGTCATCGATTTCTCCCGCCCCTACGCACCGTTCTACCTGGCCGTGTTCGGCCCGGCCGACGTGGCCATCGCCGGGATCGACGCGATTGCCGGCAAAACCATCAGCGTCACCCGCGGCTCGATCGAAGACATGGAACTCAGCGCCGTGGCGCCCAAGGGCGCGGTGATCAAGCGCTTCGAGGACAACAACTCGACCATCGCCGCGTACCTCTCCGGGCAGGTCGAGCTGATCGCCAGTGGCAGCGTGGTGATGGCGGCGATCGCCGAGAAAAACCCGGCCAAGGTGCCGGTGGTCAAGGTCAAGCTCAAGGATTCGCCGGTCTACGTGGGGATGGCCAAGAACGAGCCAGCGCTGATGGACAAGGTCAACGCCACGCTGGAGGCCGCCAAGGCGGACGGCAGCCTGAACCGCAACGCGGAAAAATGGTTGAAACAGCCGCTGCCGGCTGACCTCTGAGCGGCGCCTGGAGCCTGTCACCATGGCCTATGAATTCGATTTCGCTCCTGTGTTGGCCCAGGCCGACCTGCTGCTCAAGGGCGCCTGGTTCACCCTGCAGCTGACGGCGGTCGGCACCTTGCTGGGCGTGGCCATCGGCGTGCTGGGTGCAGGTGTGCGCGCCTGGCACGTGCGGCCGTTCGACACGCTGTTCGGCCTCTATGTGGAGCTGATCCGCAACACGCCCTTCATCGTCCAGCTGTTCTTCATCTTCTTCGGCCTGCCCGCGCTGGGCATTCGCCTGAGCGAATGGCAGGCGGCGGTGCTGGCCATGGTGGTCAACCTGGGCGCCTATTCCACGGAGATCATCCGTGCAGGTATCCAGGCCATCCCCAAGGGGCAGCTGGAAGCCGCCGCGGCCTTGGCCATGAACCGCTTCGAGGCGTTCCGCCATGTGGTGCTGCGGCCAGCGCTGGCCAAGGTCTGGCCGGCACTGTCCAGCCAGATCGTGATCGTCATGCTCGGCTCGGCGGTGTGTTCGCAGATCGCCACCGAGGAGCTGTCGTTCGCTGCCAACTTCATCCAGTCGCGCAACTTCCGCGCGTTCGAAACGTACTTGCTGACCACCGCGTTGTACCTGCTCATGGCCATTCTCCTGCGCCAGTCGCTGGCCTGGCTGGGGCAGCGCCTGCTGATGGGGAGACGCTGATGGACTTCACCTTCTGGGACATCCTGCGCAACCTGCTGGTCGGCCTGCAGTGGACCTTGCTGCTGTCGTTGGTGGCCTTCGTCTGCGGTGGCCTGGCCGGGCTGTTGGTGCTGGTCGGGCGGCTCTCCGAGCAGCCGCTGTGGCGCGGCCTGGCGCGGGGCTATATCGAGCTGTTCCAGGGCACGCCGCTGTTGATGCAGCTGTTCATGGTGTTCTTCGGCATTGCCCTGTTCGGCCTCGATGTTTCGGCCTGGATGGCAGCGGCCATTGCCTTGACCCTGTTCACCAGCGCCTTTCTCGCTGAAATCTGGCGCGGTTGCGTCGAAGCCATCCCGCGTGGCCAGTGGGAGGCCTCCGGCAGCCTGGCGCTGAGCCGCCTGGAGCAACTGCGCCACGTCATCCTGCCCCAGGCCCTGCGCATTGCCATTGCCCCGACGGTGGGCTTCTCGGTGCAGGTGGTCAAGGGCACGGCGGTGACCTCGATCATCGGCTTCACCGAACTGACCAAGACCGGCGGCATGCTGGCCAACGCCACCTTCGAGCCGTTCATGGTCTACGGCCTGGTCGCGCTGGGTTACTTCGTTCTCTGCTATCCGCTCTCGCTGAGCGCCCGTTACCTGGAAAGGAGGCTGCATGCCCCTGCTTAGAGTGTCTGCATTGCACAAGTACTATGGCGACAACCACGTGCTCAAGGGCGTCGACCTGAGCATCGAGGAGGGCGAGGTGGTGGCCATCATCGGCCGCAGCGGCTCGGGCAAGAGCACCTTGCTGCGCACCCTCAATGGCCTGGAGTCGATCAGCGACGGCGTCATCGAAGTCGACGGCGAATACCTCGACGCCAGCCGCGCCGACCTGCGCGCCTTGCGCCAGAAGGTGGGCATGGTGTTCCAGCAGTTCAACCTGTTTCCGCACCTGAGCGTCGGCGAGAATGTGATGCTTGCGCCGCAGGTGGTGAAGAAGGCCAGCCGCAGCGAAGCACGCCAACTGGCCGAACAGATGCTGGCACGGGTGGGCCTGGCGGAGAAGTTCGATGCCTTCCCCGACCGGCTTTCTGGCGGCCAGCAGCAGCGCGTGGCCATTGCCAGGGCCCTGGCAATGTCACCCAAGGTGCTGCTGTGCGACGAGATCACCTCGGCGCTCGACCCTGAACTGGTCAACGAGGTGCTGGGCGTGGTGCGTCAACTGGCCAGCGAGGGCATGACCCTGATCATGGTCACTCACGAAATGCGTTTCGCCCGGGAAGTGGGCGACAAGCTGGTGTTCATGCACCACGGCAAGGTGCATGAGGTGGGCAACCCTCGCGAGGTGTTCGCTGCACCGCAGACGGCCGAACTGGCCAACTTCATTGGCGCGGTGGCGTCGGCTTAGCAGCAGGGGCGATGCAGCCCCACTGCCTTGGCGCACAGCCAGTGTCAGAAGCGCACGTCCACCGCTACCTCGAAGGTCCGCGGCGCCCCCATGTAGTACTGCAGTCCATAGGCCTGCTTGGCATACACCTCATCGGTCAGGTTGCGCACCCGCCCGGTAATGGTGGTGTGTTCATCCAGCCGGTAGCGGGCAAAGCTGCCGAACAAGGTATAGGCCGGCGCCTTGAGGGTGTTGGCGTTGTCGGCGTACACCGAGCCGACATAGCGGGCATCCACCCCCGCCGACCAGGCCGAGGTGAAGCTGTAGGTCAGCCACAGGTTGGCGACATTGGCCGGGACGTTGACCGGGGCGTTGCCCTTGCGCGACACCGATACGCCGTTGACCGCTTCATTGAACTCATCGTATTGCGCGTCGACATAGGCGTAGTTGCCCTCTGCCAGCAGCTTGGGCGTGACCTGCAGCCGGCCGGACAACTCGACCCCGCGTGAGGTCTGCTGCCCGGCCTGGACCGTCAGGTTGGGGTTGCTCGAATCGCGCACGGCAAAGTCCTTGCGCACGATCTGGTACAAGGCCACGGTCGCCGCGCCTCGCCCTTCGAGGAAGTCAAACTTGCTGCCCACTTCCCATTGCTCGCCCTTGGACAGGTCGAAGGTGCCGACGTTGGCGTAAGTGGCTGCCGCCAGCGAACCGGCTGGCAGGTCGGCGGCGGTGCTGTACTGGGCGTAGACGCTGGCCGACGGGGTCAGTTCGTAGGTCAGGCCGATGCGACCGGACAGCGGTTCCCAGCGCCGCTCGAAGAACGCCGGCGAGGTCGGTGTCACCGCGCCGTAGTTGGTCACCTCCATGTCCAGGTAGTCGTAACGCAGGGCCGTGAGCAAGGCCAGGCGCTCGGTCAGTTGCAGGCGGTTTTCGGCAAACACGGCGCGGTTGCTGGTGACATGTCGGCGCTGCTTGGTCAAGCCGGCGTTGACTCCGGGGATGTCATGGAAACTGCCGGGGTCGAAGTGGTCCGGGTCGACCACATCGGTCCAGCTCCCGGACCTCGGATACACGGTCTGGCGCATGTGTGAGTAATCCAGCCCCAGTGACCACTGGCTGGCCAGGCCGAACAGCGAGTTGTCGTGGCGCAATTCGATGCGCTCGCCCAGCACGCTTTGTTCATGGCGCTGCAGGTAAGGGCTGGCACGCTGCACATTGCCGTCGCGGGTGTAGCTGTAGCGCTCGACGTTGCGGTAATCGCGCTGGGCGCTGTAGTGGTACAGGGTGTTGTGCACGCTGGTGCTGTCGTTGACCTGGTAATCGAGCATCGAGCGCAGCCAGCGCACCCGCTGCTCGTAGCGGCCGTCGGCGACGTTGTAGTTCTCGAAGCGGCGGCTGTTGTCGATCTTCATGGTGCTGCGCCCCGGCAGGATCGGCGCGCCCCAGTACGGGCTGTCTTCGCGGTCCTCCTGGTATTCCAGCGCCAGGGTGTGGGTGAGGTCGGGCGTCAGGTCGCTGAGCAGGGAAAACGCCAGGCTGTCGGTCTTGCGCTGGTTACGGTCGATGTAGCCATTGCTGCCGGTGTGGCTGAAGTCCAGGCGCATGAAATGGCGGGCATCGGCCGGGTTGCTGGCCAGTGCCTGGTTGATGCCGAAAGCCACTTCCGAGTCGTCGTAACTGCCATGGCGCACGCGGCCATCGATGATCTGTTGGTCACGGCTGGCGGTCTTGGTGATGTAGTTGATCGAGCCGCCGACTGCGCCTGCGCCATGCAGGAACGACGACGGGCCGCCGAGCAGCTCGACACGGTCCAGCACCCAGGCGTCCACTGGCCGGGTGGCGCTGCTGTAGCCGAGGTTGATGCCGTTGAACAGCTGGGTCACCTGGTTCTGGGTGAAGCCGCGGTAGCTGACGAAGCCGCCATAGCCGGGGTTGGCCGACGCGTTCACGCCGGTCATGGCGTTGATCACATCCTGGCTGTCCTTGGCGCCGCGTTCTTCGATGACGCGGCGGTCCGATACGCTGACCGACGCGGGGGTTTCCCGTGCGGTGAGGCCCAGCCGCGAGCCGGTGCTGATGGGCACGTCCAGTTGCACGCCGGAGGGTGCATCGCGCTCACCGTCGATGGTGGTGGCGTTGAGTTCGACGGCGGCATCGTCCGCCCAGGCAAAGGTGCAGGTGCCCATGAGGAGCACCAGAGAGGTATTGCGGAGCATGTTGTTATGTCTTCCACGCAAAGGTCATGGCTGACGGCAAGCGCGCAGGCAGGCGCGCCCGGCTGAAGTCAGGCGATAGGAGTGATGGCTGCGGGGAGGACGACAGGGGGAGCGCGCGGTGTGAGGGCAGGGCGTTGGTAACGGGGCGGCGGTTGCGCCCAGCTGCGCACGACGATGGGCGAAGTGGCAGCGGCGTGTGCAGGGTTGAACGACCAGCCGCTGCTGGCCAGCGGCACGGCCAGGCCGAACGAGGAGCATACCGGGCAGTCGAGCTGGGCCATGTGCTCGTCGCCACCGGCGCCGTCGAGGTCGATGGCCACGCCGTGCTCGCTGTTGATCGAGCAGAAACCACCTTCCAGGCCGGCCAGGCGCAGGCCGCCCATCTGGCCATGGTGCAGGCCACACAGCAACAGGCTGAACAGGACGCTGGCATAGAGCGTCCAGGCAGTCAGGGTGCGAGTGTGCCGGGTGATTTTCATGGCGGCGAATCTATCACCCGGACGAACGGCAGGGTAGTGCCTGGCCGTGACAGGTTGTCGCAGCTCAGGCAGCGCGTTCGAGCACGTCCAGCAGGTCGACGAATTCCTGCGCGAGCTTGTGGCGTGGCGCCATGTGCACCAACGGTACCGAGACCTGGTGCGACTCGCGCATCTTGATCGAACTGCTCAGGTACACCGGCAGCACCGGCATGCCTTCGGCGCGCAACTGATCGACCAGGGTCTGGTGCAGCGCGGTGCGCCCGGCGAACTGGTTGACCACCACGCCCTCGACCTGCAGCGCCGGGTTGTGGTCCTGGCGTAGCTCTTCGACCTCGGCCATGACGCTGAGCAGCGCCTGGCGCGAGAAGCTGTCGCAGTCGAACGGGATCAGCAGGCGCTCGGCGGCCACCAGGGCACTGAAGGTGTAGAAGTTCAGCGCAGGTGGGGTGTCGATGTAGATCCGCTCATAGTCCTCGCCCAGCTCGGCCAGCAGCTTGCGCAGCTTGTTGATCTTGAACTTGCTTTCCAGCTTGCTCTGCAGGTCACTGAGGTCGGGGCTGGCGGTCACCAGGTGCAGGTTGTCGTAGCGGGTTTCGCTGATCGCCACGCGGTGCTTCTTGCCAGCGGCGGTGGCCGGCGAGAGGGTCTGGCGGAAGAAGTCGGCGATACCGGCAGGGATGGCGTCGTCGGTCAGCCCGGTGAGGTAATAAGTGGCGTTGGCCTGCGGGTCGAGGTCGACCAGCAATGTGCGATAGCCCTCGGCGGCGCTGGCCGCGGCGAGGTTGCAGGCGATGCTCGACTTGCCCACGCCACCTTTCTGATTGAAAACCACACGACGCATGAGACGCTCATCCATGAAGTGAAAATGTCAGGTTGGGGTCAATCCTATGACTGAAACACGACAGATTTATGACAACTGTTGAAACAATAGTTAAGTTCATCTTTTTCGAACCGCAAGCGCTCTGTTGCGGTGGTTTTGCGCTCATGGCCGCTCGACATGGCGCCGGTAGAAATCCAGGGTCGCCAGGTTCTTGTCCTTGGCTTCGAACATGATGTCGAAGCGGTCGAGGAACTGCAGGGCGTAGCGGTTGGTCCAGTCGTTCCACATCTGCGCGCTGTGCTGATACAGGTCACGCTTGTTCACCTTCTCCAGCAACGCCGGGATGGTCAGCTTGCGGTCAGCGTCGAAGCCCAGCGCCAGCAAGCTTTCCGGCGGCTGCGAGTAGTGCATGGTCGGCCGCACCCCACGCCAGCTGTCGATGATCCGGGCCACACGCGGGTCGTGCGGGTCGATGTAGTCACCCTCGTGGATCCAGCAGTGGTGGATGTCCAGCACGACTGGCGCAAGGTCGGCCAGTGCCAGGCAGTCGTCGACGCCATAGGTCTTCTCGTCGTTCTCGAAGGTGATCACGTTGCGTGCCACCTGGGACAACCGTGGCCACACCTGGCGCACACCGGCCGCGCCGAGGCGCCCGGCGATATGCACATTGCACTTGAAGTCCTGAAAGCGTTGGCCGAAGCCCATCATGCGGATCATGTCGGCGTGGTATTCGAATTCGGCCAGACTGTTTTCCACTACCTCGGGGCGGTCCGAGCCGAGCACACAGTACTGGCCGGGGTGAAATGACAGGCGCAAATCCTGCTCCCGAGCCAGCTTGCCGATGGCGGCGAAGCCTTCGGCCATCAGGGCTTGGAACTCGCTGTCGCGATAGAGCGGCGCGACGCTGGGGTGGCTGTAGAGCGGCAGCAGGTCGCTACTCAGGCGCACCATGCGCAGCATCGGCGGCAATTCGCTGACGTAGGCCAGCAGGCGCAGTTGGGCATCGAGGTTGTGCTGCACCAGCTCCAGCAGTTTGGCGCGGGCCGTTTCTTCGCTGGCACTGGTCAGCCAGCGCAGCGTGGTGGTGCGCGGATTGAAGGTGCGTTCGATCGCTTCCAGCGCTTTCACCGACAGGCTGCGGTGCGGGTGGCGGTACATGCAGGCGAAGCCCAGGCGGGGCATGGTCGGTCTCCCGATGAGGAATGTTCGTTGGACCCGGTGGCTGCGAGAACGATCACTTCAAGCCTGTTCCGGCCTCTTCGCGGGTAAACCCACAGGGATAGCGTTGCTCTGAAGTTGCGGTGCCTGTGGGAGCGGGTTTACCCGCGAAGAGGCCGCAACAGGCGAAGTATCGATCCAGGTTCAGGAGCCCGATTTTTCCAGGGCTTGCAGTTCATCCTCGACCTGCTGCATGCGCTGCTCGGCCAGGGCCTGGACCTTTGCATCCCGCGCCGTTTCGCGCATCAGGCCGGTGAGCTTGTCGCTCAAACGCTTGCCTTCCTCGGTCTCTTCCAGCGCCTTGGCCTTGGCCGGGTCGTGGGTGGCGGCGACGATGGTGGCGAATTCGGCGTCGCTGAAGTTCTTCTCGCTGTAGAGCTTGTATAGGTCCTGGCGCTGGTCCTCGACGGTGAGGTGTTTGCGCAGGACGTTGCTGATGGTGGCCGCATCCAGCTGCGGGTGGGTGCGCGTGAGCAGTGCAGCCATGCGCTCGATATTGTGGTCGTAGGCCTCCTGCAGCGGCAGGTTGGCCAGGATCTGCTGTTCGCGGGTGGGCTTCTGGTCGCAGGCGGCGAGGGCGGCAGTGAGCAGCAGGGGGAGCAGCAACTTCTGGATGCGGGGCATTGGGTGGCCTTGGGCGGGTATTTCCGAGAGGGGGATTATAACGGTGTGGCAGCGGCTGTCAGAAACCGCCTGACAACGGCCATTCCACTGCCAGGCGGATCTGATTGCCATCGAGCTCCGCCTGCGCCGTGTTGCCGCGGTGCACGTTGTGCCGCAGCGAGAAGGTGGTGCCCTTGGCCTTGCCGCTCTGCACCACATAGCGTGCCTCCAGGCCACGTTCCCAGTGCTTGCCACCCTTGCCATAACCCAGGTACGCATAGCCGCCGTTGGGGTCGACATGGCTGCCGTCGATATCGAAACCGCGTACATACAGGGCGGTCAGGCTCAGCCCCGGAATGCCGTAGCCGCCCATGTTCAGGTCATAGCGTGCCTGCCATGACTTTTCGTTGGGTGCGTTGAAGTCGGACATCTGCACGGCGTTGGCGATGTAGATTGCCCCACGCGTGACGTAGTCGAACGGCGTGTTGCCATCCACTTGCTGCCAGCCGAGGCTGTAGCTGTGCGGGCCCTGGTTGTAGCGTGAGACCAGGCTCCAGGTGGTGTTGTCGATACGCCCGGACAGCGCCTTGCCGGCGTCGGTGGTGCGGTACAGGTTGAGGTCCAGGCTCAGGCTGTGGCGGTCGCCCAGGGCCTGGGTGAAGGTGCTGCCAAGGTAGTGCTGGTTCCAGGTGTCTGCGTAGCGTGAGGTGTACAGGCTGCCACTGAAGGCAGCGCCGGGGTTCCACACCAGGCCGGCGAGGTCGAAGCTGTTGCCCTGGCGGCCATCGGAGTAGTTCACCACGAAGCCCTGGTCGTGGCTTGAGGCGTTGCGGTCGGTGCTTTCGTTGAAGTGGCCGGCGACCAGCTTGAGGGTGTCGTTCTCGCTGCTGGTCAGGAACAAGCCCGTGGCGGTTTCGGGGAGCAGGCGGCTGTCGGAGGAGCTGAACACCGGCGTCTTCACCCGCTGTTCGCCCCAGGACAGCACGGTGTTCGATACCCGCAGCTTCAGCGCCGCGCCGCCCCGGCTGTATGCGTTCTTGGGGTGGCCGTCGTTGTCCAGGCTCAGCAGGCGCGCCTTGCCGGCACGGCCGCCACCGCTGTCGAGCTGCACGCCCTGATAGGCGTGGGCATCGACGCCGACGCCGATCAGGCCCTGGGTGAAACCGGACTGGTACGTGCCCATCAGCCCGTAGGCCCATTCCTCGGCCAGGCCGTTACGTTCGCTGCGTGGCTTATAGGCATTGCGCGCGCCGCTGTTACGCCCGCCGTGCTTGTAGTCACGCTGGTCGTAGACCGTGCGATTGAGGATGCTCCAACTGCTGTCTTCGACAAAACCGCTGCTGTGGGACTGCGCCGAGCCCGCGAAGGCAAATGGGGCCAGGCCTGCCAGTGGCAGGGACAAAAGCACAGCGGCGGGGCGCAACAACATGGCGGGAAACGTCCTGGTTCAGGGGGCGCGGAAACGCAGGATGCGTGCGCCGTCGAAGGGGTCGGTGAGGTAGTGGGCATGCACGCCGAAGGTGCTCAGCAGGCGCTCGGGGGTCAGCACCTGCAGCGGCTTGCCGAGGGCTACCAGGCGGCCTTGGTCGAGCACTGCCACACGGTCGCAGGTCAGCGCCTGGTTGAGGTCGTGCAGGGCCACCAGGGTGGTCACCGGCAACGCCTGCACCTGTTGCAGCAGGCTCAGCTGGTGCTGGATGTCGAGGTGGTTGGTCGGTTCGTCGAGCAGCAGTACCTGCGGGCGCTGGGCCAGGGCGCGGGCGATGTGCACGCGCTGGCGCTCGCCGCCGGACAGCGAACTCCAGGACCGTTCACGCAG
The DNA here is from genome assembly GCF_002759075.1 of Pseudomonas sp. 382. NCBI lineage: Bacteria > Pseudomonadati > Pseudomonadota > Gammaproteobacteria > Pseudomonadales > Pseudomonadaceae > Pseudomonas > Pseudomonas sp. 382. Next base: position 106,983 of record NZ_PEMX01000001.1, read on the forward strand.
GTGCGTGGCGTCGAGGTCGGCCAGGGCCTGTTCGACCATGGCCCGGTCTTCGCGGGAAAACGGCGCCAGCGCCGACAGCCAGGGTGTGCGCCCCAGGGCGACGGCGTCGAACACGCTGATCGCGTCGAGGGTGTCGGCCTGTTGCTCGACCAGCGCCAACGCCTGGGCGACGCGCCGGCGCGGCAGGCGCGCCAGGGGCTCGCCGAGCAGCTGCACGTTGCCGCTGCTCGGCGTGCGCAGCCCGGCCAGCAATTTGAGCAGGGACGATTTGCCTGAACCGTTGGGGCCGACGATACCCAGCGTTTCACCGGCCGCCACGCTGAGGTCGATGTTGCTCAGCACACTGGTGCCTGACAGTTGCAGGCCCAGCCCGCTGCAGGCGAGTGGCGCGACGTGCGCGCTGTTCATGATGTTCATGGGCGCCCCCGGCGGCTGACCAGGATCAGGGCGAACACGGGCGCGCCGAGCAATGCGGTGACCACGCCGACTGGAATCACCTGGCCGCCAATCAGCGTGCGCGACAGCACATCGGCAGCAATCAGGAACAACGCGCCGCCCAGCGCGCTGGCCGGCAGCAGGCGGCTATGACCGGGGCCGAGCAGCAGGCGCAGGGCGTGGGGGATGACCAGGCCGACGAAACCGATGGCGCCGACGATCGACACCATCACCGCCGTCACCAGTGCCGCGCAGCTGATCAGCAGCAATTGCGTGCGGCGCACGGCGATGCCCAGCGAAGCTGCCGAGTCGGCGCCGAAAGTGAAGGCATCCAGCGCCCGACGGTGCCACAGGCACACCGCCAGGCCGAACAGCGCCACGGGCAATGCCTGCCACACCGACGGCCAGCGCACGCCACTGAGGTTGCCCAGCAGCCAGAACAGGATGCCGCGTGCCTGTTCGGCGGTGGCCGACTTGGTGATGAGCAAAGCGGTGATGGCGGTGAACAGTTGGGAGCCGGCAATACCGGCGAGGATGACCTGCGCGTGGTTGTTGCTCGGCCCGGCCGCACGGGCCAGCACCAGCACCAGCAAAAAGGCTGCCAGGGCACCGATGAAGGCGCCGCCGGACATGCTCAGGGCGACGCTGCCCAGGCCCAACAGGCCAACCAGCACCGCACCCGTCGATGCGCCGGCGGACAGCCCGAGCAGGTAGGGCTCGGCCAGCGGATTGCGCAGCAGCGCCTGGAGGATCACCCCACAGGTCGCCAGCCCCGCCCCGCAAGCGGCAGCGACCAGGGCGCGGGTCAGGCGGTAGTTCCAGACGATGCCGGCGTCGATCGGGTCGACCGGATAGCCGGCCTGCCACAGGTGGTTGGCCAGCACCTGGTAGACCACCTGTGGCGGCAGGTTGGTTTCGCCGATGGCAGTACCGGCCAGCACGGCCGCGAGCAAGGCCAGCAGGGCCAGGGCGCTGTAGGGCAAAGCTTTCATCATGGCGCCGCTTTACCGCTGGCGAAGGCCGCGGACAAGGTCTGCAGGCCGCGGAACAGGCGGATCCCGGCCTGCATGGCGTCGGCGTCGAGGATGATGATGCGGTTGTTCTTTACCGCATCCATCTGCTTCGTCACCGGGTCGTGGCGGAGGAATTCGAGCTTTTTCCGGTAATCATCGGCGGGGTAGCGGCGGCGGTCCATGCGCGCGATGATCAGCCAGGTCGGGTTGGCCTTGGCCAGGGTTTCCCAGCCTACGGTTGGCCATTCTTCAGTCGACTCGACCACGTTGCGCACGCCCAGGGTGCGCAGCATGAAGTCGGCTACGCCCTGGCGGCCCGCAACATAAGGGTCGATGCCGAGGTCGGCGCTGGAGAACCAGAACAGTGCCGAAGTCTGCGACAGGTCCTTGCCGGCCAGTTGCTGCCGGGCACCCTCCAGGCGTGCCTTGAGGTCGGCATTGAGCGCGGCACCGCGGTCCTGTACGTCGAAGATCTCGGCCAGCTGGCTGATGCTCTTGTAGATGCTGTCGACCTGGAATGCCTGCAGACGGGTGCCGTCGGCGCCGACCAGGTTGTCCTTGCCTTCACAGTCCGAGGGCAGCAGGTAGGTGGCAATGTTCAGTTCGCGGAACTGTTCACGGGTGGCGACCGCGCCCTGGGCGCCGACCATCCACTCGAACTGCACCGCCACCAGTTGCGGGCGCTTGCCGACCACGGCTTCGAAGCTGGGCTCGTTGTCGGCCAGGCGCGGCACCTTGTCGTTCACTGCCTGGTATTCGGGCAAGACGTTGTTGAACCACAAAGAGGTGCCGGCCAGTTTGTCGCCCAGGCCCAGGGCGTAAAGCATCTCGGTGCCGGCCTGGCCGATGGTGACCGCACGCTCAGGCGCCTGGGCGAAGGTCTGCGGCGCGCTGCAGTTGTCGACGGTCAGCGGGTAAAGGGTGACCGCAGCCTGAGCCAGGCCGGTGAGGCTCAGGCCGGCGAGCAAGGTGGCGATACGGGGCAGCATGCTGGGCGATCTCCTGTCGGACAGTTCTGGTGAGGAACGCACGGACAGGCATCGCCGCAGCCCTGCACGTGCAGGGGCAAGACGGATGGCCATCCCGGACACCCCGCCGGTTGGTGAATGTAGGCCGGCAGGTCTCCTGACTGGTGCGTCCTCGCCCGGCTCCGGCCTTCCCGGACCAGGTCCAGTGGCATCGATGGAGCAGGCTCGGCACCTACAGTTGCGGGGGCAGTTCCGATTGGCACGCCGGGTTGGGCGGGCCCGGGATTCCCTATTAATTCCGTGGTGGAAACCGGCGGGCGGCATGGTAGACCATCCGGCCGCCGGGTGAAACGCTGAATCAGAAGTACTTCAGCCAGTGGATGTCGCGCCGGCGCGCCTTGAGCCGGGCGAACCAGCGCACTGGCAGGTACAGCGCCGCCGCCAGCAGCAGCGCGGCCAGCCACACCGCGCCGATGCCGTCGAAGCCGAAGTAGTCGCCCTGGTTGAGGCCGAACAGCGCCACACAGGCCAGGTACAGCAGCTTGAGCACATACAGGTGCAGCAAGTAGAAGAACATCGGCGCTGCGCCGAGCACCGCCAGGGCGCTGACCCAGCGGGCAAGCCCGGCACGCTCGAAGGCACGCAGCAACAGCAGGCCGCAACCCAGGGTCAGGGCCAGGAACAGCAGCGAGGGCGGATATTTGGTGATGTTGAAGAAGCTCATCAGCGTCTGGGTGAGCGCCGGGTAGCCGCTCCACGGCGCTTCGCCGTAGCCGTTGTAGAGGCGCAGCACCATGAAGGCGAGCAGGGCGGTGACGCCGGCCATCAGCAGGCGATGCTGGCGCTCGCCGGCATCGCTGCCACGCCCGAACCACGGACCGAGGCCGTAGCCCAGCGCGATCACGCCGATCCACGGCAGCACCGGGTAGGAGGTGCGCAGGCGCAGGTTCTCCGAGACCTCCAGCCAGCCGCGGTCATGCAGGATCGCCCACGGTACATGCAGGGCTGATTGCGCGTCGAAGTGCAGGCCATCGAGCAGGTTATGGCCGGCGATGATCAGCGCGCCCACGGCGAGCAGGGCCGGACGCGGCAGCCACACCAGCAGCGACAGGGCGATCATGCTCACGCCGATGGCCCAGATCACTTGCATGTAGACCACGCTCGGTGGCAGCTGGAAGGTCCAGGCGAAGTTGACCAGGGTGAATTCCAGCACCACCAGGAACAGCCCGCGCTTGAACAGGAACGCCGACACATCGCTGCGACCCCGGTACTTCTCGCCATACAGCCAGGCCGACAGGCCGGTGAGCAGGACGAACACCGGTGCGCACAGGTGGGCCAGGGTACGGCTGGCGAACAGCGAAGGGTCGGTGGCATCGATGGCCATCGGGTCGCTGACCTGGCGGTGCAGGAAGAAGGTTTCGCGCACGTGGTCGAGGAGCATGAACAGGATCACCAGGCCGCGCAGGGCATCGATGCTCTGCAGGCGCTGGGTGAGCAGGGTGGGGGTGGCTGAGGCGCTGGTCATGGAAGGCGGTCGCAAGCAGGAATGAATGTCAAATGAAACGTTATCCTATAACTATTTGGTTGGCTTCTGATAGTGTTTTTTATGTTGCCTGTGCCGGCCTCTTCGCGGGCAAGCCCGCTCCCACAGGTTCACCACCCTTTTCAAATGAGTGGAAATCCTGTGGGAGCGGGCTTGCCCGCGAAGAGGCCGGGACAGGCGGTTCAAGTCAGAAGGTGTAATCCACGGTAGCGAAGTAGGACCTTGGCGCGCCCATCACCCACTGCTCGCCACTGAACACCGATGCCACATACTCCCGGTCGAACAGGTTGTTCACCTGCAACCCCAGCCGAACATCCGGCAGCACCTGCCAGCCGATGTTGGCATCGACCACGGTGTACCCCGGCGCACTCTGGCTATTGGCCGTGTCGGCATAACGCTCATCCACATAGCGTGCGCCAATCCCGGCCTCGACCTGCTGGCCGAAGCCTTTGGTCAACCACAGGTTGGCCGTGCGCCGTGGCACGTTGGCCGGGCGGTTGCCGGCACGGTCCTGGGCTACGCCTTCGACCACTTCGTCGAAATCATCGTACTGCGCCCGCACCAGCGACGCATTGGCCGACAGCTGCCACTGCTGCCCCAGGGCAAGTTCCAGCGACGCCTCCAGGCCGTCGGAGGTCTGCTGCCCGGCCTGTTGCGCCTCGTGGGTGATCGGGTCATCCACCAGCAGCTTGTTCTTGACGATATGGAACGCCGCCAGCGTCCATTCGCCACGGCCTTCCCAGAAGCGCTGCTTGAGGCCCAGCTCGGTCTGCTTCGCCTCGGTCAGGTCGTAGTGCATCTGTGTCGGGCTGAGGCTGACCAGATTATCCACCCCGTCCTCGCTGGTGGAGTACTGACCATACAGCGACAGGTCGTCGGTGACGGCGAACACCAGCCCGGCCCGCCAGTTGCCGCCTTGCAGGCTGCGGTCGCTGCGGCTGCCATCGATCAGGTTGTCGCGGTCGATGTGGTTCTGGTCGCGGCGCACGCCGGTCACCAGCGACAGGCGCTCGGTGAGCTGCAGGCTGTTCTCGGCGAACAGGGCGAAGGTGTGGGTGGTGGACAGTGTTTGCGGGCGTGTTGGCGAGGCGCTGTGGAACCAGCCCGGGGTCGGCTGCCACGGGTCGATGTAGTCGCCGCCGACGTCGTTGTACGGCCGATTGCTGTCGACGTTGAAGCGCACCTTGTTGTATTCGACACCGACCAGCGTCTTGCTGGCCAGGCCGAGCAGGCGGTGGTCGAAGGTGAAGGTCTGGCGGTCACCGATCTGCTCCTGGTTGTGCTTGATCTCCAGGTAGCTCTGGCGCTCCAGTTGCTCGCGGTCGGCGTCCCAGCTGTAGTGCTCGGCATTGCGCCAGTGGCGACGGCTCTTGATGTAGTAGAGCTGGTTGGTGGCGCTGAGCTGGTCATTGATCGCCCAGTCGGTGGTGAAACGGGTCCACTCGTCGTGGTAGCGCTGCACGTCGTTCTGGACGTTGTAGTTGTTCTTGCGCAGGCTGCTGCGGTAATGCCCGTCGATCAGCGGCGTGCCGTAGTAGTTGGCCGGCAGGGCGTCACCGCGCTCATGGGCGAGGGTGAAACTCAGGTCGTCGCTGGCATCGAAACGCAGCGCGGCACTGAGGGCCAGGCTGCGCGAGTCGGTGCGGTCGACCCAACCGTTGCCGGCCTGCTGGTTCAGGGTCAGGCGATAGCTCAGCCGCTCGCTGAGGCTGCCGCCGCTGTCCAGGCCTAGTTGCTGGCGGTCCCAGGAGCCGTAGCCCAGGCGCAGGCGGTTGTGGATGTCGCCAGCGAAGGGTTTTTTCGGGATCACGTTGACCACCGCGCCGGTCGCGCCTTCGCCATAAAGCACCGAAGCCGGGCCGCGGATCACGTCGATCTGCTCGACCATCCACGGGTCGACCGGGAAGGTCTGGGTACCGGCTCCGGTGTACAGGCGCGCGCCGTCGAACAGGGTCATCACCGAGCCATGGCCGGTGAATCCGCGCGCCGACAGGCCTGTACCGCCATCGCCCGGGTTGCCGATGAAGGTGATGCCGGGCGAGCGGGTCACGGCGTCCTGCACGGTGAGGTTGTTGCGTTGTTCGATCTGTGCGGCCGTGATGCTGCTGGTGCTGGCCGGGGTTTCCAGGGCACTGAGGTGCAGCCGTGAACCGGCCTCGGTCGGCGTGGCCAGGTCGACGCGCTGTGGGTCACGGGTATCGGTGATGGCCGTGGAGGGGAGGTTCAGCACAGGTTCGTCGGCCAGGGCCGGCAGGGTAACGGCCAGGCAGGCCGCCAGGGGGTGAAGCTTGATGAGTTGGGACATGTCGTTCCACTGCTGCAGGAATGAATGGATCCCGGTGGAAAACACGCAAAGGCGCACCCCGTACGCAGGCGCACGCGGATACCGGCCTGCGCCCGCCCACCGCGGGTTGCCAAGTGACGCTTCAGGCCGGTCTCCGGGCTTGCGAGGGTCATGAGTCCTTCACCTTCCCATGCTGGTGCACAGTGGTGTGTCGAAGGCATCGCTCGCTTACCGTTGCGGGGGCAGCGCCGGACTTGTCGTGGACCACGACGCACCGGCTTCCCGTTTCACCCTGCGCACGGCGGCGCAGGACACCTGAAACTGCCGCGTATCTGAACATCCCGACACTGCCTCGTCAAATGTCGCAGCATCGGAAAATAACGGCGAATCAGTTCTTTAAGAGTACTCCCTGAATTTTTTTCGAACTTTTCTGCGCGGCGTTGCCTCGAAGCGCTCGTTAGTCATTCGTATTACTGTCATGGAGACTTCAGGTATGTTCACCCGTAATCTGCTTCGCCAATCCTGCCTCCTCGCTTTGCTCGGCAGCCCATTGTTGGCAAGCGCTGCGCCCAGCACTGAGCCGCTGTTCAGCGTCGGCCTGTTGGGTGCATACAACAAATTCAAGTTCGAAGGTGGCAGTGATTCCGACAAGGAGCACATGGGCCAAGGTGGTGTGTTTGCCACGTTCGGTAACAAGCTCACCGCTGAATCGGGCTTCATCTACCAAGCCGGCGTCGAAGCCAAATACGGCAAGAAGAACGACGACAAGCTCAAGGAGGCGCAAGCCGACCTTGACCTTGGCTGGCGCGCGGCGCTGGATGCGCGCAACTTCGTCGATGTCATCGTGGGCGGTGGCTACAGCTGGACCCGCTTCGAGCCCGAGATCAACGACCTCGATACCAAGCTCACCTACAAATCGCCCTTCGCCAAGGCGGCGCTGGGCTACAACCATCAGTTCGATGCATCCACCTTGCGTGTGGAAGTGGGCGCGCGTCACACCATCGACGGGCGTGCACGGTTGAAGGTGGATGATTTTGGCAGCGACACGGTGGACATGAAAGACCGTACCAACCCTTATGCCGAAGTCACGCTGCTGATGAACCAGCAGGGCGGCATGCCGGTGCAGGCGGGCGTGTATTACACCCGCACCGAGTACAAGCTCGATGAGGATTCGCCAGTGGCGGACAACACCAAGCTCAAGCGTGACGAATTTGGCTTCAAGGTTGGCCTGGCCTTCTGAGACAGCGTTGAGCAGGATCGGCCTTTTCGCGCTTCAGTCGCGAAAAGGCCTTACCGGCTAGCGCCCACGTCGGCGCGACACCCGAGCCTCGATGTTTTTGCGCCCGATCAGCAGCGCTGGCTTCTCCACCACCGGCTCATCGGCGAGCCACTTGTACATCACCAGGCAGTCGACCAACCCCAGGCGCGCGTGGCGATAGGCCTTGGGCAGGCGGCCCACGGTCTCGAAGCCGAGCCGGGTCCACAGCGCCACCGCCACCTCGTTGCTCGCCACCACCGAATTGAACTGCAACGCCAGGAAGCCCTCCTGGCGTGCCAGCTTCTGCGAGTGCTCGCACATCAGCCGGGCCACACCACGGCCACGGGCGGCCTCGCAGACCATGTAGCCGCAGTTGCCGACATGGGCGCCGGGGCCTGCGGCGTTGGCCTTGAGGTAGTAGGAACCGAGCAGCGCGCCGTCTTCCTCGGCCACCAATGTGTGCAGTGGCTGTTGCAGCCACAGCTGGCGAGCTTGCTCGACGGTCAGCTCGGGGTCGAAGGCGTAGGTTTCGCGGGCCTGGACGATGGCCTGGAAGGTCGGCCAGAAACGCTCGAAATCGTCGGGCGTCATGGGGCGAATGTGGATCATGGCGGTTCCTGCAATGGCTAGGCCGCCAAGTCTGGGTGGCGCGGCGCCGTCGCGCAAGGGCGGCGACGCCGTCGGGCTTCAGCCGTTGGCCTTGCCCACCGCATCCAGGGCGCGGGCCGAGTAGACCAGTGCGGCCCCGGCATTCATCGCCACGGCTACACCCAGCGCCTCGGCGATCTCCTCACGGGTGGCGCCGTGCTTGACGGCTTGCTGTGAGTGCACGGCGATGCAGCCGTCGCAGCGGGTGGTGACGGCCACGGCCAGGGAGATCAGTTCGCGGGTCTTGGCGTCCAGGTGGTTGGTCTTGGCACCCGCGCCGCTGGCGGTCATGTAGCCGGCCACGGTGTCGGGGGACAATTGCTTGAGATCGCCGATGCCGGCCATCAACTGCTTACGGTAGGCGTCCCAGTCCATCATGCTCATCGTCTTCACCTTGGTAAGGTTGCGAGTGGAGCTTTCATGCTAGTCGAAGCGCGGGAGGCGAGACTTGTACTTTAGTGCTGGCCAGCATTGAGCGGCCAGAAAAGGCCGCTTCTGCAATGGCCAACGTGTCGGTCAGATATAGACGAACACCAGCACCAGGGCGGCGACCACCAACCACTTCTCCAGGTAGTAGCGCATGCGGTTGCGCTTCTTCAGCGCCTTGCCACGTTCGCGGATCTTGTAGATGCGGGTGAACAGGCGGTTGATGCCGCCGGTCTTGTCGCCGGCGTCGTTGGGCGCTGCGGCGGCGGCCATGACGTTGCGGCTGAACCAGCGGTTGAACGCGGTGGCCCAGCGGTACTTCAGCGGGCGTTCGATGTCGCAGAACAGGATGATGCGGTTGTGCTCGGTGGTGTTGGCCGCGTAGTGGATGTAGGTCTCGTCGAAGACCACGCCCTCGCCGTCGCGCCAGGAGTATTTCTCGCCGTCCACATCGATGTAGCAACCGTCATCGTTCGGCGTGTCCAGGCCGAGGTGGAAGCGGTACGAGCCGGCATACGGGTCACGGTGACGGACCAGCTTGGCACCCGGTGGCAGGGTAGCGAACATCGCCGCCTTGACCGTGCCGATGCCTTGCAGCAGCTCGGTGGTGCGCGGGCACAGGGTCATCGCCGAGGGGTGGCTTTCGCCGTACCACTTCAGGTAGAAGCGCTTCCAGCCGGTCTTGAAGAACGAATTGAAACCGACGTCGTCATAATTGTCGGACTTCTTGATCTCGCCCACGTGCAGCAGCTGCTGGCCTTCGGCACGGATCTCCTGCCAGTGGTCCATCAGTGGCTGCAGTTCGGGGAACGCCTCGACCGGCAGATAAGGCTTGGCCGGGTGCTTGGAGAACAGGTACAGGAAGCTGTTGACCGGGGCCAGGAAGCTGGAGTGGTCGCCCAGCTGACGGGTCAGCTTGTGGCGTACCCGACCGCGCAGGTGAACATAGGCGATCGAGAGGACGAAGATCAGTACGAGTGCGATTTTCATGGACGTTTACTTGTCGAAAAATGGCCATGCGCCATGGCATAAGCTCGCCAGCATAAACAATCATGGGGGCAGTTTGTACTTATTGTTACGTTAATGCGGGGCGACATTGGTGTAAGGCCCTTAAGCGTGAAAAAACGTTTCACGTGATGGAGTTCACATGATTCAGGACATTCGCCCGAGTGGCACCCCATTCAAAAGGTTGTTTTTCGCCTTGCCGGTCAGCGACGCCCAACGCCGTGCGATCAGCCAGTGGCGGCGTGGCCTGAACCTGCGCAGCGGCAAGCCGGTACCGAGCGAAAACTTCCACCTGACCTTGCTGTTTCTCGGTGATGTGGATGCGGCGCAGGTGCCGGCCATCTGCGCGGCGGTGGACAACCTGGCGCGGCCGGTTGCGCCGTTGCGCCTGCTGCTGGACCAGCTGAATACCTGGCAGCGCGCCAATGTGCTGGTGCTGGAGCCGCAGGAAACCCCCGCCGCCTTGCGCCAGTTGGTCTATGGCTTGCAGCAGGCGTTGTTGCCGATGGGCTTCGAAGAACAGGCCCGCGAGTACCGTCCGCACCTGACGCTGTCACGGGACTTTCGTGGCCAGGCCCCAGAGGCGGCCGTAGCGCCCGAGTTCCCTCTCAGCGCCCGGCATTTCACTCTGTACGAATCGCGCAAGGGCCGTTACTGGCCGCTGGCGCAGTGGCCGCTGGCGTAATAGCTCGGCTCGTTTCCAGAGGTTGACGCGATCTCTGTGGGAACAATGTCCGCAAGAGCGCTGCGATACCTGTGGGAGCGGCTTTAGCCGCGAAGCAGGCGACGCGGTGGATGGCACCGGCCTTGCCGGTGTTCGCGGCTAAAGCCGCTCCCACAGAGTCCCCGGTAAATCAGATAATTACGATTTGTTCCATGGGAGCGGGTTTACCCGTGAAGCAGGCGACGCGGTGGATGGCACCGGCCTTGCCGGTGTTCGCGGGTGAACCCGCTTTCACAAGAGCCGTGCGATACCGATGTGCAGGTCACACCGGCAGGCTCTGGTAGGGCAGTTCATCCCCCGGGCTGCGGGCAAACTGGCGCTTGTACTCGCGGCTGAACTGCGAAGTGCTCTGGTAGCCCACCCGATGCGCCGTCTGTGCCACCCCGAGCCCCTCACCGATCAGCATCTGCTGCGCCTTGAGCAGGCGCAGGCGCTTGAGGTACTGCATCGGCGCCATGTCGGTGCAGCGTTTGAAGTGCTCATGGAAGGTCGATACGCTCATATTGGCGCAGGCGGCCAGTGCCTCGACACTCAGCTGCTCGGTGTAATGTTCGCGCAGGTGCGTGAGCGCCGCGCCGATCCGGGCGAAGTGCCCCTGCTGTTCCACCAGCGCGCGCAGCACCCCGGCCTGGGGGCCGCGTAGCGCGGTGTACAGCACCTCGCGTACCCGCGCCGGGCCCAGCACCTTGGCGTCCACAGGGTCTTGCAGGCACTGCAGCAGACGCTCCACCGACTCACGCATCGGTGCATCGAGCGCCGCCGACGTCATCGACTGTGGCGTTTGCGCCTGCACTGCAGGGTCGGGTGCCAGGGCCATGCTTTGCACCAGTTCACCCAGCACAGCGCGGTCGATGTCCACCGCCACGCCCAGCAGCGGCTCGTCGGTGGTGGCAAAGGTTTCGCACATGAACGGTACCGACAGCGCTTGCACCAGATAATGGCCGGCGCCGTATTCCAGGGTGCGCGGGCCGAGGCGCGCCAGCTTGCTGCCCTGGGCCAGGATCATCAGGCTCGGCTCGTAGATCTGCGGGCTGCTGGCCACATAGTGGTCCCAGCTCAGCACCTGTACCTGGGGCAGGTGCGTGGGTACGAAACCCGGGCGGGTGGCCAGGCTGCGGATCAGCGAGCACAGCGGGGCGTTGGCATCGACGTGGCGGGTCAGTTGCATGAGGAACCTGGGCAGAGAATCAGACAGTCGCATCATCGCAGATCGGCAGGCCAGCGCCAGATGGTCGCTGGCAGGTTCGGAGAATCAGGCATGGATGCCGGAGAATCAGCCGTGGGCGGGCCGGGCGAGGGCGAGCAGAATGCGCAGCCTGAATCGTTTCACTTCCCTGTGAGGTCCCGCATGTACACCGCCATCGGTTACGCCGCCCAAACCCCGACCAGCCCCTTGGCCCCCATGTCCTTCGAGCGCCGCGCCCCGCGCCCGGACGACGTCGCCATCGAGATCCTCTACTGTGGCGTTTGCCATTCCGACATCCACCAGGCGCGCAACGAATGGGGCATCGCCGTGTACCCACTGATGCCCGGCCACGAGATCATTGGCCGGGTCACCGCAGTGGGTGACCAGGTCACCTCGCACAAGGTCGGCGACCTGGTCGGTGTCGGTTGCATGGTCGACTCCTGCCGCCACTGCGAGGCCTGCGCCAAGGACCTGGAGCAGTACTGCCTCGAAGGCCCGACCATGACCTACGCCACCCCGGACCGGGTCGATGGCAGCAACACCATGGGTGGTTATTCCAGCAGCATCGTGGTCAGCGAGCACTTCGTGGTGCGCATCCCGGCTGGCATGGACCTGCCCAGCGCGGCGCCGATCCTTTGCGCAGGCATCACCACCTACTCGCCGCTCAAGCACCATGGCGTCGGCCCCGGCCACAAGGTCGGCATCCTCGGCATGGGCGGACTGGGCCATATGGGCATCAAGCTGGCCAAGGCCCTGGGCGCCGAAGTGACCCTGTTTACCCGCTCCCGGGCCAAGGCCGAGGAAGCCCGCCGCCAGGGTGCCGACCATGTGATCGTGTCTACCGATGCCGAACAGATGCGCGCGGCGGCGGGCCGTTTCGACTTCCTGCTCGACACCATCCCGGTGCAGCACGACCTCAATCCGTATCTGGAGACCCTGAAGTTCGACGGCGTGCACATCCTGGTGGGCCTGATCGAGCCGATCGACCCGGCCGTGCATGCCGCCAACCTGGTGATGAAGCGTCGGGTGCTGGCCGGTTCGCTGATTGGCGGCATCGCCGAAACCCAGGAAGTGCTGGACTTCTGTGCCGCCCATGACATCCGTTGCGACATCGAGATGCTCGACATCCGCAACATCAACCAAGCCTACGAGCGCATGATCGCGGGTGATGTGAAGTACCGCTTCGTGATCGACATGGCCACCCTGCAGGGCTGAACCTGCCGTTAGCCTGCACCGGCCTCTTCGCGGGTAAACCCGCTCCCACAGGTACAGCGCTTGCCTCAGGCTGAGTGCTATTCCTGTGGGAGCGGGTTTACCCGCGAAGAGGGCGGTGCAGGATTGCACGATCAGCGCCTTGTCACACTTTCCACAACAGGCATCCCCCAATGCTGCCATGGTTGTGAGGCCCCGGCGTGACGCGTACCATGCGGGCAATCCTTCCAATAACAAACCCGTGCCTCAGCGCGGCCGATACTTGGCCCCTGACGCGCGTCCTTTCGCCTTGCCTGCGGAGAACAGATTCCAGCCCATGAACGGACCCATCCCCACCAACCTGCCGCCGACCGCGGGTGCTGGCAGCTGGCTGAGCGTGATTGCCCTGGCCCTGGCGGCCTTCATCTTCAATACCACCGAGTTCGTCCCGGTAGCGCTGCTCAGCGACATCGGCCGCAGCTTCGACATGACCACCGCGCAGGTCGGCCTGATGCTGACCATCTATGCCTGGGTGGTGGCGCTGGCTTCGCTGCCGATGATGCTGCTTACCCGCAACATCGAGCGCCGGCGCCTGCTGCTGTTGGTGTTCCTGGTGTTCATCATCAGCCACCTGCTGTCGTGGTTGTCGCAAAGCTTTGCCATGCTGCTGGTCAGCCGCATCGGTATCGCCCTGGCCCACGCCGTGTTCTGGGCCATCACCGCGTCACTGGCCGTGCGCGTGGCGCCGCCGGGCCAGCAGGCCAAGGCCCTGGGATTGCTGGCGACGGGCACGACCCTGGCGATGGTGCTGGGCATCCCGTTGGGGCGCGTGGTGGGCGAAGCGCTGGGCTGGCGCATCACCTTCCTCAGCATTGCCGCGGTGGCGCTGGTGACCATGCTGTGCCTGATGAAGTCGCTGCCGTTGCTGCCGAGCCAGAACTCCGGTTCACTGCGCAGCCTGCCGATTTTGTTCAAGCGCCCGGCGCTGGTGATTACCTACCTGCTGGTGACGCTGGTGATCACCGCGCAGTTCACTGCCTATAGCTACATAGAGCCCTTTGCCTTGCACGTGGCGCAGATCGGTGGTGAGCGCACCACGCTGTTGCTGCTGTTGTTCGGTGGCGCTGGCGTGTTCGGTTCGCTGTTGTTCAGCCGCTACAGCGACCGTTACCCGCATGGGTTCCTGGTGGGTTCGATCGGGGTGCTGGCGGCTTGCCTGCTGTTGCTGCTGCCGCTGTCGGGCGATTTCTATGTGTTCGCGGCGTTGAGCATGTTCTGGGGCGTGGCGATTCTCAGCTTCAGCCTGGCGCTGCAATCCAAGACCCTGAAGCTGGCGTCCGATGCCACCGACGTGGCCATGGCGCTGTTCTCCGGCATCTACAACATCGGCATCGGTGGCGGGGCGTTGCTGGGCAGTATCGTCAGCAGCCAGATGGGCGTGGCCGATATCGGCATGGTTGGCGGCAGTGTGGCGGTGGTCGGGTTGCTGCTGGCAGTGGCCAGTACCCGGCGATTCCGCGAGGCCCTGAGTCATTGAAGAACCGCACCGGCCTCTTCGCGGGTTTACCCGCGAAGAGGCCAGCGCAGGCATATCAACTCTCAGCTCAGCACGGCCGCCCATGCGGAAACAAGGAGCAACCCTGCCAAGCCCCGGTTGAACCACCGCAACCGCCCAGGCGCCTGCAACCAGCGCGCACTACCTACCCCCAACAGGGCCCACACCGCCATGCACGGCACGGCAATCAGCAGAAACACCAGGGCCAATTGCCACACCGGCAGCGTCGGTGCCGCAAACACGCCAATCACGGCCACTGCCATCATCCACACCTTTGGGTTGACCACCTGCAACGATGCTGCGCTGACTGCGCCGAACGGCTTGCCGCCTGCCGTATCCAGCGGCTCGCCGGCACTACGCAACATGCGCCAGGCCAGCCAGCTCAACCACAGCACCCCGGCCCAGCTCATCGCCTGCTGGGCTGTTGGATGGCGCAGCAGCGCCTCACCCAGCCCCAGGCCGACCAGCAACACGATTGTTGCCGCCGCACCACAGGCCGCCAGTATCGGTGCCAGGCTTGAGCGCAGGCCTTGCCGGGCGCCGTGGGCGAGGATCAGCAGGTTGGTCGGCCCCGGGCTGATGCTCGAGACCAGGGCGAAAAGCATGAAAGGTAACAACGATTGCGACATGGGAACGGCTCCGAATGCTCAGGGCCCCATGGTCGCCATTGACGGCTTGTCAGTCTGGAAGGTTTGAGCAGCGGCGTCGGTAGTCGGCCGGGGTCAGCCGATAGGCACGACGGAACCAGCGACCCAGGTGGCTCTGGTCGGCAAAGCCAAGGGTCATGGCCACCTCGGCAGGTGTCTGGCCGTGAGCAAGCAGGCGCCGGGCACGGGCCAGCCGCAGCTGGACCAGGTAGGCATGGGGCGCCAGGCCGAAGGCCGCCTTGAAGGCGCGGGTCAGGCGGAAACGGTCGACCCCACAGGCCTGGGCAACCTGCTCCAGGCCGATGTCCTGGTCGAAATGGGCGTGCAGGAAATCACGCGCCCGCTGTGCGGTCAGTGGTAGGCGCGGGTCGGGGTTGAGGCGCTTGCGCCAGTGCAGGTGGCGGGTCAAGGTGGCCAGCAGGGTGTCCATGGCCGTCTGGCGCACGATGCGCAACTCCTGGCCATGCACCGCCTGGAACGCCAGGGCGATAGCGTGGGCCAGGCGCTGGTCGTGGCACAAGGTGTCGGCGAAACGCGGCAGGCTGTCACCGGGGGCCTGTTCGAACAGCGCCCGCAGCTCGGTGTCCAGCCAGTTCGGTTCAAGGTACAGGGTCGAGTAGGTGAAGCCTTCGGCAGTCGGGGCATGGCCGTCGTGAAGGTCGCCGGGTTCGAGCAGGAAGACCTGGCCTGCAGTGCTCTGGTGGCGAACCCGACGGCAGTTGAACTGCTGCACGCCCTGCTCGGTGAAACCGACCAGAAAGCTGTCATGCCAGTGGGGGTCGTAGGCGTGCCCGACAAAATGAGCGCGAACCGACTCGATGCCGGTGTCGGCGTCCTGCTTGAGGTCGATCCAGTTGCTCATGGCGCTGCGCTGCTGACGGGGAGGGCAGTTCACCTTACTCCAGATGCGTTAGCCGGTTTAGAACAATTGTGCAGGCTGCAGCGCGGCAAAACGCTCGCGCAGCCACAAGTGCAGTTGCGTCACCGCGGGCGACAGCTGCTTGCGGTGCGGGCACACTAGCGTCACCGGCGTGGCTTCGCCCTGATGCTCCGGCAACAGGACTTCCAGTTCGCCGGCGGCGATGTTGGCACTGACGTCCAGCCACGACTTGTAGACGATGCCTTCACCTTCCAGCGCCCAGCGCCGCACCACGTCGGCGTCGTCGCTGACCAACGGCCCGCGCACCTGCACGGTGCGGTTGCCCAGCTGCCATTTGTCGTATACGCGGTTGTGCTGCAGGTACAGCAGGCAGTCATGCTGTTGCAGCTCTTCGGCTGTGCGGGGGCGGCCATGGCGGGCCAGGTAGGCGGGGGATGCCACCACCACGCGACGGTTCCAGGGCGCCAGCGGCAGGGCGATATAGTTGGCGTCCTGGTTGAGGCCATAGCGGATGGCGATGTCCACCGGGTCACGGCTGAAATCGGCCATCTGGTCGGAAAGGAAGAAGCGCAGGCTCAACGCCGGGTGCTCGCGGCGAAACGCACTGAGCCAGGGCAGCAACAGGTTGCGGCCGATGTCGGAAGGCGCGGACACCTGCAACACCCCGCGCAAGGTGCTGTGGCTGCCGTGCAGCTGTTCGTGGCCCTGGCGCAGGGTGTCGAGCACGCGCTGGGCGGTGGGCAGGTAGAGTTCGCCCTCGGCGGTCAGGCGCAGGCTGCGGGTGGTGCGGGCGAACAGGCGCACGTCGAGGTCGCGCTCCAGGCGCTTGATCGCGGCGGCCACTTGCCCGGGCAGCAGGTCGGCTTCATGGGCGGCAGCGGTGAAACTGCCCAAGGCGCTGCTGCGCACGAACAGCTCCAGGTCGGTGAAACGGAGCATTTTCACTCCAAAGGTGAAAGTGTTGCTGCATTCTGCCGCTTTTTCCGGTTTGCAGGAAAGATAAGATGCGCGACAAATCCTGTTTCGTTGATTGGAGTTGCAGCATGGATACCGTCTCCCTGGCCAAGCGCCGTTACACCACCAAGGCCTACGATGCCGCCCGCAAGATTCCCCAGGCCACGGTCGATGCGCTGCTCGAACAGCTGCGCCACAGCCCGTCCTCGGTCAACTCGCAGCCTTGGCATTTCGTTGTCGCCGACAGCGCCGAAGGCAAGGCCCGCCTGGCCAAGGCCACCGACGGCCGTTTTGCCTACAACTCGCCGAAAATCCTCGATGCTTCGCATGTAGTCGTATTCTGCACCCGCACCGATATGACCGAGGCGCACCTGAATGCGGTGCTTGAGCAGGAACAGGCCGATGGCCGCTTCCGCGACGAGCAGGCACGGGCAGGGCAGAACCAGAGCCGTCGCGGCTATGTGGACCTGCACCGTTTCGATCAGAAAGACCTGCAGCACTGGATGGAGAAGCAGACCTACCTGGCCTTGGGCACCGCGCTGCTGGGTGCTGCGGCACATGGGCTGGATGCGACGCCGATCGAAGGGTTCGATAGCAAGGTGATGGATGCTGAGCTGGGGCTGCGTGAGCAAGGCTACAGCAGCGTCGTGGTATTGAGCCTGGGCTATCGCAGCGAGGCGGACTTCAATGCCGGGCTGAGCAAATCGCGCCTGCCGGCGTCGACAGTCTTCACCTTCCTGTAAGTGCGTTATCGGCAGTGGCGGCCTCTTCGCGGGTAAACCCGCTCCCTCAGGGATATCACCGACCTTGAAGCCGGTGGAGACCTTGTGGGAGCGGGTTTACCCGCGAAGAGGCCAGCACTGCCGACACATTCGTCATGCATGAACGATACTGAGAAGCCCACTGACCGCTTCTGGATCTTGCCATGCCTGACCTGACCCCCAGCGAACAGATCGACGCCCGCATCGCCGTCCTGGACGACTGGCGCGGCCCGGCCCTCGCACGTCTGCGAGCCCTGATCCACCAGGCCGACCCCGACGTGCTGGAGGAAGTGAAATGGCGTGGCGTCCCGGTCTGGTCCCACGCCGGCATCCTCTGCACCGGTGAAAGCTACAAGGACAAGCTCAAGCTGACCTTCGCCAAAGGCGCGCGACTGGCCGACCCCGCAGGCCTGTTCAATGCCAGCCTCGACGGCAACACGCGCCGCGCCATCGACGTGTTCGAAGGAGATGAAATCGACGAACAGGCGTTCATCAACCTGATCCGGTCAGCCGTGGCACTCAACGCGAACAAGGACTGAGCGGCAGCTACCAAAGCGCGGCCGAAGCCGCCGTCAAAGCCCGCCCGAACACCGCGATCGCCGTGTCCACCTCGGCCTCGCTGGTAAACCGCCCGATACTCACGCGCACGCTCTTGCGTGCCCGCGCTTCATCGAGCCCCAGCGCCAACAGCACATGCGAAGCGGCATTGCTCGCCGAGTTGCAAGCCGATGTGGTCGACAGCGCCAGTTCACTGGCCAAGGCCATGCTGTTGAAACCGTTGGCTTCGATGCACAGGTTCAGGGTGTGAGGGATCCGCTGCAGGGCGCAGCCATTGAGGCTGACCCCCGGCAATGCCAGCAACCCATCACGCAGGCGCTTGGCCAAATGTTCGATACGCTGGTGCTCGCTGTCACCCGGCTCACCGGCCAGGGCGAAGGCACTGCCCATGCCGACGATCTGGTGCGTCGGCAAGGTACCCGAGCGCAGCCCTTGCTCATGCCCGCCACCGTGGATCTGCGCACGCATCAATTCACGGGCGCGAGGCCCGACATACAAAGCCCCGATACCTTTTGGCCCATAGACCTTGTGCGCCGAAAACGACATCAGGTCCACCGCCATTGCCTGCAGGTCAATGGCCAGCTTGCCGACCGCCTGGGCCGCATCCACATGCAGCAGGGCGCCATGGGCGCGAACCCGTTCGCCAATGGCAGCGAAATCGGTGACAGTGCCCAGTTCATTGTTGACGGCCATCAGCGACACCAGGCGGGTGTCCGCGCGCAGCGCAGCCTGCACGGCGTAGGGCTGGATCAGGCCGCCGGCGTCCGGCGCCAGGCGGGTGATGGCCCAGCCCTGGCGCTCCAGTTCCTTGACCGTATCGAGCACGGCCTTGTGCTCCAGCTGGCTGGTGATCAAGTGGCCAGGCTGGGCCATGCCCTGGGCGATGCCCTTGAGTGCCAGGTTGTTCGACTCGGTGGCGCCCGATGTCCAGACAATGTCGTCGGCGCGGGCGCCAACCCGCTCGGCCACTTGCCGACGGGCCTGCTCGACCACTTCGCGTGCGGCCTGGCCGTAGGCGTGGCCACTGGAGGCGGGGTTGCCGAAGTTAACCTGGCGACCGAGGCAGGTGAGCATGGTTTCGATGACCCGGTCGTCGACCGGAGTGGTGGCGGCGTAGTCGAAATAGAGCGGGGCGCTAGGCATGGGGCGGGTCCGTGCAATGTTGCCGTGGTGTCGGCAATCGTTGCATCAAGCCTAAGCGCTTGGGGAAAAATGATTTTGCTTTTTATGCTGCAGATAGCCGGTTAATGGAGAATGTTTTTCTCTACTGATAAATCAGTTGGAAATGCTTTTTCTCTCTGTGGGCCCAGGCGAGCCCACAGTGCCATGAGCGCTTCAGGCAGGCTCCAGCGCCCGTTCTTCTTCGGCCACCACGCGCTCGCACAATTCGATGATTTGCTCGCGCATCCAGCGGTTGGCCGGGTCCTGGTCGGTGCTCTCATGCCAGTACAGGTGAGTCTCCAGCGCTGGCACCTCCACCGGCAGCGGCTGGAAACGCAGCTGGTGGCGGCGGGCGAAGCGCTCGGGCACGGTCATGGCCATGTCGGTCTGCTGCAACACCTGCGAAGCCATCAGGTAATGCTGGGAGCGCAGCGCGACCTTGCGTTGCACGCCCATCTTGCCCAGTGCCAGGTCGACGTAGCCCAGGCCGTTGCGGCGGCTGGAGATATGGATATGGGTCATGCCCAGATAGTTGTCGAGGGTCAGCTTGGTATCGGCCAACGGGTGGCCCTGGCGCAGCGCGCAGACGTAGCGGTCCTGCATCAGCTTGACGTGGCGCACCTGCGGGTCGGTGTTCAGCGGGGCATCGACGGCGAAGTCCAGGCGCCCGGCGGCCAGTTCCTTGGTGGTTTCCCGGCGTTTGCACAGGAAGCTTTCGATCAGCACTGCCGGGGCCAGGCGGCGCAGACGCTGGAACAGTGGCGGCAGGATCACCGCCTCGGTCAGGTCGGTCATGCTGATGCGGAAGGTCTTGTTGGCCTGCTGCGGGTTGAAGATGCGGCTTTCCTGCACCGAGGTGCGCAGCAGCGCCAGGGCATTGCGCACCGGGCCGATGATGTTCTGGGCCATGGGCGTGGGCACCATGCCCTGGGCGGTACGTACGAACAGCGGATCGTTGAAGGTTTCGCGCAGCCGGGACAGGGCGTTGGACACCGCCGGCTGGGTGATGCCGACGATCTGCCCGGCGCGGGTCAGGTTGGCTTCGGTGTAGATCGCGTCGAAGACGATGAACAGATTGAGGTCGACCTTGCTGAGGTTCATGGCGCCGCTCTTTGTTGGAATTATTGGCCGATCATATATCGGTTATGAATGTTTATACACGCTGAAAATAGACTAGGTAGATCGAGGCTGGCTGCTCTAGGCTCTGCCCATGTACTTCGAACCGTGAAGGTAACCCCGATGGATTTCGCCTATTCGCCCAAGGTCCAGGCACTGCGAGAGCGCGTCAGCGCCTTCATGGATGCTTATGTCTATCCCGCCGAACCGGTGTTCGAGCGCCAGGTCGCCGAGGGCGACCGCTGGCAACCCACCGCGATCATGGAAGAGCTCAAGGCCAAGGCCCGGGCCGAGGGGCTGTGGAACCTGTTCCTGCCCGAGTCGGAGTACGGCGCTGGTCTGAGCAATCTGGAATACGCACCGTTGGCCGAGATCATGGGCCGTTCGCTGCTGGGCCCGGAGCCGTTCAACTGCTCGGCACCGGACACCGGCAATATGGAAGTGCTGGTACGGTATGGCAGCGAGGCGCAGAAGCGCCAGTGGCTGGAGCCGCTGCTGCGGGGTGAAATCCGCTCGGCATTCGCCATGACAGAACCGGACGTGGCGTCTTCGGACGCGACCAACATGGCCGCTACCGCAGTGCGTGATGGCGACGAGTGGGTGATCAACGGCCGCAAGTGGTGGACCTCCGGTGCCTGCGACCCACGCTGCAAGGTGATGATCTTCATGGGCCTGTCCAACCCCGATGGTCCGCGCCATCAGCAGCATTCGATGGTGCTGGTACCGACCGATGCAGCGGGGGTGAAGATCGTCCGCCCGTTGCCGGTATTTGGCTATGACGATGCACCCCACGGTCATGCCGAGGTGCTGTTCGAGAACGTGCGGGTGCCGTATGAAAACGTGGTCCTCGGCGAGGGGCGTGGTTTCGAGATTGCCCAGGGCCGCCTTGGCCCAGGCCGTATCCACCATTGCATGCGCTCGATCGGCATGGCCGAGCGGGCGCTGGAGCTGATGTGCAAGCGCTCGGTCGAACGCACGGCCTTTGGCCGGCCCCTGGCGCGCCTGGGCGGCAACGTCGACAAGATCGCCGACTCGCGCATGGAGATCGACATGGCGCGGCTGCTGACGCTGAAGGCGGCGTACATGATGGACACCGTCGGCAACAAGGTCGCACGCAGCGAGATCGCGCAGATCAAGGTGGTGGCGCCTAACGTGGCGTTGAAGGTGATCGACCGGGCGATCCAGATGCATGGCGGGGCCGGGGTGAGTGGTGATTTCCCGCTGGCCTACATGTATGCCATGCAGCGGACACTGCGCCTGGCTGACGGGCCGGATGAGGTACATCGGGCGGCGATTGGCAAGTACGAGATCGGCAAGTATGTGCCGGTGGAGATGTTGCGCGGCGGAAGGTGATGCAAGCCTGCTCCTGCCACTGCCAAGCACCGCGTCGCTTGCTGCTTGTCGATTTCGGCGCGGCGCAAGTAGAAAGATAAGTTCATCGAACTTGCAGGAAACGCCTTCAGACCCGCAATTGCGGGTCTTCCTCCTTCTTCCCCGCTTTGTCATTCCCATCCGATACCTGTACCAACGTCGTACCGTCCACCTGCACTTTCTCCCCCCGCGTCTTGATCAACGAAACCATAACCCCACCCAGCAACAACCCGAACGTCACCCCTAGCGACAGCAAGGCCGGCACCTTGCCGACCATGCCGTGGTAGAAGATCTTGCAGCCAATGAATATCAGCACCAGTGCCAGCGCATACTTGAGGTAGACGAACCGGTGCATCAGCGCTGACAGGGCGAAGTACAGCGAGCGCAAGCCGAGGATGGCGAAGATGTTCGAGGTGTAGACGATGAACGGGTCCTGGGTGATGGCGAAGATCGCCGGCACGCTGTCGACGGCGAACACCAGGTCGGCCAACTCGATCAGCACCAGCGCCAGGAACAGCGGAGTGGCATAACGCAGGGCCTTGCTTTCACCGGGCGGCGTCAGGCGCACGAAGAAGTGCGAGCCGTGGATCTGGTCGGTCACGCGCATGTGCCGGCGGACGAATTTCAAGATCGGGTTATTGGCCAGGTCGGGGTGGCTGTCCTCCTTCGACAGGGCCATCTTCACCCCGGTGAACAGCAGGAAGGCGCCGAAAATGTAGAGCACCCAGGCGAAGTTCTGCACCAGTGCCGCCCCCACGCCGATCATGATCGCCCGCAGGAACACCACGCCGAGAATGCCCCAGAACAGTACCCGGTGCTGGTAGCGGCGGGGGATGGCGAAGAAGCCGAAGATCATCGCCATGACGAACACGTTGTCCATCGACAACGACTGCTCGACCAGGAAGCCGGTGTAGAACTCCAGCGCCGACTGCGCGCCCAGCTCATGCCAGACCCACAGGCCGAACAGCACGCCGACGCTGAAATACCCCGAATACAGCAGCAGGCTCTCGCGCATTTCGATCTCGCGATCCTGGCGGTGCAGCACACCCAGGTCGAGTACCAGTAAACCGATGACGATGGCCATGAATACCAGCCACAACCAGGTGCTGGTGCCAAGAAACGGGGAGGTGAGGAATGTCTGCAGAGCTGTCATGAGCCCCTCCTTGAATGTCGACGTTGCCAGGTGAAGATCGCAACAGTGATCCGACATCACGGCTTGGCAGCCGTCAGAGGGGCCCGGTATCACATGAGCTTGAGCCTAGACCCGTTAGCCCGTGATGCCGAATGGTGAGCTGTTACATTTCTTTGCGTGTCAGTAGACCCAGACTTCAACCCGCCGGTTACGCAAGCGGCCTTGTTCCCTGTCATTGCCAGCGACCGGCAACTCGTCGCCCATGCCGGTCACTTCCAGTACTTCCACGCCACCCCTTGCCAGCTCGCGGCGAACCGCCTGGGCCCGCAGCCGCGACAGCAGGGCCGCGCGCCCTGGTGTTTCCTTGGGGTCGCCAAAGCCCACCAGCACTGCCTTGCTCTGCAGCTTGCCGGCCTGGCGCAAGTACTCGGCAACCCGCTGCACATCGCGCAGGGCCTTGTTGTCGAGGCTGGCGCTGCCTTCCTGGAAGCGGAAATTGACGCTCAAGCGTTGCGCCTGCTGGGCCAGGCTGCGGTAGCGCGGCGGCATGTCGGCCTGCGCCGCTACCGGTTGCGCCTTGACCTGCTGCGAAACGAAGCCCTGTTCGGCGACGATGGCCTGGCCGGCCGCGGTCTGGGCGAAGTCGGCCAGCGCGCGGGCCTGGGGTTTGGCGTTGGCTGGCAGGTAGAAGTACAGCCGCCGCGACAACGGATAGTCCTCGCTGGCGACCATTGGGCGGTCAGGCAGCATGGCCGGTGCATCGCCCTCGGCCACCGCCAGCACCTTGGCCCCGTGCACCGCTGCCAGGCTGCTGAAACCGATGGCGTGACGATCGGCGCTGACCCGCTCGGCCAGTGCTTCGCTGGACTCGAAACGCTGCGCCTGCCTGGCCAGCGCGCCATGGTGCGGTTCCAGTACCAGTGCCTTGAAGGTTTCATAGGTCCCGGAGCGATCATCGCGGGCATACAGGTGAATGGCCCCACCCGCCACGCCCAGTTGCTCCCAGCGCTGGATCTGCCCGGAGAAGATCTGCGCCAGTTGCTGGGTGGTCAGTTGCGGCAGGGGGTTGTCGGGGTGGACGATGACGGCCACGCCATCCAGGCCGATGACCTGTTCGGCGCTGGCCGAGCGCAGGTCGCCCAGGGCCTTGAGCTGGTTAACCTCGGCATCGCTGATGGGGCGCGAGGCCGCCGCCAGGTCTGCCTGGCCCTGGCCGAGGGCGGCAAAACCAGTGCTCGAACCGTGGGCGGCAATGTCGATACGCAAGGGTTGGCCATGCGCATCGCGGGCCTTGATCACGGTTTCGTTGGCCGCCGCCCCTGGCAGTTGCTCGATGTCCGTCGCTTGCTGCGCGCGCAGCTGCGCTTGCACCAATGCCGGCAGCAATGCTGCGCCAATGGTGTTGGAGCCCTGCACGCGCAATTGCGCAGGTTCGGCCCGGGCCGTCAGGGTCAGCAGGGGAAGCAGCAGGAGCAGCAGGCGACGCATGCCGGGCAACCTTTGGCATAGAGTTGCCCGGCAGATTACGACGGTGGCGTGACCGAAATGTGACAGTCAGGCGGCATCCAGTGCATCGACGATGGCCTGGCCGACCGCCTGGGTCGAGCGGCTGCCGCCCATGTCAGGCGTGGTCGCACCGCTAGCGATGACGGCTTCGATGGCCAGCAGGATTTCATCGTGTGCAGCCTGATAACGGGCGTCTGCGGTTTCCTTGCCAAGGAATTCGAGCATCAGCGCACCCGACCAGATCATGCCGATCGGGTTGGCGATGTTCTTGCCGAAGATATCCGGCGCCGAACCATGCACCGGCTCGAACAACGACGGGAACTTGCGCTCGGGGTTGAGGTTGGCCGACGGCGCGATGCCGATGGTGCCGGTGCAGGCCGGCCCGAGGTCGGAGAGGATGTCGCCGAACAGGTTGGAGGCCACAACCACGTCGAAGCGCTCCGGTTGCAGCACGAAGCGAGCGCAAAGGATATCGATGTGCTGCTTGTCCCAGGTGATCTCCGGGTAATGCGCGGCCACGGCGGCGGTGCGCTCGTCCCAGTAGGGCATGCTCACGGCCATGCCGTTGGACTTGGTGGCCGAGGTCACATGCTGGCGCGGGCGGTTGTGGGCGAGTTCGAACGCGTATTCGAGGATGCGGTCGACGCCACGGCGGGTGAACACCGATTCCTGCAGGACGAATTCGTTGGCAGTGCCTTCGAACATGCGCCCACCCAGCGACGAGTACTCGCCTTCGGTGTTTTCCCGCACCACCACGAAGTCGATGTCGCCAGGCTGCTTGCCGGCCAGCGGGCAGGGCACGCCAGGGAACAGGCGGACCGGGCGAATGTTCACGTACTGGTCGAAGTCGCGGCGGAACTTGAGCAGCGAGCCCCACAGGGAAATGTGGTCAGGCACCTTGTCGGGCCAGCCGACGGCACCGAAGTACAAGCCGTCGAAGCCCTTGAGCTGGTCGAACCAGTCGTCCGGCATCATCTTGCCGTGGGCCAGGTAGTAGTCGCAGCTAGCCCATTCGAAAAACTCGAACTGCAGGTCCAGGCCATGCTTGCGGGCGGCGGCTTCGACCACGCGGATACCTTCCGGGAGTACTTCATTGCCGATGCCGTCGCCGGGAATGGCAGCGATCTTGAAAGTCTTGGTCTTGGTCATGGCCACACCTTGTGTCTGGGGAACTGATGTGGGTCATGCTATAAGAGTTCGTTTCATAGATAATCGGCCAATTTATGCATTCTTGGTGCACGTATCGTGAATAATCTACCAAGCCTCGACGACCTCGATATCTTTCTTCAGGTAGCCCGCCGTGCGAGCTTTGCGGCGGTGGCCGAGGCCCGTGGCATGTCGGCTGCCTTCGTCAGCAAGCGCATCCGCCTGCTCGAAGCGGACCTCGGCGTGCGCCTGCTGCACCGCACCACCCGGCGGGTGACGGTGAGCGAGGAGGGTGAGCGGGTCTATCAATGGGCGCAGCAGATCTTCGAGGCATTGCAGCGCATGGGCGATGATCTGGACGCCGGCCAGCGTGAGCCGGCCGGGCAATTGCGCATCGCCAGCAGCCTGGGCCTGGGGCGGCGGATGGTGGCGCCGGCGTTGTCGGCGCTGACGTCGCGCTACCCACGGCTGGACATACGCCTGGACGTGCATGACCGCCTGGTGGACCTGGCGGCCGAGGGCGTCGATCTGGATATCCGCGTGGGTGACCAGATTGCCCCGAACCTGATCGCCAAGCGCCTGGCACGCAACTGGCGGGTGTTGTGTGCGGCGCCGGACTATCTTGCCCGGCGCGGCACGCCGAAGAGCCTGGCGGATCTGGCCAGCCACGACTGCCTGGTGATCAAGGAACGTGACCATCCTTTCGGGCTCTGGCACCTGGAGGGGCCCGCTGGCGAGGAAACTGTGCGGGTCACCGGCGCGTTGTCGAGCAACCATGGCGAAGTGGTGCACCAATGGTGCCTGGACGGGCGCGGGATCGTGTTGCGGTCGTGGTGGGATGTGCACGACAGCCTGGTGGATGGCCGGCTGGTGCAGGTGCTGGAGGGATATCGGCAGAGTGCCGATATCTGGGCGGTATATACCGCGCCGCTGGCCGGGTCGGCCAAGGTACGAGTGGCGGTGGAGTTTTTCCGGGAATACTTTGCTGAACGATTACGATTGCCTGAGTGATAGCAGGGGAGGGCGTTGCCCTCCTTTCGCGACACAAGGCCGCTCCTACACGGTAACGCGATCTCCTGTAGGAGCGGCCTTGTGTCGCGAAAGGGCCGCGCAGCGGCCCCGGTTTTTTAATGAGCCCCAGCCGACTTGCTCAGGTCGCTCTCGGCCCACTCGGTATAGATGCAGGCATCCGCCAGCGCCCAGCGCACTTTCACGGTATCCCCCGGCTGCATCGGCATCCCGGCGGCAGACAGCGCCTTCACCGTCAGCTCTGTACCGCCGGCCGTCACCACATGGCAGGTCTGGCTCTCACCCAGGAACAGCACTTCACCGACCTTGGCACTGACCTCGTTCCAGCCCGCAGGCAATGGCTCGCGCGCGGCCTGTTCGGCGGTCAGGGCCAGGGCTTTCTCCGGGCGCACCATGATCAGTGCATCCTGCTCTGCGCTGAGGCCCGGGGTCAGGCGAATCGCCACCGGCTGGCCTTCGAAGCTGGCCGCGCCATTGCTGCTGGCCTTGATGCGCAGGAAGTTGGAGTTGCCCAGGAACGACGCGACAAAGGCATTTGGCGGATTCTGATAAAGGTCGTAACCGGTACCCAGGCCAACGATCTTGCCATGGCTGAAGATGGCGATGCGCTGGGACAGGCGCATGGCTTCTTCCTGGTCATGGGTCACGTAGACGATGGTGATGCCCAGCCGGCGATGCAGCTGGCGCAGTTCGTCCTGCAGGTCTTCACGCAGCTTCTTGTCCAGCGCCCCGAGTGGTTCGTCCATCAGCAGGATGCGTGGCTCGTACACCAGCGCCCGGGCAATTGCCACACGTTGCTGCTGGCCACCGGACATCTGCGACGGCTTGCGGTGGGCGAACTTCTCCAGCTGCACCAGCTTGAGCATGGCATCGACGCGCTTGGTGGTTTCGGTGGCACTGAGCTTGCGGATCGCCAGCGGGAAGCCGATGTTGTCACGCACGTTCAAGTGCGGGAACAGCGAATAGCGCTGGAATACCATGCCGATGTCACGCTTGTGCGGCGGCACGTTGACCAGCGACTGGCCCTCGACCAGGATTTCGCCGCTGCTTGGCGTTTCGAAACCGGCCAGCATCGACAGCGTGGTGGACTTGCCGGAGCCACTGGAGCCGAGGAAGGTCAGGAACTCGCCGTCCTGGATCTCCAGGTCGAGGTTGTCGACGGCGGTGAAGTCGCCGTAGTGCTTGTTCAGGCCACGCAGGCTGACCAGGGTCTTGCCGTGGGCGTTGTCTTTGATGACTGCACTCATTGTTGTTTTCTCCGCACGCTCAGGCGTTGACTTCGGTGCGCCGGCGCAAGGCGGCGGCAATGAACATGACAAGCAGCGACAGGCCGATCAGCAGGGTCGAGGCCACGGCGATGACCGGGCTCAGGTCCTGGCGCAGGGTGGTCCACATCTTCACCGGCAGGGTCTGCAGGTCGGGGCTGGCCATCATCACGCTCAGCACCACCTCGTCCCACGACACCAGGAAGGCGAACAGGCCACCGGCGATCATGCCCGGGCGAATCGCCGGGAAGGTCACCTTGAATATCGCCTGCAGGCGCGAGGCGCCGCAGATCACCGCAGCATCCTCGATCGACTGGTCGAACAGCTTCAGCGAGTTGATGATCGAGATGATGGTGAACGGCAGGGCGACGATCACATGGCTGACCACGAAGGCGAACAGCGTGCCGGTGTAGCCGAGCTTGAGGAACAGTGCGTACACCGCCACGGCGATGATCACCAGCGGCACGATCATCGGCATGGTGAACAGCCCGTAGAGCATTTCGCGGCCGGGGAAGCGGCCACGCACCAGGGCGAAGGCGGTGGGCAGGCCCAGCAGCACCGCGGCGATGGTGGTCAGCACAGCGACCTTGAGGCTGGCCAGGGCGGCGTCCATCCACTCCGGGTTGGAGAAGAACTGGCCGTACCACTTGAAAGTCCAGCCCGGTGGCGGGAACACCAGCCACTGGGACGAGCCGAACGACAGCAGCACGATGAACACCACCGGCAGCAGCAGGAAGGCCGCGATGACCCCGGTGGTCAGGTACAGGCCCGTACGCAGCGGGCGGCCCATGGCATTGGGAGACAGGAGCATGGCGGTTTACCTCGCGTTGCCAACCGGGGATTCCGGCTGCAGCTTCAGGTACAGGTAGAAGAGCACCAGGGTGATCACCACCAGCAATGCGGCGGCGGCGCTGGCCAGGCCCCAGTTGAGGAACGACTGCACCTGCTGAATGATGAATTCCGGCAGCATCATGTTCTGCGCGCCACCGAGCAGGGCTGGGGTCACGTAGTAACCGAGCGACATCACGAACACCATCAACGCGCCGGAGAACAACCCCGAGCGGCATAGCGGCAGGAACACCTTCCAGAAGTTGGTCCAGGGGCTTGCGCCGCAGATCGAGCCGGCCTGCAGCACCATCGGGTCGATGGCGTGCATGGTCGCCTGCAGCGGCAGCACGATGAACGGGATCATGATGTAGCTCATGCCGATCACCACGCCGGTGAGGTTGTGCACCATCTCCAGCGGGGTATCGATGATGCCCATGGCCATCAACGCCTTGTTGATCACCCCCGAGCTCTGCAGCAGCACCAGCCACGAGTAGGTGCGCGCCAGCAGGCTGGTCCACATCGACAGCAGCACGATGTTCAGCAGCCAGCGGCCCCAGCCCTGGGGCACCAGGGTGATCGCCCAGGCCAGCGGGAAGCCCAGCAGCACGCTGATCAGGGTGACCACGCCGGCCACCGAGAAGGTGTTGAACAGCACCCGTGCATAGGCCGAGTTGGCGAACAGCTGCTCGTAGTTGCCCAGCCCTGGCGTTGGCTCCAGCACCCCGCGCAGCAACAGGCCGACCAGCGGGGCGAAGAAGAACAGGCCGAGGAACAGCAGGGCCGGCAGCAGGTTGCGGCTGCCTTTCCAGCGCTGGCCCAGGCTCACGCGACGAGGGGCCGTTCCCGGGGCGCCGGTGCCCGTGGGGGCACCTTGCGCGTTGTGCAGGGCGTTGATGGCGACTTTCATTTGACCAACCACTCATTCCAGCGGGCTGCGATGGCCTGGCCGTTTTTCGCCCAGTAGGCGAAGTCCAGGGTGACCTGGTCCTGGGCGTAGGCGGTCGGCAGGTTCGGGGCGAGGTCCTTGTCGAGCTTGGCCACGCTGTCGACGTTCACCGGGGCGTAGGCGGTCTTGTTGGCGAACGCGGCCTGGCCTTCGGCGCTGCTGGCATTGGCCAGGAACTTCATCGCCGCATCCTTGTTCTTCGAGCCTTTCGGGATGACCAGGAAGTCGGCCATGACCAGGTTCTGCTTCCAGCTCACGCCCACCGGTGCACCGTCTTGCTGCAGGGCATAGACGCGGCCGTTCCAGAACTGGCCGAGCGAGGCTTCACCCGAGGCCAGCAGCTGTTGCGACTGGGCACCACCGCCCCACCAGACGATGTCTTTCTTGATGGTGTCGAGCTTCTTGAAGGCGCGATCCAGGTCCAGCGGGTAGAGATCCTTGGGCGCTACGCCGTCGGCCAGCAGGGCCAGCTCCAGCACGCCAGGGCTCGGCCATTTGTACAGGGCGCGTTTGCCTGGGTAGGTCTTGGTGTCGAACAGCGCGGTCCAGTCGACCGGCTTGTTGGCACCGAGCTTGCCTTCGTTGTAGCCGAGCACGAAGGAGAAGAAGAACGAGCCGACGCCGTGGTCGGAGACGAAGCGCGGGTCGATCTTGTCGCGTTTGATCTGGGTGAAGTCGAGGGGTTCGAGCAGGCCTTCGCTGGCGGCGCGCAGGGCGAAGTCAGCTTCGACGTCGACCACGTCCCATTGCACGTTGCCGCTTTCGACCATGGCCTTGAGCTTGCCGTAGTCGGTCGGGCCGTCCTGGACGACTTTGATGTCGGTGCTTTTGCTGAAGGGGATGGCCCATGCTTCTTTCTGGGCGTCCTGGGTGGTACCGCCCCAACTGACGAAGTTCAGGCTGTCAGCGGCCTGGGCGGCCTGACATGCCAGGGTCAGCAGGCTGGCGGACAGCACTGCGGTTACACGTTTGCTCAACAGCATGGTTACGCCCTCGTTGCTTTTGTTATTCGAGGCGGGGCTTCTGGTGCGCCCGCCAACAGTATTCGGGGAGCAGCTAAAACAAAGTGTCTTGTGGCCGTTTGTGATTGTAGGTGCCGGCCTGCAGATTCAAGGTCTACGGGATATCATATTATGGTATTCCAAGATTTTGGCAAGAGGTATGAGGCTACCGGCCATCACTCCGCCCTTGTAGGAGCGGCCTTGTGTCGCGAAAGGGCCGCGAAGCGGCCCCAGGATTTCAGCGTCGACACATGAATTGCTGGGGCCGCCTTGCGGCCCTTTCGCGACACAAGGCCGCTCCTACACGACCCGTATCAGCCAACCATTCCTGGCTCAAAGGGAATGCTCTGCACCACTTCCAGCTCATACCCGGCCAGCCCCGCATACTTCAGCGGCGGCCCCAGGTGACGCAGCTTGCCCACGCCCAGGTCCTGCAGAATCTGCGCCCCGGTACCGACCTCCGAGTACACCTTGGACTGCCCACGCTGATAAGGCCGCACCGGCTGAGTCAGCTGCGGTACGCGTTCGAGCAATGCCTGGGAAGACTCGTGGTTGGCGAGGATTACCACCACCCCGGCACCTTCCTCGGCCACTTTCTGCAGCGCTGCCCACAGCGTCCAGTTGGCGGGGCCGGCGTATTCGGCACCCACCAGGTCGCGCAGCGGGTCGATCACATGCACCCGCACCAGGGTCGGCTGCTCACGGCGGATATCGCCCATGACCATGGCCATGTGTACGCCGCCTTCGATACGGTCCTCGTAGGTCACCAGGCGGAACGTGCCGTGCACGGTCGGCAGTTCGCGTTCGCCGATGCGTTTGATGGTCTGTTCGGTGCTCAGGCGGTAGTGGATCAGGTCGGCAATGGTGCCGATCTTGATGCCATGCTGCGCGGCGAACACTTCCAGGTCCGGGCGGCGGGCCATGGTGCCGTCATCGTTGAGCACCTCGACGATCACCGAGGCCGGGGTGAAACCGGCCAGGCGAGCCAGGTCGCAACCGGCTTCGGTGTGCCCGGCACGGGTCAGCACGCCGCCTTCGCGGGCGCGCAGGGGGAAGATGTGGCCAGGCTGCACCAGGTCTTCGGGGCGGGCATCGGGTGCCATGGCAGCGGCCACGGTGCGCGCCCGGTCAGCGGCGGAAATACCGGTGGTGACGCCGCTGGCGGCTTCGATCGACACGGTGAAGGCGGTGCTGAACACGCTGCCGTTGGCCGGTACCATCTGCTCAAGGCCCAGGCGCTGGCAGTGGTCGTCGGTCAGGGTCAGGCAGATCAGCCCGCGCGCTTCGCGGGCCATGAAGTTGATGGCCTGGGCGTCACAGCGCTCGGCGGCGATCAGCAGGTCGCCTTCGTTTTCCCGGTCCTCGTCGTCCACCAGCAGGACCATCTTGCCTTGCCGGTAGTCCTCGAGGAGTTCCTCGATGGTGTTGAAAGCCATGTTGCACACTCACTGTGGTGGGGTGATTTTTATGGTATACCATCATACACAAATATTTTTGCTACAGGAGAGCAGCGGATGAAGGCCTATTGGATCGCCCACGTCGACGTGACCGACCCCGAGCAGTACCAGCAGTACACCCAGCGCGCTCCCGCTGCCTTCAAGGCATTCGGCGGCCGCTTCCTGGCCCGCGGCGGGCGTAGCGAGGCGATGGAAGGGCGGCCCACTCCACAGCGTAGCGTGGTGATCGAGTTCGATTCGTATGAGCAGGCGGTGGCGTGTTACCAGTCCGATCTGTATCAGGAGGCGTGCAGCCATCGCCAAGGGGTGGCAAAGGCCGAAGTGATCATCGTTGAAGGCTTCGAGCCCTGAGTCTTTGCTGATGGCCCTTTCGCGGGCACGCCCGCTCCCACAGGCATCGCACAGATTCTGAAAACTGTGCAGTACCTGTGGGAGCGGGCGTGCCCGCGAAGAGGCCGATCCCGCTTACGGCATACCCGGCAACTCATGAGGCCGCAGGTCGAACACCAGCACCTCGGCATCCACCCCATTACCCAGCTCAAGCAGTTGTTCCTGCCGTACCCGCACACCATCCCCTTCATTGAGGACCTGGCCATTGAGCTCGATGCTGCCGCGTGCCACGTGTACATAGGCATGGCGATTCTCCGGCAAGCTCAGCGTCGCGCGCTCCGCGCCATCGAACAGCCCGGCATACACTCGCGCGTTCTGCCGCACCTGCAATGACTCCTCGGCACCATCCGGCGAGATGATCAGGCGCAATTTGCCGCGCTTCTCCTCGGCACTGAAGTGCTGTTGCTGGTAACGCGGCGTCGCCCCTTTCACATTGGGCACGATCCAGATCTGCAGGAAGTGCACCGGCTGCGCCTGGCTGTGGTTGAACTCGCTGTGCGCCACGCCATGACCGGCGCTCATCAGCTGCACGTCACCCGGGCGGATCACCGAGCCGGTACCCAGGGTGTCCTTGTGCTCCAGCGCGCCTTCGAGCACGTAGGAGAAGATTTCCATATCGCGGTGCGGGTGCTGGCCGAAACCCTTGCCAGGGATGACGCGGTCGTCGTTGATCACCAGCAGGTCGGAAAAGCCTTGCTCGTCAGGGTTGCGGTAGTGGCCGAAGGAGAAGGTGTGGAACGATTTGAGCCAGCCATGGAAGGCCAGGCCGCGGTCTTCTGCGCTACGGACGGTAAGCATGACGAATCTCCAGTAAGGGCAGGGCCCTCGGGCCCTGCCACAGGGTTGGCTGGCGTTACTGCAAATGCACGTTCAGTTCGTTTGCGGCCTGACGCATCGCTGCCTTGACCGCCGGCACCTGGCTCAGCGGGTTGAGCAGCCCATAGTCATGGATCATGCCGTTGTAGCGCACCGAGGTCACCGTCACGCCTGCCGCATTCAACTTACGGGCATAGGCCTCGCCCTCATCGCGCAGCACATCGAACTCGGCCGTTTGCACCAGCGCCGGTGGCAAGCCTTTCAACTGTTCACTGCTGGCCCGCAGCGGCGAGGCGTAGATCTCTGCCCGTGCCTTGGCATCAGTGGTGTAGTTGTTCCAAAACCACTTCATCATCCCGGTGGTGAGGAAGTGCCCTTCGGCAAACTGCTTGTACGACGCTGTCTCGAAGCTGGCATCGGTCACCGGCCACAGCAGCAGCTGGAAGCGCAGCGCCGGGGTGCCGGCCTCTTTGGCCTTGAGTGCGACCACCGCCGCCATGTTGCCGCCGACGCTGTTGCCGGCCACCGCCAGGCGCTTGCCGTCGACACCGATTTCCTTGCCATGCTCGGCTACCCACCGGGTCGCGGTGTAGGCCTGGTTGATCGCCGTCGGGTAGTGCGACTCAGGCGACGGGGTGTAGTCCACATAGACCGCCACAGCGCCGGAGCCGACCACCAAGTCGCGGATCAGCCGCTGGTGGGTCGGGAAGTCGCCGAGCACCCAGCCGCCGCCGTGGAAGAACATGAACACCGGCAGCTCACCTTTGACATTGGCCGGGCGCACCACCTGCAGCTTGATCGATTGGCCGTTGGCCTGAATGGTGCGCTCCTTGACCTCGATACCGGACAGGTCGACCTTCACCGAAGCCTGGGCACCGGTCAGTACGGCGCGGGCGTCTTTCGGGCTGAGCTGTTCGAGCGGCTTGCCGCCGCCTTGCTCCAGCGCTTCGAGAAAGGCCTGGGTGTGCTGCTCGACGCCTGGGCTGCCCGCAGCGAAAGCGCTGGACACGGACAGGGCGAGGAGGGAGGCGGTGAGGGTTTTGTGGACAATGTTCATGAGCGAATCCTTTTCTGTTCAAGTGTTGGTAATGGGCGTCTTGCCTGGCCTCCAGGGCCATCGCTGCGACCTGTGTGTAGATTAAGCAGGTGCAGTGGCGGGAAAAAGCCGCTATAAAGCGTTTGACTGTCACCAAGAGCGAGACAATGAACCCCTACGAAGACATGCGAATCTTTGCCCAGGTCATGGAGGCCGGTAGCTTCACTGCTGCCGCCGACCGCCTGGGCATGTCCAAGCAATCGGTCAGCCGCCGCCTGATGCAGCTCGAAGAGCGCCTCGGAGTGCGCTTGTTGAACCGCTCTACCCGGCGCCTGGACGCTACGCCGCTGGGCCAGCACTACTACCAGTCGGCACTGCGCCTGCTGGGCGAGGTGCAACAGGTGGAACACGACATCAGCGGCCAGGCCCAGGCCCTGCGCGGCACCTTGCGCCTGAGTGCGCCGCTGTCGTTCGCCATGGCCCACCTGGGCTGCCTGCTGACCGAGTTTCTGCAGTTGCACCCGCAGGTGGATGTGGAGGTGGACCTCAGTGATCGCGCGGTGGACCTGATCGGCGAGGGTTATGACCTGGCGCTGCGTATCGGCGCGCTGGAGGACTCCAGCCTGATTGCCCGGCGCATTGCCGATGTCGAACGGGTGTATTGCGCCAGCCCGGCGTACCTTGCCGCACGTGGCATGCCGGCCAAACCGGAAGACCTGGCCGCGCATGATTGCCTGCCCTATGGGCATTCGCGGCAGGTGCAGTGGCAGTTCCGCCAGGGTGGCAAGGCCCAGGTGATTCAGGTGACCGGGCGGATGCGGGCGAACAACGGCGAGCTGCTCAGGGATGCGGCGATTGCCGGGATGGGGGTGACCTATCTGCCGACCTTTATCGTCGGGCAGGCACTGGCGGACGGGCGCTTGGTGACGGTGCTGGATGAGTGGGTGCCGCTGGCGCTGCAGTTGTCGGCGGTGTATCCGCAGCACAGGCAGGTAGCGCGGCCGGTGCAGGGGTTTGTCAGTTTCCTGCGCGAGCGGCTGACTCAACTCTGACCTTGATAGAAGTGTTTGCTTCTTCGCGGGCTCGCCCGCTCCCACAGGTACGCCACAGTTCTCAAGGTCTGTGGTCTACCTGTGGGAGCGGGCGAGCCCGCGATGAGGCCGGTACAGATCAAATCATCAGCTGATCCAGCCCAACCCACCCGCCATCGAACTCATCCATGGCATCCAGCACAGCCTCCTGGAAGTACGCCAGCGATGCCCGGTCGAACAGCAACTGCAATGCCGGCAATCCATCACTTCCGACATTCACCACGATCACGTTGATCCGCGCCGCCGACGTCTGCGCCACAGCACCGACCGCAAACGCCTGCAACCGCAGATCGACCCCGCACAACTTGGCCATCACCGCACTGCAATGCTCCCCCGACAGTTGCAGCCAGGCATGGCTGTCCTGACGCGGCAGCAGGTAGTTGCGCCGGGCATCCTGCACCCAGCGCTGTTCTTCGCTGGCAACCCGGGCGCCCTGGTCTGCCAGGCTGCCGAGCAACAGGTACTCGCTGGCCGACAGGCGCGCCACCCAGCCGCCGTCGCCCTGGCGCAAGGCCTGGTTGGGCAGCGAGGGCAGCTGGTAGCCACGCCCTTGCAGGTAGTCAGCTGCGTCACCGCCGCGAAACCCGACCCGCGCCAGTCCGGTCAGGTCGGTCAACGCACAGGCGTGCAAAAGGCTGCTTGGGAGGTAGGCTTCGGCTTTCAGGCTGGTCATGGTTCAGAGTTCCTGGCGCAGGTTGTCGGGATCGTAGAAGGGCAGTGGCACCACCTTGGCATTGACCATCACGCCGCCTTCCACGCGGATCGGGATGTGCATGCCAGGCATCGCCTGATGGGCACCGGCGTAGGCCAGGCCGATGATCTGCCCGAGGGTCTGCGAGTACTCGCAAGAGGTGACGTTGCCACTGATGTCCGGGCCGTCCAGCACCAGGTGGCCCTCCAGCGGCTGCGGGCTGCCCTTGGGCAGGGTAAAACCGACCAGCTTGCGCTTGAGCGGCTGTGCTTCGAGGATCTCGATCGAGCGTTTGCCGACGAAAAACGGCTTCTTGCGGCCAATCGCCCACTGCATGTCGAGCTCTGCCGGGTGGCTCATGCCGTCGCTGTCCTGGCCGATGATCACGTGGCCTTTCTCCAGGCGCAGCAGGCGCTGGGTCTCGAGCCCGAACGGGCGGATACCCAGCCCGGCCCCGGCCTGCATCAGCGAGTCCCACAGGCGCTCGGCATGGCGCGCCGGCACATGCACTTCATAACCCAGCTCGCCGACGAAGCCGACCCGCAGGATGCGCGCCGGGATGCCGGCCACCGTGCCCAGGCGCACCCCCAGATAAGGGAAGGCTTCGGCGGACAGCTCGACATCGTTGCAGAGCTTGGCCAGCACCTGGCGCGCCAGCGGCCCGGCCAGGTTGACCGCGGCCAGGGCGGCGGTGACGTTGGCGATGTCCACGTCCAGCCGCCACTGCGCGTTCCACTTGAGCATCTGCTGGTAGATGCGGTCGACGCCGCTGGTGGTGGCGGTGACGTAGAAGTGCTGCTCGGCCAGGCGCGCGCAAACGCCGTCATCGATCACCACGCCGTGCTCGTTGGTCATCAGCGCATAGCGGGTGCGGCCGATGGCCAGCTTGGCAAAGCCGAAGGTGTACAGGCGCTCCAGCAGTTCGGCGGCATCGGGGCCGCGCACATCCAGGCCGCCTAGGGTAGAGACGTCGATCAGGCCGACCTTTTCGCGAACATGGCGTGCTTCCTCCTGCACGCAGCGCTCGCGGTGTTCCGGCTTGCCGTAGAAGGCCGGGCGCTGCCAGCTGCCAGCGGGCATCATCTGCGCGCCCGCCTGCAGGTGGCGGCGGTGCATCGGCGTCTGCCGGTACGGGTCGAACGCACGGCCGGCGACATGCGCCAGTTTCTCGGCCTGGAAGGGTGGGCGGGCAGTGGTCACGCCGGTTTCGCTGATGCTGCGGCCGGTGGCCTGGGCCACCAGGCGTGCGGTGGGCAGCGCCGAGTGGCGGCCCTGGGACGGGCCCATGCCGACCGTGGAAAAGCGCTTGACCAGTTGCACGTCGCGGTAGCCGCTGCGGGTGGCGTTGACGATATCGCGCACTTGCAGGTCTTCCTCGAAGTCGACGAAATCCTTGCCCTTGGGGTGCGGAAAGATCGGCCAGGGGAAGTTGACCTTGGCCTCGGCCACGCAGGCCGACGGCGTTGCTGCTGGCAGGCCCAGTGCCGCGAGGGCTTCGGCGGCGCCGCGGCTGGCGTCGGTGAGCACGTTGTCCAGGCGGTGCCGGCCGTTCACCGAGCCGGCAATGTCCAGGCCGACGGGCAGGTGGCTGATGGTGAACTCGTCACGGTTGACGTCATAGGCCAGCTTGCCACCGGCCTGGCACAGCAACTGATACACCGGCATGTAGCCGGCGGACATGCACAGCAAGTCGCAGGCCACGCGAAGGCCGTGGTCAGCAACCTTGCCCTGGCCGGTGATCGGGCGAATGTCCACGCCCGTAACGTGGCGCATGCCTGCTTCGTGCAGGGCTTCATAGACGGTACTGCCCAGGTGCACGGGAATGTCGCGACGCTTCAGCTCGCTGGCCAGTGCGGTATCGGCGGGCGCGGCGCGCATGTCGACCAGGGCGGCGACAGCCACGCCTTGTTCTTGCAGGTCGAGGGCGGCCAGGTAGCCGTCATCGTGGCCGGTGAGAATCACCGCGCGTTGCCCCGGCTTGACCGCGTACAGCTTCATCAGCCGCTGCGCGGCGCTGGTCAGCATTACCCCGGGCAGGTCGTTGTTGCGGAACACCACCGGCTGGTCGAACGACCCGGCGGCCACCAGGCAGCGAGTGGCGCGTACCTTGTACAGGCGCTTGTGCTGGATCACCGGCAGGTAGTTGTCGGTGAACCAGCCGTTGCAGGTGGCCTCGCACAGCACCTGGATGTTCGGCTGGCCTTCGACAGCGGCGAGCAGTTCCTGGCGCAGGCTGGCAGCGCGGGTGCCGGCGATGTCAAAGCGGGCGTAGGTCAGCGAGCCGCCGAGCACCGGCTGTTGCTCGATCAGCAGCACCTTGGCCCCGGCATTGGCGGCGTCCAGCGCGGCGCGCAGGCCGGCCGGGCCGGCACCGATCACGGCCAGGTCGACAAACAGATAGGCCTTGTCGTAGTACTGCGGCCTGAAGCCGAGGTCGAGCACGCCGAGGCCGGCCTTCTTGCGGATCAGCGGCTCCCACACCTTCCACATGCCCTTGGGCTTGTAGAACGAGCGGTAGTAGAAGCCCACCGGCATGAAGCGCGAGAACTTGCCCAGGTAGGCGTCGCGGTCGTGTTCCAGGCTGCCGTTGAAGTTCTGCCCGGCGACCACCTGGCCGTCACGGGCGGCCTCCAGGTCGGCCAGCACGTTGGGCTCTTCGGGGAGCTGCACCAAGGTGTTGGCGTCCTGCCCGGCCATGCTCAGCGGGCCACGCGGGCGGTGGTACTTGAACGAGCGCGACAGCAGCCAGCGGCCGTTGCCGAGCAGGGCACTGGCAATGGTGTCACCGGCAAAGCCCGGGCAGGCCTGGCCATCGAATTCGAATCGTAGGGGCCGCTCGCGGTCGATCAACAGGCCCATGGGTTCGGGGAGGCGAGTGAGGCTGTTCATCCGGCGATCTCCGGGGTGGCGGTGGGGCTGAAGTCGACGCGGCGGTCGAACACTTCTTTGGGGTCGAAGGTGCGCAGCACCTGGTCGGTGACGGTGTGGCGCTCGGCCAGGAACCAGTAGCTCGAGGCGTTGTGCAGCCACCACTCGGTGACCACGCCGGCCAGGTTGTCGCTGTTGAACACGTAGTCGGCCCACTCGGTGTCAGTGCAACTGGCCGGGTCGGGCATGGACTTGAGCTCGCCGCCGTAGGTGAACTCGCTGATGTTGCGCGGGCCGTTCAAGGGGCAAATCAGGATCTTCATCGTCGTATGCTCCTAGTGGCTGGCCGCAGTGGCGCCCATTTCGTTGACTTGCCGGAAGCGGCTGAAACGCTCCAGGGCGAATGGCGCGATCAGTTCCGGAACCTTGCCGCCGCTGGCGACCAGCTCGGCCATGGTCTTGCCGCAGATCGGCGTGGCCTTGAAGCCCCAGGTGCCCCAGCCGGCGTCGAGGTAGTAGTTGTCGACCGGCGACAGGCCCATGATCGGGCTGTAGTCCGGGGTCATGTCGGTGATCCCGGCCCACTGGCGCATCAGCTTGGCGTTGGCCATGAACGGGAACATCTCGATGGCGTGGGCCAGCAGGCTTTCCTTGAGGTCGAGGGTGGAGCGGGTGTTGTACAGCGGGTACGGGTCGGAGCCGCCGCCGAAGACGATCTCGCCACGGCTGGTCTGCTGTACGTAGCAGTGCAATGCCGATGAACTCACCAGCGGGTCGAGGAATGGCTTGAATGGCTGGGTGACCATGGCTTGCAGCGGGTAGGTGTGGATCGGCGCCCGGATGCCGGCCTTGGCCATCAGCTGCGAACTGGCGCCGGCCACCGCCTGCACCACACAGCCGCACTGAACGGTGCCACGGTTGGTCTTGACTGCTTCGATGCGGCCATTGCGAATCAGCAGGTCCTGCACTTCGGTCAGCTGGTGGATTTCCACGCCGCGCTTGGCAGCCTGCTTGGCATAGCCCCAGGCCACCGCGTCGTGGCGCGCTGTGGCGCCGTCGATGTGCCAGAGGCCCGCCAGCACCGGCAGGTGGCCGGGGTCGAGGTTCAGGCTCGGCACCAGCTCGCGGATCTGCTGGCGGTCGATCATCTCGGTGCGCCCGCCGAAGTGCCTGTTGACCTCGGCGCGCTGGCGGAACGCGCGCACGGTGGCGTCGGTGTGCGCCAGGGTCAGTTGGCCACGCTCGGAGTACATGATGTTGAAGTCGAACTCGTTGGACAGGTTCTGGAACATCCGCACCGATTCTGCGTAGAAGCGCACACCCTCGGAGGTGAGGTAGTTGGAGCGGATCACGGCAGTGTTGCGCGCGGTGTTGCCGCCGCCCAGGTAGGCCTTCTCCAGCACGGCAACGTTGGTCACGCCGTGGTACTTGGCCAGGTAATAGGCAATGGCCAGGCCGTGGCCGCCGCCGCCAATGATTACCACGTCATAGCGCGGCTTGAGTTCGCACGGTGGCGGCAGGTCGACCTCCACCGGGTAGTCGGCGCTCAGGCCGTATTTCAGCAGGGCGAAAGGCATGGGGTGCGCTCCTGGTGGGCGGCCTGTTGTTGCAGGTCGAGGGCGAGCAGGGTGTTTTTCATCAGGTAGGCGATGGTCATCGGGCCGACGCCTCCGGGCACCGGGGTGATAGCGGCAACCTGGGGCAGGGCGGCCGCGAAGTCGACATCGCCGACCAGGCGGCTATGGCCGCCTTCTTCGATGCGGTTGATGCCGACATCGATCACCACCGCGCCGGGCTTGAGCCACTCGGCGCCGACCAGGCGTGGCTTGCCGACCGCCGCGACGACGATGTCGGCCTGGCGGCACAGCGTCGGCAGGCCGCGACTGCGTGAGTGCACCACGGTTACCGTGCAGTCGGCCTGCAGCAGCAGTGCGGCCATGGGTTTGCCGACGATGTTCGAGCGGCCGATCACCACGGCATGCTTGCCGCGCAGCTCGCCGCAGGCATCGCGCAGCAGGCGCATGCAGCCGCTGGGGGTGCAGGGGGTGAGCACGTCGCGCCCCTGGGCCAGGCCACCGACGTTTTCGCTGTGGAAACCGTCCACATCCTTCAGCGGGCTGATCGCCTGGAGAATGCAGTGCTCGTCGACATGCTCGGGCAGCGGCAACTGCACGAGGATGCCGTTGACCTTGCTGTCGCGGTTGAGCCGGTCGATCAGGGTCAGCAGTTGCGCCTGGGTGGTGTCGGCCGGCAGCCGGTGTTCCTGCGAACGGATGCCCACTTCCTCGGCGCGTAGCACCTTGTTGCGTACATACACCTGGCTGGCCGCGTCGGCCCCGACCAGGACCACTGCCAGGCCTGGTTGCACGCCGCCCTGGCGCAAGGTCTGCACCTGCTCGCGAACCTCGGCCAGCACCCGCGCCGCGGTGGCCTTGCCGTCGATCAGCTTGATGCTGGGGATGGCGTTCATTTGAAGATCACCGTGCGGTCGTGGTTGAGGAACACCCGGTGCTCAAGGTGGTATTTGACGGCGCGGGAAAGGGCGATGGTCTCGGTGTCGCGGCCGATCGCCACCAGGTCGTCGGGGGTATAGGCGTGGTCGACGCGCTGCACTTCCTGTTCGATGATCGGGCCCTCGTCGAGGTCGCTGGTGACGTAGTGGGCGGTGGCACCGATCAGCTTGACCCCGCGCTGATAGGCCTGGTGGTACGGCTTGGCGCCCTTGAAACCAGGCAGGAACGAGTGATGGATGTTGATCGCCCGGCCTGACAGCTGGCGGCACAGGTCGTCGGAGAGAATCTGCATGTAGCGCGCCAGCACCACCAGTTCGGTGCCGGTGTCCTCGACGATGCGCATCAGTGCGGCTTCCTGCTCGGCCTTGGTCTCCTTGCTCACCGGCAGGTAGACGAAGCGGATGCCCTGGCGCTCGGCCATTGGCCGCAGGTCGAGGTGGTTGGAGACCACGGCGGTGATCTGCATGTCCAGCTCGCCCTTGGCATGGCGGTAGAGCAGGTCGGCCAGGCAGTGGTCGAACTTGCTGACCATCAGCAGCACGCGCAGCGGCCGGGCGCTGCTGTGCAGGCTCCAGTCCATGTCGAAACGCTGGGCGACATCGGCGAAGCCTGCTTCCAGCTGCGGCTTGTCACCGCTCACGCCAGTGTTGTAGCGGAACACCGCACGCATGAAGAAGCGGCCATTGTCCTCGTCGTCGAACTGTGCCATCTCGCTGATGTAGCAACCGTGCTCGGCCAGGTAGGTGGTCACCGCCGCAACGATGCCGGACACGGCCGGGCAACTGACGCGCAGGATGAAGTGATCGGGAGCGGGGTGCATGTCGGATAGGCCTCGTGATGGAGTGGGGCAGGTCTGGCACAAGGGCAAAAGAAGCTTCGCGGCGGGCGAAGTGTTGTTTCTTGATGGGAATATAAATTTCCCTTGGGCGATTTATAGGCGAAGCGAGGGGGCGGGGTCCAGCGGTTTGTGAAATTTTTTATCCTGGCAGGAAAGTTTTTCTGAAGCGTTTACTGAGAACGGGCTGGTGAAGCTATGCTTGCTGCATGAGCACCCCACCTCCTCTTCGCCAACCGTGCCCCCCTGGCGCCTGTGACTGCGGCCGCGAACACCTGGCCGGGCACCCGCCAGCGGCCCAGCGCATCCTCCTGCTCACCCGCCAGGAAGAAAAGCGCCTGCTCGAACGCCTGGAAAACCTCAAGGACCTGGAAGACCTGCAGCGCCTGCAACAGCGGCTGTACGAAAACCTTGGCATCCGCGTGCACATCAGCCCCGGCTTCAACGAAGTGCGCACCATGCGCGGCATCGTCATCGAACTCGACGAGCAGCCCGGCCTGTGCCGCAAGACCCGCCAGTCGATCCCGGCCGCGATCCGCCGGGGCCTTGAGCGCAACCCGCAGGTGGCGTTCCGGCTGCTCGATGCGCATGACTTGCTGAGGGATGCGTGAGGCTAGTGCTTGGCTTGGCTTGGCTTGGGGTGTGTGGGGGCTGTGAGATCGAGCGCCGCCCGCGCGGCGCATCGCGGGCAAGCCCGCTCCCACATCTGTTTCGGGCCAGTCCCTCCTGTGCCGCCAACAGGGACCGCCTTGTTGGCATGGCGATGCATCTCGGTGGAAGCCGACAGGGGTATGGCGATGCATCTTGGTGGGCATTGATGCTTGCTCCACCTGTCTTCAGTCATGCACCAAGGCGGATCCTGTTGGCGGCACAGGAGGGACTGGCCCGAAACAGATGTGGGAGCGGGCTTGCCCGCGATGCGCCGCGCGGGCGGCGCTCGATTTATGCCCCACCACATAACCCAAGCCAGGCACTTGGTAGCCTCAAATCTCTCTCCCGGCGAACATTGCCTATCCACAATCCCTGAGTAACCTAATTTTTCCGCAGCGCCCTACGTCTACCTGAGAACCTCCCTGCGCCAGGCGCGCAGTGGCATCCATCACTCAAGGAGACAGCCAATGACTTCCGTATTCGACCGCGACGATATCCAGTTCCAGGTAGTGGTCAACCACGAAGAGCAATACTCCATCTGGCCGGACTACAAGGCCATCCCCGAAGGCTGGCGCGCGGTAGGCAAGAGCGGCCTGAAGAAGGATTGCCTGGCCTACATCGACGAAGTCTGGACCGACATGCGTCCCTTGAGCCTGCGCCAGCAGATGGCCGCAGCTGCCGCCCAGTGACCCCGCTCAACCTGCTGTGCCTGCCGTATTCCGGGGCCAGTGCCATGGTCTACAGCCGCTGGCGGCGCAAGCTGCCGGCCTGGCTGCAGGTGCGCCCGGTCGAACTCCCTGGGCGGGGGGCACGCATGGGCGAGCCGCTGCAGACCGACATGCAGGCGCTGGCCCGGCAGTTGGCCAGTGAGCAACGCCTGGCCGTCAACGCGCCTTATGCGTTGCTCGGCCATAGTCTTGGCGCACTGCTGGCCTTCGAACTGGCCCACGAACTGCGCGCATTGGGCTGCCCGGCACCGCTGGCGCTGTTCGCTTGCGGCACGGCGGCGCCCACCCGGCGCGAGGATTACGATGGCCACAACTGGCGCGACCCCAAGAGCGATGACCAGCTCAAGTCCGAACTGCGCGAACTCAATGGCACGCCGGAGGAGGTGCTGGCCAATGCCGAGCTGATGAGCCTGACCTTGCCCACCCTGCGCGCTGACTTCCTGCTCTGCGGCCGTTATCTCTACCGTCAGCGGCCTGCCTTGCAGTGCCCGCTGCATGTGCTCGGTGGCGAAGCGGACCGGGCCAGCGCAGAGCAACTGCAGGCCTGGCGCAGGGAAACCCTCGGTGCCTTTTCGCTGCAGATGTTCCCCGGCGGCCACTTCTTCATCCACGAGCACGAGGACCAGGTGCTCGCTGCGCTGACACAGGCCCTTGAGGCGTATCGGCTTTCTGCCTGATTGACGGCGCCGCCTGCCTGGGGGAGGCTAGGCCTTTTTCCAGGCAAGAGGCGGACAATGCTGATCGAACATCACAAGGCCACGTTGCTGGTGGTCGACATCCAGGAAAAGCTCATCGGCGCCATGAGCGACCCTCAAGGCACTCGCGCCCGAGCGCGCTGGTTGCTCTCGGCCTGCCATGACCTGGAACTGCCGATCGTGATTTCCGAGCAGTACCCCAAAGGCCTGGGTCACACCTTGTCGGAACTGATCGCGGTGGCCCCGGCGGCAGAAGTGGTGGAAAAGACCCATTTCTCCTGCGTGGCCGCCCAATGCTTGCCGGCCGGCCTGATGGCCCGTGAGCAGGTCATCGTCTGCGGCATGGAAACCCACGTCTGCGTGCTGCAGACCGTGCTTGGCCTGCTGGCCCTGGGCAAGCAGGTGCTGGTGGTCGAGGATGCCTGCGACAGCCGTACCCCGGCCAACAAAGCCGCGGGCCTTGCGCGCATGCGCCAGGCCGGGGCGCAAGTGGTGACCCGGGAAATGGTGC
This sequence comes from Pseudomonas sp. 382, assembly GCF_002759075.1. Classification (NCBI taxonomy): domain Bacteria; kingdom Pseudomonadati; phylum Pseudomonadota; class Gammaproteobacteria; order Pseudomonadales; family Pseudomonadaceae; genus Pseudomonas; species Pseudomonas sp. 382. Next base: position 151,802 of record NZ_PEMX01000001.1, read on the forward strand.
TGTTCGAGCTCATGGGCAGCGCCAGCCACCCGCAGTTCCGCCACATCAGCAAGACCTATCTGGTCGGTGAACAGCCCTGAACGGCCGTCTGTTGGCGGCCGGGCTGATGGCCCTGGCGCTGTTGCAGGGGTGCGCCGGGCGCCGCGAGGAAGAGCCGGAGGCCGACCCGGCCAAGGTTCGCGCTCAGCTGATGCGCCTGCTGCCGGCCCAGGCCAGGGACCGCGAAGGCTGGGCCAGGGATATCCAGGTGGCGTTCGAGGCCCAGCGCATTGCGCCGAGCAAGCGCAACCTGTGCGCGGTGCTGGCGGTGACCGAGCAGGAGTCGACCTTCAATGCTGACCCGCAAGTGCCCGGCCTCGGGCGCATCGCCCGTGAGGAAATCGACCGCCGTGCGGCGCGCCTGCACATTCCCAAGCTGCTGGTCGACGCTGCACTGAAGACGCCTTCAGGCAATGGCCAGAGCTACCAGCAGCGCCTGCTGGCAGTGCGCAGCGAGAAGCAACTGAGCGCGCTGTACGACGAGTTCATCGCGCGCTTGCCGTTGGGCAAGACCTTGCTGGACGGCTTGAACCCTGTGCACACCGGCGGGCCGATGCAGGTCAGCATTGACTTCGCCGAAAAGCACGCCAAGGATTATCCCTACACCTATGACGGCACCCTTCGCCAGGAAGTCTTCAGCCGCCGTGGGGGCATGTACTTCGGTATTGCCCATCTGCTCGGCTATCCGGTGCATTACGAGCGCCAGCTGTACCGCTTCGCTGATTTCAACGCGGGGTGGTACGCCAGCCGCAATGCCGCGTTCCAGGCTGCCTTGAGCAAGGTCACGGGGGCATCCCTGGCGCTGGATGGCGACCTGGTCGCCCCCGGTTCGATCATGCCCGGCAGCACTGAGCAGGCGGCGCGCAAGCTCGGGGTCAAGCTGGGGCTGCGCAACACACAGATCCGCAACCAGCTGGAGCTCGGTGACAGCCTGGCGTTCGAGGACAGCAAGCTGTACAGCGGGGTGTTTGCCCTGGCCGATGCGGCTGCGGGCAAGCCGCTGCCGCGGGCCGTGCTGCCGGGGATCGAGCTGAAAAGCCCGAAGATCACCCGTAAGCTGACGACCGCCTGGTTTGCCGGGGCGGGTGGACGAGCGTTATGAGCGGTGCATGAATCGATAGCGCATGGCCAAGGCCCTGCAGGCAGCCTGTTCAGGCCGACAGCAACGGCCAGCCCTGGTGATGCTCCACCAGAAAATCCACGAACACCCGCACCCGTGCCGGCATCGCCGGCCCGCCGACGAATACCGCATGCAGCGGTTCGCGGTCGCCTGGGTTGTAGTCTTCCAGTAGCGCTACCAGTTGTCCGTTTTTCAGCTCATCGGCTACGGTAAAGGTCCCGATCCGGGCAATGCCCGCCCCCAGCCTGGCCAGCTGCGCCAACGCCTCGCCACTGCTGCACTCGATATTCCCCGTCACTTTCAGTGAAAAATCCTCCCCCGCCCGGCGAAACGGCCAATCCGGTGCTGCACGCCGGAAGTTGAAGCGCAGGCAGTTGTGCTGCGCCAGGTCCTCCGGCACCTGCGGCGCGCCACAGCGTGACAGGTAGTCGGGCGAAGCGACCACCACCTGGCCGGTATGACCGATGCAGCGTGCACTGAGCGAGCTGTCTGGCAGCTGGCCGAAGCGCAGCGCCACGTCGGCCTGACCGCCATGGATATCGGCGATTTCATCGCTCAGCGTCAGGTCCACCAGCACCTGCGGATACAACGCGCTGAACGCCGTCAGCAACGGCACCATCGTCTGCCGCCCATGCCCCAGCGCCGCGCTGACCCGCAAGCGCCCGCGCGGCACGCCCTGATCGGTGATCGCCTCTTCGACTTCCAGCAGGTCGGCCAGGATGCGCCGCGCCCCGCGCAGGTACGCCTCACCCTCGGTGGTGAGGGTGATCGCCCGGGTGGTGCGCAGCAGCAGGCGGGTACCCAGGCGCTGCTCGGCGCGGGCGATGATGCGACTCACCGCCGAGGGTGTCAGGCCCAGCTCGCGGGCCGCGGCAGACAGGCTGCCGGCATCCACCACCTTGGCAAAAACCTCCATCTCCCCGGATCGCCCGTTGAAATCCATCTGTGCCTCCAGCGCAAAGGTGGTTACCGGGAAACCGGTCTAGTGCATTCAAAAGTCTGATCGTAGCATTCCCGTCATAGATAAGGAGCCTTGTATGCGTATCAATCCCCCTCTCGTCGCGCTCGCCATCGGTGCCTTCGGCATCGGTGTGACCGAGTTCGCCCCCATGGGCATGCTGCCCGGCATTGCCAGCGACCTCGGCGTGTCGATCCCGGCGGCAGGCCTGCTGGTCAGTGCCTACGCGCTAGGTGTGCTGATCGGTGCCCCGTTGATGACCCTGGCCACCGGCAAAGTGCCGCGGCGCTACCTGCTGATCGGGTTGATGGCCATCTTTACCCTGGGCAACCTGCTTTCGGCCCTGGCCACCGATTACCAGAGCCTGCTGATTGCACGGGTGGTGACCTCGCTCAACCATGGCGCGTTCTTTGGCGTCGGCTCGGTGGTGGCGGCCAGCGTGGTGCCGCCCGAGAAGCGGGCAGGGGCGGTGGCCGCCATGTTCATGGGCCTGACCCTTGCCACCATTGGCGGTGTGCCGCTGGCCACTTGGTTCGCAGAGCTGCTCGGCTGGCGTACGGCGTTCTGGGGCATTGCCGGCCTGGGCCTGGTGGCGATGGCTTCGCTGTGGTTCGCGCTGCCCAGTGTGCCGCTGCCCAAGAGCGCAGGTGTGATGGCCGAAATCCGTGTGCTGGGGCGTGGGCCGGTGCTGGCGGCGCTGACCCTGACCGTGGTCGGCTCCAGCGCGATGTTCACCGTGTTCACCTACATTGCACCGATCCTTCACAGCCAGGCGCAGGCTTCCACGACCTTCATCACCGCCATGCTGGTGCTGTTCGGCATTGGCCTGACCTTGGGCAACGCGTGGGGCGGCAAGGCCGCGGATCGCTCGGTCGAGCGTACCTTGATCGTGTCGTTGCTGGTGTTGATTGCAGTGCTGCTGGTGTTCCCGGCGATGCTTGGCTGGTCGCTGCCGACGGCGCTGGCCATCCTGATCTGGGGCATTGCCAGTTTCGCCCTGGTGCCGCCGCTGCAGATGCGCGTGATGGATGCCGCCAAGGACGCGCCCAACTTGGCCTCGGCGGTGAACATTGGCGCGTTCAACCTGGGCAATGCGATTGGTGCGGCGCTGGGCGGCGCGGTGATCAACGCCGGCTTGGGATACTCGGCGGTGTCGTTTGCCGGGGCAGGGATGGCGCTGCTGGGGCTACTGCTGACCATCGCCTGGCGATCGCGGCCGGCAGTGCCGGTGCAGCAGACGGCGTAACGAACAGTGGGCTGCAAAGCAGCCCCGTTTGTGTAGACTTGCCGGGTGCCGATAAGGAAATCACCATGCATCCCACCCAGGCCGATATCGAAGCCTTGCTGTGCTACCAGGCCCAGCTCTACCCCAATGGCGTAGCGATCAAGACCTACACCCTCCAGGAAGGCAGCCTTTGGCCCGATTATGAAACGGTGGTCAGCGCGTTTTACCAGGAGGCCGGCAGGGACTGCTGGATCGACGTCAATTACCGGCCCACCGCCGACCACCTGCTCAGCGCCCCTGACACCATCGCCCAGGCCACCTTGCCCCAACTGCAGAGCCTGCTGACCTACTGCGTGCGTGGTGAACGGTTCTGTGACGGCCATTGGGCGGCCATGATCGAACGGGGCCACGTGCAGCGCATCCTCTCGCGTTTGGCCGCGTTTGCCTGAAGGCACGCAAATAGCTTGGCTCGGTACCATCTTCCCGCTGTTCATCAGCCGCCAGGCCGAAGTCGGCGCCGAGTACGACCTGGGCCGAGTCGCCTTCACTGCCAGCGCGTTGCGCATTCGCCAGCCGGCCTACGAGACCAACGCCATATCACGAGTGTTCGGCCGCCACGCCGCGCACCTACCTGCTCTGCGCCATCCTCGGTTTCTGAAGCGTGCTCAGCGGCTACCTGCTCAAGGCAGGCCGTTGCGTCCATGGGCAAGGTAGCCAGGCCGCTGGCTCAGGCGTTGGTAATAGTCACTCACGGCGGGCAGTTGGGGATGATCGATCGGTGTGGCGAACCAGCGCTGCACCGACAGGCCGATGGGGATGTCGGCCAGGGTGAAGTGCTCGCAAGCGACGAACGCGCCGGTCGCAGCCAGTTGCCGATCGAGGATGCCCATGTAGCGCGCCCACTCTGCGCAACCGGCAGCCAGCGCCTGGGTATCCTGATGCGCAGGCGAGTGGCGTACCCGCGACATGAACGGGTAACTCCACGCCCGGTTCAGGTCAGAGGCCTGCCAGTCGATCCACTGGTCGATGCGCGCCCGTGCCTGCGCTTCGCTTGGGTAGCAGGCCGCATCGCCATAGCGGTTGGCCAGGTAGCGGATGATGCTGTTGGATTCCCACAGCGTGAAATCGCCGTCCTGGATCACCGGGACCATGGCGTTGGGGTTGAGCGTGAGGAATTCGGGCGCATCGGTGGGCCGGAAGCCGCTGCCCCAGTCTTCGCGGGTGAAGGGGATGTTGAATTCGGCGCAGGCCCACAGCACCTTGCGCACGTTGATCGATGAGGCCCTGCCCAGTATCCGTAACATAGCTTCGTCCTTGATGAGGGTAGTGATAATCGTCAATGACCGCATTGTCTGGGTCAAGCTGGATCTGAAGCAGACATTCATGTGCGGCTCTGGCAAGGTGGACGCCGATCACGTCAGGCTTGAATTGCCCATGGATGCCTTCTACCTCATCGCCCTCGGTGCCATCGTCGCCGGTTTCGTCCAGGGCCTTTCCGGCTTTGCCTTCGGCATGGTCGCGATGTCGTTCTGGGCCTGGGGCTTGGAACCACGGCTGGCGGCGTCGCTGACCGTGTTCGGCAGCCTCACCGGCCAGCTGATCGCCGTGTTCAGCGTGCGACGCGGCTTCAGCTGGGCGTTGTTGTGGCCGTTCTTGCTCGGCGGCCTGGCCGGCATCCCGCTGGGGGTGTGGGTATTGCCGTACCTGGACATGCTCTGGTTCAAGGCGGTGTTCGGCACCTTGCTGGTGCTGTGGTGCCCGCTGATGCTGCTGGCGCCGCGCCTGCCACGGCTGCCGGGCAACCGCCTGGCCGATGGTGCGGTGGGCCTGGTGGGCGGGGCGCTCGGCGGAATCGGTGGTTTTACCGGCACAGTGCCTACACTGTGGTGTACCTTGCGCGGCTTCGAGCGTGATACCCAGCGTGCGGTGATCCAGAACTTCAACCTGTCGATGCTGCTGGTGACCATGCTCACCTACCTGGGCACCGGCGTGGTGACCCGCGACATGCTGCCCGCGTTCGCTGTGGTGCTGCTGTCCATGGCACTGCCGGCGCTGCTGGGCACGCGGGTGTACCTGGGAATCAGCGAGCTGGCGTTTCGCCGGGTGGTGCTGGGGTTGTTGACCGCCTCGGGGGTGGCCATGCTCATGGCATCGCTGCCGCAGTTGTCGAGCCGTTGAGTGCTTGCCTGGCGGCACTGAACTTGGCACCCTTTGCGCCGCTTCGATCTTCCGTGCCGTAACAGAAGGAACCGCACCGTTGAGTTGGGACAAAGTCGGCAAACGTCTGATCGCCATGCTGCTTGGCCTGATGGTCATCCTGGTGGCTTATATGCTGCTCAAGCCCCAGTCACGGCTCGAGGCGACCTTGACCTACGCTTACCTGACCTATCCCAGCCAGTTCAGCGAGCGCATCAGCCGGGCCAACGCGCAGCTCAAGTACGAGCAGTTGCAGCCGCGCATCAACACCATCAGCGACGGCGCATTGAACCCGTATCAGGTGGACAAGCTGATCGAACTGGCCCAGGCACCTTATGCGCAGCTGTTCGCCAAACCCTTCGAAGCCGGGTTGGTCGACCACCGTACTGGCTTGCTCATCGACCTGCACACCCGTGGCGACAGTGATGTGCGTGAGGTGAAGATCCGGCTGCCGGCCAAGGGCCTGGTGCAGGTACGCGATGGGTCGGGTAACGACACCCTGTACGAGGCGGCGACGGCGCAGGTAGAGATACCGGCCATCAAGAAGGGCAGCGAGTGCCGGGTCTGGGTGTATTTCGACGCCGACTACGCACAGATTCGCCAGGGTGGCATCGGTGTCAGTTTTGCTGGTGGCGAGGCCACTGTGCGGGTCTACCGTGAATTCACTGGGTTCCCGGCGCTGGTGGCACGCTACAGCCGCGAGTTGGTGGGGTTGCTCGCGGCATTGATGCTCAGCGTGCTGGGGATGGGGTACGCCTGCCTGGCCCGGCGGCGCGCCCTGGCCTGAGCATTCCTGCACCGGCCTCTTCGCGGGCTTGCCCGCTCCCACAGGTACTGCACAAGGCTTGAGAGCTGTGGTGTCCCTGTGGGAGCGGGCAAGCCCGCGAAGAGGCCGGTACAGGATCACTCAGGCTGGAACCATGGCAAAGCCCACGCCAAAGCGGTTCCAGGCGTTGATGGTGGCGATGGCCAAGGTCAGGTTGGCCAGCTCGGCCGGCTCGAAGTGCTGCTGCAGCGCTTCGTATTCTGCTTGCGGGGCGCCACGCTCGGGCAGACGGGTCAGGCATTCCACCCAGGCCAGCGCGGCACGTTCACGCGGGGTGAAATAGTTCGTGTCCTGCCAGGCGCACAGGGTCTGCAAGCGCGCCTCGGTCTCGCCGGCCTTGCGCGCGTCATTGGCATGCATGTTCACGCAGTAGGCGCAGCCGTTGATCTGCGAAGCCCGCAGGCGCACCAGCTCCAGCAGTGAGTTTTCCAGGCCACTCTTGGCCAGGGCCTGCTCCAGGCCGACCATGGCCTTGTAGGCCTCCGGCGCGTGTTTGGCCCATTCGATACGGTTGTGCATGACGTGCTCCAGGGATGTGTGTGGACATGGCGCTACCTTAGCGCCGAGCGGTGACTGGCCCGATAGCCAATCGCGCGCTTTGCCGGGAGGCCAATCGGGCCATTAAGGTGGCCACTGACCTGCATCCAATCTCTTCATTTCTTCCCTGACTGCCTGGACAGGATAATGGCCGGGTCTTGCTTGGGAGTTTCGATACGTGATGAGAGGGGCGTTGAACCTGTTGCTGGTGATCTTGCTGGCATTGAACCTGAGACCGATCCTGACCAGTATTGGCCCGTTGCTCGAGCCGATGCGCGCCAGCACCGGGCTGGGCTACCAGCAGGCGGCATTGCTGACGGCGTTGCCGGTACTGTGCATGGGCCTGGTGCCGTTGTTGCAGCCCTGGCTGCGGCGCTGGGTCAGCGAACATGGCGGCATGCTCGCCGGCCTTGGCGCCATTGCCCTGGCCTGCCTGTGGCGGCTGCAACTGGACAGCGCCTGGGCGCTGATCGCCAGTGCGGTACTGGCCGGGTTGGGCGTGGCGGTGGTGCAGGGCATGATGCCGGGCTTGGTCAATCGCTGGTTCCCCGGCCGCCTGGCCGGGACCATGGGCCTGTACTCGGCGGCGCTGATGTGTGGCGGCGGCCTGGCTGCGGTGCTCGGCCCGTCTATCAGCGAGTACTTCGGCCACTGGCAGGCCGGGCTGGGCTTGTGGGCGATCCCGGCGCTGCTGGCGGTGCTGGCCTGGGCCGTGCTGCGGCCCCGGGCACAGGCACCGAAGCTGGCCGGCGCCGCTGGCGGGCACTGGTTCGGCACGCGGCGGGCCTGGCTGCTGGCGCTGTACTTCGGCCTGATCAATGGCGGCTATACCAGCATGGTCGCCTGGCTACCGGCCTACCACCTGGAGCACGGTGGCACGGCGCAGGGCGGTGGCGGCCTGGTCGGCCTGATGACCATTTTCCAGGTGTGCGGTGCCCTGGGCCTGCCGCTGTTGCTGCGCGGCGTTGCTGACCGGCGCCCGGGCTTGTGGCTGGCACTGTCGATCCAGCTGGCGGGCTTCCTTGGCTTGCTGCTGGCACCGACGCTGGCCATGGGCCTGTGGGTAGCGCTGATCGGCTTTGGCTTGGGCGCTTGCTTCAGCCTGAGCCTGACCTTGACCCTGGAGCACCTCCAGACGCCCGCTGAAGCCGGCAGCCTGGCGGCCTTCGTGCAGGGCATCGGCTTCATCATCACCGGCATCATCCCGTACATCACCGGTTGGTTGCGGGATGTCAGCGGTGATTTCCAGGCATCGTGGACGCTGCTGACCGTCACCGTGCTGGCGATGCTGCTGGTGACCGCCTGTTTCGCCCCACGCGGCTACGCAGCGGCCATCGCCCGGCCGCGGCAGGCTGGCGAGGCGGCGCTCAACTGAGACGTTGCAAGGTATCGCGGACGCGGTCCAGTGCCGGGTCGATGTCCAGCAGCTCGATGGCGCCGAAGCCCAGCAGCAACCCTTGGCGCACGGGCGCTTCGCTGAAGAACGGCGCCAGCGAGTACAGGCCCACCTCCACCTTGCGGGCGAGGTTGGCCAGCAACTCGACATCCACCCCAGGCCGCGCCAGCGCGCTCAGGTGGAACCCTGCATTGGCGGGCACGGCGCTGAACCAGGGCGCCAGGTCGCCGTCCAGCCGCGCCAGTATGCGTTCGCGGCGGCCGCTGTAGATGTCATGGCAGCGGCGGATATGCTTGTTCAGGTGGCCCTCGCCAATGAACCGAGCCAGGGCCCACTGCAGCAAGGTCGGGCTGTGCCAGTCGCTCAGGTGCTTGGCCACGCAGGCGGCGCTGAGCACTGCCGGAGGCAGCACCGCGTAACCCAGGCGCAGCTCTGGCAGCAAGGTCTTGGAAAAGGTCCCGACATACGCCACCAGCCCTTGCCGGTCGAGGCGCTGCAGCGCATCGGCGGCCTGGCCCTGGTAGCGGAATTCGCAGTCGTAGTCGTCCTCGATGATCAACGCGCCTAGCTCGGCGGCCCGCGCCAGCAAGGCATGACGGCGGGCCTCGCTCATCGGCATGCCGAGCGGAAACTGGTGCGAAGGCGTCACGTAGATCAGCCGAGTGCCCTCGGCGACGTGAGAAACGCACAGTCCCTCATCGTCCACCGGCACGGATTGCAGCTTTGCCCCCAGGGCGAGGAACAGCTGGCGTGCGGGCGGGTAGCCGGGATCTTCCATGGCCACCTGGCAGCCGGGCTCGACCAGTACCCGGGCGATCAGGTCCAGGGCCTGTTGGGCGCCATTGCACACCAGTACATCTGCCCCATTGCAATGCACGCCACGGGCGTAGGCGATATGGCGGGCAATGGCCTCGCGCAGTTCGGGCAAGCCCTGGGCGGCAAACTGCCGCTCGGGGTGTCGCTGGCTGCGGCGCAGCGCGTAGTTCAGGCAACTGCGCCACTGGTCGAAGGGGAACTGCGCCTTGTTCGAGGCACCGCCGATGAAGTCATAGCGCGACGGGGCTTCCTGGGTGCGCCTGGCAAGTACCGTGGCGCGTTGCTGCCAGCGCTCCAGGGCGGCGGCAGCGGCCAGGGGCACGGTGGAGGGTTCATGGGTGCGCAGCGCTTGGCGCGGGGTGATGAAGGTGCCGCGGCCGACCACGCCGCTGAGCAGGTTGTCGTAGGTCAACCGCGAATAGGCCTCGGCCACGGTCTTGCGCGACACGCCCAGTTGCTCGGCCAGCAGCCGGGTCGGCGGCAGTTGCGTGCCGGCGGCCAGGTGGCCGCTGTCGATGCCGGCGCGCAGTTGCTGGTAGAGCTGGTCGGCCAGGCCTTTGCGGCCGTCCAGGCGGATATGCAGTTCCATGATCGCTGTCCCAGGCACGAGAGTGCTGAGGATAGCGGATCAGAACCGTGCGGTGCTCACCGTGATGTAGCCCTTGTCGTTGAGGTCGATGCAGATCACCGTTTCATCCGCCGAAGCCTTGCGTTTCTGCTTGATGCGCACGCCCTTCACGCCGATGGCGCGCATCCGGTGGCGGATGGCTCGCCCGCAGGGATCGAAGAAGATCTCGCTGGCAAGCAGTTCGATGCGCTCGACCAGTTGCCGGGTGTATTCGTCGGTTGCACAAAAGAACAGCACGCCTGACAGGTGTGGGTCGTCGTCCGGGTTGTTGACGTCGTGGGCCAGCAGCTCGCGCAGGGCACTGCGCAGTTCGGCCTGGGTGCGGGAATCTGGGTGCATGCGCAGGGTCCTCTGTGGCGAAGACGTCGATCATGTTTTGACCGACCCAAGGGCGGCAAGTAAGGCACTTCGGAATGCGCTGTGGGAATTTTCTGTGAATCCCAAGAAGGTGAGAATGCCGACCCGCAGCGGCGCAGCCTGCACTACGCAGCGGGTGGGCATTTCCACGAAGGTTGTTACTGCTCAGCCTCCTGCTTGAACTTCAAACGCCACCCATGCAGCAACGGCTCGGTATACCCGCCAGGTTGCTCACGCCCCTTGAACACCAGCTCCTGTGCTGCACGGTATGCATGCGAGCCCGCGAAATTACCGGCCATCGGCCGGTACGCCGGATCCCCGGCATTTTGCTGGTCCACCACCTTGGCCATGCGCTGCAAGGTCGTCTCGACCTGATCACTGCCGACCACCCCGTGATGCAGCCAGTTGGCGATGTGCTGGGCCGAGATGCGCAAGGTGGCACGGTCTTCCATCAACCCCACGTCGTGGATGTCCGGCACCTTCGAGCACCCGACGCCTTGCTCCACCCAGCGCACGACATACCCCAGGATGCCCTGGCAGTTGTTGTCCAGCTCGGCCTGGATATCCTCGGCATTCCAGGGCCGGTCCGGGCTGACCGGGATGCTCAGCAGGTCATGCAGCAACTGTTCGCGCTCGGCGTTCAGGTCGACGCTTTCCAGTTGCGCCTGTACAGCCGGCACGTCCACCTGGTGATAATGCAGCGCATGCAAGGTCGCGGCAGTCGGTGAGGGCACCCAGGCGGTGTTGGCGCCGGCGCGGGGCTGGGCGACCTTCTGCTCGAGCATGGCCGCCATCAGGTCAGGCATGGCCCACATGCCCTTGCCGATCTGCGCCTTGCCGCGCAGGCCGCAGGCCAGGCCCACCAGCACGTTGCTGCGTTCGTAGGCCTGGATCCAGGCGCTGCCTTTCATGTCGCCCTTGCGCAGCATGGCGCCGGCTTCCATGGCGCTGTGCATCTCGTCGCCGGTGCGGTCGAGGAACCCGGTGTTGATGAACACCACCCGCGCTCCCGCGCTGGCGATGCAGGCCGCGAGGTTGACGCTGGTGCGCCGCTCTTCGTCCATGATGCCCATCTTCAAGGTGTGCCGGGGCAGGCCCAGCAGGTCCTCGACACGGCCGAACAGTTGGTCGGCGAAGGCCACTTCGGCCGGGCCATGCATCTTCGGCTTGACGATGTACAGGCTGCCTTCGCGGGAGTTGCCGCGACGCTTGAGGTCGTGCAGACCGATCAGGCTGGTGACCACGGCGTCAAGGATGCCCTCGGGGATCTCCCGGCCATCGCGGTCGTGGATCGCCGGGTTGGTCATCAGGTGGCCGACGTTACGGATGAACAGCAGCGAGCGGCCGGGCAGGGTCAGTGGCTGGCCATCCGCACCCTGATATTCGCGGTCCTTGGCCAGCATGCGGGTGAAGGTCTCGCCACCCTTGCTGACCTGCTCGCTGAGGTCGCCCTTCATCAGCCCCAGCCAGTTGCGGTAGACATTCACCTTGTCCTCGGCATCCACTGCCGCCACCGAGTCCTCGCAGTCGATGATGGTGGTCAACGCCGCTTCGATGAGGATGTCCTTGACCCCGGCGGGGTCGGCTTTGCCGATGGTGCTGGTTGGGTCGACCTGGATTTCGACATGCAGGCGATGGTGTTGCAGCAGGATGGCCGTTGGTTGGCCGGGTTGGCCTTGATAGCCGCGCAGCTGCGCAGGCTCCGCGAGGCCGACCTGGCGGCCATCGCGCAAGGTCACCGACAGGTTGCCCTGGTCGACCGTGTAGGTCTGGGCGTCGGTGTGGGAAGCACCTGCGAGCGGTGCCGAGCGGTCGAGGAATTCCCGGCCGAAAGCAATGACCTTGGCGCCGCGCTCCGGGTTGTAGCCCTGGCCGCGCCCGGCGCTGTCACTGTCGGGGATGGCGTCGGTACCGTACAGGGCGTCATACAGCGAGCCCCAGCGGGCGTTGGCGGCGTTCAGCGCGTAGCGGGCATTGCTCAGCGGCACTACCAGTTGCGGGCCGGCCTGCTCGGCGATTTCGCGGTCGACCTGGTTGGTGCTGATGCGCACGTGCTGCGGGGTTTCAACGAGGTAGCCGATGCGGCGCAGGAACGCCTGGTAGGCAGCCATGTCACGGATCGGGCCCGGGTGCTGGCGGTGCCAGTTGTCCAGTTCGTGCTGCAGGCGCTCGCGTTCGGCGAGCAGCTCGCGGTTGCGTGGGGCCAGGTCGTGGACCAGGGTGCTGAAGCCTTGCCAGAAGCTGGCGGCGTCGATGCCGGTGCCAGGCAGCACTTCATCCTCGATGAAGCGTTGCAGGATCGGGGCGACTTTGAGTGGATGGGGCATTGTCTTCTCGCTCAGTGTACAGATTCAGAGAATGTGCTGCTTGTGCCGGCCTCTTCGCGGCTAAAGCCGCTCCTACAGGTACTGAGCAACCGTTGAAACCTGTGCTGTCCCTGTGGGAGCGGGTTCACCCGCGAAGGGTGCGGCGCCGATTCAAAGGGCCGCCACGCCCGCCTTGGCTACCTGGGCATCCTGCTCGGGCTTGACCCCGGACACGCCGACGGCGCCCACCACCTGGCCGTCGACCAGCACGGGCACGCCGCCTTCCAGGCTGGTCAGCAGTGGCGCGGTGACAAAGGCGGTACGCCCGCCATTGACCATTTGCTCGAAGTCGCGGGTTTCCTTGCGCCCCAGGGCGGCACTGCGGGCCTTTTCCATGGCTATGTAGGCACTCGACGGGGCACAGCCGTCCATACGCTCCAGGGCCAGCGGGTGGCCGCCGTCGTCGACCACGGCGATGGTCACCTTCCACTGTTGCGCCTGGGCTTGCTGGCGGGCGGCGGCGAGCAGGCGGCTCACTTCCGCCTGGCCGATCACGGGTTTGCTATGCATGGCTGTTCTCCTGGCTCAAGGCTGCTTCGACGATTTCGATCCAGTGCCGCACCGGCGTGCGCCCGGCCCCGTCGAGGTGGGTCTGGCAGCCGATGTTGGCGGTAGCGATGACCTGTGGTTTGCCGCTTTCCAGCGCGTTCAGGCGGTTGTCGCGCAATTGCCGCGACAGCACCGGCTGGGTCAGCGAATAGGTGCCGGCCGAGCCGCAGCACAGGTGGCCGTCCGGCACTGCGGTAAGGGTGAAGCCCAGGCGCGTCAGCAGGCTTTCGACCTGGCCGCCGAGCTTGAGCGCATGTTGCAGGGTGCAAGGGCAATGTAAGGCCAGGCGCTGGTCGGCGCACAGGCCGAGTTGTTCGACCGGTTCGTCGCGCAGCACTTCGACCAGGTCCCGCGACAGGGCACTGACCCGTGCAGCCTTGGTGGCGTAACGCGGGTCGTGTGCCAGCAGGTGACCGTAGTCACGCACGAAGGCACCGCAGCCACTGGCGGTCTGCACGATGGCTTCGGCGCCGGCCTCGATGGCCGGCCACCAGGCATCGATGTTGCGCCGGGCGCGCTCCAGGCCTTGTTCCTGGGCATTGAGGTGGTAGTCCACCGCACCGCAGCAGCCGGCTTCAGCCGCCGGCTCCACGCTGATCCCCAGGCGGTCCAGCAGGCGCGCGGTGGCGGCGTTGGTATTGGGCGACAAGGCGGCCTGCACGCAACCTTCGAGCAGCAGGATGCGCCGCGCATGGCGGGGCACGGGCCGTTCGCCGGGGGGCGTCACCTGGGCCGGCAGCTTGCTCTTCAGTTCGGCCGGCAGCAACGGCCGCAGGGCTTGGCCCGTGCGCGTCAGGGCCTTGAACAGCGCCGGGCGTGGCACCACTGCGCGCAGGCCCTGGCGCAGCAGGCGCTGGCCGAGCGGGCGCGGTACCCGCTGCTCGACCACGGCGCGGCCGATGTCCAGCAGGTCGTGGTACTTGACCCCCGACGGGCAGGTGGTTTCGCAGTTGCGGCAGGTCAGGCAACGGTCCAGGTGCAGTTGCGTGCTGGCGGTGACCGGCGCGCCTTCGAGCACCTGCTTGATCAGGTAGATACGCCCCCGTGGCCCGTCCAGTTCATCGCCGAGCAACTGGTAGGTCGGGCAGGTGGCCGTGCAGAAACCGCAGTGTACGCAGGTGCGCAGGATGCTTTCGGCTTCCTCGCCGCGGGGCAGGCGCTTGGCGCTTTCGCTCAGGTTGGTTTGCATGGGCGTGGCCTCACAGTTCCGGGTACAGGCGGCCAGGGTTGAATACGCCCTGGGGATCGAGTTGTTGCTTGAGCGCGAGGTGGTAGCGCAGCAGCGCCGCTGGCAGCGGCGCGCTGCTGTCGTCGCCGGGGGCATAGAGGGTGGCGTGGCCGCCGGCCCTGGCCGCTTGTTCGCGGATCAACTGCACCGGTGCCGTCGACTTCAGCCAGCGTTGCGCGCCGCCCCAGTCGATGAGCTGCTGCCCCGGCAAGTCGAGTTCGCCGCTGGCGGTCGGGACCGACAGCCGCCATAGCGGCGCCGGGTCGCAGAAGAAGGCCAGGCGCTGTTCGCGCAGGTCACTCCAGAAACGGCTGTCCAGCACTTCGCCGCCCAGGCGCTGGCGGGCCGACTGGACCGAGCCTTCACCCCCTTCCAGGCGCAGGTGCAGTGCTTCGCCATCGTGGCAGGCGGCGCTTATCGGCAGCGGCTGCTGGCCCCATTCGGCCAGTTCGGCCAAGGCCTGGTGGCGGTCCATCGGCAGGCGCAGGCTGAGGCATTCGCGTGGGCGTGGCAGTACCTTCAGCGACACTTCGGTCAACACCCCGAGGCAGCCAAAGCTGCCGGCCATCAGCCGCGAGACGTCATAGCCGGCAACGTTCTTCATCACTTCGCCACCAAAACGCAGTAGCTTGCCGTGCCCGGTGATGACCCGCGTGCCGAGTACGTAGTCACGTACCGACCCGGCCCATGGCCGGCGCGGGCCGGACAACCCGGCCGCGACCATGCCGCCCAGGGTCGCCTCGGCGCCCAGGTGCGGCGGTTCGCAGGGCAGCATTTGCCCGGCCTCGTGCAGCGCCGCCTCGATCTCCAGCAACGGCGTGCCAGCCCGGGCGGTGAGCACCAGCTCGGTCGGGTCGTAGCTGACGATGCCCCGGTGGTTGCGGGTATCGAGGATTTCGCCGGCCACCGGGCGGCCGAGCATGGCCTTGCTGTTGCCACCCTGGATGCGCAGCGGCGTGCCCTGGTTGAGGGCCTGGTTGACCTGTTCGAGCAGGTCCGGGCTCATGTCGCGGTCCATGCTCATCAGAAGCGCTCCAGTTCGGGGAAGGGCAATTGCCCGTGGTGCACGTGCAGCGCACCGAACTCGGCGCAGCGGTGCAGGGTGGGGATGTTCTTGCCCGGGTTGAGCAGCCCTTGCGGGTCGAATGCCGCCTTGACGGCATGGAACAGGGTGATTTCGTCGCTGTTGAACTGCGCGCACATCTGGTTGATCTTCTCGCGGCCTACGCCGTGCTCGCCGGTGATGCTGCCGCCCACCGCCACGCACAATTCGAGGATCCGCCCGCCGATGGCCTCGGCGCGTTCCAGCTCGCCAGGCAGGTTGGCATCGAACAGGATCAGCGGGTGCATGTTGCCATCGCCGGCATGGAACACGTTGGCCACGCGCAGGCCATATTCCTCGCTCAGTTCACTGATGCCCTTGAGCACCCGTGGCAGCTCGCGCCGCGGGATGGTGCCGTCCATGCAGTAGTAGTCCGGGGAAATCCGCCCCACCGCCGGGAAGGCATTCTTGCGCCCGGCCCAGAAGCGCACACGCTCGGCTTCGTCGCAGGCCAGGCGCACTTCACGGGCACCGGCTTGCTTGAGCACGTCGGCCACCCGCGCGCAGTCATCCTGGACGTCTGCTTCGACACCATCCAGCTCGCACAAGAGGATGGCGGCCGCGTCCACCGGGTAGCCGGCGTGGATGAAATCCTCGGCGGCGCGGATCGCCAGGTTGTCCATCATCTCCAGGCCACCGGGGATGATGCCGGCGGCGATGATCTCGGCTACGGCGCGGCCGGCGTCCTCGACGCTATCGAAGCTGGCCAGCAGAACCCGCGCCACCTGGGGTTTGGGCAGCAGTTTGACGGTCACTTCGGTAACGATGCCGAGCATGCCCTCGGAGCCGGTGAACAGCGCCAGCAGGTCGAAGCCCGGGCTGTCGAGGGCGTCGCTGCCCAAGGTCAGGCGTTCGCCCTCGACGGTGAGGATTTCGACCTTGAGCAGGTTGTGCACGGTCAGGCCGTACTTCAGGCAGTGCACGCCACCGGCGTTTTCGGCGACGTTGCCGCCGATCGAGCAGGCGATTTGCGAAGAAGGGTCGGGTGCGTAGTACAGGCCATGGGGCGCGGCCGCCTGGGAAATGGCCAGGTTGCGTACACCGGGCTGCACCCGGGCGAAACGCCCTTGCGGGTTGACTTCGAGAATGCGGTTGAAGCGTGCCATCACCAGCAGGATGCCCTTGGCCAGTGGCAGGGCACCGCCCGACAGGCCGGTCCCGGCGCCGCGCGCCACCACCGGCACGCCACGCAGGTGGCAGAGCCTGAGCAAGGTCTGCACCTGTTCCAGGCGTTCGGGCAGCACCACCAGCAGCGGCACAGTGCGGTAGGCCGAGAGGCCGTCGCATTCATACGGCTTGAGATCTTCCGCCCGATGCAGGATCTCCAGGTCGGGGAGTGCATCGCGCAACGCCTGTAACAGCGCGGGCTGATCCACGGCGGGCAGCGCGCCGTCGACACGTTCGTCGTAGAGGATGTTCATGAGGCTCACTCAGCGGCAATTTTTGTTGTTGTGGGCAAACCGGACGCTTTGCAGCCTGCGCGTTTGGCCGGGAGCGGTCGAGGGCATAGGGCACTGGTCCTACCAGTTTTTCCGTTGGGGGCTGGTTATCCATGGCTTCGACCGGCTAGATTGGTGTCGGCGCAGGGCAGTGGTCCTACCAGTTGGAGTGTGCTAATGGGGATTGAAGGCAAGGCCAAGGTCGCAGACCAGGTGGCCGAGCGAGTGGAGCGGCTGATCGTCGAAGGTGTGCTCAAGGTCGGCCAGGCCTTGCCATCGGAACGGCGGCTGGTGGAAAAGCTCGGTTGCTCGCGGTCGGCATTGCGTGAGGGCCTGCGCATCTTGCGTGGACGCGGCATCATCGACACCGAGCAGGGGCGCGGTTCGTTCGTTGCCGACCTGGCCGGGCAGGCGGGGGCCACACCGTTGATGCACCTGTTCAGCTCACAGCCGCGCACGCTGTTCGACTTGCTGGAAGTGCGCGCCTTGCTGGAGGCGGAATCGGCACGCCTGGCGGCGTTGCGCGCCACCGATGTCGACCGCCTGCTGATCCGCAGGCGCTATGAAGACATGCTCGATGCCCATGCGGCTGCCGAAGTGCTCGACCCACGCGAACATGCCCGGCGTGATCATGCCTTCCATCGGGCGATCAGCGAGGCGTCACACAATCCGGTGCTGGTGCATACCTTGCAGTCATTGAGCGACCTGACCTTGAGTACGGTGTTCGCCTCGGTCAACAACCTGTATTGCCGCCCTGCGCAAAAGCGCCAGATCGACCGCCAGCATGCGCGCTTGTATCACGCGGTGATGGAGCAATTGCCCGAGCAGGCGCAGCGGGCAGCGCGCGAACATATCAACGGGATTCGCGACAGCTTGCGGGAGATCGAGCAGGAAGAGCAACGCCTGGTCAGGGCGACGATGCGCATGGATGGTTGGGGCTGAGTTTTGCCTGTACTGGCCTCTTCGCGGGCACGCCCGCTCCCACAGAGAACACACATTTTCATGTGTTGCCCTGTGGGAGCGGGTTTATCCGCGAAGAGGCCGGCGCAGGCGATAGATCACTTGGCTAGATGCCTGATCATCGCCACAGTGAGGTAAAGGCGCGGCGCGATGCTGCCCAGTTCGATGTATTCATCGTCCCCATGCAACCCGGCCCCGACCACCCCCAGCGTTTCCAGCACCGCCGGTTTTTCGCTGCCGGGCACGTAGGCATACCCGGCATCGGTGCCGAAGCGCATGGCAATCGGCTCGACCTTGTAGCCAGCTTCTTCGTACAGCTTCTGGGCTGTCTCGGCCAATCGGGTCGAAGCCGGGTTACGCGCCAACGGCGGTCGCCCTTTTTCGACCACGACACTGGCCTGGGTATCGGCCACCAGCTGCTTCTGCACGATGCGTTGGGCGTCGGCCTGTACCCGCTCAGTCTCGCCCAGGTCCGAATAGCGCATGTCCGCTTCGGCGGTGGCCAGGGCCGGAATGATATTGGCCTTTTCGCCGGCCTTGGCCAACGTCCAGTTCACCGTGGTGCCTTTGCTCGCATCGCCCAGGTCCTTGAGCTGGAGTAACTGGTGGGCCAGTTCGGTGAGCGCGTTGCGGCCCTCTTCGGGCGCAGAGCCTGCATGTGATGCACGGCCTTTGACTTCAAGCTTGAGGCGGTTGATGCCGTTGGTGGCGACAGTCACTGCATCCTTGTCCGGTGGCTCGTAAGAGAACACGTAGTCATGCTTGCGGGCCAGTTCGGCTATGATCTGCTTCGACCCGGCAGAGCCCATTTCTTCGTCCGGGTTGAACAGCACGGTGAGCGTGCGGTAGCCCTTGAACTGCTGATCGTTCAGCAACTTCAGCGCGTGCAGGATCATCGCCACACCCCCCTTGGCATCGGCGACGCCCGGGCCGTATGCGCGCTGGCCATCGACCCGGAACGGGCGTTTGGCAACGGTGCCGGGGACGAACACGGTGTCGTAGTGCACCATCAGCAGGAAGTCCTTGCTGCCACTACCTTTGAAGGTGCCGACAATATTGTCGCCGACCGACGGCTTGGCAGGGTGAGTCTGCACCTCGGCGCCCAGTGCCTTGAGGCGCTTCACCAGCTCGGCACTGACTTGCGTCAGGCCCGCTTCGGTACCGGTGCCGGTGTCTACCGAGACCAGGTTCTTGAGGGTTTGCAGGTACGCCGGTTGTTCGTTCTCGGCCTGCTTGAGCAGCTCGTTGGGGGCGGGTTCAGCGGCAGGTGCCTGGGTCCAGGCGATCAGCAGCGCCAAGGCGATGGCGTGGGGAGGGCGGGGCAACGGCATGGGGGCTTCCTTGTTGTAGTGAGTCCTTGAGCCTAGCCACTAAGCTCGATGTCGCTCGGATAAACCAGTACGCACATCAACTCCACCGCTGTTAGAGCCGGTGGAGTCTGCGTGGCAAAAGTTCAATGATGGGCGACCGGATCATCCTGCGAGAGGATTGCCTTTGCCAGCTCTTCGTCACTGGCCTGCAAGCCAGGATGGTCCTTGCGAGCCTGTTCCAGCGCCGATTCCACATAGGCGCCACGAATGGTCCCGCCGCTGGCGACGAAGGCCGACAGCTCGTCCTGTGCGGGGATGATGCGTTTATCGTCCTTGAAGGTCGAATACAGCGAGGCGGAAACACCGGCCGAGGTGGCGACGTCGCCCGCATCGACGCGGGCCAGGGCAGCACCGGCAGGCAGCAGGAGCAGCAGCGCAGGGGCGAGGAGTAGGTGGCGCATGTTGTGTTCTCCAGTAACGTGAAGCACAAGGAAATAAACCACTCACTGCTTAAGAGAGCGGGCGAGGGTCAGGAGTTCCCTGGGTTCTGCCGGAGCGTCGTCGTGGCTCACACCTTGCTGCCCAGCAAGCGCTGCAGCGAAGCATCGAAGTCGCGCAGGGCATCGGCCTTGGCGGCCTGCTCATCTTCCAGCATCCGCGCTACGTTGCTGACATCCTTGTGCGCACGCCCTTCGGCGCGGCCAATGTAGGTCAGCTGGCGGTCGAAGAACCGCGCCACCACCCGGCTCTCGACGTCTGCCGTGGCCAGGCGGCTTTCGCTGTCCAGCAGCACGATCACGTCCGGGTGGTCGGCAAGCAGGCTGTCCAGGTCTTCGTAGAAGGTCACTTCGGCGAACTGCTGGGCCAGCGAATGCGCCAGCCAGTCGTAGGCCTGGCTGCCCCCGCGCAAGGTGGCTACCGGAATGCTGCGCGGCTGCGACCTGGCCACCGCATCGTCACGGTGCTGCTGCAGGTAGCTGAGGGTGCTGTCGGCATTACGCCCGAGCAGCACGGCCACATGCTGCCCCGGGGCCAGGGCGACGCTGGAAATGGCCGTGGCCGAGTAGAAGTGCCCGCAGGGCTGGGCAGCCTGCTGGCCAGCCGGCGCGGCACAACCGCCAAGGGCAGCGAACAGGGCGAGCAGGGCAGCGAGCATGCCGGTTTTCATGGTTAGAGCCTCATCGATCAGTGAATGCCGCCATCTTCCGCCCGTCGCGGCTGCCGCGGAACTTGATGGCATTCATGGTGGCTATCGATGGGGTCGATGAATCAGCTCGGGCGGGCCATGTACTGCAAAATGCGTTCGCGCAGCCAGCGCTCGGCCGGGTCGTTGTCGTGGGCGCCGCTCCACACCATCGACAGCTCGGCCTCGGTGATCTCGAAGGGCGCGGGATCGGCGCGCAGGCTGCCATCGTCTGCCAGGGCGCAGGCGGCATAGTCGGGCACGGTGGCGATCATTTCGGTATTGCGCAGCAGTGCACGCAGGCTGCCGAACTGCGGCACGGCCAGGACCACCTTGCGGCAGCGGCCGATGCGTGCAAGGTCGAGGTCGATGTTGCCGCTCATGTCACCGGAGAACGACACCATCACATGGGGCCGCGCACAGTACTCGTCGAGGGTCAGCGGGCCGGGGCGGTCGTCGGCGCGCAGCACACGCACGCCGATATCGCGCAGCTTGCGGCGTTTGGCGGTGGCGGGCAGGTCGGTGGTGTAGCTTACCCCCACAGAGATCTCACCGCTGGCCAGCAGGCCTGGCATCAGCAGGAAATTGGCCCGGCGCACCACCACGCTGATGTCAGGCGCTTCCTCGCGCAGGGCTTGCAGCAAGGCCGGGAACAGGCCGAACTCGGCATCGTCCGACAGGCCCAGGCGGAACTGGTTGCAACTGCTGGCCGGGTCGAAGTCACGGGCGCGGCTGATCGCAGACGAAATCACGTCCATGGCCGGGCCCAGTTCGGCGAAGATCTGCATGGCCCGCGGGGTGGGCTCCATGGCCCGGCCGCTGCGGATCAGCAGCGGGTCGTCGAACAGCTCGCGCAGGCGGGCAAGGGCGGCGCTGACGGTGGACTGGGTGATGAACAGCTTTTCGCCGACGCGGGTCAGGTTGCGTTCGATCATCAGGGCTTCGAAAAGCACCAGCAGGTTCATGTCGACGCGGCGCAGGTCGTTGCGGTTCATGGGGCTTGGCTCACCGGGCTGGAGGGGTTGGCGGTGTATTGAAGCACGACGCTGAGCGTTGTGCCTTGTATGGATGTGCCGGGGCTATCAGCCCTTAAGAGCCACTCTATTAGAAGTCTGCCCAAGCTCGGCTAGTCTTTCCCCTGGCCCTGCGAAATCCACCTGTGCGCGGCGTGGCAGCACGTGCGTGCAAGACCGCGCCGCACGTGACGTGGGAGCTTCGCCAGCCCCGTGTCGGCACATCACCGACCAGACCTGACGAGGGGTAGGCACGAGCCCATGTGCTCGGCTGAAAGAACACCTGGCAGAGACCGGAAATCTGGATAACCGACCCAAAGGTAACAGCAGATGTCGAACGAATCGAAATGCCCGTTCCATCAAACCGCAGGTGGCGGCACCACCAACCGTGACTGGTGGCCTGACCAGCTCAACCTCAGGATCCTCCATCAACACTCGTCGAAATCCAACCCTGACCCGGATTTCGACTATGCCAAGGCGTTCAAGAGCCTCGATTTCCAGGCCCTGAAAAAAGACCTGACCGCCTTGATGACCGACTCACAGGACTGGTGGCCAGCCGACTTCGGCCACTACGGCCCACTGTTCATTCGCATGGCCTGGCACAGCGCTGGTACCTACCGCATCGGCGATGGCCGTGGCGGTGCCGGCTCCGGTCAGCAGCGTTTCGCGCCGCTCAACAGCTGGCCGGACAACGTCAGCCTGGACAAGGCCCGGCGCCTGCTGTGGCCGATCAAGCAGAAGTATGGCAACAAGATCTCCTGGGCCGACCTGATCGTGCTCACGGGTAACGTCGCCCTGGAATCCATGGGCTTCAAGACCTTTGGCTTCTCTGGCGGCCGCGCCGATGTGTGGGAGCCGGACGAAGACGTGTACTGGGGTTCGGAAAAGGTCTGGCTCGGTGGTGACACCCGTTACGGCAAGGAGCAGGTCAAGGCGCAACCGCCAGGCCAGGGTGACCTGGTCGCGGAGCCACAGAAACATCCCGAGGAACAGAGCCGTGACCTCAGCGGCGAACGCAACCTGGAAAACCCGCTGGCGGCGGTGCAGATGGGGTTGATCTACGTCAACCCGGAAGGCCCGGAAGGCAACCCGGACCCCGTCGCATCAGG
This sequence comes from Pseudomonas sp. 382, assembly GCF_002759075.1. NCBI lineage: Bacteria > Pseudomonadati > Pseudomonadota > Gammaproteobacteria > Pseudomonadales > Pseudomonadaceae > Pseudomonas > Pseudomonas sp. 382. The sequence continues at coordinate 174,159 of NZ_PEMX01000001.1, forward strand.
CCGGGATATTCGCGAAACGTTCGGCCGGATGGCGATGAACGACGAAGAAACCGTGGCGCTGATCGCGGGCGGCCATGCCTTCGGCAAGACCCACGGTGCCGGCCCGGCCGACAATGTAGGCCCTGAGCCGGAAGCGGCGAGCCTCGAACTGCAGGGCCTCGGCTGGGCCAACAGTTTTGGCACTGGCAAAGGCGGGGATACCATTACCAGCGGCCTGGAGGTGACCTGGACGTCGACGCCGACTCGTTGGAGCAACGAGTACCTCAACAACCTGTTCAACTTCGAGTGGGAACTGACCAAGAGCCCGGCCGGTGCGCACCAGTGGCGACCAAAGGATGGCAAAGGCGCAGGCACCGTGCCGGATGCCCACGATCCGGGCAAGAAGCATGCACCGTCCATGCTCACCTCTGACCTGGCGCTGCGCTTCGACCCGATCTACGGGCCGATCGCCAAGCGCTTCAAGGATAACCCCGACCAGCTGGCCGATGCCTTCGCCCGTGCCTGGTACAAGCTGATCCACCGTGACATGGGCCCGCTGGCGCGCTACCTGGGCCCGGAGATGCCCAACGAAGAGCTGCTGTGGCAAGACCCGCTGCCCAAAGCCGACCACCCGCTGGTGGACGAACAGGACATCGCCGGGCTCAAGGCCAGGATTCTTGCGTCGGGCCTGAGCGTCGCCGAACTGGTGTCCACCGCCTGGGCGGCAGCCTCGACCTTCCGTGGCTCGGACAAGCGCGGGGGTGCCAACGGCGGCCGCCTGCGCCTGGCACCGCAGAAGGACTGGGTGGCCAACCAAGGCACCGGCACGGTGCTGGCGGCGCTGGAGAAGATCCAGAGTGACTTCAATGCCGCAGGCAAGAAAATCTCCCTGGCCGACCTGATCGTCCTCGCCGGTTCTGCCGCCGTGGAAAAGGCGGCCAAGGATGCCGGGCACAATGTCAGCGTTGGCTTCCGGCCGGGCCGTGTCGATGCCTCGCAGGCGCAGACCGACGTCGAGTCGTTTGCCGTGCTTGAGCCGCTGGCTGATGGATTCCGCAACTTCAGCAAGGCCCGCTACAGCGTCAAGGCCGAGAAGCTGTTGCTGGACAAGGCCCAGTTGCTGACCCTGACCGCGCCTGAACTGACCGTGCTGATCGGTGGCCTGCGCGTGCTGGGTGCCAACCATGGCGGCAGCAAGGACGGTGTGTTCACCGACAAGCCTGGCACCCTGAGCAACGACTTCTTCCGCAACCTGCTGGACATGGGCGTGGAATGGAAGCCGACTTCGGCGGACAACGACCGCTTCGAGGGCCGTGATCGCAAGACCGGGCAGGTGAAGTGGACGGGCAGCCGGGTCGACCTGGTTTTCGGCTCGCACGCGCAGTTGCGGGCGCTGAGCGAGGTGTATGGCAGCAGCGATGGCAATGACAAGTTCGTCAAGGACTTCGTGGCGGCCTGGGTAAAAGTGATGGAACTCGATCGCTTCGACCTGAAATAACGTTCTCGCTGACAGCCAGGGGGCGCTTTGCGCCCCCTTTCAGCCGGTCAGCGCTGCTCGTGCTGGCGTCGATATGCCCCTGGTTGCACACCCACGGTCTTGGCAAACGCCCGGGTAAACGCCGCCACCGATTGATACCCCACCTGCGCCCCCACCTGTTCCACGGTATTGCCCGCCTGCAGCAACCGGCAGGCATGGCGCATGCGCAGCGCCAGCAGCACCTGCCCCGGCGACTGCCCAGCCACCTCCACGAAGCGCTTGAAGAACGCCGAGCGCGACAATCCGGTGCAGGCCGCCATGTTCTCCAGTGTCCAGGCCTGGCCAGGCTGTTCGATCAATTGCTCCAGCAACCCGGCGAAGGCCGGCTGACGGGCGAGGGCGACCAGCCCGCCAAGCGACTGCCCGCCATGCACCTGCTGGCGCAGCACATACAGGAACAGCAACTGGGTGAGGCGCTCCAGCATCGTTTGCGAGGGCGAGCGCTGGCACTCCTCCAGAATCAGCCCGAACAATGCCCGCGCCGCATGCCCGGCCGGTTCATCGGCACGCAGCACGATCCAGTCGGCCAGCCCGTCGACGATCAGCGACGACAACCCGGCGCGGAAGTCGAAGAACCCGCATACCAGGCCCACCCCGTCGCTCGCCGTCGCATCCAGTGCCTGCATTTGCTGGCGTGGCTGGTCGCAGGCGGTAATCGGGTCCTGGTCGCTGGACAGTCGATAGCCCAGGTCGCGCAGCAGGAACACGGCATCGCCGGCGGCCAGGCGCACAGCCTCGCTCCGGCCATCGAGGTGCAACCAGCAATGCCCCTGCACCACCAGGTGAAAACTGGCGCGGCCCATGCCTTGGGTGCTGGCATGCCAGCCACCGCAATAGCGGCCGACATGAAACAGGCTGGCATCGAGTTCGAGGCCCTCTAATAACCAATCGACAAGATGGCTGGATGAAATCATCTAATGCAAAGACTCAGGAGCAAGGAAAGGCGACTGATGAATATGGAGGGTAATTCTTATAACCAACAGACTGTAGCGACCTACACGACAGGAGACCACTCCATGACCTCGCGCATTACTCTACACACTCTGCAGAGCGCTCCGGAAGCGGCCCGCCCATTCCTCGAGAACGCCCAGAAGAACTCCGGCTTCATTCCCAACCTGCTCGGCGTGCTGGCCAATGCCCCGGCAGCGCTGGAGACCTATGTCACCGTCTCGGCGCTGAACGGCAAGTCCGAATTGTCCCTGGCCGAGCGTGAAGTGGTGCAATTGATAGCCGCCACCCAACACGGTTGCGACTTCTGCGTCGCCGGCCATACCGCCGTGGCCCTGAACAAGGCCAAGCTGCCCGCCGAAGTGGTCGACGCCCTGCGCGCCCGTGGTGAACTGCCGGATGCCCGCTACGAGACCCTGGCCGAATTCGCCCGTGAAGTCATTGCCACCCGCGGCAACGTCAGCGACGCCACCTACCAGGCCTTCCGCGCAGCCGGTTTCACCGAGGGCAACGCCCTGGAAGTGATTCTTGGCGTGAGTCTCGCAACCCTGTGCAACTTTGCTAATGTGTTCGCCCAGACGCCGCTCAACGACGAGCTGAGCAAGTACCGCTGGCAGCCAACTGCGTAATCGACGCCTGGCGCGGGTGGCGCCTGTGATTTCAAAAGGAGTAGGGACATGCTTGATGCTGCATTTCGTCAATGGCTGGATGCCAATGCCGAGGCAATCGACCAGGGCCAATGCGACCCGCAGCACGTGCTGGCGCATATTGCCGAATCGCAACTGCTGCGCGTTGGCGTCGCCCCGGCACTGGGCGGCAGCGGCGGCGCAGTCACCGATGCGGTCGAAGCCATCGCCGCCATCGCCAGCCGCTCACTGGCCGCAGCCTTCGTTTGCTGGGGCCAGCGCGCGTTTATCGAATACCTGCTGCAAAGCCCCAACCAGGGTTTGCGCGAGCGCTTGCTACCCAGCCTGCTGACCGGCGAGCTGGCCGGTGCCACCGGGTTGTCCAACGCCATGAAGTTCCTTTCCGGCATCGAGGCCTTGCAGGTGCGTGGCCGCTGCGAGGCGGCGGGCTGGACGCTGGAAGGCCGCCTGCACTGGGTGACCAACCTGCGCAAGAGCGGCTTCGTCGTGGCGGCGGCCATCGAGGACGACGCCGGTGGCTCGCCTTTCGTGATGGCCATTCCCTCCGCCAGCCAGGGCCTGGAGCGCTCTGACGACCTGGAACTGATGGGCCTGCAATCGAGCAACACCGCCGCGTTGGCGTTTCATCAGGTGCAGTTGAGCCGCGACTGGCTGTTGCACGAAAACGCCCGCGAATTCCTGCCCAAGGTGCGCCCGGCGTTCCTTGCCCTGCAGTGCGGCATGGCCATTGGCCTGGCGCGGCGCTCGCTGGAGGAAGTCCACGAACACCTGCATGGGCGCCTGTCGTTCCTCGAAGAACACCGCCAGGTGCTCAAGGAACGCCTGGAAAACACCGTCGCCGAGCTCAAGCAAGGTCTGCTCGAGGGGCGCTACCAGGGCCAGCCGGCGGCGCTGTTCAAGCTGCGCATCACCCTCGCCGAAAGTGCTGCCGACGCCGTGCAGCTGGAGCTGCAGGCCAGCGGCGGCAAGGCGTACCTGGATGAGTTCGGGGCCGGCTTCGCCCGCCGCTGGCGCGAGTCGGCGTTCGTGCCGATCGTTACCCCAAGCCTGGTGCAACTGCGCGCCGAGCTGCATCGCCAGGCCGCCAACGCATGAGCCAAACGCTACTCCAAGCCTGCGCGATCAGCCTGGGCTACCCGCGCGAGGGTGGTTGGCAGGAGGTGCTGGCGCGCTTTGACCTGCAACTGGCGCCAGGCGAGGTGGTGACCATCCTCGGCCCCAGTGGCGTCGGCAAGTCCAGCCTGCTGCGGGTGCTGGCCGGTTTGCAGCAACCGCGCAGCGGGCGAGTGACCCTGCACGGCGAGCCGCTGCAGGGGCCGCACCCGCGCCTGGCGGTGGCCTTTCAGGACCCGAGCCTGCTGCCCTGGTTGAGCCTGGAAAAGAACGTCGCCTTCGGCCTGGATTTCGCCCGCCAGCCCAAGCTGCCGGCAGCCGAGCGCCGCGCGCGCATCGACCAGGCCATCAGCGCGGTGGGCCTGGCCCATGCGCGCAACCAGTATCCGGCGCAGTTGTCTGGCGGCATGGCCCAGCGCACCGCTCTGGCCCGTTGCCTGGCGCGCCAGCCCGAAGTCCTGCTGCTCGACGAGCCGTTCGGCGCGCTCGACGAAGTGACCCGTGCCGACATGCAGCAATTGCTGCTGCAACTGATCGCCGCTCACAACACGGCGGCGGTGCTGATTACCCACGACATCGACGAAGCCTTGTTGCTGTCCGACCGGGTGCTGCTACTGGGCGACCACCCGGCGCACATCCTTGGCCAATGGCACATCGGCCTGCCGCAACCGCGCACGCAGCGGGTCGAGGAGCTGGGCGCGCTGCGAATCGAGATACTCAAGACCCTTCGGCGGGCGAGCCGCACGGCTGAACCTTCCCCTTCCTCGTTGACTTCGGAGCCTGCCCATGTGCATGGATGACTGCTGTTCCTCCACCTCGCGTCGTGATTTCCTCAAGCTCAGCGCCATGCTCACCGCTGCCGGCGCCGTACCGCTGCTCTCCAGCTTGCAGGCTCGCGCTGCGGCCGAACCCGACGCGCCGGTGCGCATCGGCTACCTGCCGATCACCGATGCCACGCCGCTGCTGGTGGCGCACAACAACGGCCTGTTCGAGGCTGAAGGCATCAAGGCCGAGCGCCCGGTATTGCTGCGCAGCTGGGCGCAGGTGATCGAGGCTTTCATCTCTGGCCAGGTCAACGTCATCCACCTGCTTTCGCCGATGACCGTGTGGGCACGTTACGGCAGCAAGGTACCGGCCAAGGTGGTGGCCTGGAACCATGTCGGCGGCTCGGGCCTGACCGTGGCGCCGGACATCAGCGACATGAAGCAACTGGGCGGCAAGACAGTGGCCATCCCGTTCTGGTACTCGATCCACAATGTGGTGTTGCAGCAGATGCTCAACGACAACGGCCTGACCCCGGTGTCGAAACCTGCCAATGCCTCGCTGGCGGCCAATGAGGTCAACCTGCTGGTGCTGCCGCCCTCGGACATGCCGCCGGCCCTGGCCAGCAAGCGCATCGCCGGCTACATCGTCGCCGAACCGTTCAATGCCCTGGCCGAGAACCTCAAGGTCGGCCGCGTGCAGCGCTTTACCGGCGATGTCTGGCGCAACCACGCCTGCTGCGTGGTGTTCATGCATGAACACGACCTGAACAACCGCCCGGAGTGGTCGCAGAAGGTGGTCAACGCCATCGTCAAGGCCCAGCAATGGACCCGCGACCACCGCGCCGAAGCGGCGGCGTTGCTGTCCAAGGCGGGCCCCAACAAGTACACGCCGCATGAACCGGCGGTGCTGACCAAGGTGCTGGCGCCGGCCGCCGAAGACCGCGCTGGCTACGTGGCCAGTGGTGCGATCCGGCATCAGCAATGGGACGAGAAGCGCATCGACTTCCAGCCCTACCCATACCCCAGCTATACGGAAGAACTGGTCAAGCGCTTGAAGCACACCCTGATCGAGGGCGAAAGCGGCTTCCTCGCCGGGTTGGACCCGGTGCAGACGGCTCGCGACCTGGTCGACGACCGCTTCGTGCGCAACGCCATTGCCGCAGTCGGTGGCCCGTCGGTGTTCGGCATCGCCGAGAACTTCCAGCGTAGCGAGGAGTTCGCGGTCTGATGGGCAAGCACGTCGTAGCTGCCGGCCTGGGGCTGGCGGGCCTGCTGGGGTTGCTGCTGCTGTGGTGGGCGGGTGTTCAGTTGTTCGGCGAGGCTGACGGCCTGTCGGCACGCTTCTCGCCCCAGGCGACCCTGGCCAGCCTGGTCGAGTTGCTTGGCCAAGGCGAGGTCTACGGGCATGTCTGGGTCAGCCTCAAGCGCATTCTGGTCGGCTTGTTGCTGGCGTTGCTGATCGGCGTGCCGCTGGGGCTGCTGGTGGGTAGCTACCGGCACCTGGAAGCAGCGACCACACCGGCGTTCCAGTTCCTGCGGATGATCTCGCCCTTGTCGTGGATGCCAGTGGTGGTGATGCTGATGGGCGTGGGTGACCAGCCGATCTACTTCCTGCTGGCCTTCGCCGCACTCTGGCCGATCCTGCTCAACACGGCCGCAGGCGTGCGCCAGCTCGACCCGCGCTGGCTGCAGTTGAGCCGCAGCCTCAGTGCCACGCGTTGGGAAACCTTGTGCAAGGTGATCGTGCCGGGGGTTATCGGCCATGTGCTGACCGGGGTGCGCCTGGCGATTGGCATCCTGTGGATCGTGCTGGTGCCGTGCGAGATGCTCGGGGTGAGCGCGGGGCTTGGGTACTTCATTCTCGATACCCGCGACCGCCTGGCTTACTCGGAACTGATGGCAATGGTACTGCTGATCGGCGTGCTGGGGTTCATGCTCGATGCCTTGGCCCGCGGGCTGCATCGGCGTTGGGTGCATGCCTGACCGCACAGTTTTGCTTCTTCGCGGGCAAGCCCGCTCCCACTGGGGACGCACAATTTTCCAGGCCTGTGCAGTACCTGTGGGAGCGGGCTTGCCCGCGAAGAGGCCCTCAGATCAATGCACCGATCTGCGCTGCCTGACACATTCCTTGGCCTGCACCGTCAACTCATCCAGCCATTCATCCCGCTGCTGCTCGGCATCGAGCATGGCATCCTCACCCTGCTGATTGAGCAGGTAGGTGTGAATCTGCAGCACCTCGGCAGTCTGATAGATCGGCGCAATGTCCAGCCGACCGATCAGCGCGCCACTGGCCTGGCCGGTGCTGCTCATCAGCACCTGCGGCCCGCTGGCGGCGACCACCTGCATGCCCATGCTCTCGAACCACGGCACCTGGCTGGCAAAGGCATTCAGCTCGACACTGGCATAGCGTGCCTGCGCGTCACCCAGCAGGGCACGGGCAATGCCTTGGCGGCGGTGGCTGGGTGCCACGGCCAGAAACGCCAGGGCGCAGGCCTGGGGGTTGTCCTGGGCCGGCAAGGCCAGGGCGAAACCGAGCAACTGGTCCGGGGCATCGGCATCCAGGGCCAGGGTCAGTTCCACTGCCAGGCCACGCGTGCCGTCCATGGCCTGCAGGTACTGGTGCACCTCCATGCCGACGCCGTACTGGTACAGCGGATACAGCGGGTTTTCGGCGCGAATGGCGACACTGCTCAGATCACCGACGTTGTGGATCACCAGCTCGCGGATCTGGCTCTGGAAAGATTCGGGCGGCACGCTGTCGAGGCGGCTCAGGATGAACATCGGTAAACGGGCTCCGGCTGCGATTGGCTCATCCCGCGCCGAGGTGGCGCGGGGTGCACAGTCTAAACCCTTTTTAGCCGCGCATCGCGGCGAGCATCAGGTCGAGGTTCTGCACGGCCGCGCCCGAGGCACCCTTGCCGAGGTTGTCGAACACCGCCGTCAGCAGCACCTGGCCGTGCTCGGGGTTGGCGTACAGCGCCAGGCGCAGGTCGTTGCTGTCATTCAGCGCCTCCGGGTCGAGCGGGGTGGCCGGGCCTTGCTGATGCAGGGGCATCACCTGCACATGGCGGGCACCCTGGTAGTGGTGCTCCAGGCAGGCTTGCAACTGCTCGGCGCGCGGCTGGCCCGGCAGCAGGCGCAGCTGCAGGGGAATACTCAGGACGATGCCTTGGCGATAGGCCGCGTAACCGGGCAGGAACATGGGCCGTGCCGACAGGCCCGCATGCAGCTGGATTTCCGGCACGTGCTTGTGCGCCAGTTCCAGGCCATACATCTGCAAGATGGGGGTATGTTCAGCGCCCGGTGTTTCGTGCCGCTCGACGGCGGCACGACCACCGCCGGAATAACCCGAGATGGCGTGGATGCTCAGCGGGTAGTCGGCCGGCAGCAGGCCGGCCTTGACCAGCGGGCGCAGCAGGGCGATGGCGCCGGTCGGGTAGCAGCCGGGGTTGCTGACCCGCTTGGCCTGGGCGATGCGCTCGGCCTGCTGCCCGTCCAGCTCCGGCAGGCCGTAGACCCAGCCTGGTGTGGTGCGGTGCGCGGAGCTGGCGTCGATCACCCGTACGGCCGGGTTCTCGATGGCCGCCACGGCCGTGCGGGCAGCGTCGTCGGGCAGGCACAGCAAGGCGATGTCGGCGCTGTTGATGGCGTCGGCGCGGCGCTGTGGGTCCTTGCGCTCGGCTTGCGGCAGGGTCAGCAGGCGCAGGTCGGTGCGGCCTTGCAGGCGGGCGTGGATCTGCAGGCCGGTGGTGCCTTGGTCACCGTCGATGAAGACAACAGGGGTGTGCATGGTCGGAGTCCGGTCAGCGGAGGAGATGGCCTATGCTCGCCTGTGGCGCTGGGAAAGAAAATTTGAATATGATGACGCTGACGTTCAGCTTTCATGAATAAAGGATCGCCGCCCATGCGCGAAATCAGCCTCGACCGCCTGCGTACCTTGGTAGTGGTTACCGACCTGGGCTCGTTTGCCGAAGCCGCCCGCCAGCTCAACCTCGCGCCGCCCACCATCAGCTTGCACGTGGCCGAGCTGGAGGCGCGGGTCGGTGCGCCGCTGCTGACGCGCAACCGCAACCAGGTGCGCCCGACGGCCATCGGCGAGACGCTGCTGGGTAGGGCCCGGCGTTTGCTGGCCGATGCCGACCTGGCGTTGGACGAAGTGCGTCGCCAGGTCGAGGGCCTGACCGGGCGGGTGCGCCTGGGGGCATCCACGGGTGCCATTGCCCACTTGTTGCCCAAGGCCCTTGAGCATTTGAAAGAGGCGCACCCCGGTATCGACGTGCAGGTTCAGGTGCTGACTTCCCAGGCTTCCCTGGCGCGCTTGCGAGAAGGCAGCCTGGACATCGGCCTGGTCGCGCTGCCGCAGGTGGCCGGCAAGGGTGTCAGCCTCACGCCCTGGCGGCGCGACCCGATTCTGGCGTATGTGCCGGCCGACTGGCAGCCGCCGGCCAAGGTCACCCCGGCCTGGCTGGCGCAGCGTGCATTGATCCTCAATGACCACAGTACCCAGTTGTCACGGGTGACCGGGGAGTGGTTCGCGGCGGCGGGCTTGTATCCCGAGCCGCGAATCGAGCTGAACTACAACGATGCGATCAAGAGCCTGGTCGGGGCGGGCTATGGCGCGACCTTGTTGCCGCAGGAAGGCGAGGCCGCCGAACTGGACCGGCGGATTGCCCGCCGGCCGCTGCGGCCCGGGTTGTGGCGGCAGCTGGGGATTGCCTGCCGTGAAGGGCAAGTGGAGCGGGCAACGGGGTTTGTGTTGCAAGCGCTGGAACGGTTGCGGCAGTAAGGCCCGCAAAGAAGGGCCTCGACCGAGCCGCCGTGCAGCGGTGTATCGATGATCCCGGGTGCTACCGCATTGACCTGCCCGCCGCTGGCTGCCAGCTCCAGGCCCTTGACCGCCTGATTCAGCCCGCCCTTGACCAGCACCTGGCAACAACGCCGGTACCTGGGGGAGCGGTGGTGGTGGCGACACCGGCCTACCTGGCATGCTGATCTACCCGTAGGCCCGGCACATGCCCTTGCGGGTACGGGCGTTCATCGACTTCCTGTTTGCCGAGTGGCGATGACCGCCGAGCTGAACCGACACAGCCCGCGCCATCGCCGTCTATGCTTTCCCCTGCATCGAGCCAAATGCCTCTCGATGATCATTCTGATTTCCAAGGAGAACGCTCCATGAAATCCATCCTATTGCTGGTAATTGCTTCAGTGCTGAGTGTTGCTGCACACGCTGACCCCAAAACCAACTGCGATGCGAAGATCAAGGAACTGGAAGACGACCACAAAGCCAGTGGCCAGGGCATGCACGGCGGCATGGCCCATGATTTCAAAGTGAAATGGGAAGAAGCCAAAAAGGCTCGGGATGCCGGCGATATGGCCAAGTGTCAGTCTGCTGCCGACCAGGCCAAAAGTATCTATAACAAGGCGCGCAGCCGATAGCGCCACGTTGCTGCGGGCCTCTGCGCGGTTGAATCCGTGAAGAGGCCCGCCTGTCTATGATCAGAACCAGCGGTCGTTCTTTTTCCGCCCACGGGTCAGCGCCGGCAGGATCAGCCCCGCCAGCAGGCCGGCACCGGCGATGCTGCCGCCGTAGACCATGTAGCGCATCATCACCTGCTTGTTCTCGTCGCCCAGACGTGCCTGGGTATCGCGCAGGCTCGACTGGCTCTGGTCGAGCTGTTCGCTGAGCGCCTGGTTGCGTGCTTCCAGCTCATCGATGAGCTTCTTGCGCGAGTCGAGGGTCTCCTGCATGCCCTGTACACGGTTCTTCCAGCTGTCATCGATGGTCTTGAGCTGCCCGGACAGCTCCGCCACCTGAGCGTCGAGTTGCGGCAGGCGCTCGCTCTGGCCTGGCACCGACTGCAGGTCATTGGTGAGGATCCATACCAGGTCGCCATTCTGCCCACGTACCTGGCTGTAGTTGCCCTGGCTACCGACCAGGGTGAGTTTCTGCCCGGACTTGAGCGTGCCAACGATGCGGTGGCCATCGGTCGGGCCACTGCGCACGTAGGTGCTCAAGCTGTCGCTGACCCAGCGCGCATCGCTGGCCGGCTCTTCGGCATGCGCGGGGACGGCAAGGGCCAGCAGGGCGGCGAGCAGGCTGCCGCGCAGGGCAGGGAGGGCAAGGGAGGCTGGGCGGGATTCAGGCATGTTGGGTCTTCGCTGCAACAGGAAAAATAGGCCCGGTAACTGTGGATCAGCGACGAGGCCGGCGAACCGGTCGGTGAATTGACCGTCAGGGACAGACCGCAATTTTGTAAGCAGGTTCACTGCTGAATATAGGATTTCCCAACAGAATGTTGCAGGTACTGGGCGCGAGGCACGCGCCCCGGGTGGGGCGCTTTTTTCATGTCGATATCAGGGTCCTGGCAAGGCAATCCTTGCAATTGACGATGGTTTCCCGAGGCCCCGCCTTCACATGCACCAGGTTCGATCCGCACATGGCGCAAAACAGCCTGCAGCCGTTATCGTCCGCATGTACCGGCAGCTCAGCGATGTAGTCGCTGACCTTGCGATTCAGGCCATGGTCGCGCTGTTGCAACAGCACGTCGAACAGCGCCTGACTGAAACCTGAACGCGGGGCGTGGCTGTCGTAGCTCGATACCGTGAACTGCCAGTCCTCGCGGATGGCGCGTTCGCTCAGCGACAGCAGGCTCCCTGGAATGGTGTTGGCGGCGTGCAGTTTGTTGACCTGGGCGCGGGCAACGAATGACAGTGCCCCACGGACCGCAGTGTTGACCAGCGACCAGATGTGCCGCACGGGATGCTTGTCGAGCAGCTGGGCTGCGACTTCTGCGGCTTTGTGCCTTGCCTCGAAGGGCAGCCCGTGTTCCGCGCAGCGGGTGGCGATGTAGGCGCACACTTCTTCGTTGCAGAGCGACTTGATGGCTGCGACGAGTTCGTCATGCCATTGCGGCTGCGGGCCAGCGCAAAGCGCCGTGTGCAGCGCGCGATGCAAAATGCCGAGGCCGGCCCGCTGCGCGTCATCCAGGCTGACATTGGCGACCCAGCGCACCTTGTTCTGCCAGGCCTTCGGTGTCGGGTCGTCGCTGAAGGCCTCCAGCGGCGAATCCGGGTCGACCAGCAGGATCTGGTCTTCATGCAGCGCCAGCAGGATGGTTGAATCCATGCCCTTGGAGGGGCTGACACGCGCATCGCCGATGGTTTTTTCCGCAGCCAGGATGCAATCCGTTTGCGTGTCCATGCGGATTTCGAGCACGGCCAGCAACTGCAACTGGCGGGTGATCGACAGCGTGTGCAGTGGCACTGGCAGGTGCTTTCCCAGCGACCAGTGCTCCTTGATGCGCTTGCGCTGTTCGATGGCCTTTGCCTGCCGGGCCTGTTCGCGCGCCGCCAGGCAGGGCTGGCAGGCGCAAGCGCGTTGCCAGCGGTTGCGCCCTGGGAAGTAGTGACGGTGGGCGCAGTTCGGGCAGTAGGCCAGGTTATCGTTCCAACTGTTGGCCGTGCGGCTTTTGCGCCGTTCGTACAGGCTGACTTCGCAATAAGGGCACACGAGTTCGGCGCAGGGTACGGGGGGAAAGGCCTTGATCAGGCTGCTGGGGGCGAGGTCGATGGCGTAGCGTTCGAGCAGCTGGGCAATTTTCTCCCCGCTGATGTATTCGCTGTACAGCGCCTCGATCTGTTCGGCGCTGAGGTGCTGCAACTTTGATTTGAAATCAGACAAACCTGTATCTCCCTGCGAGAAGTCGCTTGTGAGGTTCGTCCGCAATGATGCAATGCCCCGCCATGTGCGGGTTGTGGGAAATTTCCCCGTGATTGGTAAGTGGCTTCTGATCGTTATCTTGGCGGTGGCCCTCGTCAGCTTGGACTGAAGGGCTAGACTCAAAGCTTCCTGTTTGCCCATGGGGCCTTGCCATGACTGCCAAGAACACGATCTGCCTGTGGTTCGACAAGGATGCCGAACAAGCGGCCAACTTTTATGCCCGAACCTTCCCCGACAGCCACGTGCTGGCGGTGCACCTGGCCCCCGGCGACTACCCGTCGGGCAAGGTCGGTGAGGTGATTACCGTCGAATTTACCGTGATGGGCATCCCTTGCGTCGGGCTCAATGGCGGTACCACGTTCAAGCACAGCGAGGCGTTTTCGTTCCAGGTCTGCACCGAGGACCAGGCCGAGACCGACCGGCTCTGGCATGCCATCGTCAGCAACGACGGCAGCGAGAGCGTCTGTGGCTGGTGCAAGGACAAGTGGGGCATCTCCTGGCAGATCACCCCGCGCATACTCATCCAAGCCATCTCCCACCCCGACAAGGCAGCGGCCAAGCGGGCGTTCGACGCGATGATGAGCATGGGCAAGATCGATGTGGCGAAGATCGAGGCGGCATTGAAGGGCCCGGCGTGAGGATTGTGGCGCCGCTAGCCACCGCACCCCTGGGTCAGGCGAATGATCTGCCGCGCACAGAAGGCCCCGGTCAGGATCACCCCGAACAGCCGCAAGGTCTGCATGGCCAGTACCAGGCCGACATCTGCATGGGTTTCCACTGCAATGATTGCCATGGCATCCAGCCCCCCCGGGCTGGTCGCCAGGTACATCGACAAGAAGTCCGTGCCCATCGCCAAGGCCAGCCCGTAAGCGCACGCGGCGCATAGCGCAATCAGCACCACCGCCCCGGCAATCATGGTCGGCAGGCGCTTCCACACATAGCGCACGGTCTGCCGGTCGAAGCGCAGGCCGATGTAACAGCCGATGGCACCGTAGGCAATGGCCAGCAAGGGCTCGGCCAAGCGGATGGTCAGCAACCCACTGAGTTGCAGGGCACCGCCCAGCAGCAGCGGTGTCAGCAAGGCGCCGGCAGGCAGGCGGTTGCCGAGGGTGATGCCCAGCAGCACCACACCCAGGCTGAGCAGGCTGTCGAGCAGGTGCGGGCCTGCCAGCGCCGCCGGTGCATTAGCCACCGCGCCTGCAGCCGGTGTGGCGCCGAGCAAGTGGCTGACCAGCGAGCCAATCATCACCACGCAGACCACCCGCACATATTGCATGGTTGCCACGACGCGGCCGTCGGCGCCATTGTCCTCGGCCATCGACACCATCGCCGAAGCTGCCCCCGGTGCCGTACCCCAGGCGGCAGTGCTGCCTGGGATGCCGCCGAAGCGCACCGTGCCAAGGCCCACCAGGGCGCTGAGCGCCACCGTGATGAAGGTGGCGACCAGCATCAAGTGCCAGGACTGGGCCATCGACACCAGTACCGCCCACGTCACCGAATGGGCGACCAGCAGGCCGACGCAGCCCTGACCGAAACGGAACAGCTGGCGATGCAGGTGCAGTTGCGCGCCCGAGACGCCGAAGACGATGGCCACCAGCATGGGGCCGAGGAACAACCCGGCCGGCACGGCCAGGGCATGCAGCAACTGGCCGAATGCGCCGGCACAGATCAGCAGTGCGAGCCATTGCAAGAGGGGCCTGAAAGCGGGGGGTAGGGCGGTCTGCAACGTGGATACTCCTTGCGCAGCGGATAACGCGTGGCTGGCAGCGCCAGCGGAGAAAATTATCGACGGCGCAATCGATCAAGTCTATTTTCTACTTTCGATTAATCCATAACTGAAATTCATGAATCATGGACCTGCGTGACCTCACCTATTTCGAAACCATTGCCGAACTCGGCCACCTGGGCCGGGCTGCGGAAAAGCTCAACCGCAGCCAGCCGGCGCTGAGCAAGAGCATCCAGCGCCTGGAAGAATCGCTGGGCACCCGCTTGTTCCAGCGCGATGGCCGCCGCATCAAGCTCACCGATGTCGGCAAGCTGCTGCTGGCGCGGGGCAAGCAACTGCAGTTGAACATCGCCGAAACCGAGCGCGAGGTGCGCGACTTCGCCAGTGGGCTGGTCGGCAACATCCGCCTGGGCTGCGCCGCGAGCATGGCCGATCACCTGCTGCCGCATCTGACCGCAGCGCTGCTGGAGCGAGCGCCGGAAGTGACCTTGAAGCTGTCGATCGCCCAGGACGACGTGCTCAAGGAGTCCCTGCGCGCCGGGCGGCTGGATGTGATCATTTCACCGCAGATCGCCATGGATCCCGAGTTCACCACCTATCCGATTCTCGAAGACGAAGCGATCGTGGTGGCCAGCGCCGAGCACCCGATCTTCGATGGCCCCATCACCTTGCAGCGCCTCTGCCAGTACCGCTGGGTGCTGGCGGGGCCGACGGTGACTGCCCGTCGCTGGATCGACAACGTGTTCATCGCCCATCAGTTGCCAGCGCCGCAGGTGCAGATCGAGACCAACGCCATCTCGCTGCTGCCCCGGCTGATTGCGCGTACCCAGTTGCTCAGCTTCGCTGCCAGGGAAACCCTGGAGCATGGCTTGGGCATGTCCTGGCTGCGCGAAGTGCCGCTCCGACAGACCACCATGCGCCGCACCGTAGCAGTGTCGGTGCGCACGGATGGCTACTTGTCACCAGCGGCAGGGGCGTTGGTGACGCTGCTCAAGGAAAAAGGCAGCAGCTTCTTCGAACGTGGCTAGAGCAGCGCTCAGCCGATGCCGCCGGGCCTTTCAGCTGTGCGGCACCGGCTTGGCCGCTGGCGTGCCGGCAAATTGAGGCTTCAGGTGGCCCTGTTCATCGAGCAGATACGCGTCCATCACTTCGCGCACCACCGGGCCGGCAACGCGGCCGCCGGCCTCGCCGTTCTCGATCATCACGGCGACTACCACGCTCGGGTGGTCGGCCGGGGCGAAACCGACGAAAAGGGCGTTGTCGCGGTGGCGTTCGAGGGTCTTGTTGCGGTTGTAGCGCTCACCTTGCTTGATCGCCACCACCTGTGCCGTGCCGCTCTTGCCGGCGATGCGGTACTGGGCACCGGCCGCAGCGGCGCGGGCGATGCCGCGCGGATCGTGCATGACCATCTGCATGCCGACGTTGACCTGGTCCCAGGCGTGCTTGTCGTGTAGCACGATGTCGGGCATCGGGTTGGGGTCGACCGGGGCCTCGCCACCCACGGTCATGGCCAGGTGCGGGCGGTGCCACACGCCTTTGCTGGCCAGCAGGCTGGTAGCCTGGGCCAGTTGCAGCGGGGTGACCTGCATGTAGCCCTGGCCGATGCCGAGGATCAGCGTCTCGCCCGGGAACCAGGCCTGGCGGCGGGTGGCACGCTTCCAGGCTTGCGAAGGCATCAGCCCTGGGGCTTCTTCGAACATGTCCAGCGAGACCTTCTGGCCCAGGCCGAATTCGGCCATGTAGTCGTGCAGGCGGTCGATGCCGAGCTTGTGCGCGAGGTCGTAGAAGTAGGTGTCGTTGGAGCGCATGATGGCGGTGTACATATCTACCCAGCCATCGCCGCTGTGGTTCCAGTTGCGGTACTTGTGGTCGTAGTTGGGCAGCTCGTAGTAGCCGGGGTCGAACACGCGGCTGCCGGGGGTAATCACGCCGCTGTCGAGGCCGGCGATGGCCACTTCCGGCTTGACCGTCGAGCCTGGCGCATAGAGGCCGCGCAGCACGCGGTTGAACAGCGGCCGGTCGATCGAGTCGCGCAGCGCGGCGTACTGCTTGAAGCTGATGCCCTTGACGAACAGGTTGGGGTCGAAGCTCGGGTTGCTGACCATCGCCAGCACGTCGCCGTTGGCCGGGTCGAGCACCACCACTGCGCCACGGCGGTCACCCAGGGCCTTTTCGGCGGCCACCTGCAGGTGCGCGTCGAGGCTGAGGATGATGTCCTTGCCGGGGATCGGGTCCTTGTGGTTGAGCACGCGCATCACCCGGCCCTGGGCGTTGGTTTCCACTTCTTCGTAGCCCACATGGCCGTGCAGTTGGGCTTCGTAGAAGTGCTCGATGCCGGTCTTGCCGATGGACTGGGTGCCGCGGTACTCGGTGCTGTCGAGGGTCTTGGCTTCTTTTTCGTTGATGCGCCCGACGTAGCCGACCGAATGGGCGAAATGTTCGGCCAGCGGGTATTCGCGGATGAACTGCGGCTCCACGTCGAGGCCGGGCAGGCGGAACTGGTTGACTGCGATCAGGGCGATCTGTTCTTCGGTCAGGCCGACCATGAGGGTGACCGGCTCGAACGGTTTGCGGCCGCGACGCAGGTCTTTGTCGAACTGCTTGCGGTCGTCCTCGCCCAGGCCGAGGATTTGCGCCAGGGTGTCGAGCACCTTGGCCGAGTCACCGGCGCGCTCGCGGGTCATGGTCAGGTCGAAGCTGGGCTTGTTGTCGGCCAGCACCACGCCATTGCGGTCGTAGATCAGCCCGCGTTCGGGGGCGATGGGCAGGATATGCACGCGGTTGTTTTCCGAAACGGCGCTCTGCTGGTCGTGTTGCAGCACTTGCAGCACGTAGAGCCTGCCCACCAGGACGGCGCACAGGCTGAACACCAGGGCGGCGCAGGCCAGGAGCCGGCGATTGACCAGGTGTTTTTCCTTTTCGTGGTCCTTGAGGGGGATCGGTTGCGGCATGGGGGCTCTGTACAGTAGCGAATTCGGCAGGCGAGGGCTTCGCCCTCGTTCGCGGGCACGCCCGCTCCCACAGGTACTGCGCCGATCTTGAGCTTGCGCGTAACTGTGGGAGCGGGCGTGCCCGCGAATGGGCCGCCCAGCGGCCCCGGGGCCGGCGATGCTACGCAACCCGGCCCCGCGCCTCAAGGCAAGCGCGATCCGTGTACCGCTGCGCATCGTGCATCCACCCCACCATCAGGGCGTTGAGGGCCAAGATGAAGATTTGTTCATGCGGTTTCAGAATCAGTCCTGTAACCGCTGAGCCTCGGTTCTTGCTCTTGCTCTTGCTCTTGCTCTTGCTCTTGCTCTTGCTCCTGCTTTTGCTTTGGCTTCTAAGCGCGCGATAGTCCAGGCGACGCTGAGTGCGACTTCAGGAGGCCGAACGCAGGCGTCTGGAGGGCCAGGGTGCGCAGCACCCCTTCGGCGCAGCCGAAGGCGCGAGATGTAGACTTGCGCAGCAAGTCGTAGGCCGCGCGGGCCCGGAAGGCGCCGGAGTGAGGGGACCCCGGAGCGCAGCGCAGGGGCCGGATGATGGGAGCGGGGGTTTTTGCCTACTTTTTGCCCAGTCAAAAAGTAGGTCGCCGTAAAGGCGAAAAGGTGATTCAGCGCCATCATGGCGAATGAATGTTGACTTGATTTGAAAGCCCACTCCCAAAAGCCAAAAGCCAAAAGCCAAAAGCCAAAAGCCAAAAGCCAAAAGCTCGACTGCGGTGGTTTTGATTCAGTCGAGTGCATTCATTTGCGATGGCGACGCACAGTCACCTTTCCGCCCTTACGGCGGGTCACTTTTTGTCAACGCGACAAAAAGTAACCAAAAAACGCTGGCTCCTATCATCCGGCCCCTGCGCTGCGCTCCGGGGTTCCCTCGCTCCGGCCTTGCTCCCGGGAGGACCGCGCTGAACGGCCCATCCTGGGCCGCAGCGCTTGACGGGCATCCATGCCCGTCACCTCCCTCCGCAAGGCCTGCGCTCGGCCTCCTGAAGTCGCATTCTGCGTTTGCTGAACTACCGCGCGCTTAGAAGCAAAAGCAGAGCAGAAGCAGAGCAGAGCAGAAGCAGAAGCAGAAGCAGAGCACTTCCTGGCGGAGTCAGTCGCCGCTGACGAGCTGGTAGGCCAGTTGGTTGTGGCGTTCCAGCACACGCGGCAGGTCGATGGTGGTGATGCGACCATCCTGCACCACCACACGGCCATTGATCACGCTGGTGTCGACGTGGGTCGGGGTGCAGAACACCAGGGCCGCCAGCGGGTCATGCAGGGCACCGGCATAGGCCACATGACCCAGGTCGAAGGCCACGAAGTCGGCGGTCATGCCCGGCGCCAAGGCGCCAATGTCGTTGCGGTTGAGCACCTTGGCGCCGCCCAGGGTGGCGATTTCCAGGGCTTCGCGGGCCGTCATCGCGTCAGGCCCAAAGCCTACGCGCTGCAGCAGCAGCGCCTGGCGCACTTCGCCGATCATGCTGGCACCGTCATTGGAGGCCGAGCCGTCGACGCCCAGGCCCACCGGTACACCGTGGTCGCGCATCTTGCGGATCGGCGCGATGCCAGACGCCAGGCGCATGTTCGAGCACGGGCAGTGGGCGACACCGGTGCCGGTGCGAGCGAACAGCTCGATGCCATGCTGGTCAAGCTGCACGCAGTGGGCGTGCCACACGTCATGGCCAACCCAACCGAGGTCTTCGGCATATTCCGCCGGGGTCATGCCGAACTTCTCGCGGCTGTAGGCGATGTCGTTGACGTTCTCGGCCAGGTGGGTGTGCAGCGATACGCCGTAGTTGCGCGCCAGTACTGCGGCTTCGCGCATCAGGTCACGGCTGACCGAGAAAGGCGAGCAGGGCGCCACCACCACGCGCAGCATCGAACCGTGACGGGCATCGTGGTAGTCCTCGATCAGGCGCTGCGACTCCTTGAGAATGTCGCTTTCCTTCTCCACCACCGAGTCAGGCGGCAAGCCACCCTGGCTGCGGCCCACGCTCATGCTGCCGCGGGCGGCATGAAAACGCATGCCGATCTCGCTGGCAGCGTGGATGCTGTCGTCGAGCTTGCAGCCGTTGGGGTAGATGTACAGGTGGTCGCTGGAGGTGGTGCAGCCCGACAGGATCAGCTCGGCCATGGCCGTCTGGGTCGAAACCGAGATCATTTCCGGGGTCAGCCGCGCCCAGATCGGGTAAAGGTTGGTCAGCCAGTTGAACAGCTCACCGTCCTGGGCCGCCGGCACCACGCGGGTAAGGCTCTGGTACATGTGGTGGTGGGTGTTGACCAGGCCCGGGATGACCACCTTGCCGGCCATGTCGAGGATCACGTCGGCGTGCTGTGGCAGCGTATCGCCGGGGCCGACCTGCTTGATCAGGTTGTCTTCGATATAAAGGCCGCCACCTCTGATTTCACGGCGTTCGCCGTCCATGGTGACCAGCAGTGCGGCATTCTTGACCAGGAGGGTCTTAGGGGTGTGTTGCTGAGAAGCTTGCATGGCTCATGCCTGGCACAATACGCAGCGACGATTGCCGCTGTCGTAGGCGCACAGACACGCATGTAAGCAAAGTTCGAGTATTTTGTATACAGGAAAATGCCGGGGCCATCAGGCCCCGGTCACCCTTCAACTAACTTGCACAGGCGCCTTGCTCGCGCCCTTGCGCAGGCCCGTGACGCCCCAGGCGAGGCCCAGCACGGCTGCGATGACCGAGCCCGACAGCACGCCAAGCTTGGCTGCACCCAGCGAGGCCGGGTCGCTGTAGGCCAGGTTGGCAATGAAGATCGACATGGTGAAGCCAATGCCAGCCAGCAGGCCGATCAGCGTGATGCCGCGCCAGTTGACCTGGGCCGGCAGGCTGCACCAGCCCAGGCGCACCATCAGCCAGCTGACGCTGATGATGCCCAGCGGCTTGCCAGCCACCAGCGCCACGGCAACTGCCATCATCACCCAGTGTGGCGCCTCGGCGGACAAGTCGATACCGGACAGGCCCACACCGGCGTTGGCCAGGGCGAACAGCGGCATGATCGCATAGGCTACCCAAGGGTGCAGGGCGCCGCCGACACGGGTCACTGGGGGCACCAGCTCGCGTTGCGCCAGGCGCAGGCGTTTGAGCGGGTCGATGAGTTCACCAGTGTCCGACTCGGGCGTCTTGGCCCGGCCCAGCAGATCGTGGGTGAACCGCGAAATCGCATCCACCGGGCGCTCGCCCAGGGGCATGGCGGCCACCGGCGTCATCAGGCCGAGGATCACCCCGGCCAGGGTTGGGTGGGCACCGGTCATCAGCATGCCGACCCAAGTGATCGCGCCGGGGATGACATAGGCCCAAGCCGAGCCGACGCCGATTTTCTGCAGCGCTACTACCAGCAGCAGGCCGATGGCAGCGACGCCGAAGCCGCTGTAGTCGAGGCCACCGGAGTAGAACACGGCGATGATCAGCACGGCGATGATGTCATCGATGATCGCCAGCGCCAGCAGGAACACGCGGATGTTGGACGGGATCGACTTGCCCAGCAAGGCCAGCACGCCGACCGCGAAGGCGATGTCGGTGGCAGTCGGCACGGCCCAGCCTTGCTGCTCGGCCGGCGCATGGCCGAAGGCCAGGTAGATCAGTGCAGGAGCGACGACGCCACCCACCGCAGCGGCCATCGGTAAGGTGGCCTGGCGCAGGCTGGACAGCGCGCCTTCGTGGATTTCGCGGCGGATCTCCATGCCCACCACCAGGAAGAAGATGGTCATCAAGCCATCGTTGATCCAGAAGTGCAGGGACTGCGAGAAGCTCAGCGACCCGATCCCGAAGCTGATCGGCGTGTGCCAAAGGGCGTCATAGCTGGCAGCGGCCGGGGAGTTGGCCCAGATCAGCGCTGCAACGGCGGTGACCAGCAGGACGATGCCGCTGACCGCTTCGATGTGCAGGAAACGCTCGAAATTGGCGAAGGCCCGCTGGGCCAGGCGCTGGGCGCGGGTCAATTTGGTTTTTTGCATAGGCACAAGAACTCCTGCAGGCGGCCCGACCTGCACAGTTCTTTAACCTGCATCACTGCACCTTGCAGCTAGCACCCGCGGGGGATTTTAGCGAGTAGGGGCGTGCAGGCCAAGGATTTCCACCACAGCAGTCTCCTACGCTGGGGCGGTCTTGGTCGTTCTGCATTGAAGTCGATAATTGCGCTGTGCCACTATCGGGCATGCCTAGCTGTCACATGCCACTACCGCCCGGCATGTTTGTCTCGACTGATTACACTGTTGAAGTCGCCACACAAGGAATGCTGCGGATGGTCTGCGTATTGCTGGGTCATGCTGCCGGGGCGGCAGGTCGCCTGTGGGCGAACAGGGTGTGCATCGGGCGTTCGTGGAGCAGCCAGCCATGAGCAACGCCGGGCGGGGTATTCCCCTGCAACTGTTGGTAGCAATGGCCATCATGCTGGGTATGCTGCTGCTCGGCGCCGGCCTGGCCTGGCAGGGCTATCACGGTATCAGTCAGGCCCTGGTGGCCGCTGCCGGCGATGCCGCGCAGCAGGTTGGCAAGACCATCGACGAACGTGCCCGGCGCCTGGTCGACCCGGTGCAGAGCAGCATCCGCCTGCTGGCCTTCAACCCGGTTGCCGTCAACCAGGACCAGCGCCTGGAGCGGCTGCCGCAACTGGTCGAGAGCCTCAAGGCCAACAAGATGCTCAGCGCCGCCTATGTCGGCTACCCCAATGGCGAATTTTTGCTGGTGCGCCGCTTGCGCGACCCGCAGCTGCTTGAGCGCTTTGCCGCGCCGACCGGTACCCGCTTCCTGGTGCAGAGTGTCAGCCTGGGCGAGGGTGGGGCGAGGGTAGGCGAGTGGCGCTTTTATGACCCGGCGCTGACCCTGCTCAAACGCCAGGCCATGCCGGACTATCACTACGACCCGCGCACGCGGCCGTGGTTCGCTGACGCCTCGGCGCAGGCCAGCACGGTGCTGACCCGGCCCTACGTGTTCTTCACCACCCGTGAAATCGGCATGACCATGGCCCAGCGCAGCGTCGATGGCGCGTCGGTACTCGGCATGGATGTCTCGGTCGATGACTTGGCCAACGAGACCCGCGACCTGCGCATGACCCGCGGTACCGAGATCGCCGTGATCGATGACCAAGGCAGCGTGGTGGCCTACCCGGACCTGCAGCGGGTCATCGTGCATGACGGCGAAGCGGTGCGCCTGTCGCGCGTGGCCGAACTGGGTATCCCCAGCTTGCAGCAGATCTACAACCGTTTGCCCCAAGGCACTCGACCCGAGGTCTATGAGGTGGACGGCGCCACTTGGTACGGCATGCGTGTGCAGCTGACCAAGCTGGCCGGGCAGGACTTGCAGGTGCTGATTGCCGTGCCGGCGCAGGAGTTGCTGGCAAGCGCACGCGAGGTGCTGTTCCGGCAGATGCTGTGGACCGCGATGCTGATGGCCGTGTTGCTGCTGCTGGGCGGCTTGCTTGGCCAGCGCATCGGGCGCCCGTTGCATCAGCTGGCCGAACAGGTGCGCGGCCTGGCCGATTTCGATTTCAGCCGCGAAGTGGGGGTGGCATCGCGGGTGTCCGAAGTAAAGGAGCTGAGCCGGGTGCTCAGCCGCATGTCCGGCACCATCCGCAGCTTCCAGGCAATCACCCTGACGCTGAGCCGGGAGAGCCAGCTGGAACGCATGCTCGATGGGGTGTTGAGCCATCTGGTGGACGCTGCCGGGGTCAGTGCGGGCGCGGTGTACCTGTTCGATGAAGAGCGCGCCCAGCTGCACCTGGCGGCCGCTTGCCGGGGCCGTGGCTACCCTGACGCGCTGGCCGTTGGCGAAGCCGGGCACCTCGACCTGGCCGCTACGGTAACCCATGCCTTGGGGCTGGGCGGGCGCAGCCTGGCGCTGGTGCTCAAGGACCGTGGTCATGAGCTGCTAGGCATTCTTGTTCTTGAATTGCAGCAAACGCTCGCCGAAGTCGGCGCGCCCTTCCGCCGCTTCGTCGAGGAGCTGTCCGGTGCCGCTGCCGTAGCCATCGAGACGCGCCAGCTGGTCGAAGCCCAGAAGCGCCTGCTGGACGCGATGATCAAGCTGCTGGCTGACGCCATCGATGCCAAGAGCCCCTACACCGGCGGGCACTGCGAGCGCGTGCCGCGATTGGCGCAGATGCTGCTGGACAAGGCCGTGCAGGCCGACAGTGGGCCCTACGCCGACTTCAGCATGAGCGAGGCCGAGCGCTACGAATTCCGCATTGCCGCCTGGCTGCACGATTGCGGCAAGGTTACCAGCCCTGAATACGTGGTGGACAAGGCAACCAAGCTGGAGACCCTGTACAACCGCATCCATGAAGTCCGCACGCGCTTCGAGGTGCTCTGGCGCGATGCCGAACTGGCCTATTGGCAAGGCCTGGCGGCGGGCGAGGATAAAACGGTGCTGCAACTAACCCTGGCGCACTGCCGTGGCGAACTGCAGGACGACTTCGCCTTCGTCGCCAAGGTCAATATCGGTGGCGAATTCATGCAGGATGAGGACGTCGAGCGCCTGCAGCGTATCGGCCAGCGCCGCTGGCTGCGGCATTTCGACAACCGTCTGGGCATTTCCCACGAGGAGGCGCAGCGCCATGCCGGTGCCACGCCCGCGCCGTTGCCGGTGGCTGAACCGTTGCTGGCCGATCGGCCTGACCACCAGGTGCCTTGGGGCTCGCGCAAGCCGCCAGTGGCCAAGGACGACCCGCGCAATGTCTGGGGCTTTGACATGCGCCTGCCGGCCAATGCCAGCAACCACGGCGAGCTGTACAACCTGTCGATCCGCCGTGGCACGCTCAACGATGAAGAACGCTTCAAGATCAACGAACATATTGTGCAGACCATCATCATGCTGACCGCGCTGCCGTTCCCGCGCCAGCTGCGGCGGGTGCCGGATATCGCCGGCAACCACCACGAGAAGATGGATGGCGGCGGCTACCCGCGGCGGCTGGGCAAAGATGACCTGAGCATTGCCGAGCGGGTGATGGCCATTGCCGATATCTTTGAGGCGCTGACGGCTGCGGACAGGCCGTACAAGGCGGCGAAGAGCTTGTCGGAGTCGGTGAAGATCCTGGTCGCCATGGCCCGCGACAACCACATCGATGGGCAGCTGCTGCGGTTGTTCTTAAGCAGCGGTGTGCATCGGGAATATGCCGCGCGCTTCCTGCGTGAGGACCAGATCGACGAGGTGGATGTGACGTACTGGCTGGCGCAGTTCTAGGGTGCGCTGACTCACCAGGCCAGGATCGCGGCCAGCTCCACCGCGCACAGGGCGGTAACGCATACCGCCAGCAACAGGTTCACGGTGATGCCAGAGGCAATGGTCTCGGCTTGCAGGCCAGTCACATTGCGCAGGTAGCTGCGCCGCAAGCGCAGCCAGGCGGCGCCGGCCGCCAGCAGGCAAAGCACCGCCGGTGCCACCGCCAGCCAGCGATGGTGCGGCACCCAGCGCAGGAAGAAACAACTGCACACGACCATCGCCAGGATGGTCCGGCGCCACGCCAGCAGCGTGCGCTCTGGCTGCAACCCCTCATCGACGTTGGCCAGTTGCGGGTCAGGCATGGAAGAACACCGCGTAGGCAAAGAACGCCATCACCAGTGACACGCCAATCGACAGCGCCGGGGCGATCAGTGGGAACGGCAGCGGGCGTTTCTGGCGCATCGCCCGCTCCACATTGAGCCAGCGGACGAAGGCCGGCAAGCTCAGGAGCAAGGCCAGGCTGATCAACGCCACTGCCAGCAGGCGGCGGGTGCCGGCGCTGAAGATTTCGGCGGTGAACATGTCCACGGCGATGCCGCTGGCCAGCAATGCCAGCGCGGTCCTGATCCAGGCCAGGAAGGTGCGCTCGTTGGCCAGGGTGAAGCGCGGGTCCGGTTCCTGGCCATCGGCGAGCAGTTTACTCGCGAGCCAGCCGCGTGAGGGCTCGGTGTTCTTGTTCAAGGGCGGTCGTCCTCCTCGGGTAAGGTCGGTGGGCACTCTTTTTGGCGCTGGCCAAGTGTGAGTGGCAAACCCCGCCGATGTCCATGGTTTGCCAACCGCTGCCGTTATTCGTATGCCGTGACGCCGCTGATATGCCGCGCGGCGACATAGCCGAATGTCAGCGCCGGCCCGAGGTTGATGCCGCCAGACGGGTACCAGCCGCCGAACACGCTGGCCATGTCGGTACCGGCCGCGTACAGGCCGCTGATTGGCTCGCCGGCGTCGTTCAGCACGCGGGCGTGGCCGTCGGTGCGCAGGCCGGCGAAGGTGCCGAAGCAGCCAGGTTGTACCTTCACCGCGTAGAACGGCCCATGCTCGATAGGCGCTACGCAGGGGTTCGGCCCTTTGTGCAACGGGTCGCCCTGTTTGCGGTTGAACGGCGTCGAGCCACGGCCGAAGGCTGGGTCCTGGCCTTGGCGCGCATGCCGGTTGAATTCGGCGACCGTGGCGGCCAGCCCTGCGGGGTCGATGCCGCAAACCTGGGCCAGTTGCGCCAGGGTGGTGCCGCGTTTCAGGTAGCCGCTGCGTAGATGCGGCCCTACTGGCAGGGGCGCCGGGCGCGCATGGCCGAGGCCGTAGCGGCGCAGGAAGCGGTGGTCGCAGATCAGCCATGAGCAGACTTCCTGGCCCTGCGGCACGGCGGCAACCATGGCCGACACATAGTCGTAATAGCCGTGCGCCTCGTTGACGAAGCGCTTGCCGTTGGCGAGCACACCGATGATGCCCGGCTTGCCGCGTTCGATGATATGCGGGAAGTGGCCGACGCTGCCGTCGCGGTGCGGCACTTTCGACACCGGCGCCCAGGCCACTGGCGACTTGAGGTCGGTGGCCACCACGCCACCGGCCGACTCACCCAGGCGCAGGCCATCGCCGGAGCAGGACTGCGGGGGCAGGGCGAGGTTGTCGTGGCCGCTGGCATCGCGCGGGAACAGCTGCCGGCGCCTGGCCGTATCGTTGGGGAAGCCGCCTGCCGCCAGCACGACGGCCTTGGCACGGATCGCCCGCTCGCCTTGCGCGGTGGCAACCAAGGCCCCCTGCACCTTGCCGTCCTCCATCAGCAGGCCCTGGGCTGCGGTCGACTCGATCATCCGCACGCCCAAGTCGTCCGCCGACTTGGCCAGTCGTGCCACCAGCGCCACCCCGTTGACCAGGTGCATCGCCCGGCCATGGCGGGCCAGGTGGTAGAGGTGGCAGGCGAAGCGTTTGCCCACATGCAGCAAGGCGCGCGGCGAGCGGGTCATGTTGAGGAAGGCGGCAAGGTCGGCACCGGCCATGATCGGCATGCCCATGAACGAGGTTTCGCGCAGGGTCTTGCGCAGGCGCGGCAGCAGTGCGCCCAGCTGGCGGGCATCGTATGGCGCGGCAATCACCTGGTGGCCACCGAGCGCGGCGCCGGGCGTGTCGCCGTGCATGTCGGGGATGCCATTGCCGTCGGCGAACTGCAGGGCTGTGTGCCGTTCGAAGAAGGCGACCATGTGCGGGCAGGCTTCGAGGAAGGCGTCGACGCGCTCGGCATCGTAGTGGCTGCCCAGTTCGTGGCGCAGGTAGGTGCGCGGCTGCTCGATGTCCTCGATGATCCCGGCGCGCCGCGCCAGCGGGTTGCGCGGCACCCAGGCCCAGCCACCGGACCAGGCGGTGGCACCGCCGAGCACAGCGTCTTTTTCCACCAGGATGACCTTCTGCCCGTGCCAGGCGGCCGTGACTGCCGCTGCCAGGCCGGCCGCACCGGAGCCTATGACCAGTACGTCGCAGTCGCTTGGGAAGGGTTCGGCGGGCATTGCGGTATCTCCTGCATTATTATTGGAACATGGTTCCACAATGGTCCTTTGCAGGCTGGTGCACTGCAAGCCCAAGCGCGAATTACTGGTCGATAACCGGACACTTCAATTCGAGCAGGCTGCGTTGAATGTTGAGGGCATGGAATCATCTTCTAGAATCGGGCAAATTTTCAGGAATATGTGTCATGGCTGGTAGTCAGATCGAACGCGCCTTCAGTCTTGTAGAAAGCCTTACCGGCGAGCCGCACGGCCTGCCGCTGCAAACCCTGGCCGAGCGCCTGGACATTCCCAAGAGTGCGGCCCACCGCATGCTTACCGAACTGGTGCGCCTGGGCTACGTGCGCCAGAACCGCGACAACAGCCGCTATCAATTGACCGCCAAGCTGGTGGCGATGGGCTTTCGCTACCTGTCCAGCAGCGGTGCGGACATCATCCAGCCCATTCTCGATCGCCTGGCCCAGGACAGCGGCGAGCTGGTACGCCTGGGGGTGATCGAAGGCCATCGCCAGACCTGGATCGCCAAGTCCCAAGGGGCCCGTTCCGGTTTGCGCTACGACCCGGACATGGGGCGTGACGCGCCCTTGTTCTACACCGCTTCCGGGCATGCCTGGCTGGCCAGCCTGAGCGATGAAGAAGCGCTGCAGATGGTGTTGCGCCAAGGCATTGCCGACCCTGCCCAGTTCGGCCCCAACGCGCCGCGCTCCACCGATGACCTGCTGGCCTACCTGCACCGCGCCCGCGAGCGCGGCTATGCCTGGGTCGAGCAGACCTCGGCCATCGGCACATCGGCCCTTGCCGCCGTAGTGCGACGCCCGCAAAGCGACGAGGTCATAGGCGTGCTCAGCATTGCCGGCCCTAGCGCCCGTCTGGCGCAAACCCGCTTGGCAGAATTGGCGCCGTTGTTGCTGGCGGCAGCAGAAGAGCTGTCAGCGGCCAGTCGAGCGAGCGAATTATTCGCCTGAGAAGCGTTTCTGGTCGGTAATCGCACAGTCTGTGCGACAGGTCGTTCTGAAAAGCTGAACTTGGTTCTACAGTGTGCTGATGTCGATTCTGGAACTCGGTTTCACAATCGGTAGCACAATAAAGACAAGAGGACAGCACGTTGAACGCCCCCCTACGCATCGCCCTGATCGGTGCCGGCATCATGGGCCGCCAGCATTACCAGCATCTGCTCAGGCTGCCGCAAGCCGCCCGGCTGTGTGCCGTGGCAGACCCGGGCCCGCAGACCGAGGCGTTTGCCGCAGAATGCGGGGTAGCCTGCTTCGCCGATCACCGGCAGATGCTCGACCAGGCCCGCCCCGATGCGGTGATCGTCGCCAACCCCAACAACTTGCACGTGGCCACCGCCCTGGATTGCGTCGAGGCTGGCGTACCGGTGCTGCTGGAAAAACCAGTGGGCGTGCACCTGGACGAAGTACGTGCGTTGGTCGAGGCCTCGCGCCGTCGTGGCGTGCCGGTGCTGGTGGGCCATCATCGGCGCCATAACCCGCTGATCGCCAAGGCCCGCCAGGTTATCGCCGATGGCAAACTGGGGCGGCTGATCAACGTCACCGCGTTGTGGCAGCTGCAGAAGCCCGAAAGCTACTTCGAGACGCCTTGGCGCCGCGAGCCGGGGGCGGGCTTTCTGCTCACCAACCTGATTCACGACCTCGACCTGCTGCGCCACCTGTGCGGCGAGGTGGTGCAGGTGCAGGCATTCACCCGCAACGACGTGCGCGGCTTCGCCAACGAAGACAGCGCGGCGGTGCTGTTGCAGTTCGCCAACGGCGCACTGGGTAGCCTGACCGGTTCCGACGCGGTCGCCGCGCCGTGGAGCTGGGAGCTGGATTCCGGCGAGAGCCCGATCTACCCGCGCCAGGACGGTCAGCCCTGCTACCTGCTGGCGGGCACCAAGGGGGCGCTGAGCATTCCGCAGCTCAAGCGCTGGCACTACGCTGAGGCCGGTTCCGGCTGGCACACACCGTTGCTGCAGAGCGAGGAGGCCATCCCGGCAGGCGAGGCGTTGACCTTGCAACTGCAACACTTCATCCGCGTGGTCCAGGGCAGCGAAGCGCCCTTGATCGACGCAGCCGACGCTGGCCGTACCCTGGCCCTGATCGAAGCGATCCGCCAGGCCGCCGAAACGGGCCGGGCCTGCGCGCCCGAACTGATCGCCTGATTTCCCGACCTTTGGTGAATGACATGACCGACCGAATATTTTCCCTCGCCGCCCTGACGGTGCTCGAACTGTCGCCGCCAGACATGGTGGAAGCCGCCGCCCGCGCCGGCTACAGCCATGTCGGCCTGCGCCTGGTGCCGGCCACCGAGCAGGAACAGCACTTCCCGCTGGTGGCTGACCCCACCCTGCGCCGGCAGACCCAGGCGCGCCTGCGCGACACCGGCATCAAGGTGCTCGACCTGGAAATCCTCCGCCTCAAGGCGGACACGTGCGTGGCCGATTTCGAACCGATCCTGGCGGTCGGCGCCGAGCTGGGCGGCACCGAGCTGCTGGTGGCCGGTAACGATCCGGATGAAGCGCGCCTCACCGCGCGCTTTGCCGAACTCTGCGATCTGGCGGCCGGCTACGGCATCCACCCGCACCTGGAGTTCATGCCCTGGACCGACGTGCGCGACCTGCGCCAGGCCATGCGCGTCGTGGCCAACGCCGAGCGGGCCAATGGCTGCGTGCTGGTCGATGCCTTCCACTTCAACCGCTCGCGTTCCTCGCTGGACGACCTGGCGACGCTACCGGCGCAGCGCATGCGTTATGCCCAGTTGTGCGACGTCGCCGGCCCGGTGCCGGCCGAGATGGACGAGATCCTGCGCCAGGCGCGCAATGAACGGCGCTTCCCAGGGGAGGGCGACGCCGACCTGGTCGGGCTGTTGCGTGGCTTGCCGGCAACAGTGCCATTGAGCCTGGAAATCCCTACCCGGCAGTTGCTGGAACAGGGCATCAGTGGTGAGCAGCGGGCGCGCATAGCGCTGGACAAGGCCAGGACTGTGCTGGCCCGCGTTCACGAGTTGTGTTCGCTGGAGTAGTTTGCCGCTGGCGGCATGACGAATAGCGCGAGGTCGAGATCAGGCAGTTGCCCGGCCATGAGACGCTGCTCAAAGCGTGCCGATGCGATCCAGCTCACGCTTGAGCTGCTCACGGTCGAGGTGAGTGAAAGGCAGTGCAAAGAAGGCCTGGCAGCGTGCTTCGATGCGGGCCAGCGTGGCGTGGAATGCAGCGTCGACCGACGCTTCTTCGCCAACGACATCGGACGGATCCTCCAGCCCCCAGTGCGTTTTCAACGCCGGGCCGAAATACACCGGGCACGCTTCTCCGGCAGCCTTGTCGCAAACGGTGATGACGATATCCGGAGGGCTGCCTTCGAATGCGTCATTGCCTTTGCTGCTCAGCCCATCGGTCGAGATGCCGGCATGCTGCAAGGTGGTCAGGCTGCGAGGTAATACGTGGCCCTTCGGAAAACTGCCGGAACTGACGGCTTCAAAGCCGAGAGGCGCCAGGTGATTGAACATGGCCTCGGAAAGGATGCTGCGGCAGCTGTTGGCCGTGCACATGAACAGTATTCGCATGGGTGGGCTCCTCCGCCCGTTGGCGGGTGTCAGTGGCTCAGGCGCGAAGCCAGGGCCGGAAGGGTTATCAACAGAACGGCTGCTTTCGACCTGGCCGACGCTGAACATTAACTGGTTTCGTGAGCGCGATGCGCATTCTGCGGGAGCGCCAGCACCAGTGCCCTGCACGATAGTGCAGCCCAATCAGCTTGCCTTCCCACAAAAATTGCTGTTCGGCTCACCGTCTGCATTGGGTCGAAAGCACCCGGTCACTACTGACCGCGATCGACCCATGGATACCCTTTCCTCGATTGCGCGCAGCGCTGACTCGGGGCCGGGAGGGCTACCTAAGCACTCAATCTCTTATTCTCCAGGTTGATCAGGCTGGTGTCATTTATTAGCTGCTTAGCAGAGTCAGCAATCATCAACACGCTTCCTGCCAGCATCAACACATCCTTCAAGACCAGGCGTCCAGCTCCAGAAAGGTATGGGAAGCCGAATTGAGCATCTCCTAGATTCGCTACCCACGCTTCAGGCGTTGTGATCAGGAACGACAGCGTCACGAGGGGTGTGAGGAAAGCGAGCACAGCTCCCGCGAGTCCCAGCTTCGGTGAGATAAGGTAAGCCAATACCAACAGCCCTATGCTGATCTCGACCACGCCCAGTCCATTGGAGAAGGCATAGGTATGGTTTGCAACTTGCCAAGCACGCTGCACCAGATCGAGCTGGCCTTCATGCGTGAAGTGCTCGCGATAGGCCTCTGGGTGTGCGTAGAGGAACGAGAAGAACGGGCTGTTTGCCACAAATGGAGTGATGCTGTCAGCCTCGTAGGGCACGAATTTCAACGCACCAATCCACAGGAAAACAATGGCCACGCCGAAGCGTACGAGATGAATTCCAAGCTTGTCCAGGCGGCTTGCAGTGACCAGCAGTTGATAGGGACTCATGATGGGATTCCTTGTGGTTTCAAGATGAGTCCATCCTAAGAAGATCACGCCTCGCGCTTTTGCCGGATACGCTCCGCCTTTTTGCCAATCGTCTCAAATCATCGCCTCTGGCGACTGCGCTTTCCCTTGGGTTGGTTTAAATTGCGCCCGGATAGCCTTCTGAAGAGATGACCATGACGACGTTGGACAAACTCATCACGCTTGCCGATGTGCGCGGCAGCATGGATCTGCGTTGCCATTTTGCGGGACGTTGGTCGATTGACCATCAGCCGGATGAGCTCGGTACTGCTCGCTACCACATCGTCCTCTCAGGCCGCTGCCAATTACGCTTGCCTGACCACAGCCTTATTGAGCTGAACGCAGGCGACATCCTGTTGCTCCCACACGGAACCGACCACTTGCTTCAAAGTGATTCAGGTGTCGATCAGCCAAATCGTCCTGTAATCGTTCGCGAGGGGCTTTTACCTACGCATCGGTTACAAGGCGAAGGCGAGCCCTTGGATTTGCTATGCGGCAGGTTTCTCTACCAGCCAGGCTCATCACTTTTTGAAGCGCTTCCTGAGTACATCCATGTCAGCTTGAGTTCGACACAGGCCGCTGCAGCGCTCTCTGCAATGATTGGGTTGATTCGTAGCGAAGCCGAAGCCAACCATCACGGAGCTCGTTCCATAGTCGATGCCCTCACCACCGCTCTGTTCACAATGGTTCTACGGTCATGGCTGGATACCAGCCCTCCTATTGAAAGCAGCATTGGTCTTCTGGCCGACCGCCGTCTTTCCAAGGTATGGCATGCGTTGTTAGAGGATCCCTCAGATGCCTGGACCGTTGAGCGCATGGCAGAAATGGCCAACATGTCGCGAGCCAGCTTTATGAGGGCCTTTACGCGCATAGCAGGTTGTCCGCCGGGTGCCTTACTGGTCCGAATCAGGATGGAAATTGCCTGTTTGCTGTTGGCAAAGACGGACTCTGGTTTGAGCGATATCGCTTTGGAGGTGGGTTACCAAACGCAGGCGTCATTCAGCAAAGTATTCAAGGATGTTCTGGGACAGACACCAGGACAATATCGGCGAGAGCGAAAGCTGGGTGAAGTGGAGGCTAGGCTGGCCAAGGATGTGGGTTGACTTCGCGGTGGGCCCGGCGCATTGCGCCGGGCCAGTCACCAAATTGCATATCAGCTGTCTTGATGCGTTTCAGCGACGCGTTTGTAGTAAAGGTCGTGCTCTACCCCTGCGTGATCACGGTACACCAGCTTTACCGTTTCCAGCGCTTGTGAAGTTTCGGACTGAACCACAACGTCTTGCGAGATAACTTTATCCACGTCAACCACGTCACCGTATCGGTACTGGTGAGCGTCTGCGTCCGGATTGTTGTCTTGTGCCACCGCGAAAGCGGCCGGGGTTACTAAGGCGAGTGCAACAATGAATTTTTTCATGATCATCTCCAGTTTGCATTGAGCGACTTATCGCTCATTTGGTGGCGGGATCTATTTGATTCCCTTGATGACCATGCTATTGGCGAAGCTGCACGAGCTCTTTCGCTTTCGGCTCAGGTTCTTGTCCAATCATCTCAGGTAGGTCAGCACACCGCTTTGTCGATAAATCCGACCTCCCAGAGTGTCTGAAAACATAGACGATTCATTGAAGTAGACGGTGCCAAGATGAGCTACGTTGAGGTAGGCCAAGGTTTTCCGGTTGTACTTGGCCATAGCTTTCTCTGGTCTGCTGACAAGTGGCAGCCCCAGATCAAGGCTCTTTCCCAACATTTTCGGGTGATCGTCCCGGAGCTCTGAGGGCACGGCTACTCGGACGCTCCGCCTACTCAAACAGTAGACGTGAGCTCTTTGGTTCGTCAGCACGTCGACCTGCTTGATGCCTTGGACATTGAACAATGTCACCTGGTCGGCTTGTCAGTCGGAGGCATGTGGGGCGCTCAGTTGGCCCTTGAGCATCCCGAGCGCGTCGACCGCCTGGTACTGATGGATACTTTTCTTGGTGCGGAGCCCGAAGAAACTCGATTGAAATACTTCAGCTTGCTGGATGCTGCCAGTGCGGCAGGGGTCTTTCCCGACGCCTTGCTAGAGGTGGTTGTACCGATCTTCTTCGACGCAGGCGGAGAGACAGTGCCGGATGTTCGCGAGGATTTCCGTGCCTCCCTCAAGGCATGCAGCGCCGAGCGTATTCGCGATAGCCTTGATCCATTGGGACGGATAATTTTCGTACGGCCAGATCTTCTATCGGCAATTGCCAACCTTGCGAGCGATCGAACGATCGTTCTTTGTGGCGATAAGGACATACCTCGTCCGCCAGAAGAATCAAATCTCATGGCGCGCATCATCAGTTGTTTAGCAGCACAAATACCTGGCGCCGGCCACATCTCCAGCCTGGAGAATCCACAAGTAGTCACTGATTTTCTCCTCAACTGGCTGCCAACCAAGCATTAAGCCGCTAGGGCTGCGTTTCAATGATCTGCTGACGGTTGAGCTGGTGGGGCGATTTTGCGCATGAGTGGTACGAGAGCGACCGCGACAATGAAGCAAAGCATGATTGCCAAAAACGCGTCGGCGTATGACATCGTTTGGGCTTCACGCCATGTCAGTGCCCAGAGTTGGTGCAGTACGTACGGGTTGGCATCAAAGCTGTTCTGGCCATAAGCCTGAGCATTTTCCTGAAGCTGTTCCAGCCAGATGTTCAAGTTTTCATTGCGTACGTTCAGGTGCTCCGCAAGACGCAGGAAATGAAGATTCGTCCGGTCGTTGAGAATGGTCGCGCAGGCCGCAATGCCGATTGCGCCTCCCAGATTTCTCATCAGGTTGAATAGTCCTGCGGCGAGCTTAAGCCGTGCGGGCGGCAGCGCTCCAAGCGTCAACGTTACAGTGGGCGGCACGGTCATTTGCTGAGCGAAGCCGCGAATGGCTTGCGGTAGCAACAGTTCCTTCGCCCCCCAATCATGAGTGATGGGTGAGAAGTCCCACATTGATACGGCGAAAAGCGCGAGCCCCAGCATCATTACCCAACGAAGGTCGATTCGATTAGCCAGAAAGGCGTAAACGGGGATAGCCAGTAGCTGAAACACGCCTGTGGAAAAAATTGCCAGTCCGATATCCAACGCGCCATAACCGCGGACCCGCCCAAGGAACAAAGGGGTCAGGTAGACCGTAGCGAAAATCCCTATCCCTGTGATGAAGGAGAACAAGCACCCCAAAGCGAAGTTCCGATCCCGTAGCGCTCGCAGGTCAACGATCGGAGCCTGGATTGTCAGGCAACGCCATACAAACAAGGCACCGCTGATGCAAGCAATCCAGGACGTTAACAGAATGGTGCGATCACTAAACCAATTCCATCGTGCGCCTTCTTCGAGCGTGTATTCGAGGCATCCGAGGGACAGTGCCATCAACACAATTCCCACATAATCGGCGCCTTTCAACAAGCCTGGATTGGGGCGGTCCACATTGACCAGCAACGGAACGGCGATGGTGACGAAGATGCCCGGAAGCAAATTTAGGTAAAAGAGCCAATGCCACGAGAGGGCGTCGGTAATCCAGCCTCCCACCGCAGGCCCGAGAGTGGGAGCCAATGATGCCACCGCTCCAATCACTGAGGCGGCGATCACCCGCTGCTTACCTGTGAAGTAAATGAACGCCGTGGTGAATACCAGCGGGATCATCGAACCGCCCAAAAAACCTTGCAGGGCTCTAAAGACGATCATGCTTTGGATGTCCCAAGCCAGAGCGCACAAAAGGCTGGTAATCGTGAAACCGGCGGCTGAAGCGGCGAACAGCCAGCGAGTGCTCATCACTTGGGACAACCACCCTGAGAGCGGGATGACGATGATCTCTGCGATCAGGTAAGCCGTCTGTAACCACGCCGTGTCATCCGCACCTGCCGATAGGCCTCCGCCAATATCCTTGAGCGAGGCCGAGACTATCTGGATGTCAATCAAGGCAATGAACATACCTACGCACATGCACGCAAAGGCGGCGACCTTTTGTGGCGTGCTTAACGCTGGCAGCCCGCTGCTCACAGGGAGCCTACTGATTCGCGTCCGGAATCAGCCGCCGCAGGTGCAAAGCTGTTGGCATTGGTGTCGACTTCAGTGATCACCGACAAACCGGGACGGAGTAAACCGAACTCTGCATCGCTATCCTGAAGAAGAATTCTTACCGGTACACGTTGAACGATTTTGGTGAAGTTGCCAGTCGCGTTTTCTGGTGGAAGGATGCTGAACTGCGCCCCAGTAGCGGGGGCAATGCTCTCAATACGTCCATGGAACACTCGCCCAGGTAAAATATCGGCTTGGATGCGTGCCGGCTGTCCCACGCGCAAGCTTGAGAGCTGATCTTCCTTGAAATTGGCATCCACCCACAAACCTCGGGCAGGTACCACCGATACCACCTGGCTGCCGGCTACGGCATAGGCCCCCACTTTGGCCCTGCGATTGCCGATGTAACCATCTACGGGCGAGCGTAATTCGGTATAGCCAACATCCAGTTGGGCCTGCTCGCGGGCCGCCTCAGCCTGTACCAGAGCAGCTCTGGCCTGCTCACGTTGGGTCTCGATGACAATGAGTTGCTGCTGCGCAGCCACTACGCCGGCTGCGGCATGGTTCTGCTCGGCCTGAGCTGTCTTCCAGATGGCATCAGCATGCTGAGCATTCTCCAGTGAAACCGCATGACTGTTCAGCAGGACTTGAGCCCGGACTTTGTCCTGCAGAGCTCGTTCAGTTTCCGCCTGGCGCGCCTGAAGCTGCGCCTTGGCTTGGCTGATCAATGAGTGCTGGAGCTGTTCCGTAGCATTCAAATTGGCCAGGCTGGCACGCTGTGCTGCAACTGCACCGTCGGCCTTTGCCAGAGCAGTTCTGAAATCGCTGGCATCGATACGCACCAGCAGATCGCCGGCTTTGACGAACTGGTTGTCCGCCACAGCAACGTCCTTGATGTAGCCCGGTACCTTTGCACTGATCACTGTCACGTCCGCGCCGACGTAGGCATCGTCCGTGCTTTGAAGGAAGCGGCCTATCGTCCACCAATGGAACAAGTACGCTATTGCTACAGCAATGACAAACAGCAAGGCGGCGAGCTTAAGCAGCTTTTTGCTGAGTTTTGGTCTCACGCGAGTGGGGGCCGCGGCCTGCGCGCTCTCGATAGGGGAATCGACGGAAGCGTTCATTGCTGTTCGCTCCTGGTCGATGTTGCTTGCGGGAAAGGGCTGACCCAAAGCTTCTCGTGTCGATAACCTTCACCGGCCTCCACGCGCCAATGAGTCAAGGGATCTGCATCCGGCGCGATATGCAGACGGTGGTCCTCCACGGTTATCGACTTACCCGTGTTGCTGTCCATCAACGTCAGAGCGACAGGCTCGCCAGTTTCTACATCGGCCAGATAGACCTTTTTCGAACCCTCGGCATGTTTGGCACCCCACATCATCAAGGTCAGGATTACCGGGCGAAGATCGCGCCCCGCTTCCGTTAGAAGGTACTCAAAGCGGGGTGGATTGTTTTGATAAGCCCGGCGCTCCATCAAGCCCGCGGCGACCAGATCGTTCAGTCGTCGGGTTAGCGTGTTGCTGGCAATTCCCAGGCTGTGCTGGAACTCGTCGAAGCGACGCAATCCGTAAAACGCGTCCCTGAGCACCAACAGGCTCCAACCATCGCCGATGAGTTCGAGTGCGCGTGCCACTGGGCATGGCATCGACTGGAAGCTGGCTTTTTTCATGTTTCGCCCCGAGCGTGACCGGATGGATGAAATCACTATTCCACTGTAACTTTCATTATGCAAGTCACTTTGATTGAAATGTGAGCCGGCTTTCGTGCCTCTGGGCTTAGGAACCTGCGACTACAGCGGCACAGAGCCGCTTTCGCCCGTGGGGAACGCCAACTTTCACTGCTCTAGAGCGGCCATGGCGATTCTGATGTCATGCTCAGGCGTGTCGCCGCTAACGCCGATAGCACCCACGACGACTCCATTGGATTTAACGGGTAGACCTCCCTTCATCATGACGAAACCTGAGGTGATCGCTGCCGCCCGGCCGCTATTCACACTGGTTTCCAAGTCACCTGAAGAGCGCCTGAAGATTGCCGCTGTCTTTGCCTTTCCTTGGGCCAGTTCTATCCCGGCTACTACTGGTGCACCATCCATTCTTGCGGTGAGGATCGGCCATCCACCGTCGTCAACGATTGCGATGGAACACGGCCATCCATGCTGGGCGGCATAGGCCTGGGCCGCAGCAGATAGCTGCTTGGCTTCCGCTAAGCTAAGCGTCGGTTTTGTAGAAGGGGCTGTGGTCGGTTCTGCAAGCACGCCGAAAGCTGCAAGAGCTGCAGCAACTACGGTCAGTCTCCGGATCATTTTTGATAGGCCTTTTGCTCTTGGTCGAGAATTCATCTGTCGGAGCAGATGATTGGAATCAGTGGTTAGGTTTCATGTTCAGAGTTAGCATGGCGCCAGGCTTTGGTAGCGGCCGGCGTAGGTAGATGCCAACGATCAACGCAGCAAACATTCCCAGAACTCCGGCCACGAATAGCATCTGGGAAAAGCCTTGCATGAAAGCAAGTTCAGCAGCGCCGCGGACAACTGCCTTGGATGCTTCCGGGATGGTTTCCAAGGCACTGTGCAGATCACCCGCTGCGGTGCTCAACGCAAGCCTTTCTGCTTCAAAGGACAGTTGAGGGGCTATCGTTCTGAGCGAGTCCTGGAGTGCATCCCTCGTGAACACTACGAGCAGTGCGCCATAGACCCCAATGGCAAGACTGATGGCCGAGAATCGCATTGTTGTGCTCATGCCTGAACCCATGCCTAGGCGATCTGGAGGGATACAAGCCATGATGTTTTTCTGAGTGTCGCCGTTCAACAACCCAGCACCGGCACCAAGAACCGTGCTTGCCATCGCGAACAGCAGATAGCTACCGGAGGTGGCTACCATGGCGCAAAGAACGTTACCCAGGCCCACCAGCAGCAGGCCTATGCTCATGATCGTGGCGGGGTGAATGTTCTTCGGCAAATAGGCACCTACCCGCGGCATCAGGAACATGGCCAGAGCAAATGGAAGCATCCCGAGACCCGAGTTTATGGCCGAAAAGCCTAGGCCAGCCTGCAGGTAAAATGGCAGGAGGGTCATCATGACTTGCGCGCACGCGGCATACGAAAACATGCCCAGCAGCGCAGCGTTAAACCGGGCATGCTTCATCAGGTCGAAGTCGACCATGGGGCGTGGATGACGCTTCTCGAACATTACGAACAGCACCATCAGCAGTAGTCCCGCAGCCAAGCGCAGGGTAGTTGCTGTTGATTGCCACCCCGCGCGGTTGGCTTCAATGAGGGCCCACATGATGCAAGCCAAGGAGGCGCTGAACAGCAAGGCTCCGACTGGATCAAGTCGTGAGGCCTGTTTGTTGCCAGATTCTGGGATCAGGCGATGCACTGCACACATGAGCAACAAGCTCACCGGAACGTTCAGCCAGAAAATCCATCGCCATCCAATCGTGGTGGTGATGAGTCCACCAAGGAGCGGAGCGCTAGTAATGACGATCCCCATTGTGGTTCCCCAAAATGCCCAGGCTTTGGCACGAGCTGGTTCGTTGGGGAAGCAATGGCCGATGCTTGCCAGTGCAGACGTTAGGAGTAGGGCTGCTCCTACACCCTTGAAAGCGCGGGCTACATCCAGGAGCAACAAAGTCGGAGCAGCTGCACAGGCAGCCGATGCTACGGCGAAGATTGTCAAACCAATCTGAAGCGTTCGTTTTCGACCAAACCTGTCGGCCAGGCTTCCTGCAGGCAGCAAAAGAGCTGCGAAGCTCAGTAGGTACGCGCTTACCACCCACTCAATATCGGTTAGGGTGGCATACAGCTCGCGAGCAATGGTCGGTAAGCTCACTGCGACAATGTTCGTGTCGAGGATGATAAGCGCACAGACCGCGGATGCCGTTGCGAGGATCAAGCCTGGATGTTTGTAGGTCGGTTCGCTAGCCAATTTTCGCATTCCTGGAGTGGCGGCCCTCGATTTTATCTGGCAGTAATTGATCAAGATCGATCATCCATGAACGATTTCGTTAGCTAAAAACTAACGTGGCTGTGATGGTTGTGCGCCGGCCCGCGCTAGAGCGGTTTCCGGGACTTTCGTCAGTTTGTTGAAACTGTTTCACTACCCTTTGGGTTTCACGTACCAATGGAAGTGATCAAGCTAAGGCATCAACCATCTGAGTGCTCGCCATGACCAGTACGATTACCGTTGTAGCGCATATCACCGCAGATCCATCGTCAGTAGCAGAGGTTCACAGCGCGCTGCTAACAGCTGTCGACGCGACGCAGTCAGAGCACGGATGTCTTCATTATCGTCTATTTGAAAACATGGACACTCAAGGCCACTGGACCATGCTTGAGCTGTGGGAAAATGATGATGCGCTGACTCGACATACACTCGGCGAGGCGTTTAAAGACTTGAGCGCAGCTATCGATGGCAAAGCGAGTGTTCAGGTTTTCCGCTTGGCTCCAGCTGCTTCTACTGTGCAGGTAGATTCTGTTGTAAATCCAAACTTTTGGCTGGGGAACGGTTTGCCATGAGCTTTAAGCTAACGTAATGGCTAAGTTTGGTTTCGAACTGGTTCGGTTCCTAGGCGAGACACAAAGTAGTGGAAATCAGACATTTTAAGTATTTTTTGGCGGTAGCTGAAGCCAGTCATTTTACTAGGGCCGCATTTCGCCTGAATATCGCCGTCCCGACGTTGAGTCGACAGATTAAGGAAATGGAGGAAGAGCTAGGGGTTCAACTTTTCGTTCGAGCACAGCGTCAAGCGACTTTAACCGAAGCGGGTAAAGCATTGCTTACAGAGGCGCGTGATGTTGTCTATCGATTTGATATCGCTCAAGAACAAGCTCAACGCGCCGGGCGGGGTGAAAATGGGCATATTGAAATAGGTTATGTTGCCTCGGCAGTGTTCAACGGAGCATTGCAGAGGCATACGACAACGTTCAAGAAGGCCTTCCCGGGTGTGCAGTTGTCCCTGCGCGAATATCCTATGGTAGAGCTCCCTCGGCTAGTGGCGGAGGGGCGTATTGATCTCGCCTACGTGCGTGCGCCCATGGTACTTCCTGCTGAGTTGAAGGTCGCGCATCTAGATGAAGAAGGTTATGTCCTTGCGTTACCTTACTCGCATCCGCTCAACTCTCGTCATAGCATCGATCCTGGTGATCTGGGGGATGAGTTGTTCATACTGCCAGAGCAGGTCTCTGGGACGATCACAGCCGGCAGTTTGGGCGGGTTCGTCCCTAAGCTTGGCCCCCAGCCGGGGAGCTTAGTCGCGGTATTGGCTCTGGTGGCGCTGGGCCAGGGTGTCTCCATCGTGCCGAAATCGGCAGCGGCCGCCGTGAGCCTGCCTGGTGTTACCTTCCGACCTGTTAATGGTCTGGAGGAAGTGTCTTGGTTAGGCTTGGTGAGCAGGCGGCACGAGCAAGCTCAGCCAATCAGAAATTTCCTTTCACTCCTCAGTTGAGGAGTGAGTTAATGATGACTATCAGCTGTTGCCTCCCGAAGCGCGCCCTCTCAAATGATTCGTGGGCAGCGCAGTCGTATATTTAACTTGGCTAAGTGCGAAACTCGACTTGATGCTTGCCACAACGGGTATCGTGGTTAAGCAGTCAAGCAGTAGTGCCTGATACTTTGTCAGGTCTTCGCTTACCACTCTCAACATGAAATCCGCCTCGCCGCTCATCAAATAGCACTCCATCACCTCTGGGCGCTCCCTGATTGCGTTAGTAAATACTTCTAGAGACTGCTTGTCCTGGAGCTTGAGCGAAACGTGTACAAACACGTTTATTGCAAGGCCGAGCGCTGCAGGATCAACTAGCGTTACGGCGCCTCGTAAGACCCCACTTTCCTTCATCTCCGAGACTCGCCGCCAGCACGGCGAAGTTGAAAGCCCTACAATGTCAGCCAATTCGGCATTGCTCAACTCGGCATTTTCTTGGAGTGCATCAAGGATACGCAGGCTAGCGTCATCGAGCTTCGAGCGGCTCATGGTAAATTTTTCCTCTGCATGAGATCTTTTCAATGAAATGTACCGGTATTTCTACTTCTGAGGAAGAGATAGGTACGTTTTTTCGCTTCCCCAAAAATATCATGGTGCTACGTAACTAGATTGCAACGAGGTGGCACCATGAGCGCTTTAACTCAGCAAGTGTTTAAAAGTCGCACCAAAAACTTTGGAATATCTTCGACTTACGTTTGGCTTGGTGTCATGGTGCTTCTGTGGGGAAGTAGCTGGCCGGTCACTAAGCTTGCATTGCAGGGCGTGCCTCCGCTCTGGCTGGCTACCATTCGTTTCGCCAGTGCCGCGGTCTGTCTTTTTGCCTATTTGATCGCGAGAGGACAGCTCAAGCTTCCCGTTAAAGAGGATGTGCCCATCATCGCGAGCGTGGGTTTGCTGCAGATGATGGCTTTTACTGGTCTCGGTATGGTGGCGATGGTTCATGTCGACACCAGCCGCGCTGTTCTCTTGGCATACACAACGCCGCTGTGGTGTGTAGTTGTAGCCTGGGTCATGTTTCGCGAAATGCCCTCCAGGTTGCAGATCGCAGGGCTTGTCGTAGGGATGTCAGGGGTCGCGGCTGTGTGCTCACCAGGAGAGCTCGAATGGACGAGTCAAGACACGGTGTTCGGAGCAATCTTCCTGCTCCTTGCAGCGGTCAGCTGGGCGATTGTTATTCTTCATGTGAAGCGTCATCGGTGGGTAACCCCGCCCCTGGCCCTCGCTCCCTGGCAGATGCTCTTGGCCACCATACCGTTGGCGATTGCAGCCTATGTCAGCGAAGGCTCGCCGACATCCATTGTCCTGGATAGGAAACTCGCGGAAGAATTGTTCTTCATTGGTCCGGTTGCGACATCGGCCTGCTTTGTGATTTCTGCGGAGTACGGACGGCGAATTTCGACCTTTGGCATGTCAAATTTCACCCTTGGGGTACCCCTGGTCGGGACAGTTTTTTCTTGCTTGGCTTTTGGTGCGAGCGTTTCCACCATGTTCATCGCCGGGCTGAGCCTGGTGATTTTGGGAGTCGTGGTCTCTGCGTTAGCTTCGCGGTCCCGCCGGACCTAAACCAAGAAGGTTGGCGGAGACTTTTCGATAACCCGTTTCAAAGCACGCAATAGACAAGCTATTAGCTCTGAAACGGGTGTAATGAGGTTACTTAGGGTCTATGCGATAGACGCTCAGTGGTCGCTCGACCTTCGATGCGCCATCGTTGAACAAGCCTACTCGATCGACTTGCGCTGCCGGCAAGTACAATCTGCCCTGGTTGTCGAACGCAGGTGCATCGACCCAGTGCAGGCGAGTGTCCTTCGCAATGGTCTGAATGGTCCCGTCAGTGGCGATTCGCTTGACGCTATCTTCAGCTAGGTCACTGAAGTAGAAATTGCCCTTGCTGTCCATGACTGTCCCACCGACAGGCGGTAGATCTCGCC
The DNA here is from genome assembly GCF_002759075.1 of Pseudomonas sp. 382. Taxonomy (NCBI): domain Bacteria; kingdom Pseudomonadati; phylum Pseudomonadota; class Gammaproteobacteria; order Pseudomonadales; family Pseudomonadaceae; genus Pseudomonas; species Pseudomonas sp. 382. The sequence continues at coordinate 217,226 of NZ_PEMX01000001.1, forward strand.
AGAACTCGACATGTTTGATGAGTTCAACTTCAGGCAAGTTGGCATCATCCAACCAGCGCGTTTCAATCTTGTGCCAAGGGCCTTCCAACGGTGCGAAGTAGAGCCATTTCCCGTCCGGGGATACCTCAAGGGGATCGGAATGCACCCTCAATGCTGTCCCATCTGGCGCTCTGACTACTTTGCCGCTCAGGATAATGTCGCGGTTCTCGGGCGCGCGTACTGCAGGACTGGTCGTTAAGACGCGCCGGGCTTTGTTGGTTTCGAAGTCCAAGACAACGATGCCAGGAACGCCAGCGTCCGTCAGGTAGGCATGCTTGCCATTGAGGCGGATATCGTCGATGTAGCTATGTTCTTGAGCGATGCTGCTGTCGAATGGGATGACCTTGATCACTTCGCCGCTTTTTAGGTCAACGACCACGACCTTTGCACCACCTGGAATGACTTTGCCGCCGAAGTCAGTTACGCCTGCATCGACAATCCACAGCCGGCTATTGTCATCAACGCGCATGGCATTGACATTGACGAAGCGCTGTTCGGCTGGAATGGTCGCGTCATTGCTATTCCATTGCTCATTTGGAAACGGATGGGCCTGGCCAGCTTGATCTAGCTTGGATACGGATGGCCCCGCCGAGCCAGTCCATTTCGGGCCCGATACGTACAGGCTTCCGGCGCTGTCCACGGCCACCGCATTCCATACAGCATTGGCCGATTGGGCTACCACGTGAAGGGTTGGTGGCACCTCGGCGTGAGCTACACCGATAAAGCCTGCCATCAGAGCTGTTAGTACAAATCGTTTAGGGAAGGTCATTGCAAGTTCCTGTTTGAAGGGCTGGGCAATGATGATTTTTCCCATTACGCTGAAAAACCTCGCCATCACGTAAAGAATTTCGTCAAAGTGAAGAAAATCATACGAATCGATGATCTGCAGGTCTTCGTATCGACGGCCGCTGCGGGTAGCTTCTCCGCCGCGGCGCGCTTGCTCGACATCTCGCCCGCCTTGGCGAGCGGTGCCATTCAGCGGCTGGAAAGCAACTTGGGCGCGAGATTGTTTGTACGCTCAACGCGTCGGTTGAGATTATCCGATGATGGCGAGCGCTACTTGCCGCACGCGCGGCAAGCCTTGGAAGCGCTTGATAATGGCGAGGTAGCGCTGACCCAGGGCCGTGACGAGATCGCTGGCACTATTCGCTTGTCGATGCCATCTGATATCGGCAGGAATGTGTTGCTCCCATGGCTTGATGAGTTTCAGCAAACGCATCCCCTGATACGCCTGCAATTGCGGGTTAGTGATCAGGTGGCCGATCTGGTGGGGGAACATCTGGACGCTAGTATCAGGTACGGACAGTTGAGTGACTCGGGTCTGGTGTCCTTAGCACTTGCGCCGATGAACCGCAGAACAGTCTGTGCCTCGCCGGCGTATCTCGCGCGTCATGGTATGCCGGAATCTCCTGAAGCGTTGAGCGGGCATAATTGCCTGAGATATGTGATGGGCGAGCAAACCTACGAGCGTTGGAGCTTCAATTTCCCACAGGGAGTACGGACGGTTCAGGTGACAGGTGATCGAATCAGCGATGATGCCGATATTGTTCGACGCTGGGCTGTCGCCGGATTGGGGATCGTTTACAAGTCCAGGCTCGATGTTGCTGAGGATATTCGCAGCGGCCGCCTGGTTGAGCTATTCCCGGAAAGTTATGGGCAGCCGGCACCGCTTCAGCTGGTGTGCGCTCATCGCACATCGCTCACGCCGGCCATCCAATCGCTTAGAGCTTTTCTAGCAAAGCGTTTCGAAAGCTAGTCAGGGCTCAGTAGCGGGGCACGGGGCCCCGCTACTGCTTCACGCTTGCGCCGGTGCCGACTGACGTGAGAGCCAAATGTCTGCAGCTTCCAAAGCAGACAGCTTTTTGTGACGGATAAGAAAATCAAGCTCGCTGATCGCGGCATTGCCAGGTTGCAGCGAGGCTAGGTCCTCAATCAGTTCTTTCGGCATCTCCTCCACAACGTCACTGGCGGCAATGAGGGTTGCTTGGTCCTCACCACCCAACAACCCGAGCGGTTCATCCAGAGCTCGGATTTTGTAGGCATGGTGCAAATATTGAGGATGCCACAGTGGCACCACGAACCATTCCTGCTCTGCATAGGATTGTTCAAACCGATTGAAGCAATCAGCTTCGGTGCCTTGTGCAAAAAAGTAGCCTTCGGCATCCAACTCGTATTGCGTGACCATGGCTTTCGAGAAGCGACTGATGCCCGCACCAGGGTTTATACCTTGAATGCGACGGCTCATCCGCTGGGCAACATCAGGCTTCAGCAGGTCCGCAATCGTAGCGACCTGATCCTCCGGTACATAGTCAGGCACACCCCAAATGCAGTATGGGTTGTAAAGAACTCCAAGGGAGGTGCTCGGCTTCTTGCAAGCTGAGAGGTAGGCTCCATGGCTGGCTGGCAGCCATGCTGATACAAGCATCTCTACCTGTCCTTCGCTGTACAACCGGAACATTTCCTCGTGAGGAGCTGTGCTGACTTCCACCAGGTAACCATGTTGCTCTAGTGTGCGCTGCACAAGCGCGGCGCTAGCGGCATGGAAGCTGAGGTCGATGTAGCCCAAGCGAATGTGCTTTTGCATGTCATTTCCTTATCAATGCGTTGGCGCAGGCTTGGCGTCGATCTTGACGCGCATCAGGCTGTAAGGCTTCACCCGTTTGTCTTGGCCATCGTTGAAGCCAGGAGAGCGGTGCAGCTGGTTGGCAGTGAAATACAGATACCCGTCTGGGCCGATCGACAAGGTATCCGGCCAAAGGACCCGCGAATCCTCAACCACGGTTTGCCAAGTGCCATCGGCAAGTCGCTTACGGATGGAGTTGTGCTCATAATCCCCCGCATAGACTGCACCGTTAGCATCAGCCTCAAGACCGTCGGAAGCGCCTTTTTCACCGAGATCTACAACTGCTTGTTCAAGCTCGGCTTCGCTTACATTGGGGTCTCGCAACAAAGCCGTTGGAACCGAATACAGGTGTCGACTCGAAAGCGGGCAGAAGTACAGCGTCTTACCATCGCTCGACAGGGCGATGCCGTCCGAGGCTACGGTCAGTAGGCCTGATTTACCTTGCGCGTCGCGGGTGATCAGTGCTGGTTTCCCTTCGATCACTGGCCGGAACTCAGGGTCCACGGAAGTTGATTTGGCTCCGCTAAGGCGGCGCGTTGCGGTACCGCTGGCCAGGTCCAGGACGATGATTCCGCCTGGCCCTTTTACCGACGAATCGGTGACGTAAGCGGTGCCTTCTTTGCCTACGCGAAAATCAAAACGTACGTCATTCACATAGGTAGTTGGCAGAATCACGTCACGCGGGAACACAACTGTTTTCACGATCTTGTTGGTGTTCAAGTCGATTGCGATCAGCTTGGCTCCACCTGCCTTGGGCTCGGAGAAAGCGGGCGCGGCTGTATCCAATACCCAGACACGCCCTTGACCGTCAGCTACGACGCTCTGCACGCTGATGAACCCGGCGGCAGGATCCTTGGCGTTTTCCACATTCGTTTTCAGGTCTGGATACGGAACCAAGTGGCCCTGTTTGATCTCTGCCACGGTGTAGGGAACGTCATCTCCCCAACGAGGGAAGTTGATGAAGATCCGACCAGTTTCGGTGACGGTCACGCCTGTAGGCATGGCGCCATTGAAAGCGAAAACACGTTCAGGGTTGCTACCTGTGCCCGTGGCTGTATCGGCCATAGCCATTGCGCTGAGCGAGACCGCGACAGCCAGGCCAGTGGCTTGGAAGAAAGCTTTCATATGCTTGTCCTTGAGCGTATCTGCGGGTTAGAAGCCTTCGAGAACGATCTTGCCTTTGGCTTTACCACTCTCGATGAGCGCATGGGCGCGCTTCAGGTTATCTGAGCCGATTTTGCCGAAGTGTTCCCCAATGGTGGTCTTGATGACGCCGTTATCGACCAACTCGGAAATCCTGTTCAGCAACTCGTGCTGTTTGATCATGTCGGCGGTTTGATACAGAGAACGCGTAAACATCAGTTCCCAATGCAGCGAAAGCGATTTGCGCTTGAGGGGCATGACGTCCAGTTGTGCTGGGTCATCAATCAGCGCCAGTTTGCCTTGTGGGCGAAGCACTTCAACGATCTGGGCCAGGTAGGTTTCGGTATGGGTCAGGCTGATAACGTAGTCGACCGGGTTGAGTTTCAGATTTTCGAGCTGCAGCGGGATCGAGGCGGAATGATCAATCACATGGTGGGCGCCCAGTTCTTTTACCCAGGACTGAGTCTCTGGCCGCGACGCTGTACCGATGACGGTGAGTTGGGTCAGTTTGCGGGCCAGCTGGACCAGGACCGAGCCAACCCCACCACCGGCGCCGATGACCAGCAGGCTTTGTCCTTTACCACCGTTTTCCTGAACGCCCAGTCGATCGAACAACAGCTCCCAGGCAGTAATGGAGGTCAGCGGCAAGGCTGCGGCACTGGCATTGTCCAGGCTACGTGGCTTTTGGCCGACGATGCGCTCATCCACCAAGTGAAATTCACTGTAGCTACCAGGGCGATCGATCGCGCCGGCGTAAAATACTTCGTCACCAATTTTGAACAATGAAACGTCGCTGCCTACTTCACGGACGATACCCACGGTATCCCAACCCAGCACTTGGATCTCTTGGCTGGTACTGCGAGCTCGCACCTTCGTATCTACCGGGTTCACCGCAATCGCCTTCACTTCGACAAGCAGATCTCGAGCGCCTGGCGTGGGCTTCGGCAGGTCGGTTTCGAACAGGGAACGAGCGTTTTGGATTGGCAAACCAGCTTCTTGGAAAACTACGGCTTTCATGTGAGGTTGTCCTTTACAGGTCAGAGAGTGATGTCAGGCTAACTCCCTTCGTGAGCCTCAAAAACTAGCTAACCCGAGGAAGACTTTCGCCGTTTCGCTGAAGGTTGAGGCGATCAGCCATTCAAGGAATGGCTGATCGGCTTAGGAGGAGCGCACACGTCGCTCAAGTTAGGCGTCGAATCAGATCGCTTTCGGTGGGAAGTCGATGTCTGTTTTCGCCACGTTGTTCAGGTAGTTCGTCAAGGTCAGCAGGGAGACTTGCGCGATGACGTCGACGATTTTTGCATCGTCCAACCCTGCTTCCCGTGCGATTGAGAGATGCTCGTCACTCACTTGGCCGCGGCTGAGGGTGACAGCCCGAGCCAGTGCAGCGACTCCATTCAGCGTGCCAGCGCGCGCTGCCAGCAAATCATCAGCGTTCAGTCCGGTCTTCCCACCGAAGAAGCTGTGAGCCGCGACGCAATAATCGCATCCGTTAACTTCCGAGGCCGCCAGTGCCGCTACTTCACGTTCGGCAGGTGTCAGGCTGTTCTTGCTAAGCGCCTGTGCCAGAGCGAGATATCCTCCCAAGGCTGCTGGAGAGTGAGCCAGGGTAGCGAAGGCGTTAGGGATGAACCCCAAGCCTTTTTCAATGCCCTGAAGGGCAGTGCGCGCAGCGGCTGGAGCTTGGTCAAGGGTCAAAGCAGCAATTCGGGTCATGATTTTGCTTCCTTCCAGGTTGTCCAATGCGTTTATGTTCAGGCGACAGGGATAGGGTTTTCGGCCAGAGCCTGGTTGAACTGGTTGATCAGTTCATGCTCGTTTGGCCCTTGGTTGGCGCGTACTGGTACGACGCGGTCAACCAGGACTTCGGTTGTCGCTGTTTCCAGTTTTTCCAGGGTTTCCTGGATGAATTCGTCCAGCGGCATGGCGCGTTCATCACCACTTTTGTGGATCAGATCGGTGTCTACCCATGGCGGTGCGATTTCCAGAACCTTGACGCTGGTATCGCGCAGGGCAAAACGTTGCGACAGCGAGTAGGAGTGAATCGCAGCTTTGGTCGCCGAATAGAGGGCTGTCGCGGCCAGTGGCAGATAGGCCAGTACCGAGCTGTTGTTGATGATGTAGGCATCAGGTTGGCGCTTGAGGTGTTCTACAAACGCTGCGCTAACACGCACCGGGCCCAGCAGGTTGGTCTGCAGCAGCCCTACAGCCTGCTCATCGTCATAATCGCCAGAGCCTGGGTTGTCGAAAGGCATGATGCCGGCGTTGTTGATGATGACGTTCAGCGAGGGATGGCGACGGATAACCTCTTGTGCGACATCCTTGATCTGCTGGTGATCATTGATATCAAGCTGAACGGTATCGATGCCGGGATTGGAGCTGGCGATTTCATCCAGCAGCGATTGGCGTCGGCCCGCGATGATGACCTTGTTTCCACGCTGGTGGAACGCTTCGGCCAGAGCGCGGCCGATGCCCGAGGTACCGCCAGTAATGAAGATGGTGTTTGCGCTAGTTTTCATGATTTGTATCCTTTCAATTGAGTGATTAAACGTCGTAACGCGGGGCGAGCTTGTTGCTGGAGAGATGTCCGAGCAGCGCCTTGCGGCTGCTTTCGTACAGCTCGAAATGCTGTATGTCCTGCATGGACGGGATGGAGATCAGGACACCGTTGTCGAAGTCTTGAAGGGCGCCATCTACCAGGTCGCTTGCTGACATCACGATGTTGGGATCAAGGTTCTCGACGGGTAGCCCCCCGATCTCCCAGAAATCGGTAGCCGTAGCTCCTGGCAGCACCGCCTGAACCTTGATTCCCTGTTCTGCCAGCTCTTTGTGCAGCGACTGAGTGAAGGCTGTGACGTAGGCTTTGCTTCCGCCGTACACGCCATTCAGAATTTCCGGTGCAAGGCTGACGATTGATGAGATATTGATGATTGCGCCCTGTTGGCGAGCGATGAAGCCTGGAACCGCGGCGTAGGTCAGTCGAGTGAGTGCAGTGACGTTGAGGCTAATCATCTCGGCCATTCGCTCAACGTCGCTGTCCAGCAAACTGGTGTGAGTGCCTATGCCTGCGTTGTTGACCAACAGATTGATGCTGGCGTCTTCGCGCAATTTGCGTTCCACTCGCGCCAGGTCTGCTGCGTTGGCCAGGTCTGCGGGGAAGACTTCAACGCTCTGCTGAGTCTCGTTGGTGATGCGGCTAGCAAGAGCGTTCAGGCGATCACGATTGCGGGCGACCAGTATCAGGTCATAGCCACGTTGAGCCAGGCGGTCTGCGAAGATTGCGCCGATGCCGGTGGATGCGCCTGTGATCAGGGCGGTGCCTTTGTATTCCTGAGTCATGGTCCTGCTCCGTTGTTTGGGTGTGGAGCCATGATGCAAAAAAACAGATTTGTCTTAAACGACGCTTATGGTCGTGTTTTAGGACATCGCAATTGGAGCAGGGTTATGCATCGAATCGGCTACTTGGTTACAGACGGATTTCAGGTGATGTCACTGGCTACCCAGGCGGTTTTGAATTCGCAAATATGGTCGCGGGCGAGCCTGTGTACCGGATTCAGAACTATTCGGTGTTAGGAGGGACCATTCGATCCTCCCTGGGTATGCACATCGATACGCTGGCTTTGGATGATCCAGGACTTGCAGATAGCTGGATGATCACAGGGACACTCACTCCGCTTACGCCTCCCGCTGCTGAGGTTCTGTCCAGCGTGCAGGGATTTGCCCAGAGCTCAAGGCGCATCGCAGGCATCTGCACAGGAGCGTTCGTCTTAGCTCAAGCGGGTGTCCTCGATAACCGGCGTGCGATTACTCACTGGGCATATGCCAAGACTCTTCAAAGCATGCACCCGGGCATTGAGGTGGAAGAGGATCGAATCTTCATTGTGGACGGCCCTGTTTGGACCTCTGCGGGAATGACCGCAGGCCTCGACATGGCAGTGGGGATGGTGGAGAAGGATTTGGGAACGGAGCTTGCCAAATCGGTTGCTCATAAGCTCGTCATGCACCAACGCCGATCGGGAGGGCAGTCTCAGCACTCTGAGTTGCTTGCTCTGGCGCCCAAGTCTGATCGCATTCAGAGCGCTTTGGATTATGCGCGTAAGCATTTGAACAGGGCATTGAGTGTTGAAGAGCTCGCGGAGGTTGTTCATCTGAGCCCAAGGCAATTCACGCGCGTCTTCACTGCCGAAACCGGTCAATCACCTGCTAAAGCGGTGGAGAGCCTACGACTAGAGGCAGCTCGGCTACTGATTGAGCAGAGTCGCCATAGCCTGGACACGGTAGCAAGAGAAACCGGGTTCAGGGATCGTCGACACATGCGCGAGGTATTCATCCGAGGTTTTGGGGTTCCCCCGCAAGCAGTTCGCCGCGATGCGAGGCGAGTCGGGTAGAAATCGCTTTCCTATTAAACCGAACGGTTCGATACTGGGATCATGTCGATCGTTTAGGTACCGAAAATGGGACGCCCTCGAAAATTCAATCGTGAGACGGTTCTGGAGAAGGCACTGCCCGTGTTTTGGCAGTACGGCTACTCCGGCACCTCTCTTCATCATCTTGAGCAGGCTACGGGCGTAAATAAGTCAGGCCTGTATTCAGAATTCAAGGATAAGGATGATCTGTTTCTGAGCGCTTTGGCGTATTACTACGCAAACCGCGGAGCACCAGAAATCCTGACTGCTCAGCCGCAAGGATGGGCAAATATCGAGCGTTTTCTTCGGCTTGGCGACCCTCAAGATAACGGGTGTATGGGCTGTTTTTCGGTCAATGCGCTACGTGAGTTTCCCGTCCTTTCCGACCAGGTCCGTCAACTGCTCGTGGATTGTCATCGCCGCTTGCTCCCGGAAATCGCTGACAACGTAAGGGCTGAGAAAACCCGACTGGCACCAGAGGTTGTTGCGGACATCATCATGGTGTTTTTCTCTGGCGTGTGCGTTGAAAGCTGCTTGCCTGCTGATGGGACTGGCGATCGGGTCAACCATTTCATGGAAGCGCTGCGGGCTCTCTGAGCAACATCCAACACTTTTTTGAACCGAATGGTTTTTTTCTCTTGCGCCTGCGCTTTGGTCGCCCTATATTGAACCGATCGGTTCTTAACGGGGCAGAGCAAGACGGCATTTACCCGTCCTGATCCTCTGTCTTAACCCACGCGTCGGCTGCAAGGAGAATCACCATGGCACTGAAAATTCATCCAATTAACCTCGGAAACATGCAGATGGATTCGAGTGGTCTGGTCATGTTCCGGAACCCCGGCGAGCAAGTCACCATCCCGGTTCTGGGTTTTCTTATTACTGGAGGGGAGGAACCGATCCTGGTCGATACAGGGTCACGCAACGCCCAACAGTATGAAGAATATGGACTCACGTACGAAGTGACGCCGCAGATGACGCTTGAGTACCATCTGGCCCAGCACGGGCTGCGGATGAAAGACATCCGGCACATCGTCCACACCCATGCTCATATCGATCACGTCGGCATGACCGATCTCTTCCCGATGGCGACTACTGTCGGCATCTCGCGTCGCGAGCTGGAGTTCGCCGCATCCGGCATCATGGGACCGCTCATGTACACTGCGGCTGATACCAAGCATTTGATTGATCGTCTCCACACACGAGGCGCGATTCGCCTGTTTGATGTCGACGGCACGTTCGAAGAAGAGGTTATCCCGGGCGTAGCAGTTCGATTGTCAGGTGGACACACGCCCGGCTCGATATCGGTCCTGGTCGAAACTGACGAAGGCATGGCGAATATCTGCGGCGACATCGCCTATGACATTCACGACCAATTGATTGAGCCCATTCTCGATCAAGCGTCACATGAGCCGACGATCACAGCGAACCGGGCCATGTCCACGCTGGATGAAAAGAAAGCTCTCAAGAGGGCGCTTGCAGACAGCAAATTTCTGCTGCCAAGTCACGACGCGCCTGCCTTGATCAAAGGCGGAAAAGTCATAGGGCGTATGCTCGATGCCATTTCTAATCCCCAGGCTGACGTTACAAAAGCGATCAACTATTCGCTTTTGGCTTCAGTGTGACGCATGGCTTTCGTCACCTTTGCACGTGCTCGCCCTTGGCGAGCCGTGCGCTTCGGGACTGGAACACTGGTATTTGCGATGGGCGTATGCCTGCTGATCAACCGCTTACTGTGAGAACCCGACATGAGCCAGACTCTGATATCCCCTGGAATAAGCGTTGCCAATGACGACAAGCAGCGTCTTGGCCCGCGGACTCGTTTTGGTCTGCTTGCCTCCATCACCGTAACCTTCCTGGCTGGATCCAGCGTACCTACGCCGTTGTATCCGATCTATCAGGACCAGTGGCATTTCACTGCGATGGGCATCAGCTTTATCTTCAGTATTTATGCCATTTCAGTACTCGCCGGACTGCTAGTGTTTGGACGGTTGTCCGACTACGTCGGTCGGCGGTCAGTACTGTTGTGGACGACTGTTTTGCAATTGGTGGCCATGTACATGCTCGGTGTAGCTGATGGCTTCACGGATCTAGTGCTTGGTAGGCTGATTCAAGGCGTGTCGACAGGGGCTGCAGTTCCAGCGGTAGGCGCAGCCCTGATTGATCTCAACCACAAGCGCGGAGCGGTCGTGAATGCCCTCACACCTGCCATCGGCAGTGCCGTTGGGGCTCTGATGGGTAGCGTATTCGCACAGGCGTTACCGTACCCCACTCATACTGTGTTCGCGGCGCTAGCTTTTATTTTGGTCATTCAGGGCGTGGGTCTACTCTTAATGAGGGATATCCGCGCAAAAATACCTGGGGCGGCCCGGTCACTGATACCGCAATTCAGCATACCCGTGGATGTGCGCGGACCAATGATCATTGCATCGTCGCTATTCGTTGCTGGCTGGGCTGTCGCCGGTTTCTTCGCCTCAATGGGGCCCAGGCTAATTGAGCAGCTCTTTGCGCTACCTGCGTCATGGGCAGGCGGATTGGTGTTAGCTGCTTTCGCTGGTAGTGGGGTAGCTGCTATTGGGGCATTCGTTACTCGATCAATGCATACCCTGGCCTGGATTGGCGCACTGGGGCTGCTGATCGGTATGGCTATGGTCTTAGTCTCATTGATCACCGGTTCGCTCACTCCCTTTGTCTTTGGCGTAGTGATTTCAGGAGCTGGCTTTGGTGCCGGTTTTCAAGGTGGTATCCGACTGGTTTTATCCAAGTCACGCGCCGAGGAAGTCGCAGGTGTATTGTCCGTAGCCTTCCTCTGTTGCTACCTCGGTATGGGTGTTCCGGCGATGATCGCTGGGTACGCGGTAGCAAGCGGACACGGCATCTTCGATACCGCAATAGTTTTCGCCATTCTGGTAATGAGCCTTTCATTCATAGCGGTTTACCGGATGATAAGTGGTGGCAGTAGGGTATGACGCGAGTAGAAACATAGAAAAGGCCACATTAGGTGGCCTTTTCTATGTGCGGCTTCTGGTCAGCTACTCCGCCACGAATGCCCCGATGTGCTGGGCAGTGGCGATGGGATATTGCATGTGAGGACCGTGCCCGGTACTCGGCAAGCTGAGCTGGGTCAGGGTTGGAAATTGCTGGGTCAGCGCCTGCCAGTTCTCTACAGGGAATACGATGTCGTGATCACCACCTATGTGAAGAACTGGGATGTTGGTGGTCTTAAGGACCTGCAGTACTGCTTCCACGGGGAACACCGGGTTCTTGGGCGCGTCGCCCAGTTGCTGTGCAGCCCAGGCAACCGGCACCTGCGGACTACGATTTTGTGTTCTAGACGCCAGTCGCGACCAGGCGAGCTCAGCCGCTGCCCGACTCCGATCTGAGGTTGGCTCGAAGAACAGTTTCACAAAATCTTCGAAGTCATTTTCACGTCGGGCAAGCTCATAAAACAGCGGCTCGCCCGTCTTCACCAGCTGGCCGGGAGGCGTTGTGCCCAGCAGTACCGCGTGGCTCACCAGCTGTGGTGCTTGCGCCAGAACAATTTGTGCAGCAATGCCGCCAAGCGACCACCCTCCAATCACGACGCGGCCCAGGCCAAGGGCGTGAATCAGCTCGATGGCATCCTTTGCCAGAGAGCCTGGGTTATAGCTCGCCTGACCTGTTGACTGGCCCAGACCGCTGTAGTCGAAGACTGTTACTTGAAAGCCTTGCGTGACCAGACTATCGAGAAACAGTGGATCCCAATCATCCATCGTGCCTCTATAGCGAATCAGCAAGAGCAAGGGCTTGCCATCGCCTATCGTGCGGTAAGCGAGTCGGCGATTGCTGACATCAATGAAACGAGTTTCTGCTTCAGCGCTTTTGATCGAGGTGGACATCTGGCCTGCTCCTTGGTTTGGTGTGGTCCAATCCTGAAGGTTCGGTGTCCAAGGCGGTACGTCGTTTAGGGTTGGTTTTCAGGACATAATGACCTTGTCCACGCATGCAAAAAACGGATTTGTATGATCGCTCAGGGTCGTTAGCAGCCGCCCGTGACCTAACCGGGTGGACTTTCGTCATCAATGCCGTGCGTCCGCAAAGGCTCGAAAGTGATCACCGCACAGCAATGGATTTGGCCATTTCCGCCGTTCCAGCCCAGCCGGCTTGCTCGTACACCGGCTTGCCCGTCTCGGTGGCGTGCAGCACAGCGAACGTGATGCCTCGGCGAGCGAACTCATGCTCAGCCGCTTGCATCAATGACGAAGCCAGGCCCCGGCGGCGGTAGGCCGGCTGGACGTACACATTCAGCACATAGCCACGCTTGTCCAGGGTTGGGTGCGAGGGATGGGGAGGCCAATCGATGCTCATCAGGCCAATCGCGGCCACCACGTGTTCGCCATCCAGGAGTTTGAACCCGTAATACCGACCGTCTCGCAGCCGCTCCTCCAGCCATGGGCGAAAATGCTCAGTCATGACGCGCAGATCTTCAGCAATGCCACCCGCTTCAAGGAACATCTGCTCGCGATGCGAGCAGATCATTTCGGCGTCAGAGGGCCCGACAGGGCGGCACGCCAGACCGTGAAACGCTGCACATCCGTGTAATCCCATCATTGTTTCCCCAGCGTCAGTAGCATCCACTCATGAAGATGCAGCCTATTTCACTCCCTAAACCCTCGCAACTTCTCCAGGAACGACGACGATAACTTCCTTTTGGTCTTGACACTTGGGAAGGACGGCGCTCCCGTGCCGAAGGGAGGATGTTCATCACCCCGTTGGTTAGCGACAGCACGATGGCCAGAATCTGCAGGCTCATTCCTGTACGTCGGTATTTCAGGGAGCAGCCCACCTGTTTCATGACATATGAGTCATCATGCTCGACGGCCGGGGTACTGCGCAGCTTGAGTTCGACCTGGGTCGGGCTTGTAGGCAATCGGTTGTAATCAGCTATCGAACCAGGACTGAAATGCCATGAATCCATATCTACAAGAAGTCATCGACCTGCACGTGTTGATCGAGGCGCTCTTCGCCAGGGGAGAGGGCCAGGTCGAAGCCATGGTCGAGCGCTTCACGGCGGATTTCTCCATGATCACGCCGACTGGCTTGCAGGTGTGCCTGCAGGATGTCGCCAACCTGTTCGCCACGCGTGCTGGTAGCCAGCCGGGGTTGATCATCGAGCTCTCTGGGTTGGAAACCTTGGCGCAATGGCCGGAGGGTGCAATGGTCCACTATCAAGAGTCCCATCGGCTGCCCGGCCAGGACGCGACGACACGGCGCTCGACGGCGCTGTTCAGCCTCCAGGGAGACCGCGTGCTGTGGCGCCATCTCCATGAAACCTGGGCAGCCTGATTTGCCGCTTGAGCCTTAGGCAGACACGAATCATCCGTCCGTCGGGGCTTTGCAAACAGGAAAAAACCCTCGACGAAGGCGTCCGTCAAAACAGCTGTAGAGTTCGTTCGACTCTCCACGTCAGGTCTTCGGTCCGCCCAGTGCGGGCCATTTTTTATGACGTCAGAGACCCACAGTCTGGCGGCCGCGGCTTCTTCAAGGCCTGGTGCCGTGTCAACTTTTACCGTCCGGCGAACTGGCCACAGGCCGGCCAGGTTTCACAAACCAAGCATGTTGTAGTGCACGTAGTACATGATCCACAGCGACAACCCCACCAGCAGCACGATGATCACTATGGTGAAAACAAGCGCCACCAGGCTCCAGCGCTGCTCGCGTGCGGTGGTCAGGTGCAGAAAGAACACCATGTGCACCAGAATCTGCATCACCGCGCAGGCCAGCACCAGCAGGAACGTGGCGCTGCGCGACAAGCTGGGATACATGGCCAGCCCGAAGGGAACGAGCGTCAGCAATGCGGCCAGCACAAAGCCGACGTTGTAGGACTTGTGGCTGGACTGGCTGGCCCCTGCGCTGCTATGAACCTGGCTTTCGCTGCTCATCGGATCACCCCGAACAAGTAAACGACGGTAAACACGCATACCCACACAATGTCGAGGAAGTGCCAGAACAGGCTCAGGCAGCTCAGCCGTGTGGACATGACGCAGCACAGGCCGCGCTGCTGTACCTGAATCATCAGCAGGGCCATCCACACCAGACCTGTCAGCACGTGCAGGCCGTGGGTGCCGACCAGGGTGAAGAAGCCAGTGAGGAACGCGCTGCGCTGTGGCCCGTAGCCCTCGGCGATCAGGTGATGGAACTCGTTCACCTCCATGGCGATGAAGCCCAGGCCAAGCGTGAAGGTCACACCCAGCCACTGCAACACGCGGCGTTTGTCCTTGCGATGATTGGCGAGCATGGCATAGCCGTAGGTGACGCTGCTGAACAGCAGCAGGCTGGTTTCACCGAGTACGTAGGGCAATTCGAAGATGTCTGCCGCACCCGGGCCGCCTGCCACAGACTGGCCCAGCACGGCGTAGGTGGCGAACAGCGTGGCGAACAGGATGCAGTCGGTCAGCAGGTAGATCCAGAAGCCAAACAGGCTCAGGGAACCCGCATCCTCGTAACCTTGCTCTTGCTGATGGGCGGTTTCGTTCAGGACGATATGCGACATGGATCAGGCCTCCGCCATCAGTTGGCGCCGTTCGGTTTCCACGCGTTCGACTTCCTCGGCTGTCACGTAGTACTCGGTATGCTGGTCGTAGCTGCGCACGATCAATGCCGCCACCGTGGCCAGCAGGCTGGCGATCACCAGCCACCAGATGTGCCAGACCAAGGCGAAGCCCAGCACCGCGCTCAACGCGCCGATCACCACGCCCAGGCTGGTGTTGCAGGGCATGTGAATCTTGCGGAAATCCGCCTCGATCAGCGTCTTGACCCCGCGTTCCTTCATGCCCCAATAGGCATCGATGCCGTGTACTACCGGTTGCTCGGCGAAGTTGTAGAACGGCGGCGGTGACGCAGTGGCCCATTCCAGCGTGCGCCCGTCCCAGGGGTCGCCGGTGTGGTCGCGGTTTTCGTGGCGCTTGCGGATGCTCACAACCAGCTGCGTCAGCTGGCAGGCCACGCCGCAGAGGATGATCAGTACGCCGACCATCTCCAGCAGCAGGAACGGCCGCCACTCCGGCACGTTGAAATGGTTCAGGCGCCGGGTCATGCCCATGAAGCCGAGGAAGTACGACGGCATGAAAGCGAAATAGAACCCCACCAGCCAGCACCAGAACGCAGCGCGCCCCAACGGGTCGTAGAGCTTGAAGCCGAACGCCTTGGGGAACCAGTAGGTCAGCCCGCACATGTAGCCGAATACTGCGCCGCCGATGATCACGTTATGAAAGTGCGCGATCAGGAACAGGCTGTTGTGCAACAGGAAGTCGGCGCCTGGCACAGCCAGCAGCACACCGGTCATGCCACCGATGCTGAAGGTGACGATGAAGCCGACGGTCCACAGCATCGGTGTCTCGAAACGCACTCGCCCGCGGTACATGGTGAACAGCCAGGTGAAGATCTTCACCCCCGTGGGTACAGCGATGATCATCGTCATGATGCCGAAGAATGCGTTCACGTTCGGCCCGGCGCCCATGGTGAAGAAGTGGTGCACCCAGACGATGAACGACAGCACGGTGATGACGATCGTCGCCCATACCAGCGAGTAATAGCCGAACAGCCGCTTGCGCGAGAAGGTCGAGGCGACTTCCGAGAAAATGCCAAACGCCGGCAGAATCAGGATGTACACCTCAGGGTGGCCCCAGGCCCAGATGAGGTTGATGTACATCATCGGGTTGCCACCCAGCTCGTTGGTGAAAAAATGCATCCCCAGGTAGCGATCGAGGCTGAGCATGAACAAGGTGGCGGTCAGGATGGGGAATGCCGCCAGAATCAGGATCGAGGTGCACAGCACCGTCCAGGTGAACACCGGCATGCGGAACAGCGTCATGCCCGTGGTACGCATCTTGAGGATGGTGACCAGGAAATTGAGCCCCGTCAGCAAGGTGCCTATCCCCGATATCTGCAATGACCAGATGTAGTAGTCAACGCCCACTCCGGGGCTGTAGGCGATGCCGGACAAAGGCGGATAGGCGACCCAGCCGGTGCGGGCGAACTCACCAATGCCCAGTGAGAGGTTGACCAGCACCGCGCCGGAAACGAACAGCCAGAAGCTCACCGCGTTCAGGAACGGGTAGGCCACGTCGCGCGCGCCGATCTGCAACGGCACCACAATGTTCATCAGGCCGACCACGAACGGCATGGCCATGAAGAAGATCATGATCACGCCGTGGGCGGTGAAGATCTGGTCATAGTGCTCTGGCGGCAGATAGCCGGGCGAACCGTCCGAGGCCATGGCCTGCTGGGTACGCATCATCAACGCGTCGGCGAAACCGCGCAGCAGCATCACCAGGGCGACGACGATGTACATCACGCCGATGCGCTTGTGGTCGACCGAGGTAAACCACTCCTTCCACAGGTACGTCCATTTGCGCTTGTAGGTGATGGCTGCGACACCGCCGAAGCCGATCAGCCCGACCACCGCAAGGGTATACATGATGATGGGCTCGCCGAGGGGGATGGCATCCCAGGTCAGTTTTCCGAACATGTGCCTCACTCCTTGCTGCCTTGCGGCGATTGACCCTGAGGGGCGCCCAGGCGCTCCTCGACCTCGCGGGACCGGTTGACACCCTGGTACTTGTCGATCAGCGACTGGAACAGCCCGGCATCGACCGCAGCGTAATGCTCTACCGGGTGAGCGACGCTGGGTTTGGCCAGCTGCGCATAGCGGCTCTGATCGAGCTGGCGTTGCGAGCTGCGCACCTTGGCCACCCAGGCATCGAAACCGGCCTGGTCGAGTGCAAGGGCATTGAAGTGCATGTCGGAGAAGCCGGGGCCGTTGTAGTTGGCGGCGATACCGGTGTAGCGCCCCGGCGCGTTGGCAATCAGGTGGAGCTGGGTCTGCATGCCGGCCATCGCGTAGATCTGCCCACCCAGTGCAGGGATGAAGAACGAGGTAATGGCGCCATCGGAGGTCACCCGGAAATCCACGGGTGTGTCCACCGGCATAGCCAGCTCGTTGACCGTGGCGATACCCAGTTCGGGGTAGACGAACAGCCACTTCCAGTCCGTGGCGATGACCTGCACCTTGACCGGCGCCTTGGCGGCATCGAGTGGGCGGTAAGGGTCGAGCGCGTGGGTCGAGCGCCAGGTCACGACCCCGAGTACGATGATGATGATCAGCGGCACGCCCCAGACCACGGCCTCGATTGCGCGCGAGTGGCTCCACTCGGGCGTATAGCGGGCCTTTTCGTTGGAGGCGCGGTAATGCACCGAAAACACCAACGCCATGATCATGACCGGGACGACCACCACCAGCATCAACAGCGTGGCCAGGATGATCAGGTTGCGTTGTTCCAGCCCGACCTGGCCCTTTGGGTTGAACAACACCATGTCGCAGCCCGAAAGCTGTAGCGCGATGATGCCCAGCATCAACAGCCCGAATAGTCGTGCGGCTTTGGAAGTTCCCATTACCATGCGCCCGGTCCTGTAATTGTTGCTGAATATGTTGTTGTGCTGGTTTAGAAGGAGGACCCGCGCATGAAGGTTGTATGTAAATCATGTGATCACGACGAACGGCGGTCTGATGCCGCTTGCCTGGTTCAGGGCTGGGTACCGGTTCGCCCGGGTTCGAGACCTGCGCAAACCGGGCAGGCATGAAAAAGGAGCCTGCCAAGGCCCCTTCGAGGTCAGTGCAACCCGCGCTTATCGGGCTTCGATCTTGCGCGGTGCCATGAAGTACATCCAGGTCAGCGCCAGGAAGTACATGGCCGGGATCATGGTGAACAGCACGGCATAGTTATTGTTCGTCGCCATCAGCACACTGCCGACGATCTGCGTCATGAACATCCCGCCAATCGCTGCGCACATGCTGGCGAAGCCGAACACCGTGCTGATCAGGTGCTTGGGTGTGTAGTCCATCACCAGGCTCCAGATGTTGGCGGTCCAGGCCTGGTGCGCGCCGACTGCCAGGGCGATGGCCAGCACCGCGATCCACAGGCCGCTGGCATGGGCGGCGAAGGTCACGCTGACCATGGTGCAGGCGAAGATCAGCATCGACACCAGGCGTGCCGTGGTGGCGCGCACGCCGCGGCCGATCAGCCACGAGGAAAGGATGCCGCCGCCGATGCTGCCGAAGTCCGCGGTCAGCCAGATCAACATCAGTGGGATGCCCATCTGAGTGACGCTGATGCCCAGGCTGTACTGCTGGTTGAGAAACGGTGGCAGCCAGTACAGGTAGAACCAGAACACCGGCGCGGTGATCGCATAAGCCACGGCGAAGGCCCAGGTGCCACGCATGCCGAGGATACGGCTGAAGGGCAAACGCGCTGCTTGCGGCTCACCGTCTTGCAGGATGTAGTCGAGTTCGCTCTGGCGTACATGCGGGTGCTCTTCCGGGTTGAAGTACTTCAGGCCCCAGAACACCAGCCAGACCAAGCCCAGGCAGCCCATGGCGATGAACGCGGCCTGCCAGCCCCACACGCTGAGGATCAGTGGCAGCAGGGCCGGGGTGACCATGGCGCCGACGTTGGTGCCGGCGTTGAACAGCCCGGTGGCGATGGCGCGTTCGCCGGCAGGGAACCACAGGCGCACGGTCTTCACGCAGGCCGGGTAGTTGGCCGCTTCGGTCAGGCCGAGGATGAAGCGGCAGACCATGAAACCGGCCGCCGAGGTGGCCAGGCCATGGGCCCCGGTGGCCAGGCTCCACAGCAGCACGGCGGCAAAGAAGGCACGCTTGACGCCGACCTTGTCGATCAGCCGGCCCTGCAGCACGAAGCCGACGGCATAGCCGACCTGGAACCAGAAATTGATGTTGGCATAGTCCATCGCCGTCCAGCTCATGGCCTTGGCCAGTTCCGGCTGCATGATGCCGAGCGCGGCGCGGTCGATGTAGTTCAAGGTGGTAGCGAAGAATACCAGGGCGAGCATGCCCCAACGGGTCTTGCCGACGGCGAAGGCACCACGGATCTTGTTGCCGATGCCGGCGCAGGGCAGTTGTGGGCTGGCGGTTGTGAGCTTGGAGTGATTCATATCCGGGTCATTTCTTGAAATTGTAATGGACGGCTTTTTCTCGAACGTGACCTGGCCCCAGGCAGGGGGTACACGCAAGGCCGGTGCATGGTGAGCAGTGAATCGGCGAGCGTCAATTCAGGGGAGGGGGCTATTGTTCGATAACCGAACAATAGCGCCTGTTCACGGGCAGCTCAGCGCCTTGCCCGCCAAGTAGCCGAAGGTCATGCCCGGCCCCAAGGTGATACCGCCACTAGGATAATGCCCGGCCATCACGCTGTGCATGTCGTTGCCGACCGCGAACAGGCCGGGTATCGGCTGTTGCGTATGATCGAGCACGCGTGCCGAGGCATCGGTGCACAGGCCGACAAAGGTGCCGAGGCTGCCAGGCAGCAGTTTCACCGCATGAAAAGGCCCGTACAGCAAGGGGCGCAGCGAAGGGTTTGGCCCATGCAGCGGTTCGCCCTGGGCTTTGTTGTAGGCCGATGCGCCGCGCTGGAAGGCCGGGTCTTCGCCGAGCGCGGCGTGCCGATTGAAGTCGGCCACGGTGCGCTGCAGTTGCCTGGCATCGATGCCGCAGCGCTGCGCCAGTTCTGCCAGGGACTGGCCGCTGAACAGGTAGCCGCGGCGCCGATAGAAGCCGGTCGGGAAAGGGAACGGCTTGGCCCAGCCGATACCGTAGCGTCGCTGTGCGGCATGGTCGCAGATCAGCCAGGCTTCGTGCGCTTCGCCCGGTGGCGTGGCGGCGAACAGTGCAGTCATGAAATCGTGGTAGCAGTCCGCTTCGTTGACGAAACGTCGGCCGTCGCGGCGCACGGCGATGAAGCCAGGCTTGGCGCGGTCGATCAGGTGCGGAAAGTGGCCAACGCTGCCGTCACGGCGCGGCACCCGGGAAACCGGTGCCCAGGCGCCTGCCTGCACCAGCGTGCCGAGCTGGGCCCCGGCCTGTTCGCCGAGGTTCAGGCCATCGCCGCTGTTCTCTGGCGGCGCCGCCGAGTGGTGCTGTGTGCCATCGGGGGCGTGGGGCATCAGCTGGGCGATGCGTTGGCGATCATGGGCAAATCCGCCACAGGCCAGGACCACGCCACGGCGTGCCCGGACCACCCGGCCATCGGCGAACTGCGCGCCGTCGATGCGCCCATCGCCGAGCAAGCGGACGGCCGCTTTGTCGGTGAGCACAGTCACGCCAAGGTCCAGGGCACTGCGCAACAGGCGTGCAACCAGGGCGTTGCCGTTGACCAGTTGCAGGCCGCGCCGATGCAGCAGCAGGTCGCGGCCATGGCGCAACAGGCGCTTGGCAACGTGCCAGGCCGCTTGCGGCGAGCGGCGGGCATTGAAGAAGGCTGCCATGTCGGCACCCCCGGCGATGCCCATGCCCGCCAGGCTGACGATGTCCAGCGGCGGGCGCAGCGTGTGCAGCCATGGGCCAAGCAACCGACCGTCGAACGGCAACGCGCACAGCGAGCGCCCGCCGCTCGCGCTGCCATCGCCTGCATGCATGTCGGGCATCTTGCTGCCGGACTGGAACTGTACGGCAGTGTGCTGCTGGAAGAACGCCACCATTTCCGGGCCATGGCGCAGGAAGGCTTGCTGGCGAGGGTCCAGTTCGGTGACGTGGGTCTGGGCACGCAGGTAGCGTTCCGGGGCGTCGTCGCCTTCGACGATACCTTCGGCAACCGCCAGCGGGTTGCGTGGAATCCACAGCCAGCCCCCCGACCAGGCGCTGGTGCCGCCAAGCTGGCTGGCCTTTTCCGCGACAATCACCCGCAGGCCGTGATGCGCGGCGGTAACGGCGGCCGCCAGGCCAGAGGCACCGGAGCCGATCACTAGTACGTCACATTTGAGGGGTTGCATGCTGGGGGGCCGCTCAGGTTATGAAGGGGTCAGTCATTGCAGCGGTGAAAAGCCGGTAGGGCGCAGAAGTCGCGAGTGCAGTTGCAGCACCGCGCCCAGCTCCCGATTGCGCCGCGAGAACTCTGCCCAGCGCGGGTCGGCGGCCATGGCGGCACGGCGCGCCATGCGCTCGTCGAGGCTGGCATAGGCCCACAGGTGCACCACCTGGTTGACCTCGCCGAACTCGCTGGTGAAGAAGCCCACCAGGTTGCCCAGGTGCTCGCGCTGCACCGCCAGCGCATGGCTCCGGTACAGCGCCAGCCAGTCGGCCATCTTCAGCGGGTCGAGGGTGTAGGTTCTCAGTTCGTAGAACATGCGGGTTTCTCCTGGTGGCTGGCTGGCGCCTGCAGGCGCTCGACGATATGGCTGGCAGCGATCCAGCCGAAGGTCAGGGCGGGGCCCAGGGTGATCCCGGGGCCGGGGTAGGTGCCGTTCATCACTGAATTCATGTCGTTGCCCACTGCATACAGCCCGGCAATCGGTGCGCCGCTGCGGTTCAGTACGTTGGCATTGGCGTCGGTCACCAGGCCGCGCGCCGAGCCGAGGTCGCCGGTATGGAGGCGAATGGCGTAGTACGGCGCCTTGGTCAGCGGAGCCAGGCACGGGTTGGGCTGGTGCCGAGGGTCGCCCATATAGCGGTTGTAGCTGTTGCCGCCTTTGCCGAATGCACGGTCGATGCCGTTGCGGGCGTCGGCATTGAAGTGCTCAAGCGTCTGCTGCAACGCTTGCGTATCGACGCTGATGGCCGCAGCCAGGGCGGGCACGCTGTCGGCGCGCAGCAGGTAGCCGGCGGCAATCAGTGCCGAATTGTCCACCGGCTTAGGCCGCGCCAGGCCCAGGCCGTAACGGTTCATCGCCTCGGCGTCGCAGATCAGCCAGCAATGGCCGATGCCGTTGGCGAACATGCTCTGCACGAAGTGGTGATAGGAGTTGGCTTCGTTGACGAAGCGCCGCCCGACCGGGTCGACCGCGATCACCCCAGGCTTGGCACGGTCGGTGACCAAGTGCGCAAAGCGCTCGCGTTGCCCATTGGCATGCTGCAGCTCGGACACCGGCGCCCAGAAGAAATTGGCCGCCAGGCCTGCGCCCTGGGCTGCCGATACCGCCTCGCCAAGGCGTAGCGCGGCGCCGTCGTTGGTGGGCGGCGACATGCTCAGGTGTGGCGCTGAGGTATCCGGGCGGTCAGCTGCCGCCAGCTGCCCGGCAGCAAAGCCCCCCATGGCACAGACCACCCCACCGCGGGCCTGCACCCGTATCCGTCGGCCCTCGCGCTGCACGATCACGCCGGTTACCACGCCGCGTTCGACGATCAGCGCTTGTGCTTCGCTGCGCAGCCAAAGTGTTGTGCCGTCGGCGAAGGCACTGTTGGCCAGGCGGGCGATCAGGGCGTTGCCGGTGGTCAGGCGGGTGCCCCGCGGGTGCTTGAGGCGATCCCGTGCGTAGCGTGCCATCAGCTTCAGGCAGTGCCACAGCGAGGCGGGCGAGCGGCGCAGGTTGAGAAAGTGCTGGATGTCGACGCGGTTGACCATCATGCCACCGAACAACAGCATGCCCGGCGGCGGCATTTTCAGGTCCTTGAAACGCGGACCGAGATGGCGTCCGTCGTACTCGACCATTTCCAGGGCGCGGCCGAACTCGGTGGCGCCAGGCGCGTCGGGGTAGTAGTCGGGCGAATGCGGGCGCAGGCTGTAACGCAGTTCGGTGTGCTGCTCCAGCCAGCGCAGGGCTTGCTGGCCGCGGTCAATGAAGACGTCCACCAGTGCCGGGTTGTAACCATCGCCGATGATGGCCTTCAGGTAGGTGCGCAGGGCCTCGGGGGAATCCTTGGCCCCGGCGGCCCGTGCCTGATCGCTGCCGTAGATCCACACCGCACCTCCGGAGATTGCCGAGGTGCCGCCGAAGTGCTCGGCCTTTTCCACCACCAGTACCTTCAGCCCGTGGCGGGCAGCCGTGGCGGCCGTGGCGAACCCTCCGGCACCGCTGCCGAGCACCACCAGGTCGAACACGGCTTGTTCGCTAGCGTTCATGGTTTCAGATCTCCATCGGGGTGACGCCCATGAAGGCGCCGAGGTGGCCCAGTTGGGCGAAGGCCATCTGCGCGCCGGTCTGGATCGGGCAGCCGCGTTCACGCGCCTTGTGCAGCAGCGGGGTAATTTCTGGTGAAGTGACCACGTCGGCCACCAGCGTGCTGGCTTGCAGGGTCTCCAGCAGTGCCACCGGCAGCGGCCGTTCGCCGCTGTCGCCCATGCCGATGGGGGAGGCGTTGACGACCAGGTCGAAGACCTCCAGCGAGTGGTATTCAGTGGCGACTGCCAGTGCCGGGAAGGCATTGCCGAGCACTTCTCCCAGCGCACCGACGCGTTCCGCGCAGGGGTCGCTGAGGGTGATCTGGCCAAGGCCCGCTTCACCCAGCGCGTAGGCAATGGCACTGCCGACCCCGCCACAGCCCACCACCAGCGCACGCTTGCCGTTGGCCACAAAGCCTTGTTGGCGGGCGGCGCCGAGGAAACCCGCGCCATCGACGTTGTCGCCAACCAGGCGGCCATCACCTTCGCGGCGAATCACGTTGACCGAACCCAGTGCCTGGGCACGTGCGCTGAGCCTGTCCAGTCGCGCGGCCAGGGCTTGCTTGTACGGCACGGTGACCACGCAGCCGCGCAAGTTGCGCCAACTGCGCAAGGTGTCGACAAAGGCGTCCAGCGCGGTTGGCTGCAGGTCGATGGGAAGCATCGCCAGGTCGCGGGCATTGTTGGCGAACCAGGTATTGAAGTTTTCCGGCGACTTCACCTGAGCAATAGGCGAACCGACGATGGCGACCAGTTCGGTTGAACCTCGGATCATGCTGACCTCCGTCATGACTGTTGTTGTGGAGGCAAGCTTGTAGTGAGGCGATTTGAACAACAATGCGCTTATCGGGCATTTGATGCGATAATCGCAGCTATCTTTCGGTAATCGCATCAACAGCCACTTTACCCGAGCCGAACCCATGTCCCGACCCGAGATCCACCCGCGCGACCTGATCGCCGGCCTGCAGAAAGGCCTGGCGCTGATGCAGCTCTTCAATGCCGAGCAGCCACGCCTGAGTGTGCCTCAGGCGGCCAGGCTGTCCGGCTTGACCCCGAGTGCCGCCCGGCGCTTTCTGCTGACGTTGGTCCACGAAGGCTTTGCCGAGACCGACAACCGCCATTACTGGCTTGCGCCCAAGGCCCTGCGCCTCGGCCAGGCCTATGTCGACTCGGCGCAGTTGCCACGCATGTTGCGGCCGATCGTCGAGCAGGTGGCGCGGCAGACCCAGGAACATGTGTCGGTGGGTAGCCGTGATGGCGACGAGATCATCCACCTGGTGCGCAGCCGCTACAGCCACATCGCTTCGTTGTCGATCCGCCCCGGGTCGCGGGTGCCGATGTATTGCACGGCAAGTGGCAGGGTCTGGCTGGCGTGGCTGGAGGAGCAGCAACGCGAGGAATACTTCGCGCGCAACCCGCTGCAGGCGCTGACGCCTTATACCCAGACCGACAGGGCGTTGCTGGAGGCGGAGTTGCAGCGGGTGAGGGCGCAGGGCTACAGCATCGTCGATCAGGAATATGAAATCGGCATGCGTGTGCTGGGCGTGCCGTTGCTCGACCGCAGCGGCCAATTGAAGGCGACCTTGACGATCACCACCCATGCGTCGCGGTTGAGCATTGACGAGATGCGCCTGCGTTACCTGGCGACGCTGTATGAGGCGCAGGGGTTGCTCAAACCGGTGCTGGATTGAGCTGTAACAGGCTGTCCTGGGTTGCTGTGGGGCAAGCCCGCGAAGCAAGCGACGCGGTGTACGGCACGGGCTTCGCCCGTGTTCGCGGGCGCGCCCGCTCCCACAGAGCCCGCGCCTGCAGTGAGGGAAGTTTGACTTTCAGTGTGCTTGAAGTTGCAGACCTGGAGCTTGGCCGGCCATGCAGCCTATATCCTTGGATGTGCCGAAAGCGCAGGGGATGCAAGCTGTGCGCTTTGTCGACGCGCAGTAGCTGCGTCAGGCGCTGGCGGGCTTTGAGCTGCTGAGTGCCAAGTAGCCAAAGACTGTCAAAAAGCCGCAAAGTTTCACCGGAAAAACAGTAACTTAGAGAATTTTTGCAACCCGTGTTACTGGTCGGATTTCCGTTGAAAGCCTCCTTGCAGAGCCTCAGGATCGCCTCGGCATTCCCTTGAGGCTCTCATCCATGAAGTACTCCTCGATTCTTTTGTTGTCATTTGGCCTGTTGAGCGGCGTCGCTTCTGCAGGCGGCAATACCGAAGCAGGCATAGGCGGCGCGCTGGGCGGGGTACTGGGTTCGGTGGTCGGTCAGTCGATCGGCGGCAGCACCGGCTCGGCAATCGGCGCAGGCTTGGGTGGCGCGGCCGGCGGTGCGGTGGGGGCCAACAAGCACAGCCGTGGCGAAGCGGCCATTGGCGGCGCACTGGGCGCTGCCGGCGGCAACGTGCTTGGCCGGCAGATGGGCGGCACTACGGGCAGCATGATCGGTGCAGCAGCCGGTGGCGGCGTGGGCGGTGCCCTGGGTAACCACATGGGCCGCGAATACGACGATGAAAGTGGTCATCGCGGCGGTGGTCGCGACTATGACGATGATGACGACGACCGTGGCTGGCGCCGTCACCACCACGACCGTGGTAATCACTATGGCTGGCGCAAACATCACCGCGACTGGCGCGACGACGACTGATCGGCGCCGAACAGCATCGTCCAGTACACCCCCTCATCACTGTTCGCATTCGCGACACAGGCCGCGCCAACCTGGGTGAACATCGGGTTCATCAGGTTGGCACAATGCCCGGGGCTGGCCAGTCAGCCTGCCATCGCCTTGCTCGTGGACCCTTGGCCGGCGACAATATTCTCACCGATCTGACGCCCCTGGTAGCCGGCATCCCACGCCCGGTCTGTGGGCAAATCGCCGTTGGGGTCGCGGTGCGCGAAATAGTTGCCGTTGGCCATCGCCCGGCTGTGGCGCTGCGCTGCCGTGCCCAGGGCGGTGTTCCAGCTGAGCGGGCGCGCAGCGGCGAAACGCTGGCGACCACACAGCCGCGACTTGGCCCGAGCGGCGTTGACCTGCGCCAGTAACGCGTTGCTCGTGGAGCGCTGATCGCCGAGCTGTGCGTCGAGCACGGGACGCGCCAACACCACCTGCCACTCATTGCGGCTGCGGCTGACACCGATGTCGGCAAACTGGTTATCGAGCAAGGCCGCGCAGTAGTGGCTGCGCAGGCGGTCGAAAGCCTCCTCGGCATCTGTTGCGCCGGCTAAACGGATGCTGCGCACCTTTACGGCCTGATAGCCAGCGTCCTTCAAGCCTTCCCGCAAAGCGCCGCCGTAGCCAACCGGTAGTGCCAGGCTCGACTTCAACGCCAGCGGTGTCGAGACCACCACTCTGCGCCCTTCGCAGCGCTGTGGCTGGGCGCGGTAATCATTGATGGCCGCCACCAGCTGGCGTTCCCCGCCGGCCAGGGCGGGGCTGATGAACAGGAGGAAGAAGTGAACGAGGCACAGCGAGACAAACGACGAGCAGCGGGCAGCTTGGCGCATGGGCGAACAGCTCTGGAGGGATGATGGCGGGCGTGTCGATCTAAGGGCCCGAGTATGACTGCGCGCCTGGATACGGGTTCACGAACACTGGAGACAAATCTGGCGGTAGAAGCAGCGTCCCGGTTTTCAGCACACTCCAAGAATAATCGTTGCTTTTGGATAAGCCTGTATTACTGTAGAGGTAAGTACATTTTATGATGAATACTCTACATGAGCCTGTGGTCGCTACTGATCCTTGGGTTGCCGACGGCCAACGCCACCGAGCGAATGCGTGCCTGGAGAACCCTTAAAGCCTCTGGCGCAGCAGTTCTGCGCGATGGCGTATACCTGCTGCCAGAAAGTCACGTGGGCCGAGAAACCTTCGAAGCCGTGGAGCGTGATGTACTGGCCAGCAACGGCACAGCGTTTCTGTTCTCGCTGTCTGAACCTGAGGAACGCTTCAGCGGGTTGTTCGACAGAAGCGATGAGTACACCAGGCTGATGCAAGACGTTGCCGGTAGCCGGACTGAGCTGACGCCGGATAATGCGCTTCACATTGCACGGCAGGCACGCAAGCTCAGAAAGGCCTTTGGCCAGTTGGCAGCCATCGATTTCTTCCCTGGCCTGCTCAAGGCTCATGCCGACTCGGCCCTGCAAGACCTTGAGACCGCTATCAGCCGGGCGCTGTCCGCCGATGAGCCACGTGCGCACGACCAAGTCATCACTCGACTCAGCCGCACCGACTACCAGGGACGACGATGGGCAACCCGAAAACGCCCATGGGTGGATCGGTTGGCCTGCGCCTGGCTGATTCGTCGCTTCATCGACACTGACGCCCAATTCATCTGGTTGAACCATCCCAGCGACTGCCCAAGCGATGCACTGGGCTTCGATTTTGATGGGGCCAGGTTCAGTCACGTTGGCCAGCGGGTTTCCTTCGAAACCCTCATCGAGAGCTTTGCCGTGCAGCAGCCAGGCCTGGCACGTTTGGCCGGCGTCATTCACTACCTGGATGCAGGCGGCAATCAACCTGCCGAGGCACCCGGTATCGAGCGTGTCCTCGCAGGCTTGAGAGCGAGCATTGACGATGACGATCAATTGACCGTGGTCGCCGGGGGCATCTTCGATGGCCTGCTGGCGGCTTTTGCAAGTGAGGAATCGCAAAATGGTTGATACCCCCTCGGCAATAAGCGAGCAGCTGCCATCGCAAGCGACTCGGCAGCCGATCGGCCTGTATGAAGCCTTCCTGTTCTGGCTCAAGTTAGGCTTCATCAGCTTTGGCGGGCCTGCGGGGCAGATCTCGATCATGCACCAGGAGTTGGTCGAACGCAGGCGCTGGATCAGCGAGAAGCGCTTTCTGCACGCGCTGAACTACTGCATGTTGTTGCCCGGCCCCGAGGCCCAGCAGCTCGCCACCTATATCGGTTGGCTCATGCACCGCAGTTGGGGCGGGGTGATTGCCGGCGCATTGTTCGTGCTGCCTTCGCTGTTCATCTTGATCGGCCTGTCCTGGGTCTACGTTGCCTTTGGCGAGGTGCCGGTCGTCGCAGGGATCTTCTATGGCATCAAGCCCGCGGTCACCGCGATTGTCGTCCATGCCGCTCACCGGATTGGTTCACGAGCCCTTAAGAATGGCTGGCTGTGGGCAATAGCCGGCGCCTCGTTCGCGGCGGTCTTCGCGCTCAACGTGCCGTTCCCGCTGATCGTGCTGGCGGCCGCCGTCATCGGCTATGTGGGCGGTCGCGTCGCACCAGGCACATTCGTGATCGGTGGCGGTCATGGTGCGGCAAAATCCAGTTATGGCCCAGCCCTGATCGATGACGACACCCCAACCCCAGAACATGCGCGTTTCAGATGGGGTCACCTGGTACGCCTGCTGCTGGTCGGCGCAGGTCTGTGGGTGCTGCCCATGGGGTTGCTGACGCTGTCGTTTGGCTGGGACGGCACCCTGACGCAGATGGGCTGGTTCTTCACCAAGGCCGCACTGCTGACCTTTGGCGGTGCCTACGCGGTGCTGCCCTATGTTTATCAGGGAGCGGTTGGGCATTACGGCTGGTTGACCCCCACCCAGATGATCGATGGCCTCGCCTTGGGAGAAACGACGCCAGGGCCACTGATCATGGTGGTTGCCTTCGTCGGATTCATAGGTGGGTACGTGCATCCGATGTTCGGTGAACAGCACCCGTTCCTTGCCGGTGCAGTCGCGGCGAGCCTCGTCACCTGGTTCACCTTCCTGCCGTCGTTCATCTTCATCCTTGCCGGAGGCCCGGTGGTGGAATCGACCCACAACGAGATGAAATTCACCGCACCGCTGACCGGCATCACTGCGGCTGTGGTGGGGGTGATCTTCAACCTAGCCTTGTTCTTCGGCTACCACGTGCTTTGGCCGACGGGCTTCAATGGGGCGTTCGACTGGCCGTCCGCAGTGATTGCGCTCAGCGCTGCGATTGCTTTGTTCAGGTTCAAGCGCGGTGTGATTCAGGTGCTGTTCGCCTGTGCACTGGCAGGGCTGGCGGTGCACCTGTTGCGCTCATGAAGGCAGAGGCAACTTGTGCCCAGCAACCTTAGTCCGGATTTTCAATTGCCGGCGGCTGGCTGCCGGTTTCAGCCGATGTGCACACCATTGCGGCCTGCACCTTTGGCCTGGTACAGCGCCTGGTCGGCGCGCACCAGCAGGTCGTGGTAGCAGTGCAGTTCACCACCCTGGGTGCAGGCAATGCCAATGCTAACGGTGACCCGGGCAAAAGGGCTTTGCTGGTGGGCGATAGGCACTTTGCTCAGGCATTCGAGCATTGCCTGGGCAACAATGGCCGCGCCAGCGCTGTCGGTGCCGGGCAGGATCGCCGCGAGTTCCTCGCCGCCATAACGGGCCAGCAGATCGGGCGGGCGACGCATGCAGGCCGCCAGCCGTTTGGCCACCTGTTGCAGGCAGGCATCACCCGCCGGGTGGCCGTAGGTGTCGTTGTAGCGCTTGAAGTGGTCGATATCGATCATCAGCAGGCTCAGCGCACCAGCGCTGCGCTGGGCCCTACCTGCCTCCTCGGCCAGGGCCTGGTCGAAACTGCGGCGGTTGGCCAGCCCGGTCAATGGGTCGTGCATGGCCAGGCGTTCAAGCTGCTGGTTACTGTCGAGCAGCTGTTGCTGGGCCACCCGCAGATCATCCTCGGCCAGGTTGCGCCGGCGCATGGCGCGGATCAGCAGCCAGCCGATGGCGCCGGTCAGGCCAAGCAGCGCGCACACCACCAGCACCGACAGTTGTGCCTCCATCCGCCAGGCTGCCAGTGCTTCATGCTGACCCAGGGCGACGGTGGTCACCAGCGGCAGCTGGTCGCTCTTGCGAAACGCATACAGGCGCTCGACACCGTCCAGGCTGGAGGTGAACGAGGCGGTACCGACCGTTTTTTCGACCAGGTACTTGGTGTAGATCGGCGACTGGGAGAAGTTGCGCCCCATGTCCTGCTCGCGAAACGGGTAGCGCACCAGCAATGTGCCGTCGGTATAGGTCAGCCCGATGGCGCCATCCCGGCCGACGTCGATCTGACCGAACAGGTGCAGAAAGTTCTCGATCCCCAGGGTGACCGCCACCACGCCGGCGAAATCGCCGTTGGCATCATTGAAGCGACGACTGATGGTAATGACCCATTCTTGGTTGGCGCGGCTGCGGATCGGCGGACCGATGAACGACTCGCGCGAAGGGTCGTCGCGGTGATGGATGAAGTAGGCCCGGTCACTGCTGTTGGCGCCGACCGGGAACGGGCGATTGGACGACATCAGCCAGCGCCCGTCCCGAGCGTAGATGGTGATGCCGCTCAACTGAGGCATCAGCGGTTGTTGCCGGTTGATCAGCTGGCTCAGCCGTTCGATCTGTGCCGGCCCGCTGCCTTCGGTTTCCAGGCGTTCCACCAGGCCGAGCAGGAACATCGAACTTTGCCGCACGATGCCTTCGGAATAGGTGGAAAGCGCCTGGGTGAGGTTCAGGCCATGGGTGTTGATGTCTTCCAGTGCTTGTTCACGAGAAGCCATGACCTTCCATAGCGTCAACGAAGCGAGCGAGCAACCAATGACCGTTAGCAAAAGGACAACGAGGTGAATGTCACGCTTCACGTTAGTACCTGAAAGAAGTCCGGATTTCGACGTTGGCGCTCAATGGCGGAAGGCCATGGCACAAAGCCATTCCTGGCATGGTGCAAGAATACCGTGGAGTCGAAGTGAACCGCAGCAGTTAAACAACGTGTTGGTGCATCTCGTTGGGCTGGCTAAGGCTCGAGCCACTGCCCATAGAGTCTGGGCCATTGCTCCCGTGATACCGCCGCATGTCGAATACGATCTGACGCCTTTTGGCGAGAAAGCGGCGACCGATCGCGATCGCTCATCTCCTCAACCAGCCTGCGCCGCCAGGCTGTTACTGACCTTGCGCCCCAGCACCCATACCGTGACGAACCCGCAGCCCACCAGTGCCGTGGCCAGGCTCAGCAGCACCGAGCTGCCTAGCTGGTCGACGATGCGCCCACCGAAGAACGAGCCAAGGGCGATGATGACCTGGAACATGGCCACGAACAGCGGCATGCCGCGCTCGACGTCTTTGGGCGCCACGACGAACATCCAGATGCTGGCGCAGGCAGGGAACGCCCCAAAGGCGAAGCCCCAGAGGGCGATCAGCATCGCCGCGCCGGTGAGGCCGGTGGCGAAGTGGGGGAACAGCGCGGTGCTGACGCCAATCATCACCGCCACCAGCAACAGCGTGTGGCGCACGCTCTGGTTGGCAGCGTAGCCGGCGAACAGGTTGCCGATCACACCGGCCGCGCCGTAGAGCAGCAGCAGGGAACCGATGGTCGAGCCATCGAAGCCGGAACTCTGCTTGAAGAACGGTGCAACATAGGTGTATGCGGCAAAGTGCGCCAGGCCGATCAGCAGCACGGCGATCAAACCGACCCGGGCTTGCGGATTGATGAACAGCGCCGGCAGGTCACTTATGCGGATGGCCTTGTCCGGGTTGAGCCGCGGCAGCAGCAACAGCTGCGCCAACAGTACCGGCACGCCAAGCAGCGCGGTGGCCAGGAAGGTCATGCGCCAGCCCATCAGGCCGCTCAGCCAGGTGCCCACGGGGACCCCCAGCACGGTGGCCAGGGTTACACCGGCCATGATGATCGAAGTGGCGCGGGCCACGCTCACCCCCTTGGGCGCGAGGCGGCCGCTGAGGGCAATGGCGGTGGCCCAGAAGCCACCGATGCTGATGCCCAGCAGTACGCGACCGAACAGCAGCAGGCTGAAGTCGCTGGCGTAGGCCACCACCGAGTTGGCGATGATCATGATCAGCGTCAGGCCAATCAGCAAGTAGCGCCGGTCCATGGCGCCAATGCCGACCGACAGCAGCGGCGCGGCCAGGGCCGCCATGATGCCGGGCAGGGTCACCATCAGCCCGGCGTGGCCGGCGCTGATGCCCAGGTCGCTGGCCACATCGTTGAGCACGCCCACCGGCAGAAACTCGCTGGTGACCAGGGCGAAGGCGCCCACGGCGACCGAGAGAATCGCCAGCCACTGCTGTTTGACGCTTTGTTGATCATGTTCGGGACGGCCGTGAGAGGCCTGACTGACGCTTGGCATGTTCCTGATTCCAAGGTGAGGTCGCCTGTTGCAGGCGAAGGGGGGAGGGAAAATTGGAGGCGATTATAAAAGTCGGCAGTGGGACGTCGACAGGCGAGCCGCTCGATAGTATTCATCAACGTGATCGATGGGACGCGCCGGGTAGAGCGCTCGCGCTGTGCTCAACGTCGAGACGTTTCGTTGAACAGTGCGCCGGTTTGTAGCTCCAGCGTATCCAGGGCTGATACAGCAAGCCGGGCTAGCCAGTGGATTTGGCAGGTTTCCCTGTGGGAGCGGCTTCAGCCGCGAAGCAGCCACCGCGGTGGATGGCACCGGCTGTGCCGGTGTTCGCGGCTGAAGCCGCTCCCACAGGGTTTGCATCAGCCTTCAGAGCGCTCGCGCTGTGCTCGACGTCGAGACGTCTCGTTGAACAATGCGCCGGCTTGTAGCTCCAGCGTATCCAGGGCTGATACAGCAAGCCGGGCTAGTCAGTGGATTTGGCAGGTTTCCCTGTGGGAGCGGCTTCAGCCGCGAAGCAGCCACCGCGGTGGATGGCACCGGCTGCGCCGGTGTTCGCGGCTGAAGCCGCTCCCACAGGGTTTGCAACAGCCTTCGAGTAGGACAGTACGTGGCTATTCCAGCGCCTCGGCCACCCCCTGATCCTCCCCCAGGAACCCCCCGCTCTGGTGCTGCCACAGTCGCGCATAGGTACCGTTATTCGCCAGCAATTCACTGTGCGTACCTTGCTCGATGATGCGCCCTTCATCCATGACAATCAGCCGGTCCATGGCGGCAATGGTGGACAGCCGGTGGGCGATGGCGATCACGGTCTTGCCCTGCATCATCTCGTCGAGGCTTTCCTGAATCGCCACCTCGACTTCCGAGTCCAGGGCACTGGTGGCTTCGTCCAGCAGCAGGATCGGCGCGTTCTTGAGCATCACCCGGGCAATGGCGATGCGTTGGCGCTGGCCGCCTGAAAGCTTGATACCGCGCTCACCGACCAGGGTGTCGTAACCACTGTGGCCGTCGCGGTCGCTTAGCTGGCGGATGAAGCCATCGGCCTGGGCGTTGATGGCGGCGCTCTGGATCTGCGCCTCGGTGGCGTCCGGGCGGCCGTAGGCGATGTTGTCGCGGATCGAACGGTGCAGCAGCGAGGTGTCCTGGGTGACCATGCCAATGGCGCTGCGCAGGCTGTCCTGGGTGACGTGGGCGATGTTCTGCCCGTCGATGCGGATCTCGCCGCTGTCCACATCATAGAAGCGCAGCAGCAGGTTGATCAGCGTCGACTTGCCCGCGCCGGAGCGGCCCACCAGGCCGACTTTTTCGCCAGCGCGGATGCTCAGGCTCAGGCCATCGAGCACCTGGCGTTCGCCGTTGTAGTTGAAGCGCACGTTGTCGAAGGTCACCGCGCCGCCCCGGGTTTCCAGCACGGTGGCATTCGGCACGTCCTGCACCTTGGGCCCACGGGTGAGAGTGGCCATGCCGTCCTGCACGGTGCCGATGTTTTCGAACAGCGAGGTCATTTGCCACATGATCCAGTGCGACATGCCGTTGACGCGCAGGGCCATGGCCGTGATCGCGGCCACCGCACCGGTACCGACCTGGCCCTGGTGCCACAGCCACAGGGCGTAGCCGCCCGCG
Source organism: Pseudomonas sp. 382 (assembly GCF_002759075.1). Lineage (NCBI taxonomy): Bacteria > Pseudomonadati > Pseudomonadota > Gammaproteobacteria > Pseudomonadales > Pseudomonadaceae > Pseudomonas > Pseudomonas sp. 382. The sequence continues at coordinate 251,058 of NZ_PEMX01000001.1, forward strand.
CCGAAGATCAGCCCGACCACCAGCGCCTGGTTGACGATCTCGAACTGGCTGACCAGGCGCATCTGGCGGAAGCCGGTCTGCTTGAAGTCTTCCATCGCCGCCCGGGCGAAGTGCGCCTCGCGCTTGGAGTGGGAAAACAGCTTCACGGTGGTGATGTTGGTGTAGGCGTCGGACACCCGCCCGGTCATCGACGAGCGCGCATGGGCCTGTTCCTGGCCGACCTTGCCCAGGCGCGGCACGAAATACAGCATGGCCAGGCCGAACAGCACCAGCCAGGCAATGAACGGCAGCATCAGCTTGGCGGCAAAGCCACCGGCCAGGGCGATGATGGCGATGAAGTACACACCGATGCCCGGCACGATCTCGATCAGGGTAAACAGCACTTCACGCACTGCCAGCGCGGTCTGCATCACCTTGGTGGTGACCCGCCCGGAAAACTCGTCGGAGAAGAACGACAGGCTCTGGCGCAGCATCAGCCGGTGGAAGTCCCAGCGCAGGCGCAGCGGCAGGTTGATCGCCAGCACCTGGTGCTGCATCAATGTGCGCAAGGCCACCAGCACGATGCTGGCGATCAGCAGCAGGCCGACGCCCCACAGCACACGGCTTTCTTCCGGGCTCACTTCACCGCCAGCCTGCCAGTTGGAGAGCAAGTCCACCACCTGGCCGAGGAAGGAGAACAGCCAGGCTTCGTAGATCGAGACCCCGGCACTGAACAGTGCCAGCGCCAGGATATAGCCACGTGCGCCGCGGGTGCAGGCCCACAGGAAGCGCAGCAGGCCGACCGGGGGGGGCGGCACCTCGTCGGGGGGGAAGGGGTCGAGCCAGCGTTCAAAGGCACGGAACATGAAGGTCTCCGGAGTTACTCGTTTGCGACAACCATACAGCACATTTTGGAAGGGGGCATGGCGGGCAGGGCTGTGGGGTCTGCTTGTCTTGGGATTGTGTGGAGGCCGCCAAGTGCCTGCCGGGAGATTTGCAGCGCCTGTGAGACCGAGCGCCGCCCGCGCGGCGCATCGCGGGCAAGCCCGCTCCCACATCTGTTTCGGGCCAATCTCTCCTGTGCCGCCAACAGGATCCGCCTTGGTGCTTGACTGAAGACTGATGAAAAACAGTTGAGTCCACCTCAATATGAAAGGGAACAAACAAGGCGGTCCCTGTTGGCTTCACAGGAGTAACTGTCCCGAAACAGATGTGGGAGCGGCGGTGCGGCGATCCGACTTGCCCGCGATGCGCCGCGCGGGCGGCGCTCGGTCTCACAGGCGCTGCAAATCTCAAGGCGACCCCCCTGATTTTTTACGCTCTTTTTACGACTCTCCCAATGGACTGAAGGGATACTTGTCGCGCGATGCTCAAGGATGGCATGCACTTCTACCCGCCAGTCCAGAGAAGCCCTTTCGTGAGCCAGTCCGCCGTCGCAGCAAACCCTCCCCATTCCCGCAAGCCCGCTGCCATCGGCATGCTCGTCGCTGCCGTCGGCGTGGTCTATGGCGACATCGGCACCAGCCCGCTGTACACCCTCAAGGAAGTCTTCGCCGGGCACTACGGCGTCCAGGCCAATACCGCCGGTGTTCTCGGCGTCCTGTCATTGGTGTTCTGGTCGTTGCTGTGGGTGGTGTCGTTCAAGTACGTGCTGTTCATCCTGCGCGCCGATAACCAGGGCGAGGGCGGCATCATGGCCCTGACCGCGCTGGCACACCGGGCGGCGGCGCCCTACAAGCGGCTGAGCAGGATGCTGGTGCTGCTCGGCCTGTTCGGCGCTGCGCTGTTCTACGGCGACAGCATGATCACCCCGGCGGTTTCGGTGCTGTCAGCCGTCGAGGGGCTGCAACTGGCCTTCGACGGCATCGAGCATTGGGTCGTGCCACTGGCAGTCCTGTTGCTGGTGGCGCTGTTCCTGATCCAGAAGCACGGCACCGCGCGCATCGGCATTCTGTTCGGGCCGATCATGGTGCTGTGGTTCGTGGCGATCGGTGCGTTGGGCGTGCACGGCATCGTGCAGCGCCCGGAGGTCCTGCAGGCGCTCAACCCGGCCTGGGCGGTGAAGTTCTTCGTCTACCACCCAGGCATGGGCGTAGCCATTCTCGGTGCCGTGGTGCTGGCGCTGACCGGCGCCGAAGCGCTGTACGCCGACATGGGGCATTTCGGCCGCAAGCCGATTGCCCGCGCCTGGTTCCTGCTGGTGCTGCCGGGGCTGGTGCTGAACTACTTCGGCCAGGGTGCGTTGATCCTCGGCAACCCGGAGGCGGTGCGCAACCCGTTCTACCTGCTGGCGCCGGACTGGGCCCTGCTGCCCATGGTCGGGCTGGCCACGCTGGCGACCATCATCGCCTCCCAGGCGGTGATATCCGGCGCATTCTCCCTGACCCGCCAGGCCATCCAGCTGGGCTATGTGCCGCGCATGTTCATCCAGCACACCTCCAGTGAGGAGCAGGGGCAGATCTACATCGGTATGGTCAACTGGGCACTGATGGTCGGCGTGGTGCTGCTGGTGGTCGGCTTCGAGTCGTCCGGAGCACTGGCGGCGGCCTATGGTGTGGCGGTGACCGGCACCATGCTGATCACCACCTTGCTGGCTTCGGCGGTGGTGCTGTTGCTGTGGAAGGCACCCCGCTGGCTGGCAGTGCCGATGTTGCTGGCGTTTTTGCTGGTGGACAGCCTGTACTTCGCTGCCAACGCCCCGAAGATCTTCCAGGGCGGTGCTTTCCCGGTGGTTGCCGGGGTCGCGCTGTTCATGCTGATGACCACCTGGAAGCGCGGGCGCACGATCATCGTCGAGCGGCTGGACGAGAGCGCGTTGCCGCTGGAGCTGTTCATCGCCAGCCTGCAGGCGCAACCGCCATACCGGGTGAATAGCACGGCAGTGTTCCTGTCCGCCCGGCCTGAAGCCGTGCCCCACGCGCTGCTGCACAACCTGCTGCACAACCAGGTGCTGCATGAGCAGGTGGTGCTGCTGACCGTGGTGTTCGAGGACGAGCCGCGGGTCACTGCCGGCAAGCGCTTTGCAGTCGAGGCCTTCGGCGATGGCTTCTACCGGGTGAGCCTGCACTTCGGTTTCATGGAAGAGCCAAACGTGCCGCTGGCCTTGAGCCGTTGCCCGTACCCGGACCTGGCGTTCGGCCCGATGCGCACTACCTACTTCCTCAGCCGCGAGACGGTCATCGCCGGCAAGCAGAAGGGCATGGCCCGCTGGCGCGAGCACCTGTTCGTCTTCTTGCTGCGCAACGCCAACAGCAACCTCAAGTACTTCCAGCTGCCGCTGAACCGGGTGATCGAACTGGGTACTCAGGTCGAGATGTGAGGCCGTTACAACCATCTGCAACGGCCCTTGCGTTCAAACCACCGCTTCGCGGCGATAGGCATAGGTTTCGGCAAAGCGCGACAGCATGTAGGCGCTGCACGACACTGCCGGGTACCTGGCCGGGTTGTCCGCGCTGGAGCAGTTGGGCAGGCAGCTGATCTCGGTGTCCGGGTGCGGTTCGGCGAAGAACGGCATCGAGTAGCGGTCCACGCCCAGCGGGCTGATCACCCGGTGCGGTGTGGAGGTGTAACGGTCGTTGCTCCAGCGGGCCATCATGTCGCCGATGTTCACGACATAGGTGCCTTCGATGGGCGGGGCGTCGATCCATTCGCCGTTCACGTTCTGCACCTGCAGGCCGCCGGCGTCGTCCTGGTACAGCAAGGTCACGCAGCCGTAGTCGGTGTGTGCTCCGGCGCCTTGCTGGTCGGCGCTGCTGGCGGTCTGGCGTGGCGGGTAGTGGATCATGCGGAACACGCTGATCGGCTCGGCAAAGCGTTGGTCGAAAAAGTCCTCTTCGATCCCCAGCGCCTCGGCCATGGCCCGCAGCAGGGTCAGGGACAGGGCGTGCATGTCCTGGTAATGCTTTTGCAGCAGCGCTTCCCAACCGGGGATGGCCGGGTGGCGGTTGGGGCCGCGCAGCGGTTTGCCCGCCAATACCTCAGGGTGTTCGGCGCTCATGTGCAAACCCATGTCGAAGGTTTCCTTGAGGTCACTCGGCCGGCTCGGGTCGAGCTGCTCGGTGGCGATGGCGCCATAACCGCGGTGGTGCGTGCTGCGGGTGATGTCGATGCGCAGCTTTTCCTCGATCGGGCGGGCAAAGAAATCTTCGGCGGCGGCCTTCAGTGCCGCGATGCGCGCCGCCGGGATCGGGTGCCCTTTGATGTAGTAGAAGCCCCATTGGCGGCAAGCGGCGTCGATCTGCCGGGCCACCGCCAGGCGGGCGGCGGCGTCGTGCTGGTACAGCGGGGCGATGTCGATGATGGGCAGTGTGTTCATCAGGGCTCCGGAATACGGAAGTTATGTGAGGTCACCAGGACGAAATGACTTTCAAGCGCTGGCGCGACCCTGTGGGAGCGGGCTTGCCCGCGAACACGGGCGCAGCCCGTGCCATCCACTACGTTGCCTGCTTCGCGGGTGAACCCGCTCCCACATGGGGCCGCGTTATGCCAACAGGGCGTTACTTGGGCAGTTGCGCAGTGATGCCCTTGACGTAGTAGTTCATGCCCGCCAGTTCGGCATTGCTGGCCACGGCGCCTTCGGCGATCTTCAGCGCACCGCTCTGGTCGTAAATCGGCCCGGTGAACGGGTGGAACGCGCCATCCTTGATGCTGGCGATGATCTGCTCGGCGCCGCTTTTCACGTCGGCCGGCACCAGCTCGCTGATCGGCAGTTCGACGGTGCCGTCAGCCAGGCCACCCCAGTAGTCCTGCGGCTTCCAGCTGCCATCCATGACCGCCTGGGTGCTCTTGATGTAATGCGGGCCCCAGTTGTTGACGATCGAGGTCAGCACGGCCTTGGGCCCGAAGTGGGCCATGTCCGAGGCGTAGCCCACCGCGTAGATGCCACGGCGCTCGGCGGTCTGGATTGGCGCCGGGCTGTCGGTGTGCTGGAACAGCACGTCGACGCCCTGGTCGATCAGGGCGTTGGCCGCATCGGCTTCCTTGCCCGGGTCGAACCAGGAGTTGACCCACACCACCTTGATCTCGGTGCCGGGGTTGTATTTGTCCAGCGCCAGCTGGATGGCGTTGATGTCACGCAGCACTTCCGGGATCGGGAAGGAGGCGACGTAGCCGATCTTCTTGCTCTTGGTCATCTTCGCGGCAAGGTAACCGCCGACGTAACGGCCTTCGTAGGAGGTTGCCAGGTAGGTGCCGAGGTTCTTGTCCTGCTTGTAGCCGGTGGCGTGCTCGAAGGTGACCTTGGGGAATTGTCTGGCGACCTTGGCAGTCGGGTTCATGTAGCCGAACGAGGTGGCGAAGACCAGGTCGTAGCCGCCCTTGGCCATGTTGCGGATGACCCGCTCGGCGTCGGCGCCTTCCGGTACGTTCTCGACGAAGCGGGTGTCGACCTTGTCGCCGAACTGCTTGATCAGCGCCTGGCGGCCCTGTTCGTGCTGGTAGGTCCAGCCGTGGTCGCCGATCGGGCCGATGTAGACGAAGCCGACCTTCAGCGGGTCGGCAGCGGCGGCAGAGAGCGCCGTGCTGAGGCCGAGCGCGGCGGCCAGGGTGCGTAGCAGCGTATTGCTTTTCTTCTGATGCATCGAGGGTTCACTCCTGTGGGGCTTGTGTTTTTTTGGGTTTATCGGCGCGTCGTCAGCGTCCCGCTTGCCAGGGGTGGCCGAGTGAAACCGGTGCATACAAGCGGGTCTTGATCGCATCGCGCGAGAGCACCACCAGCACCAGGATCGTTGCCACATAGGGCAGCATCGCCAGCAGGTTTGCCGGGACGCTCACACCGACGCCCTGGGCCACCAGGTGCAGGATGCTGGCCAGGCCGAACAGGTAGGCGCCGAGCAGCACGCGCTGCACCCGCCAGCTGGCGAACACCACCAGCGCCAGGGCGATCCAGCCACGGCCGGCGGTCATGTTTTCGGCCCACATCGGGGTGTAGGCCAAGGACAGATAGGCGCCGGCAAGGCCCGCCATGGCGCCGCCGAACAGCACCGCCAGGGTGCGCACGCGCAGCACCGGCAGGCCCATGGCGCTGGCGGCATCGGGGTTCTCCCCGACGGCCTGGAGAATCAGGCCGGTACGGCTTTGCAACAGCACCCAGGCGACCAGGGCGAAGAGGGCGAAGGACAGGTAGACCAGCACGTCCTGGTTGAACAGCATGTGGCCGATGATCGGCAGGTCGGCCAGCAGCGGAATCGCCAGCGGTTCGAAGCCGCTCAGCGGCTTGCCGACCCAGGCGCTGCCGATGGACGCCGACAGACCGACACCGAAGATGGTCAGGGCCAGGCCGGTCGCCACCTGGTTGGCCTGGCAACCCAAGGCCACCAAGGCGAACAGCGAGGCCAGCAACATGCCGGCCAGGCACGCCAGCAGCACGCCAAGCCACAGGCTGCCGCTGGCAAAGGCTGCGATGAAGCCCACCACCGCGCCGAACAGCATCATGCCTTCCTGGCCGAGGTTGAGCACGCCGCTCTTCTCGCACACCAGTTCGCCCAGGGCCACCAGCAGCAGCGGGGTACCGCAACGCACCATGGCGTAGAGAATGTTGCCAAGCAGATCGAGATCCATAGTCGAAGCCTCAGGTCAAAGAAGGTCAGGCACTGGCCGTTTCGGCCATCGGCGTACGCCGCCGCCACTTCAGCGTCAGCCGCGGCCGGTAGAGGATCAGCACGTCGCAGGCGAGCAGGTAGAACAGCATCATTCCCTGGAACAGCCCGGTCAGCGCCTGGGGCAGGTTGAGGGTCATCTGCGCGTTCTCGCCGCCCAGGTAGAGCAGGGCCATCAGCAGGCCGGCCACCAGGATGCCGAACGGGTTGAGCCGCCCAAGAAAGGCCACGGTGATCGCCGCATAGCCGTAGCCCGGCGACACCTGCGGCACCAGTTGGCCGATCGGCCCGCTGACTTCACTGACCCCGGCCAGGCCCGCCAGGCCACCGCTGATCAACAACGCCAGCCACACCAGGCGCTGTTCGCGAAAGCCGACGAAACCGGCGGCCCGCTGGTCGAGGCCGAGCACCTTGATCTGGAAGCCCAGGAAGCTCTTGTGCAGCAGCACCCACGCCGCCACCAGCGCCAGCAGCACGAAGTACAGGCCGACATGCAGCCGGCCATCGTCCAGCAGCGCCGGCAGGCGGCTGGCATCGCCGAACATCGCCGACTGCGGGAAGCTGAAGCCTTGCGGGTCCTTGAGCGGGCCATGCACGAAGTACAACAGCAGGTTCAGGGCGATGTAGTTGAGCATGATGGTGGTGAGGATCTCGTTGGCATTGAAGTGCGTGCGCAGCCACGCCGCCAATGCGCCCCACAATGCGCCAGCGAGGGTGCCGGCCAGCAGCACCCAGAGCAGGGCCCAGCGGCTTTCCCAGTCGATGAGCTGAATCGCCACGGCACTGCCGGCCAGGGCACCGATCAGCAATTGGCCTTCGGCGCCGATGTTCCAGATGCGCGCCTGGTAGGCCACCGCCAGGCCCAGGGCACAGAGTAGAATCGGCAGGGCCTTGAGCAGCAGCTCGCTGAGGCCATAGAGGTCGCTGACCGGTTCGATCAGCAACGTGTGCAGGGTCAGCAGCGGGTCATGGCCCAGGGCGCTGAACAGGATCGCCCCGCTGACAAGCGTCAGCAGCCCGGCCAGCAGCGGTGACAGCACCAGCATGGCCCGCGACTGCTGGCTACGGGGTTCGAGGGATAGCAACATGGCGGGTTCTCCTCAGGTGGCGGTGTGCGCGGTATCGAACTGGCCGGCCATCCAGCTGCCGACCTCCACGCTGTGGGTGTCGGCAGTGGCCTTGAGCGGCGACAGGCGCCCGCTGCACAGGGCGCCGATGCGGTCGCTGATCTGCAACAGTTCATCGAGGTCTTCGGAAATCACCAGGATCGCCGCGCCGGCATCGCGCAGGGCGATCAGGGCGCGGTGGATCGCTGCGGCGGCCCCGACGTCGACGCCCCAGGTCGGGTGAGCGGCGACCAGCAGCCTGGGGTTCTGCAGGATTTCCCGGCCAAGGATGAACTTCTGCAAGTTGCCGCCAGACAGGCTGCGTGCCGTTGCCTGCGCATCCGGCGCCTTGACTGCGAAGCGCTGGATGATCTGCTCGGCCAGCGCCTGCACTTTGCTCGAGCGGACCAGGCCACGTTCGACCAGGCCCTGCTGGAAGGCAGTAAGCAGGGCATTGTCGGCCAGGCTCATGTCCGGCACCGCGCCGTGGCCCAGGCGCTCGGCCGGGACGAAAGCCAGGCCCAGGGCGCGACGGGCATCCGGATGCAGGTTGGCCATGGGCTGGTTGTCGAGACTGATGCGTTCACGCTCGCTGGCGTTCAGGCGGGTTTCGCCGCTGAGCAAGGCCAGCAATTCCTCCTGGCCGTTGCCGGCAACTCCGGCGATACCGACGATTTCACCGCTGCGTACTTCCAGGCGCAGGTGCTCGAACGAGGTGCCGAACGGGTCCTGGTTGCGCCAGCTGAGGTCGTCTATCCGCAGGCGTGGCAGGCCACCGGCGCGCTTCGGGTAGCTGGCTTCGAGCCCTTCGGCATCGCCGACCATCAGCCGCGCCAGCTGCAGGTCGCTGCAGTCGGCAGGTACGCAGGCGCCGGCAACCCGGCCTGCACGCAGCACGGTGGCGCTGTGGCAAAGGGCACGCACTTCATTGAGCTTGTGGCTGATGAACAGGATGCTGCAGCCTTCGCTGGCCAGCGTACGCAGGGTGACGAACAGTTGCTCGACTTCCTGGGGCGTCAGCACCGAGGTCGGTTCATCGAGGATCAGCAATTTGATGTCCTGCATCAGGCAGCGCACGATCTCCACCCGCTGGCGCTCGCCGATCGACAGGCTGTGCACCAGGCGCTCCGGCTCCAGCGCCATGCCATAACGCTGCGAGACCTCACGGATGCGCGGCGCCAGCTGCTTCGGCGAGCCCGCCTCGCGGCCCAGTGCCAAGGCGATGTTCTGCGCCACGGTCAGGGTCTCGAACAGCGAAAAATGCTGGAACACCATGCCGATTCCCAGCTTGCGGGCCTGGCCCGGCTCATCCACTTGCACAGGCCGACCTTCCCACCACAGCTGGCCGGCGTCCGGCCGGGTGACGCCGTAGATAATCTTCATCAGGGTGCTCTTGCCCGCGCCGTTCTCGCCCAGCAGGGCATGGATCTCACCGGCGGCGATGCGCAGGTCGACGCGGTCGTTGGCCAGGGTACCCGGGTAGCGCTTGCTGATGGCACGTAGCTCGAGGCGCAGGTGCGCAGGGGTTTCGGACATGGGCTGCTCGACGTGGTGGAGGTGAGCAGCTTGCAAAGCAAAAACATGGCCAAGTGGTCAGATTCCCGTTCGACGGCCGTTGCAGACGGGCCTACGGCCAGTCAGGGCAGGTTGCCGGGCAGGTGCAGCGGTAGGCGGGATGTGTGGTTTTGGGGCGTTGCGGGCGCCAAAGTGGGGCGAAATTCAAGCATGAGCTGCCTTGATGCATTCACATAATGCGACTAATACTAAAGAGCTGCCGAGAAGAGGGATGGTCATGCAGACGCGCTTTGTTGTGGTACCCGCGCTACCGCTGGAAAAGGAATACCTACCGAGAGGGGCGGGCTTCCCCACGTCCTTGGGCAGGGGCTACGACCTCTACGACACGCGCGACAAGCTCAGGCTGACGCTAAATTTTCCGACGCGGGCTGAAGCGGATTACGCCTGTGCCTGCCGTAACGGCCTGCTGAGCGCGCCAGATGAAGACGCCTGCGGCGGGCACTCAGGGTGGTGTGCCGCCGAAACCTGACGCGCCAAGGCAGCTTCGCCACCTTGGCATAGCCACACTTTCCTCGCCGCTTTGCTGCACCACCCGCTGCTCAACCGCAGCCATGGGTGGGTCGAGCACGATTCCCGCTGATGCTGCACGAGACCTCACGCCTGAGCATGGCGCAGGTCGACGAAGAGGCCGCCGACCACGTTGCGGTTGAACGTTGCCAGGGTGCAGTGCTCATACATGCAAAGGGCACAGCGAGGAGTGTCACCCATGAGCATCGAACGCAGCATCCCCGAGCTTGAGGCCTGGTACGCCCAGTACGATGACATCAGCTACCGCCGCGAGTCGCCGGATGCCTACTATCATGAACTGGTTCGCACAGCGGAGGCCTTGCGCGACGATGGTGCCATCGACTGGGATGACTGGCTGGCACTCAAAGCGCTGGCTGATGACGCCCATGTCCATGCCCTGGCAGATGCCGTGCAGGCCCACGTGAGCGACCCGGACGCATGAAAGCGCTGAAGATTGCCACCTTCAACATCAACGGCATCCGCAGCCGCTTGCCGGCGCTGCTGGCCTGGCTGGAACGGGAGCAGCCAGATATCGCCTGCCTGCAGGAACTCAAGGCGCCTGACGTGCAGTTCCCTCGTCAGGAGCTGGAGGCAGCAGGGTACGGCTGCCTTTACCAGGGGCAGCCGTCCTGGAACGGCGTGGCGATCCTGGCCCGTGGCAGCGAACCGCTGGAGGTCCGCCGCGGCTTGCCTGGCATGGAGGATGACAGCCAGAGCCGCTATCTGGAGGCAGCGGTGCATGGCGTGCTGGTGGCCTGCCTGTACCTGCCCAACGGCAACCCGCAGCCGGGGCCGAAGTTCGACTACAAGCTGCGCTGGTTCGAATGCCTGATCAAGCATGCCAAAGGGCTGTACGCAAGCGGCCACCCGACGCTGCTGGCCGGTGATTTCAACGTGGTGCCGACCGACCTGGACATCTACAACCCCCGCTCGTGGCTGAAGGATGCGCTGCTGCAGCCCGAGTCCCGCGCGTGCTATCAGCAGTTGCTGGACCAAGGCTGGGTCGATGCCATCCGCCACCTGCACCCGGACGAGCGAGTGTACACCTTCTGGGATTACTTCCGTAATCACTGGGCACGCAACGCCGGGCTGCGCATCGACCACCTGCTGCTCAACCCGGACCTTGCGCCTTACCTGAAACGGGCCGGGGTCGACGCCTGGGTGCGTAACGAAGCCAAGGCCAGTGACCACGCGCCGGTGTGGATCGAGGTGGGTGGGCGCAAGCGATAGCTCACAGCAGCGTGTCCAGGGTGATCGGAAACGCCCTGATGCGCTTGCCCGTGGCGTGGTAGACCGCATTGGCGACTGCCGCCGCCACCCCGACCACGCCGATTTCACCCACGCCTTTGGAACCCAGCTCGTTGACGATGTCGTCCTGCTCATCGACAAATATCACCTCGACATCGGCGACGTCGGCGTTGACCGGAATGTGATACTCGGCCAGGTTGTGGTTGAGTATCCGGCCCAGCGCGTGGTCAGTCTGGCTCTGTTCCTGCAGGGCCATGCCAAGCCCCCACACGACACCGCCCAGGATCTGGCTGCGAGCGGTTTTCGGGTTGACCACACGCCCGGCCGCGATGGCACTGACCACGCGCCTGACCTTGATCGTGCCCAGCGCCTCATCTACCTGGACTTCAACGAACACTGCCGAGTGCGTTGCGGTGGAAAACGCGTCACGCTTGGTGCTCGGTTCTGCATCGATCTGTATCTCGAAACAGCCTTTTTCCGCATTGGCGGCAATGTCCGCAAGCGCGATGCGCTGGTTGCCGAAATGCAGGTGGCCATCGGCGAAGCGGACGTCCTCCACGGGTAGGCTGGCCAGTGCAGGGTAGGCCATGCGTGCGTGCTCCAGCACCTTGCTGCGCAGGACCTGGCAGGCTTGCAGGACTGCCGCACCGACGGACGAGACGGTGAACGAGCCGCCCTGCAAGGGCGCGGTGGGCAGTGAGGAGTCGCCCAGCACGAAGGTCACGTCCGCGACCGGCAGGCCCACCGCGTCGGCGGCGATCTGGGTCATGACCGTGTAGGTGCCGGTACCGATATCGGTGGTCGCGCTGCTGACCGTCAGGTGGCCTTGTGCGTCCAGCCGCGCCTTGGCGCTGGCCTTCATCTGCATGGCTTCCCACACGCCACCCGCCATGCCCCAACCGATCAGTTGCCGGCCTTCTCGCATACTACGTGGTACGGCAGTACGACTGCTCCAGCCGAAGCGCCTGGCGCCTTGGTCATAGCAGGCCAGCAATGCCTTGCTGGAGTACGGTTTGCCTTCGTTGCCGTTATGGTCGGCGAAGTTGACCCGCCGCAATTGCACCGGGTCGATGTCGAGCGCACAGGCCAGTTCATCCATCGCGCATTCCAGGGCAAGGACACCGGAGCCTGCACCGGGCGCACGCATGTCCAGGGGGGTGTACACGTCGAGCGGGGTCAGGCGATAGCTCAGGGCAACGTTATCGCAGCGGTACAGCATGCCGCTCCATTCCACCAGGTGCTCGGTGAAGTCTTCGAAGCGAGACGTCTGGCCAGTCGCGTCATGGGCAACCGCCAGCAACCGGCCGTCGGTATTGGCCCCCAGGCGCAGGCGCTGCAGCGTGCGAGGCCGGTAGCCAAAGGTGAACATCTGTTGGCGGGTGAGGGTGACCCTGACCGACCGTTTCAGTTGCAGTGCGGCCATGACCGCAAGCGGTAACTGGTACTGCGGACGCAACCCTGAGCCGAACGCCCCACCGACATACGCGGCCAGCACCCGGACATTGTCCTTGGGCAGCCCGAACACCTTGTGCAGGTAGTCCCGGCAGTTCTGCGTGCCTTGGGTCTTGTCGTGTATCTCGAGCTGATCGCCGGGTTTGTAGAGGACCGTCGAGGCATGCGGTTCCATGGGGTTGTGATGCTCGTTGGCGGTCTGGTAGGTCGCATCGACCTTGACCGGCGCATGGGCGAACTGCCCGGCGAAGTCGCCACGCGGCGCGGGCGTCTCGGCCGGGGCCGGGTGGCTGTGATCAAGGACGGCCAGCAAGTCGGTCTGGTGCGCCTCCTGGCTGTACTCGATGCTGATCAGCGAGCCTGCGTAGCGGGCCAGCTCGAGGTTTTCCGCCACCACCAGGGCCAGCGGCTGCCCGCTGTACAGCACGCGGTCATTGAACAATGGGCGAAAGGGCGCGCCTTCGGCCGAGTCTGCGTCGCTGTAGTCATCGTCGTAACTGGAAACCCGAGGACGGTGGGCATGGTCCAGCACGGCGATGACGCCGGGTACCTTGAGCGCCTCGCTGCTGTCGATGCGAAGCACCCGGCCACGGGCGATGGTGCTGCAGACGACGCTGCCATGCAGCAGGCCGGTGTCGGGGTATTCGCCGGCATAGCGAGCCTGCCCGGTGACCTTTGCCAGGCCATCGACACGGTCTATGGGCTGGCCGACAACGGGGGTAATGCCATTCATGGGGTGGCTCCTGGGTAGGTTTTGCCAAAGGCGGCTTCACTCAGCGCACGGACGATGGCCCGCTGTGCGAGGGGGACCTTGAAACCGTTGTGGTTCAGCGGCCTGGCACCTTGCAGCAAGAGGTGGGCGGCTTGCGTGAACAGTGCCTCGGAAGGCGCCTGGCCCAGCAATGCCTGTTCAGCGGTGGCTTCGCGCCAAGGCTTGTGCGCTACACCGCCGAGCGCCAGGCGGGCCTGCTCAATAAGGCCGCCCTTGATACTCAGGCCCGCCGCGACCGATACCAGGGCAAAGGCGTACGATGCCCGGTCGCGGATCTTCAGGTAGCTGCAATGCGCCGCGAAGTGTGGCGGGGGCAGCTCGATGGCGACGACCAGTTCATCATCGCTCAGGTGATTGTCGCGCTCGGGTGCGTTCCCCGGCAGGCGGTGGAACTGGGCGAAGGCGATCTGGCGCTCACCGCCCGTACCCTGCACATGTACCACCGCGTCCAGGGCGGCCAGGGCGACGCACATGTCAGAGGGATGGGTGGCGACACAGGCGGCGCTGGCACCGAGGATCGCGTGCATCCGGTTCAGCCCGCTGCGCGCCGGGCAGCCGCTGCCGGGCTCGCGTTTGTTGCACGGCGTGCCGGTGTCGTAGAAGTAAGCGCAGCGTGTGCGTTGCAGCAGGTTGCCACCGGTGGTCGCCATGTTTCGCAACTGCGGCGAGGCGCCTGCCAGGATGGCCTGGGACAGCAGTGGATAGCCTTGCTCGACCCGTGGGTCCCAGGCCAGTTCGGCATTGCTGACCAGTGCGCCGATGCGCAAGCCACCGTTTGCAGTGGCTTCGATTTCCCTGAGCGGCAGGCCCGAGATGTCGATCAGGCGCTCAGGCCGTATGACGTTTTCCTTCATCAGGTCGACCAGGTTGGTGCCGCCGGCAATGAACCGGGACGACAGGCTGGCGAGGTGGATGGCTTCGTTGACGGAGGCAGGTTTGTGGTAGCTGAAGGGGTTCATTTGCCTGCCTCCTGCATCAGCGGCAGGGCTTCTTCAACGGCCGCGACAATGTTGCTGTAGGCGCCGCAACGGCACAGGTTGCCGCTCATCTGCTCGCGTATGGCTTCGCGGTTGTCAGCCCGCCCTTCGCGGGCCAGGCCGACAGCCGAGCAGATCTGCCCGGGGGTGCAATAGCCGCACTGGAAAGCGTCATGGGTGATGAACGCGCGTTGCATGGGGTGCAACTGGTCGCCAGTGGCAAGACCTTCGATGGTGACCAATTCGGCGCCGTCGCACATGACCGCCAGAGTCAGGCAGGCATTCACCCGCCGGCCGTCACGCAACACGGTGCAAGCGCCGCACTGGCCGTGATCACAGCCTTTCTTGGTGCCGGTCAGGTCCAGCTGTTCACGCAGCAGATCCAGCAGCGTCGTCCATGGCAGGACCTGCAGCGAGCGGGCCTGCCCGTTCAGTGTCAGGCTGATGGGGTGCGCCTGGGCGTCTTCGGGAGTGATTGCACGCATGGGAGGTCCTCACGGTGGGTCATTTCTTGCCCGGCAATACCGAGCTGAGCACTTGTTTGGCCGTCTGCACGATGACGCCGGCCTGGTCCGGGTCGCCCTGCAGCAGGGTGCTGGCGAACTTCTTCGCTTGTTCCAGCTTGATATGCGGCGGCAGCGGCGGCACGTCGGGGTCGGTCTTGAATTCGATCAATACCGGCCGGTCGGCGGCCAGGGCCCGCTCCCAGGCGCCGGCGATGTCTTCTTCGCGCTCGACGTAGATGCCTTGCAGGCCGATGGAGATGGCGAACAGGTGGTAGGGCACGTCGGGTATCGATTGCGAAGCCTCGAACTTCGGGTCGCCCTCCATCACCCGCTGCTCCCAGGTGACCTGGTTGAGGTCTTCGTTGTTGAACACGGCGCAGATCCATTGCGGGTTGTCCCACTGCTGCCAGTACTTGGCCACGGTGATCAGCTCGGCCAGGTTACTCATCTGCATCGCGCCATCACCGACCAGGGCGACCACGGCGCGCTCTGGCCGAGCGAACTTGGCGGCGATCGCGTAGGGCACGGCCGCGCCCATGCTGGCCAGGCCGCCGGACAACGAGCACTGCATGCCCTGGCGGATTTGCAGGTCGCGGGCGAACCAGTTGGCGCAGGAGCCGGAATCGCTGGTGATGATCGCGTTGTCGGGCAGGCGTGGAGAAAGCTCGTGCACCACGCGTTGCGGGTTGATCGGCTCGGCCTTGACCAGTGCGCGTTTTTCCAGGGTCTGGTCCCAGTGCACCCGCCAGCTTTCGACCTTGTCACGCCAGCGCCGGTCCGCCTTGTGCTCCAGCAGTGGCAACAGCGCGTGCAGGGTTTGCGCGGCGTCGCCCACCAGGTTCACCTCCATCGGGTAGCGCAGGCTGAGCATGTCGGGTTGCAGGTCGATCTGCACGCCACGGGCCTGGCCTTCCTTGGGCAGGAATTCGGAATACGGGAAGCCCGAGCCGATCATCAGCAGGGTGTCGCACTCGCTCATCAGCCGGTAGCTGGGTTCGGTGCCGAGCAGGCCGATGGAACCGGTGACCCACGGCAGATCATCGGGCAACACAGCCTTGCCCAGCAGCGCCTTGGCCACCCCTGCGCCGAGTTTTTCCGCAGTCGCAATGACCTGCTCGGTGGCTTGCAGCGCGCCGGCCCCAACCAGTATCGCCACCTTGCGCCCAGCGTTGAGCACGTCGGCGGCGCGCTGCAGGTCCTCGTCGAAGGGGACTACTTTGGGCTTGCTGTAGCCAATGCCGGAATGCACCGTGCCATGGGCTCTGGGCGGCTCGTTGTAGGGCAGGTCCTGCAGATCGTTGGGCAGGATGATGGCGGTGACCCGGCGCTCACCGACCGCGGTGCGCACAGCGCGGTCGAGCAGGTGGCGGACCTGTTCCGGCGTGGATGCTTGCTGGACGAAGGCACCGGCCACATCCTTGAACATCGACAGCAGGTCGAGCTCTTGCTGGTAGTGCCCGCCAAGCGCGGCGCGGGCCTGCTGACCGACGATGGCCAGCACCGGCTGGTGGTCCATGCGCGCATCGTACAGGCCGGTGAGCAGGTGCGAGGCACCCGGGCCGGAGGTAGCGATGCACACGCCCAGTTCGCCGGTGAACTTGGCGTGGGCGCTGGCCATGAACGCGGCCATTTCTTCGTGGCGGGCCTGGATGAACTCGATCTTGCCGTTGGCCCGGCTCAGGGCACCGAACACGCCATTGATGCCATCGCCGGGGTAGCCAAAGATGCGCCGCACCCCCCATTGATACAAGCGCTCCACCAGAAAGTCGCCTACCGTGCCAGTCATCGTCTTCTCCCGGAATGTCCTCGATAGGGGTCTGGACTTGGCCGGCTTCGGGAAAGTTTCACCTGAGTTCACGTCTGTCGGCTGACCGGAACCTGGTCGTCCTCGCAGGCTTCCCAGGCACATCGACCCACTGATCAGGACCCATGCAGATGAGCGCTATCGACACTACCAGCAGCAACTTGCAGACCCTGCTTTTCGACGATGACGGGGCCACACCCAACAACCGTTTTCCGGTACTGCTGTACCGGTTTCAGCTCGACCCTGCAGAGGACAATGCCAGTGCGTTCGAGGCGCTGTTCTCGGCCCACCAGTGGGCACCGCTATGGCGTGCCGGCATCTTCGACTACCACCATTTTCACCCCAACGCCCACGAGGCCCTGGGCGTCGCCAGAGGGCATGCCCAGGTCACCCTTGGCGGCGAAGCGGGGCAGACGCTGAGTGTCAAAGTGGGGGATGTGCTGGTGTTGCCGGCGGGTACCGGTCATCGCTGCGTAGAAGCCAGCGATGACTTTCTGGTGGTCGGCGCCTATCCCCACGGGCAGGAGCAGTACGACATCCAGCGTCCCGATCGGGCAAGGCACCAACAGGCGTTGGCGCGTATCGCTGCCGTGCCCGTCCCCGCGCAGGACCCGGCCACAGGCATGCAGATGACCCACTGGCATAACCGAACCTCAAACGACTGAGGGCGCGCATGGCCCTGTAGCCCTGGGCGGCCTGGTCGCTGTGGCGCTGGGCTGTCAAACCCACTCGACCCGGTCGGCCAGCCGGCTGGCCCGCTGCATCAGGACTTCGGCCGGGGTCGCGTTGCTGATCGCCAGGCGCAGGCGCCCGAGGTAGCGGCCTTGAATAGGCTCGATGGAAGCCGAATGCAGGGTCACCCCTTCGCCCAGTGCTGCGCTGATAGCCGGCAGGTCAGGCTGCAAGTGCTGGTTACCGGTGTAGTGCAGGTCGATATAACGGTGACCGGGTTGGCTGGCCTGGCGCGGCAGGGCGGCGTCGCTCAGGAGGATGCGGCTGACAGGGTGCTGGGGATTGCCGAACACTTGCCACACCTCACCGGCCTCGACGATACGGCCTTGTTCCAGTACTGCCACGCGGTCGCACAGGTCGCGTATCACCTGCATTTCGTGGGTGATCAGGACGATGGTCAGGCCCAGCCGCTGGTTGATATCGCGCAACAGCTCAAGCACCGACTCGGTACTTTGCGGGTCGAGTGCCGAGGTGGCCTCGTCGCACAGCAGGATCTGCGGTTGCAACACCAGCGCCCGGGCAATGCCCACGCGCTGCTTCTGGCCGCCTGACAGTTGCGCCGGGTAGTTTCCGGCGCGCTCTGCCAGGCCCACCAGCTGCAACAGTTCCCGCACCCGGGCGGCGCGTTGCGCGCGCGGCACACCGGCCATGCGCAGCGGCAACTCGACATTCTCCCAGACGTTGCTGTTGGCCAGCAGGTTGAAGTGCTGGAAGATCATCGCCACCTTGCGCCGCAGGCTCTGCAGGGGGTTGCCCTGCAGGCCGGCAATGTCCTGGCCGTCGATCAGCACCCGGCCAGCGCTGGGCGCCTCCAGGCGATTGAGCAGGCGCAGCAGCGAGGACTTGCCCGCGCCACTGCGGCCGATGATGCCGAACACCTCGCCACGCCGTATGTCCAGGTCGATGGCATCAAGCGCGCTGACCCCGCCGTAGCGCTTGTGGATGCCCTGCAGTTGGACGTGGGCCAGGGCTGGCTGGAGCTGCTGCTGAAAGCGACTCATGGCTCAGAACCCTGGGGCGATCTGGCCCTTGTAGCGGGTCAGGATGAAATTGCGCACTTCGGGCGAGTTGAGCGCCTTGGCCAGTTTCTGGATACCGGGGTCCTGCAGGTTGTCGGGGCGGGCGACCAGGTACTCGACATACAGGTCCTTGCCTTTCTCGACGATCAGCGCGCTGTTGGTGTCGATACCCGCCTCCAGTGCGTAGTTGGCGAAAACGAAGGCCAGGTCCACCTGCTTGACCGAACGGGCCAGCATGGCGCCTTCCAGCTCGCGGATCTTCAGATGGCGTGGGTTGTCGGTGATGTCACGCTGGGTGGATTGCGGGTTGGCCGGGTCCTTGAGCCTGAGCAATCCGGCCTCGGCCAGCAGCACCAGGGCACGGCCGGTATTTACCGGGTCATTGGGGATGGCCACGCTGGCGCCATCGGGCAACTCGGCCAGGGTCTTGTACTTGGCCGAGTAGGCGCCGAACGGCTCGATGTGCACACCGACCACCGGGACCAGGTCGGTATGCCGGGTCTGGTTGAAGTCGTTGAGGAACGGCCGGTATTGGTAGTAGTTGGCATCCAGGTGCTTTTGCGCCAGTTGCAGGTTGGGCTGGATGAAGTCGTTGAATACCTTGATGTCGAGGTCCACGCCCTCTTTGGCCAGGGCTGGCTTGACGAATTCGAGGATCTCGGCGTGGGGCACCGGCGTGGCGCCGACCACCAGATGTTCGGCGGCCTGTGCGCTGAAGGCGATGAAGGCGGCGAGGGCAGTGAGGGTCTTTCTCATGATGGGGATACCTTGAAGGGATTCAGCGTCGGGTGAAATGTCTTACCAGGCGGTCACCGCTCATCTGCAACACCTGCACCAGCAGGATCAGCAGCAGCACGGTGACCACCATCACATCGGTCTGGAAGCGCTGGTAGCCGAAGCGGATCGCCAGGTCGCCGAGGCCGCCGCCGCCGATCACGCCGGCCATGGCGGTGTAGTCGACCAGCACGATGGCGGTGACCGTGACGGCCGCGATCAGCCCGGTGCGCGCTTCGGGCAGCAGGGTGTAGCGGATGATCTGGGCGATGCTGCCGCCCATGGCCTGGCTGGCTTCCACCAGACCGCGGTCGACTTCGCGCAGGGCGGTTTCCACCAAGCGGGCGAAGAACGGCGTGCAACCGACCACCAGCGGCGGGATGGTGCCCTTGACCCCGAGGGAGGTACCGGTCAGCAGCGTGGTCAACGGGATCAGCACGATCAGCAGGATGATGAACGGCAGCGAACGCAGCACGTTGACCACAACCGAAAGGGCACGGTAGAGCGGCCCGTTGGCCAGCAGTTGGCGTTGCCCGGTGAGGTACAGCAATACCCCCAGGGGCAGGCCGAACAGCACCGTGAAGCCCAGTGCCGCGCCCAGCATGCTCAGGGTGTCGAGGCATGCCTGGGCGATTTCGCCCCAATCGAGGTTGCTCAGCAGTTCGTTCATCGGCGAGCCTCACGGCGCAGCGCGGCGACAGGGTGCGATCCGCCCAGGCGGTCGCCGCGGCCGAACAGCTTGTTGCGCAAGGTGCCGGATTGGTAGGCCCGCTTGAACAAGCCGCGGGCCTGCAGCTCCGGCACCAGCAGGTCGACCACCGCAGCAAAGGTTTCCGGCGCGACCACGCTGGCCAGGTTGAAACCGTCGACGCCGGTTTCCTCCACCCATTCCTGCAATTGATCGGCCACGGTCTGTGCCGAGCCTACCAGCACCGGGCCGTCGCCACCGATGGCGCAATATTCGGCAATTTCGGCGGTGGTCCAGGTTCGTGTCGGGTCGGCGCGGGTGAAGGCCTCCACGGCGGACTGGATGGCGTCGCTGGGCACGTCGCGCAGCACCTGGTCGGGGGCGTATTCGGCGAAGTCGATACCGGTCCAGCCGGCCATCAGCGTCAAGGCGCCGCTGGCGCTGGCGTACTGGCGATACTCATCGAGCAGGGCCAGGGCCTGCTGGTCGGTTGGCGCGACGATGACCGTCAGTTGTTCGAGGATCTGTACCTCGTCGGCCGCGCGGCCGGCGGCAGCCACTGCCGCACGCAGTTCGGCCACTTGCTTGCGCAGCACCGCCTTGCTGGGGGCGGCGACGAACACGCACTCGGCATGGGCGGCGGCGAAGGCTCGGCCGCGGCTCGAGGCGCCGGCCTGGTAGATCACCGGCGAGCGTTGCGGCGAGGGCTCGCTCAAGTGAAAACCCGGCACCTTGAACCAGGTGCCCTGGTGGTCGATGCCGTGGACCTTGCGCGGGTCGGCATACACCCCGGTTGCCCGGTCGGCCTGGACCGCATCGTCTTCCCAGCTGGTTTCCCAGAGCTTGTAGCAGACCTGCAGGTATTCCTCGGCCAGTGCATAACGCTGATCGTGGCTGAGTGGCGGTTGCCCCAGGTTGCGTGCGCCGCTGGCCAGGTAAGAGGTGACGATGTTCCAGCCGGCGCGCCCCTGGGTCAGGTGATCGAGGGTGCTCATGCGCCGGGCGAACGGGTAGGGGTGCTCGAACGACACCGACGCGGTCACGCCGAAACCCAGGTGGCGGGTGGCGGCGGCCATGGCGGGTACCAGCTGCAACGGGTCGTTGACCGGCACTTGGGCTGCGCTGCGCAAGGCCGCGTCGGCATTGCCGCCATACACGTCATAGACACCCAGCACGTCGGCGATGAAGAGCCCGTCGATGCAGCCCCTTTCCAGGGTCTTGGCAAGTTCTACCCAATAGTGGATATCGGTATAGCGGGTGGCCTGGTCCCGCGGGTGGCGCCAGAGCCCCGGCGAAAGATGGCCGACGGTGTTCATGGCAAAGGCATTGAGGCGGATCTGCTTGGTCATGGTCGCGCTGCCTCAGTTCCAGTCATGGCGGGCAGGCTTGATGCCGTTCAAGGCCCAGTTGCCGACCAGGTGATATTTCCAGCGCACCGGGTCGTGCAGGGTATGCACCCGGGCGTTGCGCCAGTGGCGGTCGAAGTTGTGCTGGGTCAGTGACGAGCGCGTGCCGCCCAGTTCGAACAGGCGGTTGCTGGCCTCGATGGCCACCTCGGTGGTGAGCACCTTGGCCTTGGCCACGGCCACCGAGGCCCGGGCCACATTGTCTTCATCCGGTGCCGGTCTGGCCGCGTCCAGCGCCAGGCCGGCGCGCTCCAGCAGCGCCTCGGCCGCTTCCTGGCGGATTTCCAGTGAGCCGACCTGGATGATGGTCAGCGGGTCTTCACTGGCCTTTTCGACCTTGGCGTCGATCCACGGGCGCGCGTGCTGGCGCACGAAGGCAATGGTGTCGTCCAGCGCCGCACGGCCGATGCCGGCATCGATGGCGGCGGTAGTCAGCTGGGCGAAGGGGCCGGCGAGGGTCGGGCTCTCGTAGGAGCGGTAGCTGGGGAACAGGTTGAAGGCCGGTACCCGCAGGCCATCGAGCAGCACGGTACCGCTGGAGGTGGTGCGCTGGCCAATGCTGCTCCAGTCGTCGACGATCACCAGGCCAGGCGTGCCGCGT
Source organism: Pseudomonas sp. 382 (assembly GCF_002759075.1). Taxonomy (NCBI): domain Bacteria; kingdom Pseudomonadati; phylum Pseudomonadota; class Gammaproteobacteria; order Pseudomonadales; family Pseudomonadaceae; genus Pseudomonas; species Pseudomonas sp. 382. The sequence goes on from NZ_PEMX01000001.1 coordinate 272,800, forward strand.
TCGACGAATGCCAGTTGCGCACGGTCCTGCTCATCCAGCGCCAGTACCCCGATCCAGTGGGCGTACAACGAGCCGGTGCAGTAGCCTTTGCGCCCATCGATGCGAAAGCCGTCGCCTTCGGCCACCAGGCGTGTGCGGATGTCCTGGACGGTCTTGCCGCCGGTTTCCGACAAGGCATTGGCAAAGCGATGGCCCTGCAGCACCAGGCCGAAGAAGTGGCGCTGTTGTTCGGCGGTGCCTTGCAGGCGGATGTCTTCGAGCAGGCAGTAATGATTCTGCGGAATCTGCCCCAACGAAGGGTCGGCGCCCGAGACGATGGCGATGACGCGCGCGAGCGTGGCGTACGATACCTCGGCACCGCCATAGGCCCGTGGCACGGTTATGCCCCACAGCCCGCTGTTGGAGAATGCGTCGACAATGTCTACCGGTACTTGCCGCTGTCGATCGCGTTCGGCCGCGCCTTCGCGCAGCAGTGCAGCGACCTGGTGGGCGACGGCGATCGCCTCGCCGTCGTTTTCGATGATGTGGGCTGCAGGGCGGCGGATTTCGTAGGCTGCAGAGAGGATTTCGCTAGGCATGGACAACTCGATGTGTAGTCGGACGACTTCACATTGCAGCTGTTGTGCCAGCCCCGGGAGTGCCGCAAACCAAGGCTTTGCAGCCAGCCTGGGGCGAGCGTTCCTGTGTGGATCGCCGCCAACTGTTGGCCGGCTGTTGCCTGCGCAACAGTGTCAGGCGTTGTTGCGCAGGGCTGCCACCAGTTCGGCCTTGGTCATGGTCGAGCGACCTTTGATGTCCTTGCTGCGCGCCTCCTTGAGCAGGCTTGCCTTGGTCTGGCTTTCCAGCGAGCTGCCGGATGCGCGGGCGTGCCCTTCGCGTGACTTCGCTGCACGCCTGGCAGAGTCCGAACGGGCAGTCTTCTTCTCGCCAGCGGAGGTCTTGCTGCCAGAACCGCCTGACTTCTCGCCACCCCCGGACTGCTTGTTGACGGTGGCCCAGGCGCGCGCCTCGGCTTCATTCTTCGACACGCCCTTGTGCTCGTAGCTCTCTTCGATATGCTCGGCCTTGCGCTTCTGCTTGTCGGTGTATTTGTCCTTGTCGCCGCGTGGCATGGCATTCACTCCTGCGTGGTGTACCTGAACGGTTGAAGGCCTGGGGGCGCCCGGAGTGCCATTGAATGGACGGACGGTGCGCTCAGGGTTCGCTCATCTGCGACAGCGGCCTGGCCACCTGCTCGAGCGAACACCGCTCGGCCGCCACGCCCCATAGCGCCTGGGTCAGGCCGGCAATGATCATCAGCGCCGCGCCGATCAGGTAGCCGTACAGCACGTAGGCGCGTTCACCGGTTTCGATCAGCGCACCGAACAGGGTCGGCCCGACCAGGCCGCCCAGACCGGTGCCGAAGGCATAGAACACCGCAATCGCCAGGGCACGGATTTCCAGCGGGAAGGTCTCCGCCACGGTGAGGTAGGCGGAACTGGCCGCCGCCGAAGCGAAGAAGAAGATCACCATCCAGGCCAGGGTCTGCTGGGTCACGTCGAGCAGCTCTCGCTGGAACATGTAGCCGCTGATGGCCAGCAGCACCCCCGACAGCAGATAGGTCGAACTGATCATCATGCGCCTGCCGACCACGTCGAACAGCCTGCCCAGCAACAGCGGGCCGCAGAAGTTGCCCAGCGCGAACGGCAGGATATACCAGCCCACCTTGGCCGCCGGCACCTGGTAGAAGTCGGTCAGCACCAGCGCATAGGTGAAGAAGATCGCGTTATAGAAGAATGCTTGTGCGCTGAGCAAGGTCAGGCCTACCAGGGCACGACGCCGATGCTCGACGAACAAGCTCTGGAACACCTCGCGCAAAGGCGTGTGGTCGCGCGCGCGCAGCTTCAGCGGAGGGTCTTGAAGCGGTGGGATCGCGATCCCGCGTTCGTGGTAATGCCGCTCGATATCGGCGACGATGCGCTCGGCGTGTTGCGGCTGGTTGTGGATCATCAGCCAGCGCGGGCTTTCCGGGACCCACAGGCGCATCAGCATGATCAGCAGGCCCAGCACTGCGCCGATGCCGAAACACAGGCGCCAACCAAGGTCACCACCGGCAATCGCCGGGTCGAGCAAAAACACCGCACCGGCCGCGCCGAGCGCTGCGCCGATCCAGAAAGTGCCGTTGATGGTCAGGTCGACCCAGCCGCGGTAGCGCGCCGGGGTGAATTCCTGGATGGTCGAGTTGATGGCCGTGTACTCACCGCCGATGCCGGCACCGGTGAGAAAGCGGAACAGCAGGAAGCTCCACAGGCTCCATGAGAACGCCGTGGCTGCCGTGGCGCCGATGTACAGGAACAAGGTGATGAAGAACAGCCTGCGCCGCCCAAGGCGGTCGGTCAGCCAGCCGAAGAACAGCGCACCGATCACCGCACCGGCGATATACGTAGCGCCTGCCAGGCCGATGTCGGTGTTGCTCAGGTGCAGCGCAGGGCTGGCCCTGAGCGCGCCCGCCACCGAGCCCGCCAGGGTGACTTCCAGGCCATCGAGCAGCCAGGTGATGCCCAGCGCCAGCACCAGCAAGGTATGAAAGCGCGTCCACGGCAGGCGGTCGAGGCGGGCAGGGATGTCGGTGCTGTACACGGGGGCAGCACCGCGCTCCTGCAAGGCTTGGCTCGTCACTGCAATGCCGTCACTCAGCCGTCCGATTGCTCTTCTGGCGGTACCTGTCCCTCAGGCCAGTCTGGAGCCTCCTGTTGCGGTTCGGGTCGCGGCTTGGGTACGGGCTCGCCCGGATTGTGCGGCACCTCGTCGACATACGGGTCAGGGTGGTTGGGATCGATCATGGCCTGTCTCCTGAAAGCATGGTTACCTTCCGTTAGGGCGCGCAGGGGCGTTGCTGTTCAATCCGATTCGCCAGTGGCTGCCAGGGAGTCTGCCCGGGCGCGAATGGATCAAACTTTTGCGTGCCGCAGGGCTCTTCTTAAAAGACACCACTGCCCCGAGGAGCAACCCATGAAGCACACCGACGGCAAGACCGGCGACAAAGTCCCCCGGCCGATTTCCTCTGAGGAGGCGCAGCGCGGCGAGAAGGCGCCGGACCCGGTGCTTGAAAATCCGGACCCTGATACCGAAGCCGTGGACAAGGTGATTACGCCGACATCGGTCAAGGAGCAGGAAGCGCTGACCCGCGCGACCAGAAAGCGCTTGGCTGAGGTTGATGAGAAAGCTCGGCACTGAACCTGGCGTCCAGCGAGGTTTGTGCTTTGGGCGAGCGGCGTAGGCTGTGATAATGGAGGACCATCCCAAGGGCCATGCCATGCTGACCATTTCCAATAACGTGCATTTGCCAGATGCCGACATCGAGCTGACTTACATCCGCGCGCAAGGCGCGGGTGGGCAGAATGTCAACAAGGTGTCCAGCGCCGTGCACCTGCGCTTCGACATTCGGGCCTCGTCGCTGCCCGAGTTCTACAAGGCGCGGCTGCTGGCGCTGCGTGACAGCCGCATCACCGGTGATGGCGTGTTGATCATCAAGGCCCAACAGTACCGCACCCAGGAACAGAACCGCGCTGACGCTTTGGCGCGACTTGCCGAGTTGATCGTCGCTGCCGGCAAGGTCGAGAAGAAACGCCGGCCTACCAAGCCGACCCTCGGTTCGAAGACCCGACGCCTGGAAGGAAAAGCCAGGCGCAGTACTGTCAAGGCGGGACGGGGGAAGGTGGAGTTCTAGCCACTCTGTAGGTTGAAGTCCTGATTCAGCCGCCTCGCTAACTCGCCAGCTCCATAATATCTTGCGGCAGCCGAACCGCTTTGGAAGACTTCGGCCTCGTTCAAAGCAAACTCACCTTTAGAAGGCTCTGCCGAATAAAGGCGTTACAAAATGACTGACAATCGCACTGGCCTGCGCCCCAGGCAGCCAGCGTGCCTGGCCGCCTGGGGCGTCGCACTGTCAGCTGGCCAAGCGCTTGAGCAATGCCTTGGCCACCGCCTCGGATGAGGCAGGGTTCTGCCCGGTGATCAGATGGCCGTCTTCGACCACATGGCTTGCCCAGTCCGCTGCCTTGGAGTACTCGCCACCTTTGGCCTTGAGCATGTCTTCCACGAGAAAAGGTACCACGTGGGTCAGCCCGACGGCCTCTTCCTCACTGTTGGCGAAGCCCGTGACCCGCTTGCCTTTTACCACCGGGTGGCCGTCTGGCGTGTTCACGTTCTTCAGAACGCCTGGGGCATGGCATACCGTCGCAATCGGCTTGTTGGCGGCATAGAACGCTTCGAGCAAGGTTTTCGAATCGGTATCCTCGGCCAGGTCCCACAGCGGTCCGTGGCCACCGGGGTAGAACACCGCATCGAAGTGATAAGGGTCGACCTCGCCCAGCGGCACGGTGTCGGCGAGCGCCATCTGCCCCTCGGTGTCGCTGGCGAAGCGCCGGGTGGCGTCGGTCTGGGCGTCCGCTTCGTCGCTTTTCGGGTCCAGTGGTGGCTGGCCACCTTTGGGCGAGGCGAGGGTGACGTCGGCATTGGCGTCGACGAACACGTAATAGGGCGCGGCGAATTCTTCCAGCCAGAAGCCGGTCTTCTTGCCGGTGTCGCCAAGCTGGTCGTGCGAGGTCAGTACCATCAGGATCTTTTTCATGCGAGCCAGTCCTCCAGGGGTAAATGGGCAGTGCGTCGTTCGTCCTGCATGATCATGGGAGGGCAGGGCGCAGCAGGCGTTCCATGATAGCCCTCGAAAAGAATGCGGGGTTTGCCGCTCAGCTCTATTACCCTAGTGGCACGATCATTTCATTGATGGATGCCTACCCATGAGTAACACCTCATTCCGCCAGCCCGTCATCGCTGACGCCGAGCGCTGCTACGCGATCGAAATCGGTGCCTACGAGGGCGACGAAGCGGCCACGCTGGAGAAGATCCGCACGCGCATCGGCCAATACCCCGAAGGCTTCCTGCTGCTCCAGGACCCCCACGGCATCGTCGGCTTCATCAACAGTGGCTGCGCCCACGAGGTGGTGATGTCCGACGAGGCATTCAAGGAACTGGTCGGCCACGACCCGCAGGCGCCGAACGTGGTGATCATGTCAGTGGTGGTGGACACGGCCCACCAGGGCAAGGGCTACGCCAAGCGGCTGATGCGCGAGTTCATCAGCCGCATGCAGGCCCAGGGCAAGCAGACCATCCACCTGATGTGCAAGGAACAGCACGTCGAGCTGTATCGCAAGATGGGCTACCAGTATGTGCGGCCTTCGCCCTCGGACCACGGTGGCATGGCCTGGCATGAAATGGTCATGGCGCTCTGACCCAGGCCAGTTGTGCTTCGTGATCAGCGCAGGCAGCTGATGGCAAGGTATCGAGTCACATTTGGTTACCAAGCAATGACAGCCCGCTGACTGTGTGCCCCGTTCTAGAGGGGGTTGAAAGGTTCACTGCCATTCAACAGTCACAAAGCTGTAACACAGCTGCTGCAAAGTGTGTCGGCCATCACACGGAGCGCTTTTCCATGATACGCCTGATGAAGTCTGCTGCACTCGCCGTTGCCGTCTCGCTCAGCGCCACTTCGGCCTTTGCCGCAGACAACGTTCGCCTGACCGGTTCCGGCGCCAGTTTCCCTGCACCGATCTACCTGACCTGGTTCAAGGACTTCAGCAAGAACACTGCTGGCGTCACCGTCGACTACCAGTCCAAGGGCAGCGGGGCAGGCGTTCAGGACTTCCTGAACAAGACCGTCGACTTTGCCGCCAGCGACTCGGCCATGAGCGAAGCAGACATTGCCAAGGTCGGCGAAGGCGTGCAGCTGCTGCCGATGACCGCCGGTGAAATCGTCCTGGCCTACAATCTGCCAGGCAACCCGAAAGGCCTGAAGCTGCCGCGCGATGTGTACTCCAACATCTTCCTCGGCAAGATCACCCAGTGGAACGACCCACAGATCGTCAAGGCCAACCCAGAGCTGAAACTGCCTGACATGCCGATCACCGTGGTCGTGCGTGCCGATTCCAGCGGCACCAACGCGGTCTTCACCAAGCACCTCTCGGCCATCAATGCCGACTTCAAGAAAGACCTGGGCGAAGGCAACACCGTCAACTGGCCGGCGACCGACAAGTTCATCAAGTCGCCGAAGAACGACGGCGTGACCGCCACCGTTCGCCAGACCCCGGGCGCCATCGGCTACATCGAATACGGCTTCGCCAAGCTGGCCAAGGTCGATTTCGCCTCGCTGCAGAACAAGGCTGGCCAATACGTCGTGCCGAACGCCGAAAGCGGTGCTCAAGCGCTGGCTGCAGTGAAGATGCCGGAAAACCTGATCGCTCACCTGCCAGACCCGGAAGGTGCCAAGTCCTACCCGATCACTTCCTACACCTGGATGATCTTCCGCAAGGACAACGGCAGCCCGGAAAAGGCCAAGGCCATGCGTGACATGGTCGAGTACGGCCTGACCAAGGGCCAGCAGATTGCCGACTCGATGGGCTACATCCCGCTGCCGCCGTCGGTGGTCGATGAAGTGCGCAAAGCCTCGCAAAGCATCCAGTAATACCTTCAGGCGCTCCCGGCGCGGTGTGACAGCCGTGCCGGGGGTGTTTGCCCTTAGTCCCGGAACCCGCTAAATGAACACACCTTTTGCCATACCGGATAACCCAGACTCCGCGTGCCAGCCGCCGTCCACCAAGGACTTCCTGGTCGATCGCACCTTCCGTGCCCTTGCGCGCATCGGTGTGGTGCTGATTCTCGCGCTGGTATTCGCATTGGTATACGAAGTAGGACGCAAAGCACTTCCAGGAATGGAAAAGCACGGTTTCGACGTGCTGTTCGGCAGTGTGTGGGACGTCAACCAGGGCAAGTACGGCATTCTGCCCGCCATCTGGGGCACGCTTTACAGCGCCCTGATCGCCTTGTTGATCGCTGGCTTCTTCGGCGTCAGCATGGCCATATTCCTTACCCAGGATTTCCTGCCGGCGAGGCTCGCCGCGGTGTTTCGCACCATCGTCGAGCTGCTCGCCGCCATCCCCAGCGTCGTTTACGGCCTGTGGGGCATCTACGTAGTGATTCCGGCCATCCGGCCGCTGACCGCCTGGCTGAACAGCGAGCTGGGCTGGATCCCGTTCTTCGGCACCTCCCTGAGTGGCCCCGGCCTGCTGCCGGCGGCGTTGGTGCTGGCGATCATGATCCTGCCGACCATCGCCGCGGTTTCCCAGGATGCGCTGACCAGCGTACCGATGAAGACCAAGCAGGCTGCCTACGGCATGGGCACCACCCACTGGGAGGCCATCCTCAAGGTCATGGTGCCGTCGGCCGCCACCGGCATCTTCGGCTCCCTGGTGCTGGGCCTTGGCCGTGCACTGGGCGAAACCATGGCCCTGGCGATGCTGGTGGGTAACGCCAACACCATCACCCTGTCCCTGTTTGCCCCGGCCAACACGCTGGCGGCCTTGCTGGCGCTGAACTTCCCGGAAGCCGGGCCGAACGAGATCGAAGTACTGATGTACGCCGCACTGGTCCTGATGTTCATCACCTTGCTGGTGAACGTGTTCGGGTCGCTGATCATGCTCTACGCCCAGCGGGGTAACAAATAATGACTGACCTCTCTGCAGCCACTACCGCCTTGCCCAGCCTGCAGCGCCGCTTCGAAGGCCGCGCCCTGCGCAGCCTGGTGCTGACCAGCATGGTCTGGTGCGTGGCCCTGTTGGCCAGCGTGCCGCTGATTTCCGTGCTGTACATGCTGATCACCCGGGGCGGTGCGCGCCTAAGCCTGGAAGTGTTCACCGAACTGCCACCCACCGGTTTCGAGATGGGCGGGGGGTTCGGTAATGCCCTGGCCGGTACCTTCGTCATGGTCGGCATCGCCGCCGCCATTGCGGTTCCGGTCGGTATCCTGGCGGCGGTCTTCCTCGCCGAACTTGGGCCTGAGAGCAAGCTGGCCAACGCCTCGCGCTTCGCCGCGAAGATGCTCACCGGCCTGCCGTCGATCCTTGCCGGTGTATTCGCCTACGCCCTGGTGGTGATGACCACTGGTACCTACTCGGCCCCGGCCGGTGGTGTGGCGTTGGCGGTGCTGATGCTGCCGATCGTCGTGCTGACCGCTGAAGAAGCCATGAAGATGGTGCCCAAGATCATGAAGGACGCCGCCTACGGCATGGGCTGCACCCGCGCGCAGGTGATCTGGAAGATCGTCCTGCCGACCGGCATGCCGGCCATCCTTACCGGCGTCATGCTGGCCGTGGCCCGCGCCGCAGGCGAAACCGCGCCGCTGCTGTTCACCGCGCTGTTCAGCAACTACTGGATCTACCACGATGGCAGCCTGGCCGTCATGAACCCCACGGCCTCGCTTGCCGTACTCATCTACAACTTCTCCGGCATGCCGTTCGACAACCAGCTGGAGCTCGCCTGGGCGGCCTCGCTGGTGTTGGTAATGATCGTGCTGGTCGTCAATATTCTTAGCCGCATTTTCGGCAAGCCCAAGTACTGAGAAAGGGAGCATTCGACCGTGAACGTATCAACTGCACAGAGAGCCGCTCCCATGGTCAGCGAAGCGCCAATCGTCATGGACTGCAAGCTGGACAAGATTTTCTACGGCAACTTCATGGCGGTGCGTGACAGCCATGTACCGATCCGCAAGAACGAAATTACCGGCTTCATCGGCCCGTCGGGCTGCGGCAAGAGTACCGTGCTGCGTAGCCTCAACCGCATGAATGACCTGGTCAAAGGCTTCCGCTTCGAAGGCCATGTGCACTTCCTTGGCCAGGATGTCTACGGCAAGGGGGTGGACCCGGTGGTGGTGCGCCGCTACATCGGCATGGTGTTCCAGCAGCCGAACCCGTTCTCCATGAGCATCTTCGACAACGTCGCCTTCGGCCTGCGCCTGAACCGCTACAAGGGTGACATCGGCGACCGCGTCAAGCACGCCCTGCAAGGCGCCGCGCTGTGGGACGAGGTCAAGGACAAGCTCAAAGTCAGCGGCCTGTCGTTGTCCGGCGGCCAGCAGCAACGCCTGTGCATCGCCCGTGCCATCGCCACCGAGCCTGAAGTGCTGCTGCTCGACGAGCCCTGCTCGGCACTCGACCCGATCGCCACCCGCCGCGTGGAAGAGCTGATGGTCGAGCTGAAGAAGGACTACACCATCGCCCTGGTGACGCACAACATGCAGCAGGCGATCCGTGTCGCCGACACCACTGCGTTCTTCTCGGTCGACATCTCCCAGGGCACCCGCACCGGTTACCTGGTGGAGATGGGCCCGACCACGCAGATCTTCCAGAATCCGCGTGAGCAACTGACCAGTGACTACATCAGCGGCAAGTTCAGCTGAAATGGGGGCGACCTGTCGTCTTCACCTGCCAGCGGTAGAGCGCGCACTGCGCGAAGTGCAGGGCCGCTTTGGCGAACTCAGCCAGCATTTCACCGAACCGCGTGATCCGTTCACCGACGAGGTGCTGCTGAATGTGCTTGAAGGCTATGCCTTGATTGACGACTATGTCGCACGGGGCGTTGACCTGTTCGACCTGCAGCAGCTGAACCTGATGCTGGAGATCAACGCCACCGTGCTGTGCGGCAGCGACCCAGCGCGCCGCCGCGAGTTCGCGCCGCACCTTGCGGCCACCGAGGCACGCTTTTTCAACAACGTGGAAGGCGGCATCAAGGACCTGTACAACTGGTATTGCTCGTACCGCAGCGAGTCGATCTGGAAGCGCGCCGCCGGCGTTTATGTACGTATCCTCAGCAAGCCGCAATTGTTCATCGAAGGCAACAATCGCACCGGGTCGCTCATCGTCAGCTATCTGCTGATGCGGGCCGGGCTGCCGCCGTTCGTGCTGACGCTGGACAACGCCGAGGGTTACTTCAACCCGTCCTCGGTCATTCGCAACTCCGCCAAGCATGGTGTGAAAGCTTTGTACGAATTGCCCAAGATCAAGAAAAAGTACGCCGCCTTCCTCGAAGCGCAGGCGCCTGAACCCGAAAAGTTCTTCCTGCCCGGCACCGGTGTGCCGGCCCGCCAGGGGAGCCGATGATGGAAAGGTATTCGATGCTGGAGCAAGGCAAGGCCGGTGGCCGACGCGCGTGGCAAGCCATCGGGCGTACATTCAGGCGCCCGCAGATGCGCATATCCTTCGATATCGATGACACGCTCGCCTGCCTGCCACACCACGCCGATGAGGAACACAGCAAGCTGCCGGCGTTCGTCCACCGCTGGTTGGGCGAGCCGCTGCGCCGCGGCACGCGGTCGTTGATCCGCGACCTGCGCCGCCAAGGCTGCAGCATCTGGATCTACACCTCGTCGGGCCGCACACCTGCCTATATCCGCCGCTGGCTGATGCTTTACGGCATTCACGTCGACGGCGTGGTCAACAGTGATCGCCACCAACATGTGCTGGCGCAGCGCCGGCTTGAGAATGCCCCTTCGAAATACCCGCCGGCGTTCGATATCGACTTGCACGTCGACGATTCCGAAGGGGTGGGGATCGAGGGCTTCGATCACGGTTTCCGGGTGGTCGTGGTCGACCCGCAAGACGGCAATTGGGCGCAGAAGGTGATGGATGCGGCGGAGCAGGTGCAGGCCCAGCTGGCCTGGCAGCAACCGCAGCGGTTTGCGGCACCGGTGCGGCGGCGTGAGCAAGCGCTGGCTTCCTGACCGCCTCTTTCGGCATTGGATTTGTAGCGCCTGTGAGATCGAGCGCCGCGCGGGCGGCGCTCGATCTATGCCTCACCTCCAATCTCAAGGCAGGCACTTGCTTTACCGGCACCAATCAGTGGTGCGCGGCGTCCACGGCAATGCTCTCCCCAGACACTTCCTCATACCGGGCACTGCGGTTGGCGATGGCGTAGTGGATCAGCCCGCCCAGCCCGGCGCCGAAGAACCAGGAGAACTGCGACAGCGTCTCGAACGCCGGCACCAGCGCCAGCAGGATGGCAATCAGCGAGGCCGGGATGAACGCCGCCACGGCGCGCAGGTTGACCCCGCCACGGTAGTGATAGGCGCCTTCAGGGCTTTCGCTGTACAGCTCCGGCAGGTTCACCCGGCCACGGCGCACCAGGTAGTAGTCGGTGACCATGATGCCGTACAGCGGGCCGAGCAGGGCGCCCAGGCCACCGAGGAAGTACACGATCACCGCCGGGCTGTTGTACAGGTGCCACGGCAGGATCACCACCGCGATGGTGGCGCTGAGCAAGCCCGCGCGGCGGAAGTTCAGCACCTTGGGTGCCAGGTTGGTGAGCACGAAGGCCGGGGCGACGAAGTTGGCCATGATGTTCACCGCCACGGTGACCAGCAGGAAGGCCAGGCAGGCAAGCACCAGGCCGGCGGTGTTGGGTATGGCGGCGACGATTTCGCTGGGACTTTGCACCAGCTTGCCGTCGATGCTGAATTGCGCACCGGCAAGCACCACGGCGATCAGCGCGAACCCCAGCATGTTGACTGGCAGGCCCCAGAAGTTGCCAACGCTGATGGTCCGCCGGTCTGGGCAGTTACGCGTGAAATCGCAGAAGTTGAGAATCATGGTGCCGTACAGCGATACCCATAGTGCGGCAGCACCGAACACCTTCAGCCACATGCCGGCGCCGGTCGGCGCGTTACCACTGGACCAGGCGATCGACAGGCCGCTGCGCCAGTACATCCAGGCCGCCAGGGCACTGAAGGCGACCAGGATGATCGGCCCGGCGAGCGATTCGAACCGGCGCACCATCTCCATGCCATAGGCGAAGATTGCGACCTGCACGCACCAGATGGCCACGAAGGTGACCCAGCCCAAGGTCGACAGGCCGAGTATCGAGTTCTGGTCGTAGGGCCTGAGGTCTGGCGCGATGGCGGTGAGCAGCACGCGCAGGACGACCGAGGCGAGGTAGGTCTGGATGCCGAACCAGGCGATGGCGATCACTGCACGGATCAGGGCCGGGATCTGCGCGCCATGGATGCCGAAGCTGATCCGGCACATGACAGGGTAGGGCAGACCGGTCTTCTGCCCCATGTAACCGGACAGGTTCATCAGGCCGTAGATCACCAGCGCACCGAGCGCGAAGGCGGCGAGGATCTGCGCGCCGCTCATGCCCAAGGCGAACAGGCCGATGGCGAAGGAGTAGTTGGCGATGTTGTGCACGTCATTGGTCCACAGCGCGAACAGGCTGTAGCGCCCCCAGGTGCGATTGGCCGCCCGGGTCGGTGCAAGGTCGTTACTGTACAGCCGCGGGCTCAGCTGCGACGCACTGGAGCCGGCCGATTCGGCGGAGAAATCGGCAAGCTGGCCAACATCGGAACGGGAAATCGACGCCATCGGGACTCCATGATTGTTGTGTACTTTTATTGTTTGTATTTGTATACAAACAAGATTCGTACCAACCCATGAAAGTGCTGGATTACAAGCCCTCTGCGCGTTCTCGCCGTTATTTGCGTTGTGGATTACGCTTTGAAGTGGGAAATTTGTGCACGTTTTCGTGCACTGTTGTTACCGCAGGATGCCATGAGGATCAGTTCGATGTTGCATGTACCGCTCGCGCTGGGGCTGTTGCTTGCCACCACCTGGGTTGAAGCGGCGCCGCTGCAGGTGCCCACCCCGGCTGCACTGAGGAGCCAGATCGACAACCTCAAACCTGGCCAGTTTCTCTGGTACCCGCAGGTCTCGCCGGCGGGGCCGGTGACCGTAGTGGTCAGCCTCACCGAGCAACGTGCCTACGTTTATCGCAATGGCATCGCCATTGGCGTCAGCACCGTGAGCAGCGGCAAGGCCGGGCGGGAAACCCCCACCGGCGTATTCAGCATTCTGCAGAAGAAGGTCGAGTACAACTCCAGCCTCTACAACAACGCACCGATGCCCTACATGGAGCGGCTGACCTGGGACGGTATCGCCTTGCACGCCGGGCATCTGCCAGGCTACCCGGCTTCCCATGGTTGCGTGCGCCTGCCATTGGAGTTTGCCAAGAAGCTGTATGAGGTCACCGGCTTCAGCTCTACCACCGTGATCGTCTCCGATACCCAGAGTGCACCGGTGGAGGTCTACCACCCTGGCGTGCTGGCTCCCACGGTCAGCGCTGGCAAGGCCCAGGGCCCGCTGGTATTGAACAACGAGCAGTTCTGGAACGACCCGGACCCGACGGCCGGGCCGCTGTCGATCCTGATCAGCCGTGCCGACCTGCGCGCCTACGTGTATCGCGGTGGCCAACTGATCGGCTCGGCGCCGGTACTCTCGCTTGAAAGCAGCAAGCACCGCAGTGGCATGGCGGTTTACTCGTTGCTGCAAAAACCCTCCGCCCTGGCACTCGAGGGTGAACTACCCTTACGTTGGTCGGTGGTCGCCCTGAGCAACCCGGAATACGGGAATACGCCCTATGAACAGCTAGGGCAATTGACCATCAACCCGGAGTTCCGCCAACACCTGCGTGCGGCGATGGACGTCGGCACGATGCTGGTGATCACCGATTGGGCGTCGACCCGGGATACCCGTAGCGACGGGAAATTCACCGTGATCAGCACCGACGACGGCAAGGAACACAAGCCATTGGTCAAGAAATGATCGGCAATCCCGAAGAATTCAAGCAAAGTGGTGGCTTTTGGCCGCAAGCCAGCTGACTTTTTGCTGACAGGCCTTTACCCGGGGTAGTCCATGTCGATGTTTGAATCTTTGCGGGGAGCTTTCCGGCTCTCAGTGGCCAGTTTTGGCCTGTTTTTCCTCAGCGCCTGGCAAGCCGCCCACGCGCAGCCCCTGCCCAGCGCCGCCGAGTTGCAGCAGCTGGCACCCAACGCCAGCCTGTCGGCGCTGGGCATGGCCCTTACGGCCTACGCCTGTGCCAGCCACGGCGAGGCAGGCAAGCTGCTGACGGTGATCGATTACTCCAAGGCCTCGCGTGACAAGCGCCTGTGGGTGTTCGACTTGCGCGCGCGCAAGCTGTTGTTCGAGGAGTGGGTTGCCCATGGCAAGAACAGCGGCGCCGATGTGCCGACCACGTTCTCCAACGCCCCGAACAGCTACCAATCGTCCATCGGCCTGTATGAAACCGGCCAGATCTACAGCGGCAAGCATGGCCGCTCACTGCGCCTGCAGGGGCTGGAGCCGGGGTTCAACGACAACAGCATGTCACGGGCGATTGTCATGCATGCCGCCGCCTATGCCGACCCCAAGGTGGTTCCGGGCCTCGGGCGCCTGGGCCGCAGCCAGGGCTGCCCGGCCGTGCGGCCGGCCATTGCCGGCAAGCTGATCGATACGCTGCAACGCGGCAGTTATGTGTTTGCTTATTACCCGCAGCAGCACTGGCTGAAGACATCGCGTTTTCTCAACGCCCAGAGCTGCCCGCTGACGAATCAGTCGATCGCCAGCAAGTAGCCACGCGTTTTAAGTGGCTTGTGGATCCATAAATATTCTCAAGCTACTTTTCTGTTGACTGATTTCCTGTTTTTGGTTGTTAATGGATCCACAAAAACAATCAATCGGAGAATCGGATGTTCCCGAAAAACGCCTGGTACGTTGCCTGCACCCCTGACGAAATCACCGAAAAACCCCTGGGCCGGCAGATCTGCGGAGAAAAGATGGTGTTCTACCGCGGTCAGCAGAACCTGATCCGCGCCGTCGAGGATTTCTGCCCGCACCGTGGGGCACCGTTGTCCCTGGGCTATGTCGAGCATGGCAACCTCGTCTGCGGTTACCATGGCCTGGTCATGGGCGGCGATGGCAAGGCCGTCGAGATGCCAGGCCAGCGAGTTCGGGGCTTCCCCTGCAACAAGGCCTATGCCACGGTCGAGCGTTATGGCTTTGTCTGGGTCTGGCCCGGCGATCAGGCACTGGCCGACCCCGCCAGCCTGTGCCACCTGCCATGGGCAGAGAGTGACGAGTGGGCTTACGGCGGCGGGTTGTTTCACATCAATTGCGACTATCGCCTGATGATCGACAACCTGATGGATCTGACCCACGAAACCTACGTTCATGCCTCCAGCATCGGCCAGAAGGAAATCGACGAAGCACCGCCGGTCACTACGGTCAACGGCGACGAGGTGGTCACTGCCCGCCACATGCAAAACATCATGGCGCCACCGTTCTGGCGCATGGCACTGCGGGGCAATCAGCTGCCCGACGACCAGCCGGTCGACCGCTGGCAGATCTGCCGTTTCACCCCACCCAGCCATGTCCTGATCGAAGTGGGCGTGGCGCTCGCCGGCAAAGGGGGCTACCACGCGGCCGCCCAGGACAAAGCGTCGAGCATCGTGGTCGACTTCATCACACCGGAGACCGAGACCTCGATCTGGTACTTCTGGGGCATGGCGCGCAACTTCAACCCTGAGGATCAGGCCCTGACCGCCAGCATTCGCGAAGGGCAGGGCAAGATCTTCAGCGAAGACCTCGACATGCTTGAACAGCAACAGGCCAACCTGCTGGCGAACCCGCAGCGCAACCTGCTCAAGCTCAATATCGATGCGGGCGGCGTGCAGGCGCGACGCATACTCGAGCGGTGGGTCGCCCAAGAACAGACCGGCGCCGCTGCAGCGCTGATCGCAACCGCGCAGTAACCGTCCCCGTCGATGCCCAGACCGGCCATCCCGGTGGCCGTCCATGCAAGGTGAGCCATGATTGAAGTCGTCGTCACAGCCCGAACCCGTGAAGCCGAAGGTATCTGCAGCTACGAATTGCGCTGCGCCCAAGGCCGGCCGCTACCCGCATTCAGTGCCGGGGCGCACATCGATGTGCACTTGCCCGGCGGCCTGGTGCGCCAGTACTCCTTGTGCAATCACCCGCAGGAGCGTCACCGCTACCTGATCGGCGTGCTTAATGATGCAGCATCGCGCGGCGGCTCCCGCTGCCTGCACGAGCAGGTCGAAGCGGGGCAGCGGCTGCTGATCAGCGAGCCGCGCAATCTCTTTGCCCTGGCGCCCAGTGCCCGCCGCAGTTTGCTGTTTGCCGGCGGCATCGGGATCACCCCGATCCTGTGCATGGCAGAGCAATTGTGGCTGCAAGGCGATCATTTCGAGTTGCACTACTGCGCCCGCTCCAGCGAGCGTGCGGCATTTCTCCAGCGCCTGGCGGCGACACCGTTCGCCGGCCGGGTCCATCTGCATTTCGACGCGCTCCCGCAGACCCGGCTTGACCTGGCCCAGGTACTGGCTGTGCCCGGCGCGGAGGATCACCTGTACGTCTGCGGCCCGGCTGGCTTCATGCAGCAGGTACTGGACGATGCCCGCCGTCAGGGTTGGCAGGACACCCAGCTGCACCGCGAGTACTTCGCCGCCGCGCCAGTCGACAACGCGGGTGACGGGGTGTTTTCGGTCAGGCTCGCCAGCACCGGCCAGGTATTCGAGATTCCTGCGGACAAGACCGTGGTTCAGGTTTTGCAAAGCCACGGCGTGCCGATGGCGGTGTCGTGCGAGCAGGGGGTCTGCGGCACCTGCCTGACCCGGGTGCTGGAAGGCGTGCCGGAGCATCGCGACCTGTACCTGACCGAAGCCGAGCAGGCCGCCAATGACCAGTTCACCCCGTGCTGTTCACGGGCCAGGACGCCCATGCTGGTGCTGGACCTGTAGGGTGCGCCTAGTCGCCCCTGGAAATCACCTGGACGCCACTTGCCGTGCTGGCCGCGCCGAACACTTCGGCATAGCGCAGCGTGGCATTGGCGTGTTCGCGCATGATGTTTTCGGCGCGTGCGCCCTGGCCGTTGCGCAGTGCATCGACCAATGAGTGGTGCTGCATGTGGGCGTAATTGAAGCGCCGGTACTCGCGGGCCATGTCGTCGCGGTCGAAGGCCAGCGCCGACACCGAGGCGAACGGGCGATGGTCATTGCGCGCCAGCGCCTCGGCAATGGCGGGGTTGCCGCTGCCCGCCACGATCACCTGGTGCAAGCGCACGTTGAGGTCGTGATAGGCCGCCAGGTCCTGTTCGGTGATGTAGCCCTTGGCGAACAGGGCGTCGCCCTCATCGAGGCATTGCACCAGGGTGGCCATGGCTTGTGCGTCCAGGCCACGTTCGGCGCACAGGCGGGCTGCCAGCCCTTCAAGAACGCCGCGGACCTCCACGGCGCCGGTGAGGTCATCGACGCTCAACGTACGTACCTGGAAGCCCTTGCCGCCATGGCGCACCAGCAGGCCTTCCTGTTCCAGGGTGCGGAACGCCATGCGCACCGGCATGCGGGAAACGCCGAAACGTTCTGCGGTAGGGACTTCCATCAACCGTTCACCGCCGGCCAGTTCGCCGGAGGCGATCATCTTGCGCAGGGCGACCAGGATGGTCTGGCCGTGTTTGCTCATTGCACGCGACCTCAACGAAGGGGCCGCCATGGTAACGCAAGCGGCACGGACGTTGCACTGCGCAGGTGGTGCTTGCGGTAATCTGTGCGCGGCATGGAAGTGGCCCGCTGACAACAAGGTAGAGACCTTTGAAACTTCACCAACTCAAGGCGCTGGTCGCCATCCACAACGCAGGCAGCATTCTCGAAGCGTCCAAGCTCATGCATATCACCCAGCCTGCACTGAGCCGGTCGATCAAGGAGCTTGAGCGCGAGGTCGGTTTCAGCCTGTTGCAGCGCTCATCCAAAGGCATGGCCCTGACCGAGGAAGGCAAGCGCGTCATCCGCCATGCCAACCTGGTGGTGGAAAGCATTCGCCGCCTGCAGATCGAAGCGGCCAGTATCCAGGACGCCGCGGTGGGCGCAGTGTCCATCGGGGTGACTTCGCTGACGGCGATGCTGGACGGGGTCGACGACAGCATCCTGGCCTTCCGGCGCAAATACCCGCGGGTGAAGATCACCATCACCGACCTGCGCCCCAGTCAGATTCTGCAACGGCTGCGCGATGGCAGCCTGGATTTTGCCATTACTTCGCAGCAGCCGTTGAACCGGCTCAACCTGGACTGGGAAGCGCTTGGCAGCATCAAGGGCCGGGTGATCTGCCATGCGTCGAATCAGCAGAAGTTCGCCAAGTCACTGCGCACCTTGCAATACGCCCCGTGGATCAGCCTGGATGAACTCTCGGACCCGGCATCGCAGTTTCACCAGCTGTTCGATAGCAACGGCCTGCGGGTGCCGCAGAACACCGTTGAATGCACGTCGGTGATGATGGCGCTGAAGCTGTTGAAGAACACCGAATCGTTGATGACCATCAGTGAGCTGGCCGTGGACCAGGGGTTTGCCTTTGGCGTTGATGGCGAGTACCTGGCCGTGGCAGTGCAGGAGCTGATTCCGGATTACCCGGTCAACCTGGTCTGCATCGACCGCCACAGCCTGACCGCACCCGCTCAGGAACTGTTTCACAGCTTGCGCGGGCAGGTGCTCAGGCAAACCCGCCCGGCGCCGTCAGAAGTGGTAGTACATGCCTAGGGAGAGGTTGCTGGGGTCGTCGCCCAGCTGGTCCAGCGGGGTGCCAGCGTAGGTGACCGAGGACGCAGGCTGGTTGAAGATCTTGCCAACCCGCCCATACACAGCCCAGCGTGGGTTGATGAAATGATCGTAGCCGAGCATCACCCCTTGGGCATTCTTGTCGCGCGCCGTGACCTGGCGCTGCATCACGGCCAGGCGCAGCACGTCCAGTTGGCCAACCGGTGCCATCACGCCGAAGGTGTACAGCGTGGTACTGGGGGTGCCGTGCTGTTCGACAGCCTGGTGTTGCCAGGTCAGGCTGGTGGCCAGCGGGCCGAAATCGTAGAACGTCGACAGGCTCTTGTAATGGTTGGCGGTCTGGCGTGAGGTGCCGCCGTCGTCCCAAGGGTCGCTGTAATACAGGTTGTAGGAGGCCAGCAGCATCAGCGTACTGGTGCGGTATTGCAGCCTGGCGCCGCCACCGCGCACGGTACGCCCCTGGCTGGCGGCATCATCGAAGCCGAAGGTCACTGCGGTGCCGAGGCTGAAGCCGTTCAGGGTCGGGCTGGTGTAGGCCAGGGTATGTTTCGGCCGCAGGTCCAGGTTATAGGCACCTTTGCCGGCCGCAGGCAGGGCCAGGAAGGTGTAGGGCGAGCCATACGTGGCGAGGAACGGGTCGGCGTAGGTCGGTGTGCCCATGCTGTAGGTCTTGCCGAACTCAAGCTTGCCCAGGGTTCGCGAGCGCAAGGCCAGCGTGGCCAGGCGCAGGCTGCCGATCGTGTCCCAGGTCCCTGCCAAGGCTTTGCCGTTGACGTTGAAGCCCTCTTCGACATCCAGTTCCAGGACAGTATCGGTGCCCACTGCCTTCCTGGCATACAGCCCGAGCTTGTTGGTCCATGCGCCGCCACCGGCCAGACGAAAACCCGAATGGTGCTGCGAGTCGTGATAGCTGGTGAAGGCGTCCACGGTGCCGTAGACCTTGAGCTTGTCATCGAAGCCGTTATCCACCCCGTAATAACCGAAGCCTGGCGCAATCCGGCCCAGGCTCGGGAAGCCCTCGGCGTGCGCCTGCACGGCAAGGCCGGCACATTGAATCATCAACAGCATCGAGGTAGTGCGAGTGTTCATTCACGACTCCAGGCCAACTCACTGATGGGGTGGCCCGTAGCGTCGGTGAACAGATCGTTTCAGTGCGATTGCTTATTCGGCAACCCTATGCAACTTGGTTAATCAACTGCTGGCGCTGCCCACGTCTGGCGGCGACGCCTGCTGCAGAGCGCCTGCCAACACCCGGCAAGGTGCCGTGCGGTGGGCCGCTCAATGTGCGTTAACGGGGCAGCGGGTTCAGGCAGGGCGAACGGTGCGCTACTTCTGGGCATGTTGGCCGTCGACTGCGCGGAGTGATTAACCCTCGGTTAGGTGTATGCCGAAACTGCAAGTGTGTTGCTTGCCCGATTGGCCGATAGTCGTGGCACGCCGCGATTTGCCATCGGAGAAAACAATGACGACACCGCTACCCGCATCGACCGCCGTGCAGCCCGGCGCGCATAGCGCCGCACAAGGGGGGCATGCTTCGCGCAAGACCTTGGTCGCCTGTTCGCTGGGCAATGCGTTGGAAATGTACGACTTCACCATCTACAGCTTCTTCGCCGTGCTGATCGGCAAGCATTTCTTCCCCGCCGAATCGGCGACGGCGTCGTTATTGATGTCGCTGGCCACCTTTGGTGTGGGTTTCCTCATGCGTCCCATCGGGGCAATGGTCATCGGCCGCTATGCCGACCGGCATGGGCGCAAGGCCGCCTTGAGCCTCACCATAGGCCTGATGACCCTGGGCACCGCGTTAATCGCCTTTGCGCCCACCTATTCGCAGATTGGCATTTTCGCCACGCTTTTGCTGGTGCTCGGTCGACTCATTCAAGGCCTGTCGGCAGGCGGGGAGGTCGGGACGGCATCGGTGTTTCTGATGGAGTCGAGTGCGGTCAGCAACCGTTGTCGGAATGTCAGCTGGCAGGCCGCCAGCCAGGGGTATGCCGCCTTGGTGGGCGCCGCCTTCGGCTTTGCGCTGCACCAGTCGCTTGACCCTGTGGCCCTGGAAAGCTGGGGGTGGCGGCTACCCTTCATCGTCGGGCTGCTGATCGGCCCGGTCGGTTGGTACATTCGCACGCGCCTGCCAGAAACCCACGAGGCGACGCCAGTGTCGCATGGCGGACAAGGGCTCGATGCGCAACTGCTCAAACGCATTGCCCTGGGCATCGGCCTGATGGCCAGTTCGACCATCGGCATGTACCTGTTGGTGTTCTACATGCCCACGTACCTCTCCACCACCTTGCAGTATCCGCCTGGCAGCGCCATGGCCATCGCCTGCATCAGCAGCGGCTGCATGGCGGTGATCTGCCCGCTGGCGGGCAAGTTTGCCGACCGGTACCAGTTGCGCAAGCGCCTGCTGGCCTGGACAGTGGCCACGCCGGTGGTGCTGATCCTGCCAGTGTTCCACCTGCTTGGGCAGGTGCGCGACATGGGCCTGGCCATGATGTGCGTCGCGGTGTTGATCTTGCCGACCTGCATCGGTGCGGGCGCATTCTTCGCGCTGATCATGGAGGGCTTCCCGAAAGCCCGGCGCTCCTTCGGCACCTCGGTCAGTTACAGCCTCGGCGTGACCCTCTTCGGCGGCTTCGCGCCGCTGGTGGCCACCTGGCTGATCGCCGCGCTACAGACCCCGATGGCGCCGGCCTATTTCCTCCTGGCGGGTGGCGTGGTCAGCCTGGCCTGCCTCCGTTATTTCCCTGAAAACAAAGGATGCGAGTGACATGGGTACGTTCCTGAGCAAACCGCCTCAGTGCGAGGCCGCGGCACTGGATGAGTTCGTCACGCTGCGCCGACAGATCCACGCCGCGCCGGAACTGGGCGGCGACACCCCCGACACCGCCGCGCTGGTGGCCGACAGGCTCCAGGCGTGGGGCTACGAGGTCCATCGCAACGTGGGCGGGCATGGTGTGGTCGGCGTGTTGAAGGTGGGCGACAGTCCACGCAGCATCGGTTTGCGCGCCGACATGGATGCCTTGCCCATGACCGAGAAAAACCCCTTCGCCCATGCCAGCAAGATCCCTGGTCGCATGCATGCCTGTGGCCACGACGGGCATACTGCCATCCTCCTGGCCGCCGCTTCGCAGCTGGCTGCCACGCGCGATTTCAATGGCACGTTGAATGTGATCTTCCAGCCGGATGAAGAAGGCCTGGCCGGGGCCAAGGCCATGCTCGACGATGGCCTGTTCGAGCGTTTTCCGTGTGATTCGGTGTACGCCCTGCACAACATGCCCGGCTTGCCGGTGGGCACCTGCGTGGTTCAGGCCGGGCCAACCATGGCGTCTTCGCAGCGCGTCAGCATTCGCATCACCGGCAAGGGTGGCCACGGTGCGATGCCGGAACTGTCGGTCGACCCGGTGATGGCACTGAACAGCCTGATCAGCGCCATCCAGACCATCAAGTCGCGCAACCTGAGTGTCGAGGAATACGCGGTCATCAGCATTGGCATGATCCAGGCCGGCACCGTCTACAACATCATCCCCGATGAAGCGTGCATGCTGTTGAGCGTGCGCACCGACACGGCCGAAACGCAGCAGAAAATCAACAGTCGCATCGACGCCCTGGTCAAAGGCCATGCTGAAAGCTTCGGCGTGCAGATCGATGTGCAGTTCACTCAACTGGCGCCGGCGCTGTGCAACAGCGACCAGGAAAGCGCGTTGCTGCGTGACAGCCTGAGGCCGTTGTTCGCTGACGGTGCGCTGCTGGACACGATGCCGAAAAAAGTCATGGGCACCGAGGACTTCGCCTACATGCTGCAGGCGCGGCCAGGCTGCTATTTCATGCTGGGCAACGGTACCGGCGAGTTCCATGGCTGCTCGGTGCACAACCCGCACTATGACTTCAACGATGCGCTGGTGAAGATAGGCGCCGATTGCTGGGTGAAATGGGTCCAGGACTACCTGCGTTGAGGTGCAGCATCAGGCTGGCGGCTGTTGAAACAACTCGCGGATCACCCCTCT
Organism: Pseudomonas sp. 382; assembly: GCF_002759075.1. Taxonomy (NCBI): domain Bacteria; kingdom Pseudomonadati; phylum Pseudomonadota; class Gammaproteobacteria; order Pseudomonadales; family Pseudomonadaceae; genus Pseudomonas; species Pseudomonas sp. 382. The sequence continues at coordinate 295,066 of NZ_PEMX01000001.1, forward strand.
GATCCAGCGATTGCCAGCGTCCTGGTGATAGCGCGCATGCCAATGTTGCTTGACGGTGAAGCGCTCCACGGCAAACGGGCAGTCATGCAGCCGCAGCCCGTGCATGTCGGCAAGCGTCTGGCCGATGTGCCGCGGCAGCGTGGCGACCAGGTCGGTGGTCCCGACGATCATGCCCAAGCCGAGAAAGCCGGGCAGTTCGAGCATGGTTTTGCGCTCGATCCCGGCCCGCGCCAGGCCGGTTTCGAGCAGCTTCTGCCCGGTCCCGGCACTGATCTGCACGTGCCCCTCGGCCCGGTAGCGCGCCACGCTCATGCCATCGCCCAACCGCGGATGCTGTGCGCTGCTCAGGCAAACCCAGTCTTGTTCGAACAGCACCTGTTGATACATGCCCGCGCCAAGCCCGGGCACCAAACCGATGGCCAGGTCCGCTTCACCGGATTCCAGCGCGCTCTCGGTATTGCCATCGATCCGCGCCGCTTCCAGGCGAATGCCCGGCGCATGGCTGCGCAGATGGTTGAGGATGCTGGGCAGCAAGGTGATATGGCTGGCATCGCTGACACACAGGCGAAAGCGCCGTTGTGCCGTGGCCGGCATGAACTGCGGCGCCCAGTCGCTGAGGCGGCGCAGCGACTCCAGCACTTCCCGGCACGGCCCTATCAGCTGGTCGGCCCGCGGGGTAGGGGCCATGCCGCCCGGCGTGCGCACGAACAACGGGTCGTTCAACTGCTCACGCAGGCGCGCCAGCCAGATGCTCAGGGTCGGTTGGCTCTGGCCAAGCTGCTCGGCGGCGCGGGTCACGCTTCGGCACTGGTAAAGCACCTCGAACAACTGCAGCAGCTTGGGTTCCGGCAAGGGCTCGAGCGGGGTCATTATTGCGAATCTCAATAGTTCTATTGAGGCCATTGTATAGCCCAAATAAGCCTCGCTGCATAAGGTAGTCGCAAACCACAGGAGGTCTGCGACGTGAAAATCTGCATTCTCGGTGCCGGTGCCCTGGGTTGCGCCATTGGCGCGGCCTTGAGCGAGGCGGGGCATGAAACCTGGCTGTTGAACCGTGGCCGTGCGCATGTCGAGGCCATGAACCTGCACGGGCTGCAGGTGCAGGACGAACGTGGCGAGCGCCAAGTGCGGGTCAACGCCGCAATTGATGCCGAGGACGTCGGCGTGGCGGACCTGGTGGTGGTGCTGGTCAAGTCGTTCCACACCGCCGAGGCCATTGCCGGTGCCAGCGCGCTGATCGGGCCGCAGACGCTGGTGCTGTCGCTGCAGAACGGCCTGGGCCACGAGGACATCCTGGCCGAGGCGGTAGGGCGCGAGCGGGTGCTGGCGGGCAAGACCTACGTCGGCGGCGTGCTCCTGGCGCCGGGTGCGATCCGTGCCGGTGTGGCGGCCAAGCAGACCTTCATCGGCGAGCTGGACGGCCAGCTCACGCCCCGTGTGCAAGCCATTGCCGCCGCCTTCAACGGCGCCGGGCTGGCCACCACGGTCAGCGACAATATCCTCGGCACCATGTGGGACAAGCTTCTGGTAAACGTCGCCACCGGCGCGCTGAGCGGCATCACCATGCTCAGCTACGGCCAGCTGTACAGCGAACCGCTGCTGGCGAGCACCGCCAAGGCCGCCGTGGCCGAGGCCATCGCCGTGGCCGAGCGCGCCGGCATCCGCCTGAGCCTGACCAGCCCCGAGGCTGCCTGGACGCTGGCTGCCGAAGGCCTGCCGGCGAGTTTCCGCACCTCGATGCTGCAAAGCCTGGAAAAAGGCTCGATCACCGAAATCGACTTCATCAACGGCTCCGTCGTGCGCTGGGGCCAGCGCCATGGCGTGGCCACACCGGTCAACGCAACCCTGGTGGCCTGCATCAAGGGCATCGAACGCGCCATGGCCGATCACCAGAAGAGGGACAACCCATGAGCCAGCCAAAAGCCTACCTCGAACATGTCGCGTTCTGGGTGCGCGACATCCAGTGGCATATCCGTTTCTTCAGCGAAGTGTGCGGCATGACCATGCGCGAAGTGCAGGGCGACGTCGAGCGGCCCGCGCAGTACTGGACCCTGGGTGGCCTGCAGTTCATCCACCAGCCGGACTTCGTCGGCCCGGAAGGGCGCATGGCGCACCTGGGCATCATGTGCGAAGACCTCGAAGCCGCCTTGGCGGCGGCCCAGTGTTTCGGCGTCAGCGAGATGCCCCAAGGGCGTAACTGGTTGCGCCTGCCCGACGGCCTGGCCGTGGAATTCATCCAGGCGTTGCCAGCGGCCTGCGTCGCCCAGGCCTTGGCCATCGACCCCCGCGCGGAGGTTCAGGCATGAGCGTGGTGGAAAAATACTGGGACGACGCCCGCGAAGGCGATGAATGCATCAGCCCGACCTACACCGTGACCCGCGAACGGATCCTGGCCTACGCCGACCTGACCGGTGACCACACCCCGGTGCACGTCGACGAGGCGTACGCCAACGCCAGCCACTTCGGCTGCCTGGTCGCCCACGGCCTGTTCGGGCTGTCGATTGCCGACGGCCTGAAGACCCAGTGCGACTACCGTTTCCTGCCGGGCATGTCGCTGGGCTGGACCTGGGACTTCGTGCTGCCGATCAAGGTCAACGATGTGTTGCACGTGCGCATGCGCGTGGGGGCGATGCGCCCGAGCAAAAGCCGGCCAGGGTGGGGCATCGTGGTGCTGCCCTCGGAGCTGATCAACCAGCACGGCGAAGTCGTGCAGCGCGGCGAGCACCGGCTGATGGTGCCGCGGAGGGCCGAAGCATGAGCCAGGCATTGCCATTGGCGGGTATCCGCGTCATCGACTACAGCCACTTCCTCGCCGGCCCTTATGTCGGGCGCTGCCTGGCAGCCCTAGGCGCAGAGGTGATCAAGGTCGAGCGGCCGGGCAGCGGCGATGCCGGCCGGCAGCATGCATTCACCCTTGACGACCAGCAGAGCGGTTACTTCCTGCAGCTGAACATGGGCAAGCAGGGCGTCAGCGTGAACATGAAGGACCCGCGCGGCAAGGCCTTCATGCAGCGCCTGACCGATTCGGCCGACGTGTTCATCGAAAACTACCGCCCCGGCGCCCTGGACAAGCTGGGCCTGGGCTACGCCGAACTCGCGGCGCGCAACCCGCGCCTGGTGTACTGCTCGATTTCCGCCTACGGCCATACCGGGCCGGACGCCCACCGCGCCGGCTTCGGGCTGATCGCCGAGGCCAAGAGCGGGATCATGCAGATGGTCGGCGTGCCCGGCGAAGCGCCGCCGCTGCTGCGCATTTCGCTGGGCGACATGTACACCGGCATCCATGCCGTGGCGGCAATCAATGCGGCGCTGCTGGGCCGGGTCAGCAGCGGCCGCGGCCAGCACATCGACATGGCCCTGTACGACACGCTGGTGTCGATGCATGAGTACGCGGTGCAGTGCTACACGTTGTCCGATGGCACCGTGTTGCCGGAACAGACGGGCCATGACATGCCCACCTCGACCCTGTACGGCGTGTTCCGCGCTGCCGATGGCGACCTGGTGATCGCCGCCCAGGTCGACGATGCCTGGCAACGCTTTGCCGCCATGCTCGAAGCCAACGGTGGCCCGAGCGGGTTTGGCAGCGACACGCGCTACCACAGCCTCAGCGGTCGCAACGCCCACCGCCAGGCGATCCTGGCCGTGGTCCGCGACTGGGTCGGCGCGCGCCAGGTGGCCGATATCCTGCAGCTGCTGGATGGCATCGACATCCCCAGCGCCAAGGTGCAGCGCATCGACGAGGTGCTGGCCGACCCGCAGATCCAGGCCCGCAACATGGTCATCGAACAGCAACACCCGCGCTACGGCACCTTGCGCCTGCCCAACCTGCCGTTTCGCTTTTCCGACTGCGACACCACGATCCACCAGGTGGCTCCGGACCTCGGCCAGCACAACGCCGAAGTCGCCGCGGCACTTGGCTTCAGCCCCGAAGAAATCACCGTCATGCAGGCAGATGGTGTGCTGTTCACCCACGGAGATGCACGATGAGCGACCGCTATGCAGTGATCGGCCGGCCGATCAACCACACCAAGTCCCCATTGATCCATGGCCTGTTCGCCGAGGCCACTGGCCAGGCCCTGGAGTACGGCGCCATCGAGGGCGAGCTGGAGGGCTTCGAGACCCAGGTGCTGCAATTGCGCAGCGAGGGCGGGCTGGGCATGAACATCACCGCGCCGTTCAAGCTGCGCGCCTTCGAGCTGGCCGACCGGCGCAGCGAGCGTGCGCAGCTGGCACGGGCGGCCAATGCGCTGAAGTTCGAGGATGGCAGCATCTACGCCGAGAACTTCGATGGCATTGGCCTGCTGCGGGATATCGAGCAGAACCTCGGTGAGCCGCTGCGCCAGCGCCGGGTGCTGTTGCTCGGTGCCGGCGGCGCAGTGCGCGGCGCCTTGCTGCCGTTCCTGCAGGCCGGGCCGCGTGAGCTGGTGATCGCCAACCGCGACATGGCCAAGGCACTGGCCTTGCGCAACGAACTGGATCACCCCCGGCTGCGCATCAGCCGTTATGAGGAACTGGACGGGCAAGCCTTTGATATCGTCGTCAACGCCACCTCCGCGAGCCTGAACGGTGAGTTGCCGCCGCTGCCTGCTGGCGTGCTGGGCGGCGCGCGCCTGGCCTATGAGCTGGCCTATGGCAAAGGCCTGACACCGTTCCTGCGCATGGCGCAGGCGCAAGGTGTGGCGCGCTTGGCCGATGGCGTCGGCATGCTGGTGGAGCAGGCGGCAGAAGCATTTGCCTGGTGGCGCGGGGTACGGCCTGAAACCCGTGCCGTGATCGACCGCCTGACCATTCCCCTGGAGTGAGCCATGCCCGCCAATGTCCTGATGCTGCATGGCATCAACCACAACATGTTCGGCAAGCGCGACCCGCGCCAGTACGGCACGGCCACCCTGGCCGACATCGACCAGGCCCTGCAGGCGCTGGGCGAGGAACTCGGTGCACACGTAGAGTGCTTCCAGACCAACTACGAAGGCGCAATGTGCGAACGCATCCATCGGGCCTATGAGCAACGGGTGGATGCCGTGCTGATCAATGCCGGGGCCTGGACCCATTACAGCTACGGCATTCGTGACGCACTGGCGATTGTCGAGGCGCCGGTGGTCGAAGTGCATATGTCGAACATCCACGCCAGAGAGCCGTTCCGCCATCATTCGGTATTTGCCGAGGTGGTGCGAGGGCAGATCTGCGGGTTTGGCGTCGAGACCTACCTGCTGGCATTGCGTGCGGCGCTGAACATGATCTGATGGCCGGCGCGCCTGCACAAAGCGCGCAGGTCCGGACCCATCAATCACCGGAGGGACTTGTGAACGCGTCTCGGCACACCACTTTCATCGCCTTGCTGGTCGCCATTACCTTTTTTATGGAGAACCTCGACGCCACCGTCATCGCCACGGCGTTGCCGCAGATGGCCCGTGACTTCGCCGAGCACCCGGTCAGCCTGAACATCGGCATCAGCGCCTACCTGCTGGCGGTGGCGGTGTTCATCCCGCTCAGCGGTTGGCTGGCCGACCGCTTTGGCGCGCGGCAGGTGTTCGCCGGGGCCATCGGCCTGTTCACCCTGGCGTCGTGGCTCTGCGGCCTGGCGACCGATCTGGAGACCTTCGTTTTCGCACGGGTGCTGCAAGGCATCGGCGGGGCGCTGATGGTGCCGGTCGGCCGCCTGGTGGTGTTGCGCACCACCGACAAGCAGGACCTGGTGAAGAGGCTCGCGGTGGTCACCTGGCCCGGGCTGGTAGCGCCGGTACTGGGGCCACCCATCGGCGGGCTGATCGTCACCCACCTGTCGTGGCCGTGGATCTTCTACCTGAACATACCGCTTGGCGTGCTGGCCATTGCGGCAGCATGGTGGCTGATTCCCGCTGGCCGCCCTGGCGAAGCACGCCGCTTCGACCTGCTCGGCTTCGGCTTGCTCGCCTCGGCCTGCGCCGCGTGGTTGATCGGCCTGGAAATGCTCGGATCGCTGGCCGCTGGCAGCCTGCCTGGCGGGGCGGTACTGGTGGCAGCGGGCGGCTTGCTGAGCTGGCTCGCGGTTCGCCATTGCCAGCGCCACCCGGCGCCGCTGTTGCCATTGGCAGCCATGGGCATCGCTACGTTCAGGGCCAGCATCGTCGGCGGTACGCTGTTCCGCCTGTCGATCAGCGCCTTGCCGTTCCTCATTCCGCTGATGCTGCAGGTCGGCTTCGGCCTGTCACCGGTGGATGCCGGCTGGCTGGTGCTGGCGATCTTCGCTGGCAACCTGGCGATGAAGCCGTTCACCACCGGTTTGCTGCGCCGCTATGGTTTCCGCCGCGTATTGCTGGTCAATGGCATGATCGGTGTCTGCAGCATTCTGGCCTGCCTGGGCTTGCAGCAGGGCATGCCGTGGTACTGGATGGCGCTGGTGCTGTTCATGGGCGGGCTGTCACGTTCGATGCAGTTCACCACCTACAATGCCGTCGGTTTCTCCGAGGTGCCCAAGCCACAGATGGGCGAGGCGTCGACACTGTTCAGCATGTTCTTCCAGCTGGCGATGGCGCTGGGGGTCGCCGTGGTGGCGCTGTTGTTACGGGTAGCGATGATGCTGCGCGGCGGCGAGGCTGGGATGACGGTCAGCGACTTCCACTGGGCGTTGCTCGGCGTGGCGCTGATTGCCTGCCTCGCGCTGGTCGATGCCGTGCGCCTGCCCGGCAATGCTGGCGAGCAGGTATTGCGCACGTAATCGGCGTGCCGGCTCAGGCACCCTTGCGCGATACCATCGCGGTCAAGGCTGCCCTGGCTGCATCGCTGTTGAGCCGCTCGATGAACAGCAGGCCTTCCTTGGCCACCGTTGCAGCCAGTGCTTCGCGCTGCCCATCCTTGAGCAGACGCCTGCTGATGCGCAGGGCATCGGCCGGCAACTGCTGCAGTCGCCGCGCCAGCTTGACGGCGGCAGCCAGGCATTGCGCGCCATCGTCGAACAGTTCGCTCGCCAGGCCCCACTGCACCGCCTGTTCGCCATTCAGCGCCTGGTTGCACAGCAACAGCTGCGCGGCCCGCACGTGCCCCAGCATCTGTGGCAGCAACAGGCTCGCGCCAAACTCCGGGCATACCCCCAGTGCCACGAACGGCGTGCGCAGCTTGGCGTCACGGCTGACCAGCACCTGGTCGCAGTGCAGCAGCAGCGTGGTACCGATGCCGATCGCCGGCCCTGCAACCGCCGCGATCAGCGGCTTGTCCAGCGCCAGCACCGCCCACATCATGCGGAACACCGGGCTTTGCAGGTCGGTCGGGGGTTGGTCGAGAAAGTCCGGCAGGTCGTTGCCGGCGGTGAAGCACCCGGTGCTGCCGGTGATCAGGATCACCTCGACCTGCGGGTCGCTGTTGGCGGCCTCGAACAGCTCTGCCAGCCGCGTGTACATGGCGTTGGTCAGGGCGTTGAGTTTATCCGCCCGGTTCAGGCGCACGGTCAGCAGGCCTTCGTCGAGCTGCTGCTGGATCAGGTCGGTCATGGCAGTGCCTTTGTTATTGTCAGGGTGGCCGAGTATAAACAGGCTTTCGCGACCGAGGCGAGTTGCTATACAGTCGTTCAACTATTCGACCCACGAGAGCCCCCGATGACCCAGGAAGCCCGCTTCAGCCGCATGCTGCCCGAACTGCGCAAGGCCAATCTGGTCGAGGCCACCCTGGCCTGCCTGAAGCGCCATGGTTTCCAGGGCGCATCGATCCGCAAGATCTGCGCCGAAGCCGGTGTCTCGGTAGGCCTGATCAGCCACCATTATTCGGGCAAGGACGAGCTGGTCGCCGAAGCCTACATGGCGGTCACCGGTCGGGTCATGCACCTGCTGCGCGAGGCCATGGCCCAGGCCGCGCCCAACGCCCGCGAGCGGTTGTCGGCCTTCTTCCGTGGCTCGTTCAGCGCCGAACTGCTCGACCCGCAGCTGCTCGATGCGTGGCTGGCGTTCTGGGGTGCGGTGAAGACCGCCGAGGCGATCAACCAGGTGCACGACCACTCCTATGGCGAATACCGCCGCGAACTGGGCACGCTGCTTGCCGAACTTGCGCGGGAGGAGGGCTGGCAACACTTCGATGCCGACCTCGCGGCCATCAGCCTCAGCGCCTTGCTCGATGGCCTGTGGCTGGAGTCCGGGCTGAACCCGGGCACCTTTACCCCGGCCCAGGGCGTGCAGATCTGCGAGGCCTGGGTCGATGGCTTGCAGGCCGGCGGTCGGCAACGCTTCAGTACCGCCACCGAGGGCTGTTGATCGACCGTTCAGCAATCGCTAGTCTTGGCTCACTCTAATAAAAATATCGCCTTCGGGCACTTCAGGACTAACCGCAATGACCTCTCAGGTACTGGTCGTCGATGACGATCCGCTGATTCGTGACTTGCTCCAGGCTTACCTGTCCCAGGAGGGCTATACCGTCCACTGTGCCGCTACGGCGGAACAGGCCGAAACGCTGCTGAGCGAGCAGCCGGTGGAACTGGTGATGCTCGACATCCGCCTGCCCGGCAAGGACGGCCTGACCCTGACCCGTGAACTGCGGGTGCGCTCGGAAGTGGGGATCATCCTGATCACCGGGCGCAACGACGAGATCGACCGCATCGTTGGTCTGGAATGCGGCGCTGACGATTATGTCAGCAAACCGCTCAACCCTCGCGAACTGGTATCCCGCGCCAAGAACCTGATCCGTCGCGTGCGCCACGCCCAAGGCGCGCGGCCAGCCAGCGTGGCTAGCGTCACCCTCAAACAGTTCGGCGACTGGTCGCTGGACTGCGACCGCCGCCGCCTGATCGATGCGCAGGGCGGCGAAACCCTGTTGACCCACGGCGAGTTCCAGCTGCTCAGCGTGTTCTTGCGCAACAGCGGCCATACCCTGAGCCGCGACCAGCTGATGGACCAGATCCGCAACCGTGAGTGGGTGCCCAACGACCGTTCCATCGACGTGCTGGTCGGCCGCCTGCGGCGCAAGCTGCACGACGACCCCGCCGAGCCTGAACTGATCATCACCATCCACGGCGCCGGTTACCTGTTCACCGCCAGCGTGGCCGCGTGAGCCCGTTCCTGTTCGGCCTGCTGGCGCTGTTGGCCAGTGCTGCGCTGCAGGCCGCCGACAGCGTGCGCTATTGCGATTACCCGGTGTACCCACCGGTGTCCTGGAGCGATGGCAAACAGCCGCGCGGGCTGGCCCCCACGGTGGTGCGCGAGCTGTTCGGGCGGCTGGGCTATCGGGTCGAGATGGTGGTGTTGGGCAACTGGCAACGCTGCCTGCTCGACGCTGCCGAAGGGCGGGTGGATGTGGTGCTGGCCTACGCCTCGGAGCAGCGTGCCAAGTCGATGCGCTTTTCCCAAGTGCCGGTGCTGCGCGAGGAGGTGGCGGTGTTCGCCAACCGGCAGCATCCGCTGCAGTTCGACCAGCTCGAAGACCTGGCCAGATACCGCGGCGGGCTATTGTTCGGCGAAAGCTATGGCCAGGCATTCGACCGCTTCGTGGCGCAGCACCAGAACATCGAATGGGTTTCGGACAGCGGGCAGAACTTCGGCAAGCTGATTCGCGGGCGTATCGACTTTGTGGTCCAGGAGCGGCGTACCGGCCAGCTGTTCGTCGAGCACCTGGCAGGGGCCCAGGACATCGTTGCGCTGCCACCGGCACTGAGCGTCGACTACCTGCGCGTGGCGGTGTCGCGCCATTCGCCGCTGAGCGAGCGGATGGGCGACATCGACGCGCAACTGCAGAAGATGGTTGACGCCGGCGAACTGGAGCGCTGGCTGCATGAAAGCGAAGTCACCTACCGCGACATGGTCAACCAGCCATGAACCGCCTGCAACCGGGGGGCCTGCTGCGGCGGCTGTTGCTGTTCATCCTGCTGTTCAGCCTGTGCTTCACGGTGCTGGCCAGCAGCGTGCAGCTGTATTTCGAGTACCGCCGTGAGATGCGCGAGATCGATGCGCGCATGGCGTTGATCCGTGCCGGCTACCTGGCCAGCCTGGAGCGCAGCCTGTGGGACCTGAACCAGGAGCAGCTGAACGTGCAGTTGCGTGGGCTGGTGGATTTTTCCGATGTGGCGCGGGTGCGCCTGAGCAGCGCCGACTTCAGCTTGCAGCAGGGCGAGCCGAGCCCGCAGGGGCCGTTGCGGATCGAGCGTTTTGCCTTGGACTATCAGCCGCCTTCAGGGCCTGCGCGCCATTTGGGTGAGCTGGAAGTGAGCACTGACCTGGGCGCTGTGCACCGCCGGCTGTTCGCTACCGGCCTGACCAGCCTGTTGTGGATGAGCGTGTTCCTCTGCGGGCTGGCCCTGGCCCTGTCGGGTTTGTTCTATCGCCTGGTCACCCGTCACCTGCAGGTCATGGCCGACTTCGCCCGGCGCATCGGTGCCGGGCAATGGCACGAGCCCCTGCGCCTGAACAAGCGCCGTTCACCCCATACCGACGAAATCGACAGCGTGGCCCTGGCCCTGGACGACATGCGCCGGGCCATCCTCAGAGACAGCGAACGCCGCGAAACCGACCGGCTGGCCTTGCAGGACAAGCGTGACGAGTTGCAGAAGCAGGTCGAGCGGCGCACGGCGAGCCTGATGCGTGCCAAGGACGATGCCGAGGCAGCCAACCTGGCCAAGTCGCGCTTCCTCGCTACCATGAGCCATGAACTGCGCACGCCGCTCAATGGCATTCTCGGCATGGCCGAGCTGCTGCGTGGCGCCGGCCTCGCGGCGCCCGACCGGCAACGCCTGGAGGCACTGTACAAGGCCGGTGACGGGCTGCTGAGCATCCTCAACGAGGTGCTGTATTTTGCCCGCCTGGAAGAAGGCGAAAGCCGTCCCGAGGCGGTGGATTTCTCCCTGCGCCAGTTGTGCGCCGAGGTCGTGACCTTGCTCGAACCCCGTGCGCTGGCCAACGACAGCCTGGTGCTGTGCCGCATCGACCCGCAACTGGCGGCGTACCAGCACGGCGCCGAGCAGTACCTGCGCCAAGTCCTGAGCAACCTGCTGGCCAATGCCATCAAGTTCACCGAGGGCGGCGAGATCCTGGTCGAAGTCCAGGTGATGCAGGGGCAACCCGGGCGGCAGCGCCTGCGCCTGAGTGTCACCGACGACGGCATCGGTATCTGCGAGGCGATGCAGCCGAAGATCTTCGAGCGTTTCGTCCAGGCCAGCGAGGCGGTTGCCCGGCGCTATGGCGGCACCGGCCTGGGGTTGGCGATCAGCAAGCACCTGGTCGAGCAGATGGCCGGGCAGATCGGCGTGCGCAGCCGCGAGGGGGAGGGCAGCTGCTTCTGGCTGGAGGTGGAGCTCGAGACGGCGCAGGCGCCCCAAGCCATGGCGGCGGCCGCTGCCGGCGCGGTGCCACTGGACATCCTGGTAGTGGAAGACGTGGCCTTGAACCGTGAGGTGGTCAGCGGGCTGCTGGCGCGTGACGGGCACAAGGTCTGGCTGGCGGAGGATGCCGAACAGGGTTTGCAACTGTGTGCACGGCAGCGCTTCGACGTGCTTCTGCTGGATGTGCACCTGCCAGGCATCAGCGGCGTGGAGCTGTGCCGGCAGCTGCGTGCCGGCGCCACGCCCAACCGCGACACGCGCATCCTGGCGCTGACCGCCAGCGTCCAGCCGGGGTTGGTGCGGGCCTACCTGGATGCCGGCATGCAGGGGGTGCTGGGCAAGCCGCTGAAGCTGGCCAGCCTGCGCCAAGCCCTGGCGGGGCAATGCCAGGAGGCGTCGCCGGCAACCTCCGTCTGGCTTGACCAGGGGTTGCTGAGCACGCACCGCACGCTGCTTGGCGAGCAGAAGCTGCAAGGCTTGCTGGCCGGCTTGCAGGACAGCCTGGCGCAACAGCGCATGCCCTTGCTCGAAGCGGCCGAGGCGGGGGACTGCACCGAGGTGACCCACCTGGCCCATCGGCTGGCCGGCAGCAGCGATTCCATGGGCCTGTGCGGCCTGGCGGTGACCTTGCGCGAACTGGAAGCGCGTGCCCTGGCCCGCGACAAGGCGGGAGTACGGGCCATGGGGGCGTTGCTGGGCGAACAATTGCAGCGTGCCGAAGACACCCTCGCCGCATTGCTGGCCGCCTGAGCGACAAAATCCTTACGACTTTTTACATCTTTGATCTTTACGATCAACCGGGCCTTACATCGCCTTCCAATAATCGGACTCAACCGCTGCACACGCGGTCTTCGACGCTTATTGGAGATAATAATAATGAAAGGCCGTAAAGCTGAAGGTATCCACCTCACGCGGGCATTGAAGAGCCGGCACATCTTCATGCTCTCGCTGGGTGGCGTGATCGGTACCGGGCTGTTCATGGGCTCGGGGGTGACCATCAACCAGGGCGGGCCAGTGGGCGCGATCCTGGCCTACCTGGTCGCCGGTTTCCTGATGTACCTGGTGATGGTCTGCCTGGGTGAACTGTCGGTGCAGATGCCGGTGTCCGGTTCGTTCCAGGCCCATGCGACGAAATTCATCGGCCCGGCCACCGGTTTCATGATTGGCTGGGTGTACTGGATGAGCTGGGCGACCACCGTGGGCCTCGAGTTCACTGCCGCAGGCATGCTGATGACGCGCTGGTTCCCGGAAGTGCCGATCTGGTACTGGTCGGCGCTGTTCGTTGCCGTGCTGTTCGGCATCAACGCCCTGGCCACCCGCGCCTTCGGCGAGGCGGAATACTGGTTCTCGGGGATCAAGGTGGCGGCGATCCTCGGCTTCATCATCGTCGGTGTGCTGGTGATCTTCGGTGGCATTTCGCTGAACAGCGGGGCGCCGGCGCCGATGATGAGCAACCTGATCGGCGATTCGCTGTTCCCCAACGGCCTGTCAGCGGTGTTCGCGGTGATGATGACCGTGGTCTACGCCTTCCAGGGCTGCGAGATCATGGGGGTGGCGGCGGGCGAGACCGACCAGCCGGACAAGAGCATCCCGCGGGCCGTGCGCAACGTGGTGTTCCGCGTGCTGATCTTCTACGTGCTGGCGATCGTGGTGCTGTCGGCGATCGTGCCGTGGCAGCAGGCCGGGCTGATGGAAAGCCCGTTCGTGCAGGTATTCGACATGGTCGGCATTCCTTACGCCGCAGACCTGATGAACTTCGTCATCCTCACCGCGATCCTGTCGGTGGGCAACTCCGGCCTGTATGCCTCCACCCGCATCCTCTGGGCGATGTCCAAGACCGGCATGGCACCGCGCAGCCTGTCGCCGCTGAGCAGCCGTGGCGTACCACTGCGCGCCTTGTTCATCACCCTGTGCTTTGCGCTGGTGTCGCTGATGACCAGCTTCATTGCCGCAGACACCCTGTTCATGGTGCTGATGGCGGTGAGCGGCATGTCTGGCACGGTGACCTGGATCGTCATTGCCCTGGCGCAGTACCGCTTCCGCAAGCAGTTCCTGAGCGAAGGTGGCCAGCTGAGCGATCTCAAGTATCGCGCGCCGCTGTACCCGCTGGTGCCGTTGCTGTGCATCACCCTGTGCAGTTCGCTGTTTGTGTTCCTGGCGATGGATGAGACGCAGCGGCCTTCGTTGTATTGGGGCTTTGGCTTTATTGCGCTGTGTTATGCGGCGTACTTCCTGGTGCAGCGCAAGCGTCATGGCGTGGGGGTGGAAGTGCCGGTGGCGTGAGACGGGTTTGGTGGTGCATGGTGGGGGATTGGGTGAGGGCTGACAGGTGCATGGCGGGGGATTGGGTGAGGGCTGACAGGCGCATGGCGGGGGATTGAATGAGGGCTGACAGGTGCTCGCCGGGGTTTTTGCAGGGCCTGTGAGATCGAGCGCCGCCCGCGCGGCGCATCGCGGGCAAGCCCGCTCCCACATCTGTTTCGGGCCAATCTCTCCTGTGAAGCCAACAGGGACCGCCTTGTTTGTTCCCTTCGATATCGAGGTGGGCGCCACTGCTTTTCATCGATCTTCAGTCATGCACCAAGGCGGATCCTGTTGGCGGGCCCGCCAACAGGGACCGCCTTGTTTGTTCCCTTCGATATCGAGGTGGGCGCCACTGCTTTTCATCGATCTTCAGTCATGCACCAAGGCGGATCCTGTTGGCGGGCCCGCCAACAGGGACCACCTTGTTTGTTCCCTTCGATATCGAGGTGAGCGCCACTGCTTTTCATCGATCTTCAGTCATGCACCAACGCGGATCCTGTTGGCGGGACAGGAGTAACTGGCCCGAAACAAATGTGGGAGCGGGCTTGCCCGCGATGCGCCGCGCGGGCGGCGCTCGATCTCACAGGCGCTGAAGATCATGTGGCAAGCCCCTGTCAGCCCTCACCCAATCCCCCGCCATGCACCTGATGCCCACCACTTGTTCGAAGTTGTAACACCGTTGCAACCGCAATTGCCTCCTTGTTGAACACTCGTTTAGCATGAGCCTCACCTCCCACAGCAATCACAATAATCCGAGGCCCGTCATGACCGCTCCGTCGTCCCTAATCACCCAGGTTGAAGCCGGCGTTGCCTGGATCACCCTGAACCGCCCCGAGCAGCGCAATGCGCTGGACATCCCCACCCTGAAGAAGCTGCACGCCACCCTCGAGGCGTACAACCTCGACCCGGCCGTGCGCGTGGTGGTGCTGACCGGCACAGGCCGCAGCTTCTGCGCCGGTGCCGACCTCGCCGAATGGGCCGAGGCCGAGGCCCGTGGTGCACTGGAAACCTACGGCTGGACCGAAACCGCCCACGCCCTGATGCACTGCCTGCACACCTTGGACAAGCCCACCATCGCTGCCATCAACGGCACCGCCGTCGGTGCCGGCATGGACCTGTCGCTGTGCTGCGACCTGCGCCTGGCGGCCCAGTCGGCCCGTTTCAAGGCTGGCTACACCAGCATGGCCTACTCGCCGGATGCCGGCGCCAGCTGGCACCTGCCACGGCTGATCGGCAGCGAACAGGCCAAGCGCCTGCTGTTCCTCGACGAACTGTGGGGCGCCGAACGCGCCCTGGCGGCCGGCCTGGTCGGCGAAGTCGTCGCCGACGACCAGCTGCCCGCCGTCGCCGCCGAACTGGCGGCGCGCCTGGCCCAGGGGCCGACCTTCGCCTACGCCCAGACCAAACGCCTGATGCGCGACGGCGCCTCGCGCGGCCTGTCCGAGCAGCTCAGTGCCGAACTGGCTGCCGGCCTGCTTTGCGGGCGCAGCGCCGACGGTGCCGAAGCCTTGCGCGCAGTCACGGAAAAACGCGCACCACGCTTCAGCGGCAAATAAGCACGCTCTCTTTCCCCGGTTACCAGGAACAGGCCATGAATTTCCAACTGACCCAAGAACAAGAAATGTTGGTGGATGCCGTACGCAGCTTCGTGACCAAGGAGCTGTTGCCCCATGAAGAAGCCGTGGACCGTGCCGACCAAGTGTCGCCGGAACTGGCTGCGCAGATCCGTGGCAAGGCCATCGCCGCCGGCTTCTACGCCTTCAACATGCCCGAGGAAGTCGGTGGCGGCGGCCTCGACTACCTGTCCCAGGCCCTGATCGAGCGTGAGCTGTCGAAGGTCTCCTGGGCACTGCACGTGTTCGTCGCCCGGCCGTCGAAGATCCTCATGGCCTGCACCGGCCAGCAGGTCGAGGACTACCTGCTGCCGTGTATCCGTGGCGAGAAGACCGACTGCTTCGCCCTGACCGAACCGGGTGCCGGCTCCGACGCCAACTCGATCAAGACCCGCGCCGTGCGCGACGGCGACGATTTCGTGATCAACGGCAGCAAGCATTTCATCAGCCATGCCGGCCACGCTGATTTCGCCATCGTCTTCGCCGTCACTGACACCTACGAACACAACGGCCGCAAGCGCAACGCCGTCACCGCCTTCCTGGTCGACCGCGGTACCCCGGGCATGACCATCCGCCGTGGCCCGAAATGCGTGAGCAACCGTGGCTACCACACCTACGAACTGTTCTTCGACGACTGCAAGGTCCCGGCCGCCAAGGTGCTCGGCGAAGTCGGCAAGGGCTGGGAGGTGGCCAATGCCTGGCTGACCGCAGGCCGGGTCATGGTCGCCGCCAACTGCGTCGGCCAGGCCCAGCGTGCACTTGACGTGTCACTGCAATGGGCGGCCGACCGCAAGCAGTTCGGCCAGCCGATCGGCACTTACCAGGGCGTGTCGTTCAAGCTCGCCGACATGGCCACGCAGATCCGCGCCGCCGAACTGCTGACCCTGCACACCGCCTGGAAGATGGACCAGGGCAGCATGACCGATGGCGAGGCCGGCATGGCCAAGCTGTTCGCCAGCGAAGTGCTCGGCAAGGTCGCCGACGAAGCGGTACAGATCTACGGCGGCATGGGCCTGATGGACGAAGGGCCGGTCGAGCGGATCTGGCGTAATGCGCGCATCGAACGGATCTGGGAAGGCACCTCGGAGATCCAGCGGCACATCATCTCGCGCGAACTGCTGCGTCCACTGCTGCGCTGACCGGAGCATCCCCATGTCGCAAGCCATTCGTGACAACCTCAAACGCCTGCTGGCACCCCGGCACCTGGCTTTCGTCGGCGGGCGCAGCATGGCCCGTGCGCTCAAGCGCTGTGCCGAGGGCGGCTACCCGGGCCAGATGTGGCTGGTCAACCCGCAGCAGGACAGCATCGACGGCGTGCCCTGCGTGCGCAGTGTGGCCGAACTGCCCTGCGCGCCGGATGCGGTGTTCATCGCCACCAACCGCGAACTGACCCTCACCTGTGTCGCCGAACTCGCCGCCAAGGGCGCGGGCGGGGCGATCTGCTATGCCTCGGGCTTTGCCGAAAGCGGCGCCGAGGGCGAGGCGCTGCAACAGCAGCTGCTTGATGCCGCCGGCAACATGGCCCTGCTCGGGCCCAACTGCTACGGCCTGCTCGACTACCTGCACAGTGCCGCCCTGTGGCCGGTGGCCCATGGTGGCAAGGCGGTAGAGAAGGGCGTGGCGGTGCTGACCCAGAGCGGCAACTTCGCCTACAACCTGTCGATGAGCGACCGCTCGCTGCCGGTGGCCTACATGGCCTCGGTCGGCAACCAGGCACAACTGGGCATCGCCGAGCTGATGGACGTGTTGCTCGATGAACCCCGGGTCACCGCCATCGGCCTGCACCTGGAAGGCCTGAAGAACGTGCCGGGCTTTGCCCGTGCCGCGCACAAGGCGCTGGAGAAAGGCATCCCGATCGTCGCGCTGAAGACCGGCGTGTCGCAGATCGGCGCCGAGCTGGCGCTGAGCCACACCAGTTCGCTGTCCGGTTCCGATGCCCTGTACGACAGCCTGTTCGAGCGCCTGGGGGTGATTCGCGTCAGCGGCCCGGTAAGTTTTGTCGAAACCCTCAAGGCCGCCGCCTGCGGCAACCTGCCCAAGGGCTCCAGCCTGATCGCGCTGGCCTGCTCGGGCGGCGATGCCGGGCTGATCGCCGACTACAGCGAAAGCAACCAGCTGACCCTGCCGGCCCTGGACGCCAGTCAGGTCGAGGAACTGGCCCAGGTGCTGCCGGCCTACGCCAACCTGGTCAACCCCCTGGACTTCACCACGGCGATCTGGGGCGATGGCCCGGCCAAGGCGCGCATGCTCGACAGCGCCCTGCGCAGCGACGCCGACGCGGCGATGCTGGTGCTCGATTACCCCGCCGAGTTCACCGGCGAGCGCAAAGAGTGCGACCTGCTGCTGGAGTTGTACTGCGCGGCGCTCAAGCGCCATGGCAAGACCGGCTTCGTCACCTCGGCCTTCCCCGAACTGCTGCCGGCCAGCGCCCGCGAGCGCCTGCACGCGGCCGGCGTGCCGGCGCTGCAGGGGGTGGAGGATGGCCTGGCAGCCTGGGGCCGGGTCGCCCGCTACGCACAGCAGCGTCCGGCGTTGCTGGCGCTGGGCGAATCGGCGCTGGTACCGCTGTGCCCGCCACCGCTGGCCGGCGCTAGCCGCCTGCTCAACGAATGGAACGCCAAGCAGGCTCTGCGCGGCTTTGGCCTGCCCATTCCGCAGGGGGTGCTGAGCAGCCCGCAGCGTGCGCTGGCCGATGCTGGCCAGGTGGGCTTCCCGCTGGTGCTCAAGGCGGTCAGCGCGCAGTTGCCGCACAAGACCGAGGCCGGCGCGGTGGCGCTGAACCTGGCCGACGCGGCAGCGCTCAGCCGGGCGCTTGAGCAGATGCGCACGCGCATCGCAGCTCATGCGCCAGGGGTCGCCTTTGACCAGGTGCTGCTCGAGCCGATGGCCAGCGCGCCGCTTGCCGAGCTGATCGTCGGCATCAAGCGCGAGGCGGATTTCGGCCTGGCGCTGGTGATCGGTGCTGGCGGCATCCTCGTCGAGCTGCTCAAGGACAGCAGCAGCCTGCTGCTGCCGACCACCGACGGTGCTATCCGCAAAGCCGTACTGGGACTGCGCAGCGCAGCCTTGCTGCAGGGCTTTCGGGGCAAGCCGGCGGCCGACCTGGATGCCCTGGTCGCTGCCATCCGCGCAGTGGCCGACTACGCCTGCGAAAACGCCAACCAGCTGCTGGAGCTGGATGTGAACCCCCTGATGGTCGGTGCCCATGGCACCCTTGCGGTCGATGCCTTGATCCGCCTCGGCCAAGTGTAAGGACATGAACATGACGAACCCCACACTCACGGGCGGCCAGGCGCTGGTGCGCCTGCTGGCCAACTACGGCGTCGACACCGTCTTCGGCATCCCCGGCGTGCATACCCTGGAGCTGTACCGCGGCTTGCCCGGCAGCGGCATCCGCCACGTGCTCACCCGGCACGAGCAGGGCGCCGGCTTCATGGCCGACGGCTATGCCCGGGTCAGCGGCAAGCCGGGCGTCTGCTTTGTCATCACCGGCCCCGGCGTGACCAACGCGGCCACCGCCATCGGCCAGGCCTACGCCGACTCCATTGCGCTGCTGGTGATTTCCAGCGTCAACCACACCGCCAGCCTGGGCAAAGGCTGGGGCTGCCTGCACGAGACCCAGGACCAGCGCGCCATGACGGCGCCGATCACCGCCTTTTCCGCCGTGGCGCTGAAGCCCGAGGACCTGCCGGAACTGGTCGCCCGGGCCTATGCCGTGTTCGACAGCGAACGCCCGCGCCCGGTGCATATCTCGGTGCCGCTGGACGTGCTGGCCGCGCCAGTGGCGCGGGACTGGAGTGATGAAGTAGTGCGCCGCCCCGGTCGCGGCCCGGCCAGCCTCGACAGCCTGCAACAGGCAGCCGCCAGGCTGGCGGCGGCGAAGCGCCCGATGATCATCGCCGGCGGTGGCGCGCTGCAGGCGGGCGCCGAGCTGCAGCAGTTGAGCACACGGCTGGCGGCGCCACTGTTCACCAGCGTCGCCGGCAAGGGTCTGGCGCCTTTGGACTCGCCGCTCAACGCCGGCTCCACCTTGTGCGTCGAACCGGGCTGGGCGCTGATCGCCGAGGCTGACGTGGTGCTGGCGGTCGGTACCGAGATGGCCGACACCGACTTCTGGCGCGAGCGCCTGCCGCTGACCGGCGAGCTGTTGCGGGTGGATATCGACCCACGCAAGTTCAACGACTTCTACCCCTGCGCGCTGGCATTGCACGGCGATGCCCGGCAGACCTTGGCGGGGCTGCTCGAACAGTTGCCGGACGGCGTGCGCGATGCGACCCAGGCATGTGCGGCAGTGGCGCGCCTGCGCGCCGCCGTGCAGGCGAACCACGCGCCCTTGCAGGCGATGCACCAGGCGATCTTGCAGCGGGTCGCAGCCGAGCTGCCGGACAACGCCTTCATCAGCACCGACATGACCCAGCTGGCCTATACCGGTAACTATGTGTTCAACAGCCGGGCACCGCGCAGCTGGCTGCACCCCACCGGCTACGGCACCCTTGGCTACGGCCTGCCGGCCGGCATCGGCGCCATGTTCGCCACAGCCGACCGCCCGGGCCTGGTGCTGGTGGGCGACGGTGGTTTCCTCTATACCGCCCAAGAGCTGGCAACCGCGGTCGAGGAGCTGGACCGCCCGCTGGTGGTGCTGCTGTGGAACAACGATGCGCTGGGGCAGATCCGCGACGACATGCTCGACCTCGATATCGAGCCCATTGGCGTATTGCCGCGCAACCCGGACTTCGCCGGCCTGGCCCATGCCTTCGGCTGCACCGTGGCGCAGCCGCAGAACCTTGACGAACTGCAACGTGACCTGCGCGGCGGCTTTGCCCGCAACGGCGTGACCCTGATCGAACTCAAGCACGCCTGCGCGCGCTGAGCCCACCCCGCACAACAGGACAACCAGCCATGCGATTTTCCTCTTTGACCCAACGGATCGCCGGCGATGGCGCCGCCGCCTGGGAGATTCACTACCGCGCCCTGGCCCTGCTCGAACAGGGCCGCGACGTGCTGCTGCTTTCGGTCGGTGATCCCGACTTCGATACTCCGGCGCCGATCGTCCAGGCCGCCGTGGCCAGCCTCGAAGCCGGCAATACCCATTACGCCGACGTGCGCGGCAAGCGCAGCCTGCGCGAGGCCATTGCCCGCCGCCACCAGCAGCGCAGCGGCCAGGCGGTCACGGCCGACCAGGTGACGGTGCTGGCGGGGGCGCAGTGCGCGCTGTTCTGCGTGGCGCAATGCGTGCTGGAGCCGGGCGATGAAGTGATCGTCGCCGAGCCGATGTATGTCACCTACGAGGCGGTGTTCGGTGCCTGCGGCGCCAAGGTGGTGCCGGTGCCGGTGCGTCCTGAGCATGGCTTTCGCGTGCAGCCCTCGGACGTCGCTGCACGGATCACTCCGCGCACCCGTGCCCTGGCGCTGAACAGCCCGCACAACCCCTCCGGTGCCAGCCTGCCGCGCAGCAGCTGGGAGGCCCTGGCCGAACTGTGCATTGCCCACGACCTGTGGCTGATCAGCGACGAGGTCTACAGCGAGCTGCTGTTCGAAGGTGAGCACATCAGCCCCGCCAGCCTGCCCGGCATGGCCGAGCGCACGGCAACGCTGAACAGCCTGTCCAAGTCCCATGCCATGACCGGCTGGCGGGTCGGCTGGGTGGTCGGTTCGCCGGCGCTATCGGCACACCTGGAAAACCTGGCGCTGTGCATGCTGTATGGCTCGCCAGACTTCATCCAGGATGCGGCGGTGGCCGCGCTGGAGCAGCCGTTGCCGGAACTGGAGGGTATGCGCGAGGCTTACCGCCAGCGCCGTGACCTGGTGTGTGCCAGGCTTGCTGGCTGCCCAGGCCTTCGGGCCCTCAAGCCCGATGGCGGGATGTTCGTGATGGTCGATATCCGCGAGACCGGGCTTAGCGCACAAGCGTTTGCCGACCGCCTGCTCGACTTGCACGGTGTGTCGGTGCTGGCCGGTGAAGCGTTCGGCCCGAGTGCGGCCGGGCACATCCGCCTGGGCCTGGTGCTGGGCGCCGAGCCGCTGGGTGAGGCCTGCCGGCGCATTGCCCGCTGCGCCAGCGAACTGCTGGAGGCGCAGCCCAATGCGTGAATACCGCCGTTTGTTCATCGATGGCCGCTGGCAGCAGCCGGTGGGGCAGGGCATGGCCGAGGTGATCGACCCGGCCAGCGAGGCGGTGGCCGGCAGGGTGCCGCTGGGTAACGAAGACGATGTGCAACACGCCGTCAATGCGGCGCGAGGGGCGTTCGCCGCCTGGGCGCGCACGCCCTCCAGCGTGCGCGCCGGGTACATCCTTGCCCTGGCCGAGCAGCTCAAGGCGCGGGCCGACGAGATGGCCGCGGTGATCACCACCGAGCTGGGCATGCCGGTGCAGTGGTGCCGGTCGGTGCAGGTCGACGGGCCCATCGTCGGGCTTGAACAGTACGTCCAACTGGCCGGCCTGATGGACGAGGTGCGCGAAGTCGGCAATTCGCGACTGTACCGTGAGGCGGTGGGTGTATGCGCCTTCATCAACCCGTGGAATTACCCGCTGCACCAACTGATCGGCAAGCTGGCACCCGCCTTGGCCGCAGGCTGCACGGTGGTGGTCAAGCCAAGCCAGGAGACCCCGCTGCACGCCTTCCTGCTGGCGGAAATGATCGAGGCCATCGGCCTGCCGGCCGGGGTGTTCAACCTGGTCAGCGGGCCGGGGGCGAAGGTCGGCGAGGCGCTGGCGCGGCACCCGCAGGTGGACATGGTCTCGTTTACCGGGTCGACCGGCGCGGGCGTGCGGGTTGCCCAGGCCGCGGCGCCGTCGGTGAAGCGGGTGTGCCTGGAGCTGGGCGGCAAGTCGCCGTTCCTGATCACCGCCGACGCCCCGCTGGAAACGGCGGTACGCCATGGCGTGCAGGACGTGATGATCAACTCGGGGCAGACCTGTACCGCACTGACGCGCATGCTGTTGCCGGCCTCGCGCTATGCCCAGGCCTTGGAGATCGCCGTGGACGAGGCCCGCAACCTGGTGATGGGCGACCCGCAGGACCCGCGCAGCTTCCTCGGGCCGATGTGCTCGGCCGGGCAGCGGCGCACGGTGCAGGAGTACATCCGGGTCGGCCAGCAAGAAGGTGCGCGGCTGGTGTGTGGCGGTGAGACCGCAGCGGGCTTCGAGCGTGGGTTCTATGTGCCGCCGACGATCTTCGCCGAGGTCGACAACCGCATGCGCATTGCCCAGGAGGAAATCTTCGGGCCGGTGCTGTGCCTGATTCCCTACACCGACGAGGCCGAAGGCATTGCCCTGGCCAATGACTCGCCGTTCGGGCTGTCCAGCGCGGTGTGGGCGGGTAGCCGCGACCAGGCGCTGCAACTGGCCCGCCAGCTGCGCGCGGGACAGTGCTTCGTCAATGGCGGGGCGTTCAACTACCAGGCACCGTTCGGCGGCTACAAGCAGTCGGGCAATGGCCGCGAGTGGGGCGAGGAAGGCCTCGACGAGTTCGTCGAGGTCAAGGCCATCCAGCTCTGATCCGTTCACATTGAAGTGTTTGAGGGGTTACCCATGAAAGTACTGATCGTTCACGCTCACCCTGAGCCTCGCTCCTTCACCGCCGCCCTGCGTGACCAGGCGGCACAGACCTTCCGCGCCCAGGGCCATGAGGTGCAGGTCAGCGACCTGTACGCCATGGGCTGGAACCCGGTGGCCAGCGCCGACGACTTCAACCAGCGGGAAAACCCGGAATATCTGGTGTACGCGCTGGAGCAGCGCCTGGGCGTCAAGAGCGGCACCATCGCCCCGGATATCCAGCAGGAGCTCGACAAGCTGCTATGGGCCGACCTGCTGGTGCTGAACTTCCCGATCTTCTGGTTCTCGGCTCCGGCCATGCTCAAGGGCTGGATCGACCGCGTGCTGGTGTCCGGGGTGTGTTATGGCGGCAAGCGCTTCTACGATCAAGGTGGCCTGGCCGGCAAGCGCGCGCTGGTGACCGTGACCCTGGGCGGGCGTGAGCACATGTTCGGCGAGGGCGCGATCCACGGGCCGCTTGAAGACATGCTGCGGCCCATCCTGCGCGGGACCCTGGCCTATGTCGGCTTCGAAGTGCTGGAGCCGTTCGTGGCTTGGCATGTGCCGTACATCAGTGACGAGGCGCGCCAGGCGTTCCTGCGCAGTTACGAGCAGCGTCTGCAACACCTGTCGGATGACCTGCCGCTGAGCTTCCCACGCCTCGACCAGTTCGATGAGGCACTGTATCCGCTGCCGCGCTGATCACAGGCGCGGTCTGAGCGACTGCGCAAATACCTGTGGGAGCGGGCGTGCCCGCGAAACAGGCGATGCGGTGGATGGCACCGGCGTTGCCGGTGTTCGCGGGCACGCCCGCTCCCACAGAGATTGCGCAAGTTTTCATAAAGGACAGACCGATGCCAGGGTCATCCGCTCATGCCTTGTCCGCCTTGCCGGCTGCCGCGGCGAACTTGGCCAGCTGAACATCCAGCCGACGAGGGCGCCGGCCGAGGTCCTCGGCACGCTCCTTGCGGCGAATGGCGTTGCGTACCATCAGTGACCCCAGGTAACGGATGGGTTCCGGCGGGAAATGCCCGAGCGGGCCGTTGAGCAATGGCGAGCGGGTCCAGGCGTTGTCCAGCCCCAGCACCAGCGACGACAGGATCTGGCCGCCCATGTGGCACGGGCCCACGCCACTGCCGGAATAGCCGAAGCCATAGAAGATATTGCCCTTGGCGCCCATGCGGCCGAAGAACGGCAAACCGGTGACCGAGCGATCCGAAGGGCCGTTCCAGGTGGCTGCGATATCGACGCCGGTGAATGCCGGGAAGAACTTTTCCAACGAATCGCGCAGCAGGTTCGCATAGGGTGATGGCTGGTCGAACACCGGCAGCATGCGCCCGCCGAAGGCGAAGGTATTGCCGCCTTTGCCCAGCATGATTCGCCCGTCGGGGGTGTTGTGGTAGTAGTGCACGAAGATCCGTGAGTCGAGCACGGTCACGCCGCTGGTCAGGCCGATACGCTCCAGCAGGTCCGGGCGAGGTTCGGTGATGATCATGTCGCTCGAGACAATGGCCACCGAACGTGCGAATTGTGGAAAGGCCCGGGCCATCCAGGCATTGATCGCCAGCACCACATTGGCGCAGGTGACTTTGCCGTGGGGTGTGATCACCGTGGCTGGCTGCCCTTGCTCCAGGCCGACCATCGGCGAGCCTTCATGAATGCGTACGCCAAGCTGCAGCGCTACACGGCGCAGGCCACGTACCAGCTTGGCCGGCTGTACGCTGGCCGCTGCGGGCGAGTACCAGCCTTCCAGGTGCTGGGCCGAGCCCGCCATCTGTTGCACGTCGGCCAGCGGGCGTTTGCAGAAGGTATTGATGCCATGGCGCTCCAGCGCGGCGACCACCGCGTCGGTGGAGCCGACCTGAGCCTGACTGGTCGAGGTGTACAGCGTGCCGTCGAGACGGTAGTCGGCATCCACGCCGTATTTTCTGCAGAAGTCGCCGATCGCGTAGATGCTCTGCTCCGACGCTTTGACCAGGCGCACGGCCTCTTCCAGCCCGAACAGCCGCTCCAGGGTAAAGAACTTCGCCGACCAGGACAGCGCACAACCGCCGTTGCGCCCACTCGCGCCGGCGCCGCAGATATCCGCCTCGACGATGACTACATCGAGTTCGGGGTTGTGTTCCTTGAGCATGATGGCGGTCCACAGGCCGGTATAGCCGCCACCGACGATGCAGACGTCGGCCTGGATATCCTGCCGCAGGGGCGGGCAGGGTTCGTCGGGCTGATTGTTCAGGGCTTGTTCCAGCCAGAAAGGGCGCATCGTGCTTCTCCAGAAAGGGACCGGGAAGGGCGCCGAGCCATGGGCACCCTGTGCCATGCATCCTTGCAGTGCACTGTGCATAAATAAAATCGATCTAACGTATGCATACATAAGTTCAGTCTATGTATGGCTGACCCCACCCATTCGGGTTATGGCCCTATGGCCCAATCCGCCCGATAGTGGCTCCATCGCTCGCCCGAGCCGATCCTGATCACACGATGGAGTTGCTATGCGCAAGGCATTGAAGGTGATTTCCAGTCTGCTGATGTGTTGTACCGCCACGGCCGCCCTGGCCACCGAGGCAGACACCAGCAACACGCTCAGGTTGTACAACTGGACCGACTACATCGGCGAAAATACCCTCGCCGATTTCGAGAAGCAGACAGGCATCAAGGTGATCTACGACACCTTCGACGGCTACGAGACGGTCCAGACCAAACTCCTCACCGGCCGCTCCGGCTACGACCTGGTGATGCTCAATGGTTCGCTGGTGCCACCGCTGATCAAGGCCGGGGTGTTCCAGCCGCTGGATAAAACCAAGCTGCCGAGCTGGGCCAACCTCGACCCGCAAGTGGTGCAGAGCCTGCAAGCCTTCGACCCCGGCATGAACTACTCGGCGCCTTACACCTGGGGCAGCTCCGGCATCACCTATAACGTCGACAAGATCAGGCAGCGCATGCCCGACGCGCCTATCGGCTCGCTGGCCATGCTGTTCGACCCAAAGATCGTCTCGCGTTTCGCCGACTGCGGCGTAACCGTGATGGACGCCCCCAGCGAAGTCATCCCGCTGGCTCTCAAGTACCTTGGCAAGGACCCACAGAGTGCCAGGCCCGACGACCTCAAGGCCGCCCAGGACGTGCTCATGGGCATCCGCCCCTACATCAAGAAGTTCGACTCGGTGAATTACCTCACCAGCCTGCCCAACGGTGACGTATGCATGGCCCTGACCTGGTCCGGCGACTACGCGACCGCCCAGGCCCGTGCGGTGGAGGCGAAGAAGGACATCAAGCTGGCGTTCTTCATTCCCAAGGAAGGCTCGCTGATCTGGTTCGACAGCCTTTACCTGCCCAGCGACGCCCCGCACGTGGCCAACGCCCACCGCTTTATCGAATACCTGCTGCAGCCCAGGACCATGGCCGAGGTGACCAACTTCATCCACTACGCCAACAGCAACGCGGCCGCCACGCCCCTGGTGCAGGCCGATATCCGCAACGACCCGGCGATCTACCCCGACCAGCAAACCCGCGAACGGCTGTTCACCCAGAAGTCCCACGACCCGCAGGCCATGCGCGCCATCACCCGGGTCTGGAGCACGGTCAAGACCGGCATCTGACCCCTTTCACCGTACCGATCCGAAAAGGAATTGCTTATGGCTACCGCGACTCGCCCATTGGCCGCCACCCTGAACCATGACCCGCTGGTGCAAGCCGACAAAGCCCACTACATGCACGGCTACCACATGTTCGACGAGCACGCCGAGCAGGGCGCGCTGAACATCCAGGCCGGTGACGGCGCCTACATCCACGACACCCAGGGCAACCGCTTCCTCGATGCCGTCGGCGGCATGTGGTGCACCAACATCGGCCTGGGCCGCGAGGAAATGGCCCTGGCCATCGCCGACCAGGTGCGCCAGCTGGCCTATTCCAACCCGTTCTCGGACATGGCCAACCCAAAAGCCATCGAGCTGTGCCAGAAGCTTGCGAGCCTGGCGCCCGGCGACCTTGACCACGTGTTCCTCACCACCGGCGGGTCCACCGCCGTGGACACTGCCTACCGGCTGATCCAGTACTACCAGAACTGCCGCGGCAAGCCGCATAAAAAACACGTGATCGCCCGCTACAACGCCTACCACGGCTCGACCTGCCTGACCATGTCGATCGGCAACAAGGCTGCCGACCGGGTGCCCGAGTTCGATTATGCCCACGAGCTGATCCACCACGTCTCCAACCCCAACTTCTACCGGGCGGGCGATGACCTGGACGAGGCCGAGTTCCTCGACTTCCTGGTGGCCGAGTTCGAGGACAAGATTCTCTCCCTGGGCGCGGACAACGTCGCCGCCTTCTTCGCCGAACCGATCATGGGCTCGGGCGGGGTGATCATCCCGCCCACAGGGTATTTCCAGCGCATGTGGCAGGTCTGCCAGACCTACGACATCCTGTTCGTCGCCGACGAAGTGGTCACTTCGTTCGGCCGCCTGGGCACCTTCTTCGCCTCCGAAGCACTGTTCGGTGTCACCCCGGACATCATCACCACCGCCAAGGGCCTGACCTCGGCCTACCTGCCACTGGGCGCGTGCATCTTCTCCGAGCGCATCTGGAAGGTGATCGCCGAGCCGGGCAAGGGCCGCTGTTTCACCCACGGCTTCACCTACAGCGGGCACCCGGTGTGCTGCGTGGCGGCGCTGAAGAACATCGAGATCATCGAGCGGGAAAACCTGCTGGCTCATGTCAACGACGTCGGCGGCTACCTGGAGCAGCGCCTGCAGACCCTTGCTGCACTGCCGCTGGTCGGCCAGGTGCGCTGCATGAAGCTGATGGCCTGCGTCGAGTTCGTCGCCAACAAACAGACCAAGGCGCTGTTCCCGGACGCGGTGAACATCGGCGAGCGCATCCACGTGCGGGCGCAGGCCAAAGGGCTGCTGGTGCGCCCGATCATGCACCTGAACGTGATGTCGCCGCCGCTGATCATCACCCACGCCCAGGTGGACGAGATCGTCGACACCCTGCGCAGCTGCATTCTCGAGGCGGCGCAGGAACTGACCGAGCAGGGCCTGTATCACGGCCAATGATCGACCTGCAGCCAAAGATGCGCGCGCGTGCCCCGGCCGGTAGACTGCGGGGCATGAGCCGAGCACACGAAAACACCACAATAAACCTGCCGTTTCATGCCCTGCAGCAATGGCACAGCGCCCTGCAACAGGCCTTCGCCCACAGCGAGGGCCCGGACGCGCTGGCCTGGCTGGCGGCGGCCATCAGCCAGCTGGTGGCCGCCGAGTCGATGCTGATCAGCCTCGAACGCAAGGGCCAGCCGCCGCAGCTGCTGTACCAGCAGGGCATCCCGGCCCGCTACCACGAGGCGGTGCTGGAGCGCTATTTCGCCGCAGGCTACCTGCTCGACCCGTTCTGCCTGGCGGTGCAGAAGGGCCTGGCGCAGGGCTTCTACCACCTGGAAGACATCGCCCCGGACAACTTCTTCGACAGCGACTACTACAAGACCTATTACCTGGGCACCGGCTGCAGCGAGGACAGCTACTTCATCGTCGACCTGGGCAACGACAGCAAGATCTCCCTGAGCCTGTTCCAGGGCTGCAGCGGCGCGCGCCTGGGCGTGGCGCAGCTGCACCTGCTGCAGGCGGCGGAGCCGATGGTTCGCGAGCTGCTGATGCGCTTTGCCCGGCATGGCCTGGAGCCGCAACCGCAGGCCGAGGAGAGCGTGCAGGCGGCGTTCGACAGCTTTGGTTGCGGGGTACTCACCGAGCGCGAGCGGCAGGTGGCGCAGATGGTGTTGCAGGGGCACTCGGTGAAATCCACCGCCCATGAACTGGGGATTTCACCCGAGACCGTGCGGATGCACCGCAAGAACCTGTACCTGAAGCTGCAAATCAATTCGCAGTCGGAGCTGTTCGCCCAGTTCATCGGCTGGTTGCGGCGGGTCTGAGCGCAGATCCTCCGATTCAGCCTGGCAGCGGGTGGTCACGGCTCAGCACTTCGTCCAGTGCCTGCTCAAGGGTGCTGACGGTGCGCTCGATATTGTGCAGCTTTTCCAGCCCGAACAGACCAATGCGGAAGGTCTGGAAGTCGTCTGGCTCGTCACATTGCAACGGCACGCCGGCGGCTATCTGCAGGCCGTGCTCGGCGAATTTCTTGCCGCTCTTGATATGCGCATCATCGGTGTAGCTGACCACGACCCCAGGGGCCTGAAAACCGGCTGCGGCCACGCTCTTGATGCCTTTGCCGGTCAACATGGCGCGCACTCGCTCGCCCAACGCTTGTTGTTCGCTGCGGAGCTTGTCGAAACCATAGGCGTGCATCTCGTTCATCACATCGTTGAAACGCGCCAGTGAATCGCTGGGCATGGTCGCATGGTAGGCATGCCCGCCCTGTTCGTAGGCTTGCATGATCTGCAGCCATTTTTTCAGGTCGCAGGCAAAGCTGCTGCTCTGCGTCTGCGCGATGCGTTCAAGGGCCAGGGCACTGAACATCACCAGGGCGCAGCAAGGCGAGGCGCTCCAGCCTTTCTGCGGGGCGCTGATCAGCAGGTCCACGGCGCACTGGTGCATATCGACCCACAGCGTGCCTGAGGCAATGCAGTCCAGCACGAACAGGCCCCCCACCGCGTGCACGGCGTCGCCGACGGCCCGCAGGTACGCGTCAGGCAGGATCATCCCGGATGAGGTTTCGACATGGGGGGCGAAGACCACCTGTGGCTTGTGCGCCGCAATGGCCGCCAGCACTTCGTCCAGAGGGGGAGGGGCGTAGGCCGCCTGGCGACCCGTTTCCACCGGTCGGGCCTTGAGCACCGTGGTGGCTGGCGCAATGTTGCCCATCTCAAGGATCTGGCTCCAGCGATAACTGAACCAGCCGTTGCGTATCACCAGGCATTGCTGGTGGGTGGCAAACTGCCGCGCCACTGCCTCCATGCCGAAGGTGCCGCTGCCCGGGACCACCGCAACGGCCTCGGCGTTGTAGACCTGTTTCAGTGTGCTCGAGATGTTGTTCATCACACCTTGGAAAGCCTGCGACATGTGATTGAGCGAGCGGTCGGTGTAGACCACCGAGTACTCGACCAGCCCATCGGGATCGATACCGGGATAGATCTTTGACATGGGTGACTCCTTCGGCAGAGATGTCAGTGGTATCGACCTTGGCCCAAGCATTGGCAAATGACAAGCTTGGGCTTGCGCTGGCGGCAACCCCACGGCACTGCGGCATCAATGCCGGCTATCGTCAACCCTGCGCCTGCCGTCACGTTGGCGTTGATCGGGGCCTTGAGCACTATCCGCGATGACGCCATTGCCGAAGTGCGATTGCATGATGACCTTCCTTGTGACCGGTTGAATCAGTGGGGCAAGTGATTCGTGACGTAGCGCGCCGTTTTTTCCAGCGTTCGTGCCAGATCGGGATGGGTCAACCGATACTTGCGCTCCAGTTGCCTGCTGCGGTTCATGTCAAAGCGCTGCGTCTGGATAAAGTTCAACGACTCGGCGCTGATAGCGAATCGAGCCGCCAGGCCGGGGATCGTCAATAGCCACTTGATCAACCGGATTGCGACATGGCGCCGAGGAGCCTTCACGCCCAGTGTCTTTGCCAGTTGCTCGAGCATCCCCTGCAGGGTCGCTGAGCCCTCGTCGAGCGCCAGGACCTGCCGGTTGGCCATCGAGGGGTCGAACGCCACGCAGGTTATCATCGTCGCCAGGTAATCGACGCTGACGACCGGCAACCAGTGGCGGTCTGTACCAGGGACAGCCTTGAAGCGGCCTTGGGCAAGATTGCGAATGAGATCGGCCAGCGGTTGTCCTTCGAGGATGTGCCCCGTTTCGCTGTGGCCGCACACCGTAGCGGGATGGACGATCGTATAATCCGCGTCTGCTTCCTGCAGGTAGCGGATAACGGCAAAATGCGACTCGAGCTTGCTGCCTTCGTAGCCACCCACACGGCCGTAGACTGCAGGCCAATGGGTGTTTTCAGGGCACACGATATCCACCCCGACCTTGGCAAGGTAGGTAAGGTTCTGCAGCATGTAGCCGCCCACCATCACCAGCCGGATGTGCTGGCTGGCCGCAAGCCTTGCCACTCGCAGTGCCCCTTGCACATTGACTTCGCGAGCGCGCTCCATCGTCAGCCCCCAGGTAAATTGCGCCGCCAGGTGGAAGGCCACCGCCGCCGAAGACACGCGTTGCCGGTCTGCTTCACTGAGCCCAAGCCCCTCCCTGCTGATATCGCCCTCGACTGCATGGATATACGCGGCGTCACCTCCCAGGCTGCTTACCTGTTGCCTGAGACGGTCGATGTTTTCCGGGCTGCGCATGAGCACCCAGGCCTTGTGCCCTGTGGCAGTGAGGCGAGCCAGCAAATGTTGACCGACAAACCCACTGCCGCCTGTGACGAAGCATTCCACGCCCATGTCTGACTCCTTGTTTGGATGATCGGCGCAGGCTAAGGTGTAGAGCGTGCTCTACAGTCAAGGAGTTTTTACGGTGAATATCGGGGAGCTGGAGCGCCGCAGTGGCATCGGTCGCCATGCATTACGCTATTACGAGCAGCTCGGGCTCATCGTGGCCCATCGACTGGCCAACAATTACCGTAGCTACAGCGAGCAGACCGTGGCTGATCTGGCCCTCATTCAAAGTGCCCAGGGCGGAGGTTTTTCACTCGCAGAGATCAGGGACATCCTTCAGGCCAAGCGGGGAAATACCATCGATTGCGCACAAGGCGCGGCGTTGGTCGCCAACAAGATGGCCGACATCCAAGCGAAGATCACAACCCTGCAAGCCGCTTATGCGTTTCTCGAGGCAGAGCGTGCGAAGCTTGAAGCCAGTGCCATTGCCAATGGACTGACTGTTGCGCACCTGCCTGTCCATGGACGCACCTCGACCGCATAGCCTGACCACAAGGGCGTTGAGCGAGGCCCGCGTTCGTTGTCAAAAATGGCCGGTCGCCAGTGACTGCTATCGGCTTTGCTGGAAGGGCCCCTTTGGGCTCAGAAACGGTTCCAACGGCTGCCCAGACTTTAACGCCTATCAGTACTAGCCAAAAAGCCCAGCACAAGCCGGGCTTTTTGAAAACGTTAGGTCTATACCGCATCGAGCTGCGAAATCATCGATCATTCTTTGAAGAAGATCTGACGGCGTTGGATAGACCTCTTGAATTGTGATCACCTGGAGTCGTTCGTGAGATGGCAGTGGATTTGGCCAAACCGCGAGTGTCTTTGGAGTGTGCGATACCCGAGGTAGTGGTACCGTGGCCATTATCAGCGTTGCGGGAGCTCCCGTAATGGTTGCCGCTTACACCGTGATCGCGTGTGGCCTTGCCAGCGTGATCGCTTCCAGCGCTCTGGCCATTTCCGCTGTTCCCTCCCATACCACCTGAATGCCCACCTCCATGTCCGCCGCCATTACCGCCACCGTTGCCACCTCCATGACCACCACCGCCTTTGGCATAGGCGGAACCAATGGGTGAGACATCTGCGGGTACGAATGGAATCATCCCGAGTGCCAATGCACAAGCAAAGGCAGCAAGCACGGGTTTTCTCATTTTTATTCGCCTCCAGAGGCGTGTGGTAGAGCTGAAGGTGCCAAACAGACCGACATTAGATGATTAAGTTCTTGAATCCCGACGGAATGCTCGCACCCGGCTGGCATTGCCTCTACCAATAGATTAGCTACTCTCTGGTTGGATAAGGTCCCAAGGAAATGCATACCATGAGAAGGAAATTGAGTATCGCCGCAGCTTTTTCCCTGGCTCTGGTTGTAAGCCCGATCTTGCTGGCAGATCCCGGGAAAGGGAAAAGCCACGACAAGGGAGGACAACACGCAAGCCAAGGTCATCAGGGCAACAGCAATGACTGGCACGAAGGGCCTTCCATCGATTTAGGAGGGGTGCGAGTCATCCTCAATGACAACCGCAATTACTGGAATCCAGGCTCTCCCTTACCGCCAGGTATCCAGAAGAATCTGGCGCGCGGCAAGCCTCTCCCGCCCGGGATTGCGAAGAAGCTGGATAGCCGACTGATCGGGCGACTTCCTCATTACAATGGTTATGAGTGGCAGCAAGCTGGGACTGACCTGCTGCTTGTGGCTATCACTTCAGGTGTCATCTATGAGGTACTACACAATGTGCTTGACTAAGTCCCGTAGACCCATGAATTGGATCTCGTGACCAGCAAAAGCTTGAGCCACCTGGTGCCGAGAAAATGTTCAGGGTGTATCAGGTGACCTGATCAGAAGTGTGTGACCGACGTGACTGAATTCATGGTGGCGCAACAGACCGTATCAAACTGAAGCTCAATGGCCTGTGCCCTGTCGAGTACAGGGCTCAGGCTGCAGCGTCCGAATTTTAGGGGCAGTCCACTTTGTGGGAGCGGGTTTACCCGCGAACACCGGCACAGCCGGTGCCATCCACCGCGGCGCCTGCTTCGCGGGTAAACCCGCTCCCACAGGGTGCAAGTAGCGCTCACGGTATCGTTTGTTTTTCAACGGCAGCTTCGGGTCTGGGTTGCCAACTGCGCGCTGAACTGCGATTGCCCGCCCGGTCGTTTACAGAACATCACCATCTCTCGCGCCACTTTCAGCGCCAACTCCCTGCCGTGATCCTCTTCTAGCAGTGCCAAAGCTAAGTCCATACCCGCGGTGACACCAGCCGACGTGTAGAGGTTGCCGTCCTTGATAAAAATGCTATCAGCGTCGACTTCAGTCTGCGGGTGCTCTTTGGCGAGTTTCGCGCTGGAATTCCAGTGGGTCGTGACACGACGCCCGTCAAGCAGGCCGGCGGCGGCCAACAGGAAGGCGCCGCTGCAAACCGAGCCGATGCGGCGCACCTTCATAGCATGGGTGCGCAGCCACTGCTGCAAGGCAGGGTTGAGCACGATCTCGTCGATCTGCGGACCTCCGGCCACGAGCAAGGTATCGATCCTGCCTTTATAGGTTTCGAAGGTCTCGTCGATGGCGAGCTTCAAACCGCTTGAGCCTTTGATCATGCCTTTTTCGGTGCCGATCACTTCGACTCGGTAGGCCCGCGGGTTGCCCAATTGCTTAGCCGCCTCGGCGAAGACATCAGCCGGACCGACCACATCCAGCAGTTGAACGCGGGGAAGGCAAGGAAGGCGATGCGCATGGTGTCTGTCCTCGTCGGATCATTGGCTGAAAATGTCGTAATGCTACGGTTTCAGCCAGTATCTGTTTGGCTGAAAACACCAGCTCCTGGTTACTGCTGATCGTTGCCGGGTTCCTGGAGATCGCCTTTGCGGTTGGACTCAAATCCGCCAATGGCATGGAGCGGCCTTGGTACTACCGGCCTCGCCGGGAAGCCCCTTTGGGATTGCAGCCACGCCATCATTGTTGCAACCTCATCGCTCATTCTGGCACGAGAGGGCAGTATGGACTGGAGTGACATGCGGATCTTCCTGGCGATCGCGCGCAGTGGCTCGTTGGGAGGGGCCGCCAAGGCGTTAGGGGTCAGTCACCCGACCGTCGGGCGGCGCTTGCAGGTGCTCGAACAGGCCAGTGGACAAGCGTTCTTCCTGCGCACTGGCCAGGGGCTGGTACTCACCGATAATGGTGAGCGGATTCTCGACCTGGCGCTCGCCATGGAGCACAGTGCGCTGGCCATCGAACGTCGTCTGGCGGGGCATGGCGATCAGCCTGAAGGGCTGTTGCGCATTTCCTCGGCCGACTGGTTCGCCTGTCATGTGCTGTCGCCGGTGCTGGCCGAACTGGCACGACGGTATCCATTGATCGTGCCCGAAGTCATTGCCGGGCATCGGCTGTTCGACCTTGCCCGTCGCGATGCCGACATCGCTTTCCGGATCGTGCCCTTCACCGAGCCTGACATTGTCCAGCGCAAACTGACGACCTTGCCTTACGGGCTCTACACCGCATTGCATGCCCCGGCGCCACACCCGGGCGGCGAGGGGCTGGGGTTGATCCTGATGAACGTTGCCCAGGCCCATTACCCGGATGTGCACTGGCTGCAGCAGCGCTACCCGCAGTCTCGCACCGTGTTCACCAGCAGCAGCCGGACGGTCCAGGCACAGATGTGTGCGCAAGGGCTTGGGGTTGCTGTGTTGCCACGTGTGCTCGGCGACTCGGTGCCCGGCCTGCGGCTGCTGGACGAGCATCAGCCACCACCGGGGCGGGACATCTGGATGGGCTATCACCGCGACATGCGTCAGCTGGACCGGCTACGCGCCCTGGCCGACCTTGCCTCCGGCATGATCGGCGCAGGGTAGCAGGTTGCGGCGCTCAGCTCGGGCGCATCGCCGCTGCCTCCGCCAGCGGTGCCGGCTGCCGCGCCAATGTCAGGCTCAGCGCAACCCCTACGGCCAGGCAGGCGGCCATGTACAGAACGGCGACCACGAAGGCGTGGCTGATACGAGCTTCCGTTACCGGTTCCCCCAGCACGGTGTAGAACACGCCGCCGATGACGGCCACGCTCAGCGAGGTACTGATCTGCAAGGTCGCGCTGGTGATGCCTGCGATCATCCCGGCATACGCCGGCGCGACCCGGCCCGTGACCAGGCGCATCAACGTCGGCAACGCCAGGCCCTGTCCCAGCCCGATCAGCAACAGGCTGACCGCCAGGAACGTGAAGGGCGGGGCAAGGCCAGGCGGAGTCACTGACACCAGCCAACCCAGCCAGAGCAAGCCGATGACCTCCAGCGCCATGCCTGACGGGTTCACATAACCGCCGAGCACGCGCCTGAGAAGGGGAACCGAGAGCGGGCCGATGAGGAAGCCGGCACCGAACGGCAGGAAGACCAGGCCGGCATCCAGTGCGCTCATCTGCAATGCACCTTGCAGATAGATCGAAAACAGCAGGAAGAACACGCCAATCGCGTAGAAACACAGCGCTATGGATAACGCCCGGCCCAGCCCGGGGGCTTGCAGAGCGGCCGGCGCCAGCAAAGGGGTTCCGCCGGCGCGGTGCAGGCGCGCCTCATAGCGCCAGAACAACGCCCCCAGTACAGGCGCAGCGGCGAGTGACAGCCACGCCCACCACGGCCATCCCGCTTCACGCCCCTCGATCAGCGGCACGACCAGAGCGCCGAGGGCCAGTATCGACAACGCCGTACCCACCAGGTCCAGCTTGCTTGCCTGCAGCGCACGGGTGTCCTTGAGCACGGGAATACCGAGTGCAATCACCAGCAATGCGATCGGCAGGTTGACCAGGAATATCGCGCGCCAGCCCATGCCGAACAGGTCGAGCGCGATCAGCACGCCACCCAGCGCCTGGCCGATCACTGACGCCAGGCCAAACACGGCCCCGTACAGGCTCAGGGCCAATGACCTTTCCGCTGCCGGAAAAATTGTCTGCACCGAGGCGAGTGCCTGCGGCGCCATCACGGCGGCGCTCACGCCCTGCAAGGCGCGCCCGAGCACCAGTACCCAGGGCGCAGTCGCCACACCGCACAGCAGCGAAGCAGCGGCGAAGCCCAGCAGGCCGATGAAAAACATCCGCCCGCGCCCATACAGGTCGCCAAGGCGCCCGCCGGTGATCAGTGTCACGGCATAGAGCGTGGCATAGGACGCGATCACCAACTGCTCGGCAGAGGGGCCTGTGCCCAGGTCCGCCTGTATCGAGGGCAGCGCAACGTTGACGATGAAGAAATCCAGCGGCGGTAGAAACGCGCCGACCAGCAAGATGGCGAACATCAACCAGCGCCGGGGTTCGGTGGCTTCATTTTCGATTCGAGACATGACGGGTATCCTGTGTGGCAACTCCGGCTTCATACGCGGGCAGGCCAGGTTTTATGGAGCCTGGCTATTGCCCGCTCGTACCTTGGCCGATGGGCCACACTCTAGGGAATCTCATCCCGGCGCGCGCCTTACGAAACTGCACGGGCAAGGTTCACTGCTGTCAGTGGCGTCATCACCTCAGCGAGGGGTAGGGTGGTTGGGCTTGCGCTCATCGCGGCTGGATCGTCGGGCCTCGGCGCGTACCACCAGGCAGATCCCGACCGCCGATAGCGCCATCCCCGCTGCCATCTGCCAGGACAACGGCTCATCGAACATCGCCCAGGCCCAGAGCAGGGTGATCGGTGGGCTGAGATAAAGCACGCTGGCGACGCGGGTGGCCGAGGACCTGCGCAGGCAGACCCAGTACAACCCATAGCCACCCAGCGTCGACAGAACTACGGTCCACGACACGCTCAGTGCAAAGCCTGCGCTGGCAACCGGTGCCAGGCTGCGTTGGCTGCCTTCGAGGGCTGCGAAGGCGAAACACTGCAGCCAAATGTTCGGCAACAAGCCTATGGCCTGCACCGTGCTGCGTTTTTGCCACAACGTGGCGACCGTCAGCGAACACATGCCGGCCACGGGCAGGCCGACCCACACCTGCAGCGGCAGGCGCTCGCCCAGCAGCAACGCCGCGAGCAGCGCCATGCCCAGCGGCAACAGGTCGGCGCATAACGCGGCAAGGCCGGCGGGTACACCCAGGGCAATGCCCTGCGTCACGCCGGCGAGGTAGGACCACCACATCCTTTTCGTGCGCAGCCCGGCATCGGACGGCGACGCCGCCGTGACTTTGCTGGCGCGGGCGATGCGGCAATCGTTTCGACTGTAGGCAAGGGGCGCACAGCAGGCGGGTAGATATCGAAGAATCCCGATAGCTTAGCCCCCCCCTCGCATGGCCAACCACTCCTGAACCTCAAGCACGTAGCAATCTGTCCAACTCAGCCTTTTGATCCAGGCGCGCCAAGTCATCAAAGCCGCCTACATGCACATCTTCCACGAAGATCTGCGGAACGGTCCTGCGACCGGAGCGCTGGAGCATCTGCGCCAATGCTTCAGCGGACTGCTCAACATCAATCTCGATCGGAGTAACGCCTTTGCTTGAGAGCAATCGCTTGGCACTTACACAGTAAGGGCAGTGCCGGGTGGTGTAGATAGTCACTGGGTTCATGGCGCTTGCCTCCTAGCGGGCCGATGGCGGAAAGTCGATATCGGTCGTGGCGACATTGTTCAGGTAGTTGGTCAGGGTCAACAGTGTGACCTGTGCTATCACTTCCACTATCTTGCTGTCGGTGAGACCCGCTTCGCGTGCCGCCGCGAGCTGTGCATCGCTCACCTGGCCGCGGCTTCCGGTGATCTGATGGGCCAGCGTGGCGACCGCGTTGAGTGTGCCTTCGCGGGCTTGGCTGATGGCTTCATCACTCAAGCCGGCCTTGGTAGCAAAGAAGCCATGGGCTGCAAGGCAGTAGTCGCAACCATTGATTTGCGAGGTGGCGAGGGCGACGACTTCGCGCTCGGCGGCGCTGAGTGAACCCTTGCCCAGGGCCTGCGCGAGCCCCAGGTAACCATTGAGTGCAGCCGGCGAGTGCGCCAGCGTCCTGAATGCATTGGGAATGAAGCCCAGGCCTTTCTGAATACCCTCCAGGGCAGTTCGCGAGCCGGCAGGGGCTTGGTCCAGCGAGAGTGCAGTAATACGGGTCATGGCAGTTCTCCTGTGGGATGCTCGATCGGTTTGTCGATCGGCTTGATAAGAATCGTAAGGGAATGAGCTTTCCTTTCGGCTTCAGATCGTCGAAGTTATGCAACAGATCGTCTAAACCTGAAGGCGCCATGGACCGACTATCGACATTGCTCAAACACTTCAACTTGCAGGCGTCCACGTTTCACCAAGGTGGATTCTGTGGCATCACGCCGGTTCACGGGGAGCACGGTTTCGGTCATGCGCATTTGCTGCGTTCAGGGCAGCTGACCTTGATCGACAAGCGCGGCCAGCGCACCGAACTTGCTGAGCCAAGCCTGATCCTGGCGGTGCGCCCGCAGGCTCATCAGCTGTTGGCGAGCGAAGCCGATGATGCGCAACTGATATGCGCCACCTTGCATTTTGATGGGGGGGCCGACAATCCGCTGACCTTGGCGCTGCCGGATTTTCTCATCATGCCATTGCGCGAATTGCAGGGCCTCAATGGCACCCTCGACTGGCTGTTTGCAGAGGCCTTTGGCGACGAATGTGGCCGCGAGGTAATCCTCAATCGGCTATTCGAACTGATGGTGATTCAGTTGCTTCGGCACCTCATGGCCAGGCGGACCATCGACTCAGGGATGATGGCAGGTTTGGCCCATGCTCAGCTGTCCCGGGCCCTGGTGTGCATTCACGACCAACCTCAGCGCAACTGGTCCGTGGCGGCGCTGGCCGATCGCTCCGGCATGTCGCGGGCCAGCTTTGCTGCGCACTTTCGCGAGACCGTGGGTATCACGCCGGCAGATTACCTGGCGAACTGGCGCATCAGCCTGACCCAGAAGCGCCTGCGCGAAGGCCGCCCGATTGCCCTCATTGCAGATGAAGTGGGCTATGAAAGCCCGTCTGCGTTGGCCCGCACTTTTCGCCGGAAGGTGGGTACAAGCCCGAAAGAATGGCTGCTGCAGAACAGGCCATGATGATCAAACGGTCCGCTGTTCTCGACAAGGGCTCGATGGATGATTTGCTGTAAGCGCCTGAAGGCCTCGGTCACAGCGCCCGTGATGTGCAGGCGTTGGCCTTCAGGCTTGCGTATTGACCGCGCATCAATTATTGGAACAACCATTTCCCATGATGCGGTACTCCATGACATGCCGCTCGCCATTGGAGTCATCGTAAGTCAGCTGCATCGGTACCACGTCGCAGACATCGGGCACCGGCGTGACAGCCACCACGTGCGCGATATCCAGGTGTTGAGCGTAGCGATAGGGTTCGACCGCAACCTGTGTGGCCTGGGTAACCTGTTCATCGGCAAGCGCAACAGAACCCAGGCAGCCCAGGAGCAATATGGATAACAGTTTCATGGTAATCACCTGAAGTGGGGCGCAAGAAGGCCAGAGCACCCAAGCGGTGCTCAGTCGTCATGAAGGTTGGAGAGTGGCCCGGCGCCGTCAGACGCCGGGCTGAGCTGCATCAGAAAGGCTTGGTGGGCAGGTATTTGCCATCCAGGGTGATCACGGCACGGTGGCCACCCTCGGGATCTTCGACCTTCTTGATGTCCAGCTTGAAGTTGATGGCACTGATGATGCCGTCACCGAACTTCTCGTGGACCAGCGCTTTGAGAGTTGTGCCATACACCGACATCATTTCGTAGAAGCGGTAGATGGTAGGGTCGCTCGGCACGCCGTCGAAGAAGCTGCCGCGGATCGGCATCGATTGCAGCAGTGCTACTTGATCGGCATCGAGGTCGAGTTTTTCTCCCACCACCTTCGCGGCGCTTTCCGGCAGTGGGTGCTGGCCAAGCAGGGCAGCGGTGACAAAGGCTTCGGACAGGCCAGTGCCGTCAACGATCTGTGCGAATGACAAGTCCTTGCGAGCCTTGGCCTGAATGATCACTTCGGTCAGTTCCTGGCGAGCGGTACGGGTGGCTTGAGTCTGGATCATGGTGAATCTCCTGGGTCAGTAAAGGTGCAGGTACAGCTTTCAGGCGACGTGCCTGGCGTGCTGGGAAACGGCGTGGACTTCTGGGTTTTCCGCGAGAGACACGAAGGTGCCGGTGCGGCCATCAAAGGCGTCGATACGTCCGCTCTCGATGTCATAGATCCAGCCATGCAGGGTCACGCGGCCTTCTTCGAGCGCCAGGCGAACGGATGGGTGGGTCTGGATGTTGGCCAGTTGCGCGATGACGTTTTCGCGCACCATGGAGGCGACTTTCCTCGGCATGTCCGCGTGCTGGCGGGCCTCGTTGACTACCTTGGCCGAGTCGGCATAGCGCAACCATCCAGCCACTGCGGGCATGTGATCGAGGCACTTGCAGCTAGCAATGGCAGTCATCGCGCCGCAGTCGGAGTGGCCACAGATCACGATGTCTGCAACGTCTAGCCCGGCGACCGCGTATTCGACAGAGGCCGACACGCCACCTGGCTCTGGCCCATACGACGGCACGATGTTGCCGGCGTTGCGGATGACGAACAGATCACCTGGCTCGCGTTGGGTAACCAGTTCAGGCACCAGTCGGCTGTCCGAGCAGGAGATGAAGAGCGCCTTGGGTGCCTGTTGATTGGCCAGGTCCTTGAACAGTTTGACCCGCTCAGGGAAGGCGTTTTTTTGAAACTTCAGAAATCCGTCGATGATCGCTTTCATGGTTGCTGTCTCTGTGTCGCTGGGTGTGAGACAAAGATTAAGCAATGCATGAGATAAGGTAAAAGTCTCAATTATTATGAAATTGATCAGATTATCTTATGCGTGGAGCATGCTGGCTCGATGAACTGGGCCTGCGGATACGTCAGCGCAGGCGGATGCCCTCGGCAGGGTGGCCATGCCGAGCAGCGGGAGGAGGGGGACATGCAAAGAAAAGCCCCCATTGGCTGTTTGAGGGCCAATGGGGGCTTATGGATTCCGAAGGATCTGGAACGGGGATGATAAACGCCAGCTAAACAAACACCTGATCCTGCATCAAAAACAGGATCAGGTTTAGCATGAATTACAGGCCCAGTTCAGTCAGGCCTGGATGGTCATCCGGACGGCGCCCCAGTGGCCAGTGGAACTTACGCTCGCTTTCCTTGATGGGCATGTCGTTGATGCAGGCGAATCGGCGTTGCATCAGGCCGTCGGCTTCAAATTCCCAGTTTTCATTGCCGTAGGAACGGAACCAGTTACCCGAATCGTCGTGCCACTCATAGGCGTAGCGGACGGCGATGCGGTTGTCGGTGAAGGCCCAGAGCTCCTTGATCAGGCGGTAGTCCAGCTCCTTCTTCCACTTGCGAGTCAGGAACGCCTGAGCTTCTTCGCGATTGTTTGCAAATTCGGCTCGGTTACGCCATTGGGTGTTCAATGTATAAGCGAGCGCAATTTTTTCAGGGTTGCGAGTATTCCAACCGTCTTCAGCGAGTCGGACCTTTTCAATCGCCGACTCGCGAGTGAAAGGAGGAAGTGGCGGGCGAGCCTGTTCGTTGGACATGGTGGTGCCTCCAATCTATTGGATGAATCAGTCGAGTGGGTATTGCTGAGGTGTCAGGCGCTTATGCGCTGTTCTTGTTCAAGCAGTAACCTGGCGATTTCCCGTGCACTGTCGAGCGCCGTAAAATCACCCATCACGCGGGCGACGGTTATCGTGCCCTCTATCAGCACGAAGAGTTGCCTGGCCAACTTGACCGGATCCTTGACCTGCAACTGGCGGGTCAACTCCAGTGTGTAATCCAGAAGCTTTTGCTTATGCAGCCTTGCGATCTGCCGTATAGGGTCGTCTGCGTCGCCCACTTCTCCGGCGGTATTGATGAATGCGCAACCCCGAAAACCGTCAGACTCGAACCAACTTCCAAGCACATCAAAAATGCCGAGAATGCGCGCTTGCGGCGTTTGGGCTTTTTCGCACTCACTCCTGAACCACTGCATCCAGCGTACATCGCGTGCATTGAGTGCCGCTGCGGCGACATCGTCTTTGGTCGCAAAGTAGCGATAGATACTTTTACGGGCTACGCCTGAAGTCTTTACCAAAAGGTCCATGCCCGTGGCGTGGATCCCGTTTTCGTAAATCAGCTTCTCGGCGGTCGCGAGGATTTTTTCGCGTGTATCGGTCATTGGCTTGTTCATGTAGCCAGAGTAGAACGATCGTTCTCCCTGGTCAAGCAACTATTGATTTATTTCATTTGAGGGTTGCCAAGGAGTACTTGCCCGAGGCGCCGGCCCCGGCTTTCTCCAAGTCAGTATTGGCCTAGTCGCGGCACTCGTAGGTGATCTCGCCGACGCCGACGGTCTCGAGCATGACGCGATGACCATCCGGGACCTTGATTGCATCTGGCAGCGCAGGCTGAGCGTGGGCGGTTTGCAGTGCCGGGGCGAGGCGGCAAGCGAACAGGCAGGTGGGGACGTTGAAGTTCATGGGCATGCTCCTGATAGGTCATTGGACTGGGCGGTCACTGGCCGCCCATTAGCAATACCCACCAGCGGCCTGGCTGGATGCACAGGCTGTTGATCAGCCCCCCTCGATGCCGAGGAGCCGGCGGGGGCGCCGGCTCCGGTCAGTTCAACGAGCGGCCCAGGCGTTGAAGCGCTCCTCGAGCTCTTCGCCATGGTCGACCCAGAACTCGGCGTTTACCAGCTGCGCATCGGCCATGTTGCCCGGTGCGG
The DNA here is from genome assembly GCF_002759075.1 of Pseudomonas sp. 382. Taxonomy (NCBI): domain Bacteria; kingdom Pseudomonadati; phylum Pseudomonadota; class Gammaproteobacteria; order Pseudomonadales; family Pseudomonadaceae; genus Pseudomonas; species Pseudomonas sp. 382. The sequence goes on from NZ_PEMX01000001.1 coordinate 337,802, forward strand.
TAGGCAGCTGTTGCTGGACGCCCTCAGGCAGCTGCGCCAGCGCTTGCGTGCGTACCGGGCCGTAGGGGATTTGCGTGGAGAAGGTCTTCTGCGGCCCGACCTGGCTGGCGAACCTGATGAATTGCTCCGCCAGGTCCTTGTTGGCAGTGCCGCGCACGATCGCCCAGTGATCAGGGTCGTACAGGCTGCCCGGCCACACGATGCGCAGCGGCGAGCCTTCCTTCTGCGCGGCAGCGATGCGCCCGTTGTAGGCGGCAGACATCACCACATCGCCTGCCACCAGCCACTGGGGTGGCTGCGCACCGGCTTCCCACCACTGGATGCTCTGCTTGATTTGGTCCAGCTTGTGGAACGCACGGTTGACGCCCTCGGGTGTACTCAGTACCTGGTACAGGTCTGCGCGGGAAACGCCATCGGCGAGCAGCGCGACTTCGAGGGTATACTTGGCGCCCTTGCGCAGGCCGCGCTTGCCGGGGAAGCGCGTGGTATCCCAGAAGTCTGCCCAGGAGGCGGGCCCGACGCTGAGCTTCTGTGGGTTGTAGGCCAGCACCATCGACCAGACATAGCTGGCTACGCCGCACTCGCTGACAGTCCCGGACAGGTAGCCGGACTGCTCGCCGAGAATGCCGGGGTCCATACGTTCGAACAGGCCCGCTTCGCAGCCGCGGATCAGCTCGGGGCTCTCGACCTCGACCACGTCCCAGGAAACATGGCCAACGTCCACCATGGCTTTGATCTTGGAAAGTTCGCCGTTGTACTCACCCGCCACCACCCTGGCAGCACCGCTCTTCTCGAACGGCTGGAAGTACGCTGACTGCTGGGCCGCCTTGGTGGCCCCGCCGAAGGAGATGATGGTGAGGCTGGCTTCATCGGCTACGGCGCACAGGCTGAAACCGGAAAGAAGTGCAAAGCTGAGCGATGCGGCGATGATACGCATGGAAAACTCCCTCATTGCTTGTGGTTGTGTTGTTTTGTCGAGGCAGTTGGGCCAGTCGGCCCGAGCCCACTGCGCAGCGGTGTGCGCAGTGGTTTTCTTGTTGTAGTGAGTGCGTATCGCAAGGCGCTGGGTGGAAATGACTGGAGCGGCGGTTGTCACTCACCCGGGGGATGGTGCGCCACAGCTGCGGCGGGGGAAATTAGTAAAAATATGCTCCAGTCATATGAAAATGCTCTGCAGGCCGCTGGCGCCGGGGTTACGCAGAAGCTCAGCCGAGCGATGCTCGGCCAGGGCGAGCGGCTAGAAAACCACCGAGCGCCGATGCTCCGTGGTCGCCACCACTTTGCCCCGCTTGAGCACCATCAGCCGCGCTGGCAGGTCGAGAATCACATCGCTGACCGCCTGGGTATCCATCAGCACCAGGTCGGCGTCCTTACCCACCGCCAGGCCATAGTGCTGCAAGCCCAGGGCCTTGGCCGGGCCGGTGGTGAGCATCGACAGCACCGTGGCCTGGTCGTCGGCACCGCCCAGGTGGCAGGCCGGCAGCGCCAGTTGTGCGATGTTCAGCAGGTCGCCGGTACCATACGGGGTGAACGCATTGCGAATGTTGTTGGTGGCCAGGCACACGTTCACGCCACCATCGCGCAACGCCCGCACCGGGGTCAGGCTACGCCGTACGTTGTAGCTGTCGCCTCGGGCTCCCAGGTGCAGGTCGGTGGCCGGCAGGCACATCACACTGATGTCGGCTTCGCGCAGCAGCCCGATGATACGCGCCTGCCGCTCGGGTTCGACCGCGGCCAGGCTGGTCAGGTGGCCAACGCAGACGCGGCCTTGGTAGCCCTCGGCGAGAGTGCGGCGGGCCACATGCTCGATGGTCATCTGCTCGGCGTCATCGGCGAAGTCCTGGTGCAAGTCGATGTCCTTGCCGTAGCGCTTGGCCAGGTCGAACACGAAGTCGATGTGATCGAAGGGCGACACGTCGTTGTAGGGAATGCCACCCACGACATCGGCGCCTTTCTCCATGGCCTCGACCATCATGGCCTGCATGCCTGGCAGTTTCAGGATGCCTTCCTGGGGGAAGGCAACCACCTGGATGTCGATGAACTGGCGAAACTTCTCACGCAGTTCCAGTACCACGTCGAGGCCGGTAAAGCCTTGCACCGGGTCGAACTCGGCGTGGGCGCGGACATGGGTGCTGCCTGCCTGAACGAGGGCGCGCAGCACCTGGGTCGAGCGCTCGAGGATGTCCTCGCGGGTGAGCGTCGGCTTGAGCGCGGCGGTGACCGCGATCGCTTCCTTCAGGGTGCCGGAGCGATTGGCCTTGCGCTGCATGACGTTGGCCTTTTCCAGGTGCAGGTGGCCTTCGACGAACCCCGGAATCAGTACGTTGCCGTTGCCCTCGATTTCCTGCGCCGCGCGTGCGGCAATCGCCGGTGCGATTTCGACGATCTTGCCGTTATGTACGGCCACGTCCTGCAGCGGCTGTGCGTCATCGATGCGCACGTTTCGAAAGATGATATCCATGGGGTGTTGCTCCTCATACCGGGTGAGGCCCGCCGCTCTCACGCGGCGAGCCGGTCGGGCAGAGGTTAGGGGACGTGTGGCATAAGGTAAAAGTCTGATTTATGATCGTGTCGATCAGATTGGATTATGTGAATGACCATGCTTGCCCGACACATCCAGTACTTCCTCGCCGTGGCGGCGCATCACAGCTTCACCAAGGCCGCCGCGGCCCTGCATGTCTCCCAGCCGGCGCTGTCGCAACAGGTCCGTCAGCTGGAAGAAAGCCTTGGCGCCCAGCTGTTCGATCGCTCGGGGCGCACCACGCGGCTGACCGATGCCGGGGAAGTCTACCTGGCCTATGCACGCCGTGCCGCGCAGGAGCTGGAGGAGGCCAGGCGCGCCATTCACGACGTCAGCGACCTCAGCCGCGGTTCGCTGCGGGTCGCGGTGACGCCGACATTCACCACCTACCTGGTCGGCCCCTTGGTCGAAGCCTTCCACACGCGTTATGGGAACATCACCCTGAACGTGCGCGAGATGTCCCAGGAGCGCATGGAGGCGCTGCTGCTCGCGGATGAGCTGGACGTGGGGATCGCCTTCGAGGGGGGCCAGGCCGAGGACATCGAGGCCAGCCCGCTGCTGGTCGAGACGCTGGCGCTGGTGGTCAACCGCCACCACCCCTTGGCCCGGGCAACGTCCATCGGGCTGGAGGCCTTGAGCGCAGAATCGCTGGTGCTGCTCAGCGGCGAGTTTGCCACCCGCGAACAGATCGACCGTTTTTGTCAGCAACATGGCATTCACCCGCAGGTGCGGATGGAGGCCAACACCATCAGCGCGGTGACCGAGATCGTGCGTCGCACGGCGCTGTCGACCCTGCTGCCTGCCACGGTCGCGCTGGCCCATGACGATCTGGCAGCCATTGCGCTCGACCCGGTCCGCCTGCAGCGCACGGCCGTGCTGATGCAGCGCAAGGGCGCCTACCAGAGCGCTGCGGCGCGGGTGTTCAGGGAGATGGCGACAGCTGTGGCTGCACGCCTGGCCAGCTGAAAGGATGCGGTCGAAGCGGGCGCTGTGCTGATCAGCCCCGTGCTGCGAACCGCAAGGCCAGCGGCAGCGCCAGTGCCCAGACCGGTGCCAGGAGCAGCGCGGTCTCCAGGCGCCCGAGTGGCAGCTCGATACCGGCCAGCCGGGCGCCGGCCAGATAGGCCAGCGGGCCACCGAACAGGCCCAGCAGCACCGCGCGCCACGCGGGCTGGCCAAGCCCTGCCAGGCTGTGGCGCATGCCACTGGCCAACACCAGCCACAGCAGTGCCAGCCACAGTGGCAGCGGCCACTGAGCGAAACTGAACACACCGAGCAGGCCCAGCGTGCTGTCTAGCAGGCAGCCGGCCAGCGCTACCCACAGCAGCACGCGCAGCTCTCCGCTTGGGCTCAGCCGCAGGTGCAGCAGCAGGCCGCTCACCACCATCAGTAACAGCCACGGCTTGTGCGCCCCCAGCACACACAGCCACCAGCCGGCTTGCAGCCACAACGCGTTGCCCAGCAACCAGACACGGCGGCCCATGTTCAGACATCCGGTAGCGGTGCCCGCCGCGCCTGGGGGCCGGCCCACAACAACTGGGCGACGCCGATGGTCCGTTCCTCGAAGCCGCCCTGGCAATAGCACAGGTAGAACTCCCACAGGCGCTGGAAGGTGTCGTCATAACCGAGCCTGGCCAGTTCCGTGCGTGAGTGGCGCAAGTTGTCGCGCCAATGGCGCAGGGTGCGCGCGTAGTCCAGGCCGAAATCTTCCATATGCACCAGGTTCAGCTCCGTCTGGCGGCTGGCGGTGTCGAGCAGGACGCTCAACGAAGGCAGGGCGCCGCCGGGGAAGATGTAGCGCTGGATGAAGTCCACCGAGCGGCGGGCCTGGGCGTAGCGTTGGTCGCGGATGGTGATGGCCTGCAGCAGCATCAGGCCGTCGTCCTTGAGCAGCGTGGCGCATTGTCGAAAATAGGTGGGCAGGTAGCGGTGGCCGACCGCCTCGATCATCTCGATGGACACCAGTTTGTCGAAGCGCCCGCGCAGGTCGCGGTAGTCTTCATGCAGCACGGTGATTTGCCGATCCAGGCCCAGCGCCTTGACCCGCTGCAGGGTGTGGGCGTATTGCGCGGCGGAGAGGGTTGTGGTGGTCACCCGGCAACCGTGCTGCAAGGCCGCGTGGATGGCCAGGCTGCCCCAGCCGCTGCCGATTTCCAGCAGATGCTCGCCGGGCTTGAGTTCGAGCTTCTGGCAGATCTGCCGGAGCTTGTTCGACTGCGCCTGTTCCAGGGTTTGTTCGGCGCTGTCGAACTGCGCAGCGGAATACATCATGGTCGGGTCGAGCAGCCGTTCGAACAGCGCATTGCCGAGGTCGTAGTGGGCCAGGATGTTGCGCCGCGCGCCGCGCCGGTTGTTGCGGTTGAAGTGGTGCAGCAGGCGCAGGGCCGGGCGGGCCAGGCGCGCCAGGCCGCCTTCCATGGCATCCAGCACTTCGAGGTTGGCGACGAACAGGCGAGTCACCGCGGCCAGGTCCGGGCTGCGCCAGTAGCCGTGGATGTAACCTTCGCCCGCGCCGATCGAGCCATTGCCGGCCACCAGGCCCCAGGCTGCGTCGTCGACAATCTCCACTTCCGCGTAGAGCGGGCTGGCGACGTCGCCGAAGGTCCATTGCCGGCCCTGGCTGATCAGGCGCAGATGGCCACGGCTCAGGTGGTGCAGCTGTGCCAGTACCGCACGCCTTGCCAGCCCGCCGAACAGCGGCGCGATGCTGGCTGATTTGCTAACGCTCAGGGTCGGGTCGGGCATGATCGGGGTCCTCGTGTATGGCTTGGCCAAGCGACAGGTCGTGCTGGCTGGCGGTGTGGTCGTAGACAGGGGAGCGTTTGAGCAGCAGGCGCAGGGCTTGCCAGTAGATACCGGTGACGGTGCGCAGGCTCATCCAGGGAAAGGCCAGGAGGTGCCGCTGCAGGCTGGCGCGGTCGAGCGGCTGGCGCTGCACAGCGAGGTCCGCGGCGAACACCAGCCGCCCGGCTTGCCAGTTTTCCATGTGCACACGCACGCGTTGCCCATCGACGGCGAAGCGCAGCCGATAGTCCATGTCCATGGGCATGAACGGCGAGACATGGAAGGCCTTGGCCACGGTAAATGGCCGGGCCAGGTCGCCCTGTACTGGCAGCACGTAGTGGAAGCGCTCGCGCCAGGGTGTGTTGCGTACCTCCAGCAGCACGCTGGTGACCTGCCCTTGGCGGTCGTGGCAGAAGTAGATGCTCACCGGGTTGAACGACAGCCCCCAGCAGCGCGGTTGCGTCAGCAGGTGCACGGCGCCTTCGGGCACTTGCCCGGTGGCCTGGCCGACCAGCAGGCGCACGGCCTCGCCCAAGGGCTTGCCCTGGCGAGTCAGCGCCGGCAGGTAGTCGGTTTCGCGCCAGCACAACGGCGCCAGGCGGGAGCGCCCGAGCCAACGGGACAGGCTCAGCAGGCGTGGCAGTTCGTCGAGGTCCAGGTAGAACAGGCCGATGCGATAGCGGAACGCGTGTGGCCTGGGCGTCAGGCGCCGGTGGCTGAGCCAGCCGTGGCACAGGCTGCTGTTCACAGCTGCTCTCCGAAGTGCCTGGCGACGTTCAGTGCACTGAGCACGCCGTCTTCATGAAAGCCGTTGGCCCAATAGGCGCCGCAGTAATAGCTGTGCAGCGGACCCTGCAGTTCGCCCTGGCGGGCCTGGGCGGCTACGGCAGCGAGGCTGTACTGGGGATGTGCGTACTCGAAGCGGGCGAGTATCTGTGCCGGGTCTATCAGCGCTGTCTGGTTGAGGCTGACGCAGAACGTCACCGGTGCATCGATGCCCTGCAGGATGTTCATGTCGTAGGTGAGTGCAGCGGGGGCCTCTTCGCTGCCACCCAGGCGGTAGTTCCAGCTGGCCCAGGCCCTGCGCCGGCGGGGCAGCAGGCGGGTGTCGGTGTGCAGCACCACGTCATTGCTGGCGTAGTGGATGGCACCCAGGATCTCCTGCTCCTGTTCGCTGGGGGCGTCCAGCAGCGCCAGCGCCTGGTCGCTGTGACAGGCGAAGACCACTTTGTCGAAGCGCCCGCTGCCAGTAGCCCAGGTCACGTTCACACCCTGGTCGTCGCGGCTTACCCGTTGCACCGGGCAGTTGAGGCGAATGTGCTCGGCAAAGGGTTGGCACAGTGGCGCCAGGTAGCTGCGTGAACCGCCCTCGATCACCCGCCATTGCGGGCGCTGGTTGACTGACAGCAGGCCGTGGTTACGGCAGAAGCGCACGAAGAACTGCAACGGGAAATGCAGCATGTCGGCCCGCGACATCGACCAGATGGCCGAGCCCATGGGCACGATGTAATGCTCGATGAAGCGCTGGCCGTAGCGGTTATCCCGCAAATAGCTGCCCAAGGTGGTCGCGCCATCGATGCGCTGCTGGTCCAGGTCGGCCAGGGCCTGGCGGTTGAAACGCAGGACATCGCGCAGCATGCCCCAGAAGCCGGGCGACAGCAGGTTGCGCCGTTGGGCGAACAGGCTGAGCAGGTCGTGCCCGTTGTACTCGAAGCCGCTAAGCGGGTCGTGCACCGAAAAGCTCATTTCGGTCACCCGCGAGCCGACGCCCAAGTGTTGCAGCAGGCGGATGAACTGCGGGTAGGTCCAGTCGTTGAAGACAATGAAGCCGGTGTCCACCGCATACTGCTGGCCGCGCCAATGCACATCGACGGTATGGGTGTGCCCGCCAACCCGGTCGGCCGCTTCGAAAACGGTGACGGCATGCCGGCGTGACAACAGGTGGGCGCAGGTGAGGCCAGCGATACCGCTGCCGATGATGGCGATGCGCATGGGTCAGTCCTCAGGTTGTCGGGCCAGGCGCTGGCCCAGCTTCAGGCGCCAGCGTGCCGGCAATGCGCCGAGCAGGCGCAGCAACAGGGTGAAGGTGGCGGGGAAGGTGATCTCCAGCGGGCGACGGGGCAGGCGCGCGACAATGTGCCTGGCGGCGCGCTCTGCACTCCACAGCTGGGGCATGGGGAAGTCGTTGCGGCGGGTCAGCGGGGTATCGACGAAGCCGGGGTTGACTAGGGTGACATCGATGTTCTCGCGGGACAGGTCCAGGCGCAGGGACTCGACCAGGTAGCGCAGCGCTGCCTTGGACGCCCCATAGGCACCGGCCCGTGGCAGGGCAAGCCAGCTGACCGAGCTGCCGATCACCACCAGATGCGGGCGCTGGCTGCGGCGCAGCAGGGGCAGCGCGGCCGCCAGGCAATGGCTGGTGCCGATCAGGTTGGTGCGCATGACCCGCTCGACCAGCGCCGGGTCGAATTGCCCAGGCTCGAGGTATTCGCAGGTGCCGGCATTGAGGATCACCAGGTCCAGCGAACCCCAGGCCTGCTCGATCTGTGCGGCGATACGTGCCACCTGCTCAGGCTGGTCGACATCGCCGACGGCCAACAGCACCTGGCCGGCAAACTGTGCGGCCAGGCCTGCCAACCTGTCAGCATGCCGCGCGCCAAGCGCTACCTGATGGCCTTGCTCCAGCAGGCGCTGCGCCAGTTCCGCGCCGATGCCGCTGCTGGCGCCGGTCAACCAGCAGCGGCTCATGCCAGCCTGCCCTTGAGCCAGCGAACCGCGCCGCCCAGGACCGGAACATGTTCATAGAGCAAGGCGCCAGCGTCGAAGTAGTCCTGATGAAAGTACACCCGCCCACGCCAGCGCAGGTGACTACAGCCTTGCAGGCTGATCGGCTGGCCGCCGGCCAGCCGCGGATGGCGGTAGTGCAAGACCCAGCGGATGTAGCCGTGCCCCGGCGCTGGCTCATCGAGCCCTTCGAAGCGGTAGCCGACCTCGGAGACATTGGCATAGAGCTGTGCGAAATAGCCACGCAAGGCCGAGAGCCCACTGATGTGATGCAGTGGATCACGGAAATCCACATCCTCGCTGTACAACTCGCCGAGCAGGTCGAGATTGTCTGGACCCAGCATGGCAAAGCGTTCGGTGAAATGTTGCAGGTAGTCGGACATGCGCAATACCTGTACAAAATAAAATTACTGTACAAGGTATAGTGCAAGCGCCTGGAAAAATCTATACATCCGAATATTTTTGTACAATTTTATCGCGCGCCTTCCATCGAGGCGCGGAGGCTCGCTGCTGCGCGACGCTTTCAGCTAACCGATCTCGCCTGTTGGAGGGCTGACCGCGCTCGCGACAGCCTCCACTTTTCGCTTTGTGCGTAGCGGGTCAGAAACCTTCCAGCACGATCTTCCCTTTGGCTTTACCGCTTTCGACCAGGCCATGGGCGCGCTTGAGGTTCTCGGCGCTGATCGTACCGAAATGTTCGCCAAGGGTGGTTTTGATCTCCCCCTGGTCAACCAGCTGCGCAACACGTTCGAGCAGCTGGTGCTGCTTGATCATGTCCTCGGTCTTGTACAGCGAACGCGTGAACATGAGCTCCCAGTGCAACGAAAGCGACTTGCGTTTGAGCGGCATCACATCCAGCTGTGCGGGGTCGTCGATCAGCGCGAGCTTGCCTTGGGGCCGCAGCACTTCGACCAACTGGGTAAGGTAAGTGTCGGTGTGCGTCAGGCTGACCACATAGTCGACCGGGTTGAGCTTGAGCGCTTCGAGCTGGAGCGGGATAGACTGGGTGTGGTCGATGACGTGATGGGCGCCCAGCTCGTTCACCCACGCTTGGGTTTCAGGCCGTGAGGCGGTGCCGATGACGGTCAGTTGCGTGAGCTTGCGGGCCAGCTGAACGAGGATCGAACCGACGCCACCAGCAGCTCCGATAACCAGCAGACGCTGGCCCTTGCCCGCGTTCTCTTCGATACCCAGGCGGTCGAACAGCAATTCCCATGCGGTGATGGAGGTCAGCGGCAAGGCAGCGGCGCTTGCGTTGTCCAGGCTGCGCGGTTTGTGCCCGACGATGCGCTCATCGACGACATGCAGCTCGCTGTAGCTGCCGGGGCGATCGATGGCGCCGGCATAGAACACCTCATCACCCGCTTGGAACAAGGTCACTTCAGCGCCGGTCGCGCGGACGACGCCAACCGCATCCCAGCCCAGAACTTGCGGCAGCTCACCGCCACGGCTTGCACGGATTTTCGTGTCGACAGGGTTTACGGCAATCGCCTTGACTTCCACCAGCAGATCCCTGGCGCCAGGCTTGGGTGCGGGGAGTTCCGCGTCGTAGAGCGATTGCGGGTCTTGGATAGGCAAACCGGGCTGGTTATAAACGACGGCTTTCATGGGCGCTACCTCCAGTGATGTGAAAAGTGCGTGCAGGCTATTGGTTTCGATTCATTCAAGACACAGCCTGAATGGAGTAAGACTTTATCGCTTGGGATGAAAATCGGGTGAAGCAGCCACGACCGCGCTGGCTCGCTTCACCCGGTGAACGGGATCACCTGGCGTTGTAGCGGGGAGCCAGCTGGTTATTGGACAGCTGACCGAGCAGGGCCTTGCGGCTGGCTTCATAGCGCTCGAACGGTTGTAGGTCATGCATCGACGGGATGGAAATCACCACATTGTCGTCGAAGTCCTGCAAGGCGCCGTCCACCAGGTCCTGGGCTGACATGACGATAGCAGGATCCAGGTTCTCGACCGGCAAACCGCCGATCTGCCAGAAGTCGGTCGCCGTGGCCCCGGGCAGGACTGCCTGGACCCTGATGCCCTGGTCCGCAAGCTCCTTGTGCAGCGACTGGGTAAAGGCGGTGACATAGGCCTTGCTGGCGCCGTACACGCCGTTGAGCAGCTCCGGCGCCAGGCTGACGATCGACGAGATGTTGATGACGGCGCCTTGCTTGCGCGCCACGAAGCCTGGGACGGCCGCATAGGTGAGGCGGGTGAGGGCGGTGACGTTGAGGCTGATCATTTCGGCCATGCGCTCGACATCACTTTCCAGCAGGCTGGTGTGAGTGCCGATGCCCGCGTTGTTCACCAACAGGCTGATGCTGGCGTCCTCACGCAGTTTGCGTTCCACCCTGGCCAGGTCATCGGCGTCGGCCAGGTCTGCCGGGAACACCTCCACGTTCTGCTGGGTTTGCGTGGTGAGCCGGCTGGCCAGCGTATTGAGGCGTTCGCGGTTCCGTGCGACCAGCACCAGGTCGTAACCTCGGCGTGCCAAACGTTCCGCGTAGATGGAACCAATGCCGGTGGAAGCGCCGGTGATGAGGGCGGTGCCTTTGAATGGCTGGGTCATGGTAGTGCTCCTGGTTGGGTGTAGCGCCATGATGGAGCAGGTCGCTTTTGTCTTGAACGACGTATATGGTACGGTTTCAGGACATTGAACAAGGAGCGCTAATCATGCACCGGGTCGGCTACCTCATCACCGAAGGTTTCCAGATCATGTCGCTGGCGACGCAGTCGGTATTCGAGTTCGCGAACATCGTCGCAGGCGAAGCGGTTTACAAGATCCAGAACTTTTCCATCGAGGGTGGCACGGTGCGCTCTTCGCTAGGGATGTACATGGACACGCTACCGCTGGGCGCGCCTGGTCTGGCCGACACCTGGATGATCACCGGGACCTTGACCCCGCTGACGCCGCCGAGCGAGCAAGTGCTGGCCAGCGTGCGAGGCTTCGTCGACGGCGCTCGTCGTACCGCAGGCCTGTGTACCGGTTGTTTCATCCTGGCCCAGGCGGGCGTGCTGGATAACCGGCGAGCCACGACGCACTGGGCCTATGCGAAAAAGTTGCGTGAGCTGCATCCGAAAATCGAGGTGGAAGATGATCGGATCTTTATCGTCGATGGGCAGATCTGGACCTCGGCTGGCATGACCGCCGCCCTGGATATGGCGCTTGGCATGGTGGAAAAGGACCTGGGAACCGACATGGCCAGGTCAGTGGCACGCAAGCTGGTGATGCATCAACGCCGCTCGGGTGGGCAATCGCAACATTCCGAGCTGCTGACCCTTTCGCCCAAGTCGGATCGGATCCAGAGCGCACTGGATTATGCGCGCAAGCACCTGAGTCGGCCGTTGAGTGTCGAGGAACTCGCCGAAGCTGTGCATTTGAGCCCCCGGCAGTTCACCCGGGTATTCACCGCCGAGACCGGACAGTCACCGGCCAAGGCGGTGGAGAGCTTGCGGCTTGAAGCGGCCAGGCTGCTGATCGAGCAGAGCAGGCACAGCCTGGACGTGGTGGCGAAGGAAGCCGGCTTCAGGGATCGGCGGCACATGCGTGAGGCCTTCATGCGCGGCTATGGCGTCCCCCCGCAAGCTGTGCGCAGGGACGCCAGGCGGGTGGTGACTGCGTCATGAGCGGCATGGGTTCAGCGGGCTAACGGGCGCCTGCCGCTCGCTAGCCCGGCTTGTTGAGACTGCCATCAACCGCCGGAGCTACCGCCACCTGATGCACCACCTGAGCCGCCAGCGCCCGAGCCGCCACTGCCGTTGCCACCGCCGGTACCGTTGCCGGTACCGCTACCGGTACCTGAGCTGTTGGTAGTGCCGTCACCTCCGGTATTGTCCGTGCCATTGCTATCGGTACCCCCAGAGCCGGTACCCATGCCATCCCCAGGCGTTCCGGAGCCGGTAGCCCCGCCGTTGCCATTCATGTGGCCGCTGTCCTGGGTCTGCGTACCTGGGGCGCGTTGGTCGTTCAGGTCAGTCGCCGCCAGTACCAGCGGGGCGCTGGCGCCAAGACACAGCGCCAGTAACAACGAATGAGGCTTGATGATCTTCATGGTCTGTCTCCATTAAGGGGTTTACCTTTGGTTGGGCCTGCCCGTGGGGCAACCTGTGCGATGGCGCCGACGAGCGGAGGCCATGGAGTCAGGCCCCTCTGATACCGAGGCTGTCGCGCCCCTGGCCCTGCACGTCGGCCTCGTGTGGCAATGCGGTGACCTTGATTGCGCGCACCGGTACTGCGAACTTGGCGCCGATTTTCGAGAAGCGTTCGAGCAGCCTGAAGTTGATTGCCTGCTGGATGTCCATGTACAGGTTGTAGCCAGGGTCCTTGACGATGTACACGCATTCGAATTCCAGCGCCTCCTTGCCGAAGCCGCGCAGGTGGGCGCGGTCGAAACGCACCTGTTCCTGGCCCTTGATGGCCTCTTCGACAATACCCGGCGCTTTCTTCACCGCCTCGGTGGGCGTGTCGTAGGACAGGCCGAACTCGAAGACGATGCGTCGCTCCTGCAGACGCTTGTAGTTCTGGATGGTGCTGCTGATCATGCTGGCGTTGGCCATGACGATCTGCTCGCCGCCGAGGCTGCGGATGCGTGTGGTCTTCAGGCCGACGTGTTCGACGCTCCCGGCCAGCGGCCCGATGACGATGAAGTCGCCGACCTCGAAGGGCTTGTCCACGGCGATCGACAACGAAGCGAACAGGTCGCCGAGGATGTTCTGCACGGCAAGCGCCACCGCGATGCCTCCCACGCCCAGGCTGGCGACGAACGCGGTGATGTTCACCCCCAGGTTGGACAGCATTGCCAGCAGCACCACCGACCACAGCAGCACCCGCGCGCCCCAGGCTGACAGCGTGGCCAGTGCGCTGCCCTGGTTCAGGCCAGCGGCGCGGTGGCGGGCGAAGTAGTGGCCCAGGCCCAGGCCGATGGCGCGGTTGGCCCAAAGGCCGATCTGCAATGCAGCGACCACGAACCACAGGCTGCCGACCCGGGTCAGCCAGCGCTCGGGCAGGTCGAGCATGCCCAGGCCCACCAGCAGCGAGGCCAGGAACAGGAGGAGATTGCTGGTGCCTGACAGCACCTTGGCCAGCACCTGGCTCAACGCGCCGTCATGCTCGGACCAGCGCCTCACCCGGTGCAGCAAAAAACTGATCGCAGCGCGGGAGACCAGGAAGGTCAGGGCGGCCACGGTCAGTGCCAGCAGCAGGTTGAGGATGGAGATACCAAATACGGTGGTATCGGTGAAAAAGGCGATGATGCGTTCGTTCATGTGAGCCTCACCTCTGGTTTGCCCGATTGATTAGCCAAGGTTCTCTTGTTGGGACGCCCAACAGGCCCCACAGGTCGATTGGATTTCTCGGTTTCGGCAAATTCCAGGCGTCGTGGCTGCAAACAGTGCATCTGGCCGGCCGTCCGACACTGGCATTTGATTTGGAGTGTTGGGCCACAGCAGGCGATCTACCGCTGACAACCGTGCAGAGGACAAGCAGATGAAAAGACGAGGCGAAACCTATCGGCAGTGGTGCGACCCGATCTTGCACCACCAAACCCATGAGGAAGCACTCGACAACGGGGTCTGCCTTGAGGTGCAGTCGCGTTTGTCACGGACAGGCGCTACCCAGCTGTTCATCGGCGTCTATCGGGCAGACGGCTCGATGCTGTGTGAACGGGTCTATCATCAGCGCCCCGGCGAAACCATGAGCCGGGCACTGGTATGGGGCGTTGGCTATGCGCGGCGTTTAGCCAGCGAGGGCGAGGTAGCAAGTGTCGAAGCAGCAGGGCCGTAAGCGTGTGGCTGAATGCCCGGCGATGGGGCTGGGCGTTCAGCCCGTTTGCATCGCCGTGTTCTTTTTCCAACCCCGCAGGTTCATCACGCACAGGCAGACCTGAAGGATGATCAACGCCCAGGCCTGTGCCTGCCAGCCCCACACCCCCCACAGCACGTTGCTGGCAATGAAGCAGCAGAACCCGAGCTTGCGTCGGCCTGGGCGCCGTGAGCCGATGCACCAGGCAGCCAGTACGGTGAGGGCCATGGCGGGCCATTCGAGAAAGTCGATCCAGTCATTCATCCTGCGACATCCGAGCGATTGCGTTTCGATGTAAATTGCCCAGCGCCGATTGCCCACCCGGTAAGCCTGGGCCAGCGCGCCCGGAGGGGCGCGCTAGGGGTTGGTCAGGCGGCGCGCTGTTCACCCTTGAGCAGTTTCTTTTGGGCTTCCATGGCCTGGCCCATGTCCTCCAGTTGCTGCTTGCCCAGCAGCTTGCGAGCGGTGGGGAACAACTCGCTCTCTTCTTCCTCGATATGGTGTTCCAGCAGCTCTTTCATCACTTTGACCCGGCCGGCGAATTCCACGCTTCCGGTCTCGGTCTCCAGCAGGTCGGGCAGGACCAGCGAGTCGACCGTGCGGTGTTCCTCCTTGGCCTCGTAGTACATCTTTGCCTCTTCCTTGCCGCCAGCCTGCTTGATCGCCGGGTACAGGATCTCTTCTTCCAGGGCTGTATGGATGGTGACTTCCTGCTTGATGCGTTCCAGCAGCTCGGCGCGTTTCTTCACTGCACGTTCGGTGGTCGAGGACAGTTCCTCGAGCAGTTTCTTCACCAGTTGATGGTCCTGGATCAGCAGTTCGATTGCATTCATGGGGCACCTCTTCAGGGGCTGGGAAAAATCACGGTTGCCTTCGATGGAGTGGGCCACAAGCGGCGGGGTTCAATGCAATTGATCAGCGCACTGGCGGGACGGAGAGTCCAGGCCACTTCGATCCGGGGTGTGACGCGCTCGGCAAGTATCGGACGCTGGGTAATATGCGACGTATCCGGTCGTGCAGTTTCACTGAATCTTTTCTTGCACGCGCTGCTCCTAGATCGTGAATCGTAATAGGAGAGTCCGATGGCAGGTCAGCAACTTTTCGTGATCGAGTATGCGCTCAGGAGTGAATACCGCACATTCATCATCCGGCTGGACAAGATGGACAACGCCGAAGCGTGGCATTGGGCGAGCTGTGATGCCGGGGTCGGCATCATTCCTCGTTTTGGCCAGCACAAGATCAAGAAGGTCAGCCGGCCCATGGCAGAGCGCTATGGCATTTGCGATGTGAAATGGCGAGCTGCCGGGGAAGGCCCGGAGTTTGTTGCTCCGCCAGTGGACGTCAAGAAGTTCTCAACCCACTCTTGACTGATCGTTGCAGTGGCCAGGACCGATCCGTCGCCCTGGCCAATATTCGTCATTGACCCAGCGCCGCTCGTCTTCACGCCGTTATTGGCATGGAATTCTCATAGATTTTTACAGATCAAAATTATTTCCAACCACAATAAACACGGGGGCTTCATGAGCTGCCTTATCTGCGCAGGAAGTGCGGTGTCTGTCCAATGTACGGTCGGCTGGGAAGAGCGAAACTGCCCACGCTGTGGGTGTTACCGAATGTCCCAGGCGCTGATTGCCTCGATGATGGAGGAGGGCCAGATCTTCGATGCAGAAAAAATGAGGCTCTGGCTTGGCACGTGTCGTAATGTCGCAGCGGTGCCTACCATAGAACCCCATCAAGCGATATTGATGCGATAACCGGAGGCACTCATTCGTTTGCGATTATCGATATTTTTCCGTTTCGCTCCACAATCGCAAACTTGATCTGTTGCACCGATTCCAGTCCTTGGCTGTCGCGAGCTGATTCCAGAATGTCGTCCTCGGTCAACCGGGCTCGGCGCATTCGCTGGTGCAGAAACTGCCCATGCTCGACCACCAGGGTTGCGTGGCCATCCAGCAAGCGTGCAAGGGGGCGGGCGTTCAGTTTGGCCAGCGACAGGCCGACATCCAGCACGATCAATGTGGCGATCACCAGCATGGCATTGGTGAACGAAAAGTCTTCGCCCAGCAGCGCCTGCTGGGTCGCCTCGCCAATGATCAGCAGCAGGACGAAATCGAAGGTGGTCAGGTCGGCCAGTGAGCGCCGCCCGGCTATGCGGAACAGCAGCATCAGGGCGAGGTACATTCCGGCTGCGCGGAGGATCGAATCCATGACGCACTCCTATGGGTAGAGGAATGTGGAAAAATGGACTTCAGTCTGCGAGCCTGCCCTCACGACGCCTTGCAAAGTACCGACGTGCTCGCTGCGTAGCGTCAGGTACAGGGTGGCCACGCCATCATTTGTCGTACCCAGTTGCAAGAGCACGGCGGGGCCATGGGACATCGAGACCTGCGGCTCGGGCTGCATCGTCTCGATACTGGCTTGGCGAAGCAGTGATCCCGCCAGTTCGACCATGACCGGTTTGCCCGGTACGCCTTGGACGGTGATGAACAGGCTGTCGGTCGTACCGCTGCGGCTGAGGCGCTGGTATTCGACCTTCAAGCGGCCATCCTGGCTTACCGCCTCGGCATCGCTCAACGGGCCGTTACCAAACAGCCCGGCCAAGGCAAGCAAGACGATGATCACCAGCACATACCAACCGACACGTTCGAAGCGCCAGACGCGCTGCTGCATTGGCATGTTCTCTTGGACGGGGTGACGCCTGGAGCACAGCTCATCGTCCGCCATTTCACTGGCCCTCAGGCACGTTCGCCGCGAAGCCAGCGTTGGTGATAGTGAGCCAGGCGCGTGAGGCCGAATTGCGCGCCCTGGCGCATCACATCCATCCTCTGGCCAAAGAAACGCTGGGTTCGGGTAAAGACCGCGACAGGCTCGCCGGCAAAGGCCCAGGCAAAGCACATCGTCCCGGGTGGCACCCCGGACTCAGGGCCGGGCCCGGCGACGCCGGTGGTGGCAATCACCACAGTGGCGTCGCTGTCTCGCAACGCACCCAGGGCCATTTCCCAGGCCACCGGCTCGCTGGTCAGCCCGTAGCGCTCGATCGTTTCGCCACTGACGCCCAACAGGCGCTTTTTTGCACTGGGCGAATACACGACATAGCCACTTTCCAGCACCTCGCCGGTGCCGGGGACTGCCGCCAACATGGCTACCATGCAACCTGCCGTGCACGATTCAGCAGTGGAAAGGATCAACTGATGGTCTTTGAGATAGCCAATCGCGGCCAGTACAGGATCGGACGTCATGAGGGTTTCGACTCGCTTGTTCTTTCGCTGTTGACGCAGCCGTTGCGCGATTGGTTCAGCCTTGTTAGGTCCGCCTGTCCCAAGCCTGACACCTCGCCTGAACTTTGTCCGGCTTGCTGCCTTCACTTGTTTAGGGGCAGCGGACCTTCGGCATGCACCGGTATCGAAACGCTGCGGCTACTCAAACGGAACAATGGAGACAAGCAAATGGGCGATCTCGCAACGTATTTCTGGATTGCCGTGGCGGCCATCATTCTGCTGGTCGATCTATGGGCGATTGTCAGTGTGTTTCGCAGCGACAAATCTGACGCAGTCAAGGTGATGTGGTCGTTGATACTTATCGTGCTGCCCGTCGTCGGGCTTGCCATATGGGGCGTCGCTGGCCCGCGCGGGATCAAGCGCGGCACAGGGCCGACCTCACCCGAACACAGCAAAGGGTAGCGGGCAGGGCTCGCCGCGAGGCGAGCCCTTTTTTGGCTAGAGGATCGGTTTACCGCCCGTGACGGCATAGCGTGACCCGCTGATGTAGCTGGCTTCGTCCGAGGCAAGCAGAACGTAAATCGGCGCGACTTCGACCGGTTGGCCAGGCCGCCCCATGGGGTAGCTGGAACCGAAATTCTTGACCGCCTCATCCGGCATGGTGGCGGGTATCAAAGGCGTCCAGATCGGGCCTGGCGCCACGCAGTTCACCCGTATGCCCTTCTTGCCCAGAAGCTGGGCCAGCCCAGCCGTGAAGTTTGCGATGGCACCTTTGGTCGTGGCGTACGCCAGCAGTTGCGGCGAAGGATCATCGGAATTCACCGAGCTGGTATTGATGATCGAGCTGCCTTTGGGCATCGAGGGCAACGCCCGTTGGCAGATGCGGAAGATGGCCGTGATGTTGACGTTGAAGGTCATCAGCCATTCATCGTCGTCGATTTCATCGAGGGTTTCGTGAGACATCTGGAACGCTGCGTTGTTGACCAGCACGTCGATGCGGCCGAACTGTTCAACGGTCTTGTCGACAATGTCATAGCAATGCTGCTTTTGCGCCAGGTCACCGGGGAGCAGCAGGCATTTGCGACCCGCTGCTTCCACCCAGCGGGCCGTCTCCTGAGCATCGTCATGCTCGTCGAGGTAGGCAATGGCGACATCAGCGCCTTCGCGAGCGTAGGCGATGGCCACAGCGCGGCCGATACCGCTGTCGGCACCGGTGATCAAGGCGACCTTGCCGGCAAGCCGGTCATGCCCTGCATAGGTCTGTTCGCCGCAGTCCGGATACGGATCCATCCGGCGCTGCGATCCGGGCACCGCTTGCGGTTGTGAAGGGAAGGGCGGGGTGGGGTAGTCACTCATGGTGGTAGCTCCTGCATTAACGAACGGATGTATCCGTTTGAAACAGCACCGAGCAAAGTGTTGGACGTAATTGGCTGTCGCCGCGACGGACGGAGTGTTCGGCCAATTGCACTGAATTTTCGACAAAGGGCTCAGCTCTACCTGAGAGATGCCAGTCTTCTCAGTACGCCGTTGCTGACCCAGGAGGAATCGAGTGCCCCGTATCATCACGCCCAGCACACCCGAGCACGAGCAGGAGGAGCGTAACGCCAGGATGTTCGGTTCGCCCAAGGAACGCCTGGATTTCTACCGCAAGGAAATCCAGTACGAGACCAGCATCCTGGCCAACCGGACAGACGCCTACCTGGCGGCCCAGTCGTTCCTGGTCATCGCGTTCGTGTCTTCGATGGGCAACCTCAACCAAGGGTGGGGTGAGATGTTCACCCTGGTCGTGCCCGCCTTTCTTGCGTTGCTCGGCGTGCTGAGTTCGCTCAACGCTTGGCCAGGCATTCGTGCTGCTTATCGCATCATTGAACACTGGCAGCTGAAACAGAGTCATCTGCTGCGCAGTGAACCGTTGATGGGGCTGGCTTATGACGAGTCACCGCTGTTTTGCGAGGTCGAGACTTCGCAGGCAGGCCACCGCAAATCGCTGCTGTTTTCCTTGCGCACGCCGTGGATATTCCTTTGTTTCTGGGTCGTGCTGGGCAGCTACTCGGTCTACATTCAGCTGGCATGAATCGGCAGGGCAAGGCCCCGTTGTCGATGCAGGCAATGCACGGCAAGGGGCCGGTTGCAGAAGGGGGCTCAGCTGGCCAGAGCCTTGATCAATTGCTCATTGAAGGCCGGGATATCGTCCGGCTGGCGGCTGCTGATCAGGTTGCCATCCACCACCACTTGCTCATCCACCCAGTTGCCGCCTGCGTTGCGGATGTCGTCCTGTAATGTCTTGTAACTGGTCATCCGCTTGCCCTGTGTCAGGCCCGTCGATACCAGCAGCCAGGCGCCGTGGCAGATCACCGCCAGCGGCTTGCCGGCCGAGTGGTGACTTTTCACCAGCTTCTGTGCCCCCGGAATCAGCCGGATCGTGTCGGAATTCTGTACGCCGCCAGGTAACACGATCGCGTCGTAAAGATCGAGGTGGGCACTGTCAAAGGTGGCATCCACCGCAAACGCGTCCGCGGGCTTGTCGTGGTTCCAGCCGCGTACCGTTCCTTCCTTGTCAGCCAGGATGTCGACCACAGCTCCGCGTTCTGTCAAGGCGTCACGCGGCCCGGTCAGCTCGACCTGTTCAAAACCATCGGTGACCAGAAAGGCCACGCGCTTGCCGTTCAATTGTGTGCTCATCGTTGATTCTCCGTTCTCAATGGTCCCGCAATGTCGGGTTGGTTCGTCGGGTTCGGTCAGCCGCGCCGTCGTTGCGAATGGGTAATGACAAAGCCTGCAAGGAAACCGATAACCGCTGCGCTGAGCAGCAGCGGGGTTTTGTCTTTGGGCGTTCGCCATCCGCCTTCGACACTTCGATGGCCACTGGGTGGCTCGAACAGATTGCCTGAGGACTTTTCGGCACTGGGACTGCGCTGCAGGCCCCTGCGGGCAAGCCACCCGGACAGTACCGGCAGCCCGGGCACCAGGTAGCTGGCCAAATGGGCGATGCGGGCGCTTGCGCCGACGGTAGTGTTGGCGCGAGGCGAGATCGCGCAGGCCACCATGGCCTTTGCCACCCGCTCAGGGTCGTAGATTGGCCCTGGCGGTTTGAGGGCATGACCGGTGTAGTTGCCACCGTCGCGGAAGCCGGGGGTATCCATCACGGCGGGATAGATGTCGCAGACGTGGATATCGGGGAACTCGGTAAGCTCGCCCCGCAATGCCTCGGTGAGCCCGCGCAAGCCGAACTTGCTGGCCGAATAGGCGGCGGCATAAGGTTGGGCTAGCCAGCTGCCCAATGACAGGGTGTTTATCAGTATGCCGCTGCCTTGCTGCTTGAAGTAGGGCAGCGCAACGTGAGCCCCTCGAAGGTAGCCCAGCAAATCGGTCTGAATCACCTGCTCATGCGCTTCAAGCGGTGTCTCCTCGAAACTGCCCACCGCTCCCACACCTGCATTGTTTACCCAGATATCTATGCGGCCATGGCCAAATTCGGCAGCGCGGGCTGCCAAGGCTTGTACCTGGTCGCTTTGGGTCATGTCGGTGGTCACGGCCACCGCGTCGGTGCCGCAATCGGTGCATTCGTCCAGCGTTTGAAACAGCGCTTCCTCATCCCGTGCCGCCAGCACCAGACGAGCGCCTTTACAGGCAAAGGCATGGGCAGCGGCTCGCCCTATGCCGCTGGACGCGCCAGTGATCACCACCACCTTGCCACGCAGCGGGCCCTTGATCGGCGAGCCGGTCAATGGCGGAGGCTGGTCGGGGGCGACGGAGGGGTTCATCGGCGCCGTGCAGGGCTCACTGTCCTCGATGGGTGACAGCTGGAGGGTGGTGCCGTCCACCAGCTTCAACGTCAGGTTGCTGATGGTGCCGGCCACCCGATCGGGGAATACGGGCTCTCCTTGAGCATCCAGACTGTCGTAGATGAACCGGTCACCTTCCAGCCATCCAACCGCCGTCAGCAGCTCCGGGCCCAGGTAATACTTGCCATCCTGAAAGAAACCGGGGAACTGATGGGCGCGCTCGATGTTTTCGACACAATAACGTTCCCCTGGCTTCATTCCTGTCGCTTGATCAATCATGGTGCAAGCTCCTGTGCGCTTAAACGTAGTCGGGGCCGAGCGTCCCGGATGCCGCCCCTGGAACAAGGATCACCTTGCGGCAGTTATCCTCTTTCTGATCGAACATCTTGTAGCCCAGGGCTGCCTCTTCCAGCGCAAGGCGATGGGTCACGATCAATTCCGGCTGCAGCCGTCCTGCTTCGATATGCTCGAGCAGCTCGGGAAGGTACTTTTGAACATGGGTCTGCCCCATCTTGAAGGTCAGGCCCTTGTCAAAGGCATCTCCGAACAGGAAGCCGTGGATGAACCCGGCATAGACACCTGGCACGCTGACCACGCCGCCACGTCGCACCGCCGCGATGCTCTGACGCAGCGCCTTGCCGCTGCTGCCCTCCAGCTTCAGGGCCGTCATGACGGTTTCCGTGGTGCTGCCCTTGGCTTCGAACCCGACGGCATCGATGACCGCGTCGACGCCGCGCATACCGGGTGTCTGGCGGATGATGCTGTCGGCAGGGTCGTCATCCTTTTCGAAATTGATCGGGATGACGCCGTAGGCATCCTGGGCATAGGCCAGCCGGTAGTCGTTGTCATCCACCATGAAAATAGTGTGAGCGCCCAGCATCCGTGCGCAGGCGGCACTCAGAAGCCCCACCGGCCCCGCGCCATAGATCGCCACCGACGAGCCTTGGCCGATCTGGGCATTGACCACAGCTTGCCAGGCGGTGGGCAGGATGTCGGAGAGGAACAGCACCTTGTCATCAGCGAGGCTCGTCGGGACTTTGAACGGCCCGACGTTGCCCTTCGGCACCCTGACATAATCGGCTTGGCCCCCCGGCACGCCGCCGTACAAGTGGCTGTAGCCAAACAGCGCTGCGCCGGGTGGAATGCCCTTCTTGTTGAGGATCGCTCCCCGCCCGGTGTTGGTCGTTTCGCAGGCGGCAAACAGATCGTGCTGGCAGAAGAAGCAGCTGCCACACGCGATGACGAACGGGATCACGACGCGGTCGCCGACCTGCAGGTTCGTCACGTCTTTGCCGACCTCTTCGACGATGCCCATGAACTCGTGACCGAAGATGTCGCCGTGCTCCGTTGCCGGGATCTTGCCGTGATAGAGGTGAAGGTCGGATCCGCAGATGGCGGTGGCGGTCACCCTCAGGATGATGTCGTCGGCCTCGGTGATGATGGGGTCAGGGACGGTATCGACCCTGACATCGTTGGCGCCGTGGTATGTCAGTGCTCTCATGCGCTTCGCTCCTGCATCAGAAAAATCATGGGGGTATGCAGGGGAAGCCTGGTGGGCGGTCAAAGTTCAGACCAAGTTGTTCAGTGGTGATCATGGACACGGCAGAACACACATGCAGGTCGAGTCAAAGCGTAAAAACTGGATTGACCAGCGCCCCAGTAAACACTTAGGTGCCATGCGGTCACACCGCTGACCTGTCCCAGCTGAACCTATTCACAGTTGTGTGCTCGACAGTCAAAGCGTGCGAGGGCAGGCGAGATGAACGCGATCAACCAGCAGATCAGCCAGGAACAGCGCCGTCTGGTTGCAGTGAACCGTTGGTTCATGGTCTATGACGATGTCGAGCGCAGGCGTAATTGCCCAAGCAGCCACCACGAAGCGCTGCTTGGCCAGGCCGACGAGATGGACCGCTTGGGACTCATTGGCTGGCGCGAGTGGCGGGATCTACGGCGCCTCGCCGACCGTGCATTTCTAAGAGCCATAGCCGGCGCGGACTATCATCGCGTCCCCGGCGAACGATTCCAGCCTGAGCCCACTTGAATCACTGTGGCAGGGCAGCACGTCACCCAAGGGCTGAGCAGGTCAATGCCCCCCGGCCGCGTTGCCAAGGCCCACATTTACGGGGTCTGGCAGGGTGGCTTCGGCTTGTCCGCGCTTACGCTGTCAGCGCCGCCCTGCTGCAGCGCCATCAGCGCAGGCATGTCGAGTATCTCCACCAGCCTGCCTTGCAGGCTGACGATGTGCAGTGCGCGCAGGCGGGCGACAGAGCGGCACACGGTTTCCAGGCGCAAACCCAGGTACGAGGCCATGTCCTCGCGAGACATGCGCAACATGAAGCCATGGGCCGAGTAACCGCGGCTGACGAAGCATCTGGACAGCCCCACCAGGAAGTTGGCCAGCCGTTGTTCGGCGGTGAGGTTGCACAGCATCAGTACGCGCTGGTGCTCACGTACGATTTCCCTGCTCATCAAGCGATTCAGGCTTTGCTGCAGGTCGGGATAGGCCCGCGCCAGGGTTTGCAGGCGGCGGTAGGGCACCGGGCAGACTTCGCTGTCTTCCAGGGCTATGGCGTCGCAGACATGGCGTTCGGTGGCAATGGCATCGAGGCCGAGCACGTCACCCGGCATCCAGAAATTGATCACCACGCCCTGGCCTTCGATGGTGTTGAGGCTGGTCTTGAAACTGCCGCAGCGCAACGCATAGAGCGTGGTGAGAGGGACATCGGCATTGAACAGCGCGGCGCCCTTGCGAATACGCATACGGGGCCCAATCAGCGTGCCCAGGCAACTGTTGTCGTTGAGCGGCAAGCCGGTGGGCAGGCACAGGCCGCTGACGCGGCAGTGCTTGCACAGCGACGTCAGCGGCCTCAGGTGTATGGGGGTTGCCGCGTGCGATGCATCGGGTTGATCGAGCAGCGTGACCTTCAGTTGACCAGACATCGTCAGGCCCCCTTCGCGCATCGGCGTTCAGCCGAGCCGGTGCGGCTGAAGGAGGGGGCTAGCCTGTCAAACGAGTGGGGGGCGTTGATGCGGGCAAGCAATCGCTCGGCGAATTGTTCGGCTTCAGTGGCCGTATTGAAGCTCACCCGGCAGTCATCCAGGCGTACCCACCAGCGGTTGTGTTCGGTGTTTTTCTCGACGTAGACGTTCATCGGAGCCTCGATCCGCCAGACAACTGCGGGCACTGCAAAACGAAGGCCTCCCTGGCGATTACATGAGGGCCAGGGCAGGTGTACCGAGGCTCAGTAATTTTTTCTTGGTCCAGGGTCAGCGTGCGCCGGATTTGCCAGGAATGGTTGATCCGCATCAAGTTCCCGCTTGGGCTGAATCACCGTTCGTCGACACGGAGCGTGAGTTGATAAACATCAAGTCGCGCTCAAAACGATGGCAGATCATCGAGGCACGCTTCCCAACTGCAGAGGTGTGCCATGGACAACCCGCAACGACTCTTGCTGATCGCGTCGCCCCTGATGCGCCGAACCCCGGTCTATGATCGCGCTGCAGCATTGGCCAAGGCCAAGGGCATGGCGTTGCACATCGTCGCTTTCGACTACGTCGAGGGGCTGGCCACGGCGGGCCTGGTCAATGACCAGGCCCTGGCGGTGATGCGCGATGGTTATGTGCGCCAGCACCGCGAGTGGCTGGAAAGCCAGGCGCTACCAATGCGGCGCACTGGCATCACGGTCACCACCGAAGTGGTCTGGGTGCTGCATCCGCTGAACGAGATCCTGGTGCATTTGCGCGAGCAACCGTTTGCCATGCTGATCAAGGAGTTCGAGCACGAGCCCTGGTGGATACGCGCCATGTTCACCTCGCTGGATGTCCAGCTGTTGCGCGATACGCGCATACCGTTGCACCTGGTACACAAAGCCAGCCACGCCTTGCCGCGCAGGATACTGGCGGCCGTCGACCTGTCCAGGCCCGAAGACCAGTATGAAGGCTTCAATGACCAGATCATCAGCGAGGCACTGAAACTGGCCTTGCAGTGCAACGCCCAGATCGACTTGCTCTACGTCTACGACCTGGGGTCGATGTACCTGGACGCCGGCGGTAGCCGTGAGCATTCGTTCGTATTCGACTCCAACCTCGCCCAGACCCTTCACGAAGCCCAGAGTGAGGCCTTCCAGGCGCTGGCCGAGCGCAATGGCATCGCCAGCGAGCACCGCCACATGCACATGGGCGATCCAGCCAAGGTCCTGGCCTTGTTCATGGATAGCCATGACATCGACGTGCTGGTGATGGGCAGCTATCACCACCATGGTATCGGCTGGTTCATCGGCAGTACCGCGGAGCGTGTCATGCACCGGTTGTCCAGCAGTGTGCTGGTGATCTCGCCCGAGCATTCACGGGGATGACGCACAAGGCCCCTCAGGGCCTTGTCGCTCAGGCGCTGAGGTCCAGCTCATGGATGATTTCGCTGACGTCGCCGCCCAGGTAACGCGAGGTGAAGCCTAGCGCCTTGGTCAGGCGGTGCATGGCGTAGTTGCTCGCCAGGTCCCGGGATACCATGCTCTGGTAGCCATTGCGCCGTGCCGCCTCGATCAGGTGCTGCAGCAGGCGCCGGCCCAGGCCTTTGCGCTGCCAGCCCTCGCTGACCGCCACCGCGCATTCGCAGCTCAGGCTGCCTGCCATGCCGGCATAGCGGCTGACGCCGACCTGCTGCAACTTGCCATCCACATGGGCGAGTGCGACATAGGCCATGCGCTGATGCTGATCGACCGGCATCCAGCGCGGGTCGAGGCTGGGCATTGCACCACTGAGCCCGGCGATGAAACGAAAGCGCCTGGCCTCGTAGGCGATGGTGCTCAGAAAGCGTTTGTCCCGTTCGTGGTCGTCCTCGCGCAGCGGGCGGATCAGCACGGCTGCACCGTCGTCAAGCGTTTCGACCCAATGTTCACCGGCTTGCGCCTGTTCGATCTGCTGCTCGTTCATGCTGCCTCCCGCTGGCCTGATCGGTAACTGGTGCAGCCGTTGTAACGTGGCCGACCGGTTCGGTTCTGACAATGGTCAAGTTCAGCGCCGATGGCGGTTTTCTGATCTGCATCAAGCGCCAGCGCGGCTGGGCGCGGAACATCGCCTGCATCACCCCCCAGTCGCGCAAGCCCGGAGGTTCATCATGGGTCAATACCGTCAACTGCTGGTGCTGCTCACCGAGGTCGATGCGCATTCAGCGGCGTTGCGCAGGGCCTTGGCCCTGGCACACGTCAGTGCTGCCTGCGTGCATGTGCTGGGGCTGTTCGAGCCGACCGAGGAGCACCTGCTGCGCGAGGAGCGGCTCAACGAAGCCGACATCAAGCGCCAGTACGAACGCTATCGGGCAAAGCTGGAGAGCCTGGTCGAGCATCATCGTGGCAGTGGCATCACGCTGACGGTCGATAGCCTGAACGCCGACGATATCCGAAGCACGGCCATTGACTACATCAGCGAACTGCAGCCTGACATGCTGCTCAAGGACAGCGAAAATGCCTCGGCCCTGGCGCGGCTGTTCGGCACGCCGCTGGACTGTGCCTTGATGCGCAGCTTGAAGGTCATCACCCACTTCGTGCCGCGGGACGCCGTGACGCTGCCGCGGCGGATCCTGGTTTGCGTGGATACCGCGTTCAGCGAGACGCCTGCGCTGCAGGAACACTTCAACCGTGGGCTCATCCGCGCCGCCCAGGCATTGGCGCTGCAGTGCGATGCGCCCTTGCACCTGTTGTCGGCCTACAACCTGGCGGGCGTGTTTGCCGCCGACATGAATGTGACCCAGGCCTGGATCGAGGAGATGCGCGCAGCGCTGCAGGAACCCTTCGAGGCCTTGGCCGACGCCGAGGGCGTCGCGCCGGAGCGCAGGCATTTCATGGAAGGCGGGCCGGTGCAGGTCATCCGTGAACAGGTGGCTGCGCTGGATATCGATGCGCTGGTGATGGGCGTCGTGCAGCCCAAAGGGCTGGACAAGCTGTTGGGCGATACCACCGAACGGATCGTCAGCCACCCGCCCTGCAGCGTCCTTGCGGTGCACCCCGACGTAGCCGAGCAGTGGGAGCCTTGAGCCATGCAACTGACCTTTCTTGGCGGCACCGGAACCGTGACCGGTAGCAAATTCCTGCTGACCCGCGACAGCACGCGGGTACTGGTCGACTGCGGGCTGTTCCAGGGCTTCAAGCAACTGCGCCTGCGCAACTGGGAGCCGCTGTCACCGGCCCTGCGTGCGCTCGATGCGGTGGTGCTGACCCACGCCCACCTTGACCACAGCGGCTATCTACCGGTGCTGGCGCGGGAGGGCTACCGCGGGCCGATCTACGCCACCCCGGCCACCTGTGCCCTGGCGCAGATCCTGTTGCTGGACAGTGCGCGTTTGCAGGAGGAGCAGGCCGAGCATGCCAATCGCCATGGCTACTCCAAGCACACGCCAGCGCGCCCGCTCTATACCGAGCAGGATGCCAGGCAGGCCCTGGCTCTGTTGCAGCCAGTGGAGCTGCATCAGCCGTTGCCGATCGCCGATGGCATGCAGCTGCTGATGCGCACCGCCGGGCATATCCTCGGTGCGGCGACGGTGCAGATCAGCGCCGAAGGCCAGACCGTGCTGTTCTCGGGGGACCTGGGGCGTCCTCAGGACCCGATCATGCCTGCGCCTGAGCTGGTCAGGACGGCCGACGTACTGCTGATCGAGTCGACTTACGGTGATCGCCAGCATCCTGACGAGTCGACCGCACAGTACCTGGCCAAGGTCATCAATGAAACGCTGTTGCGCCATGGCATCACCCTGGTGCCATCTTTTGCCGTCGGCCGCGCCCAGTTGCTGATGTATTACCTGTACACGCTCAAGCGCGACCGGCTGATCCCGGATATCCCGGTCTACCTGAACAGCCCGATGGCCACCGACGCCACCGCCCTTTACCAGCAGTACCGCAGCGAACATCGGCTGACTGCAGCCGAATGCGCCGCCATGTGCCGAGGCACACATATCGTGCGTACGGTCGATGAGTCCAGGCACCTGGACCAGCTGCGCGAGCCTGCGGTGATCATTGCCGCCAGCGGCATGGCTACCGGTGGCCGGGTGCTGCACCACCTCAAGGCACTGGCCCCCAACCCACGCAACAGCATCCTGTTCTCGGGCTTCCAGGCCGGCGGCACGCGGGGGGCCGATATCGTCGCCGGTGCGCACAGCGTGCGCCTGCACGGCGAAGACGTGCCGATAAGGGCGCAGGTGCATGCCATGGAGAACCTCTCCGCGCATGCCGACGCCGACGAAATCATGGAGTGGTTGCGTGGTTTTGCCCGGCCGCCGCGGCAGACCTATGTCATTCATGGCGAGCCGCACGCTGCCGACACCTTGCGCCGGCGCATCAGCCTCGAACTCGGCTGGCAGGTCTGCGTGCCGGAATATCAGGAAACCGTCGCCATCGACCCGGTGCGCTAGCCAGGCGCGGGAGGTGAATCATGAGTACGCAAGCAAGGGCGAAACTGCGGGCCTGGATGCACAGGCCCAAGGGCAGCCTGGGCTGGATCGTGGCCATCGTGGCATTGCTCGTCGCCGCGTCGGTGTACCGCGCATCGAGCCCTAGCTGGCGCATGCCCATGCGCGATCCGGCGGTGCTCCTGGGCCTGCTGGCGTTGAGTGTCGCGCTGGGGTGGGCGGTGCAGCGGGGCTTCAGACGCACGGTCGGCAAGGCCATTTTCAATGGCCAGGAGACGGGGTGGCAGGCCAGGTTGGCGTTGCTCCGTTCGATCACCCAGGAATCGAACCGGTTGATGAGTGTG
Source organism: Pseudomonas sp. 382 (assembly GCF_002759075.1). Lineage (NCBI taxonomy): Bacteria > Pseudomonadati > Pseudomonadota > Gammaproteobacteria > Pseudomonadales > Pseudomonadaceae > Pseudomonas > Pseudomonas sp. 382. The sequence continues at coordinate 366,428 of NZ_PEMX01000001.1, forward strand.
TTGCTGCTGCTGGTCCTGCTCGGTACTGGCGCCGTGTGGCTGGCCGGGCGCTCCGTGGCGCAGATCGTGGAAAACTGCACGGCCAACCTGCAGGCCCAGGTCGACGTACCCGAGGATGAGAAGCTCGCGGCGCTGGTCGGCAAACCCGTGTGCACGTGCATGGCTCAGACCTTTCTGGAGCGCAACGGGGTGCTGCGCCTGGCCCTGTTCGAAACGCCCCTGCAGGAGGTGAGCGGCCTGAAGGCGGTGACCCCCGCGGATGAGCAGCGTTGCCTCGCGCAGTTCGACCTGTTGCCCGAGGAGGGACGTGCAGTCACGCCTTGAAACCCTCACTGCCCCCAAGCGGATGCTGCAATGACAGGCGCCCATCGCGGCGCGGGAGGTGTTGATGTCCCATGATCTTGCCCTGCCCACCGTGTTTGCCGACCGGACCCAGGCGGGACGATGCCTGGTCGAGCCCCTGGCCCGTTACGCGGGCAGGCACGATGTGATCGTGCTCGCATTGCCGCGTGGTGGCGTTCCGGTGGCCTTCGAAGTGGCGACCGCCCTCGACGTGCCCCTGGACCTGCTGGTGGTGCGCAAGCTCGGCATGCCGTTTCACCCCGAGTTCGCCATGGGGGCGATAGCCAGCGGCGCAGTCACGGTGCTCAACGACGACATGCTGCGGGCCTATCCGGTAGAGCCTGCGGTGTTCGACGCCGTGGTCGCCAGCGAAACCGAGGAGCTGACGCGGCGCGAGCGGGCCTACCGGGGAGGGCGGCCAGCCCTGCAGCTCAAGGATCAGGTGGTGATTCTCATCGACGATGGCCTGGCGACCGGCGCCACCATGCGGGCGGCTATTCAGGCTGTACGCGCCCAGTCACCGGCACGGATCGTGGTCGCCGTCCCGGTCGCACCGCCAGAAGCGCTTGAAGCGCTGTACGGTGAAGTGGATGAGCTGGTGTGCCCGCTGGTGCCTGAGCGGATGGTTTCGGTTGGCTATTGGTATCAGGATTTCCCGCAGACGTCGGATGAACAAGTGCTGGCATTGCTGCACGCTGCTGAGCTAGGTCAGCCAGGCCTCCTTCAAACACCAAACGGATAGGTTTCATCCTCAGGTTCCAGATGTTGACGTGCCGGCAAGGGCAGGGCAGTCACCGGCTGGGTCTGCTCGAACCAAAGCAGCGCATCGAACTGCTCGGCCAGCACCGCCTCGAAATAGTGGCTCTGCCGTTCGCTCTCGGGGCGATAGATGACGCCGATGGCGCGTTCGAGGAGCGCCGTGGACAACACATGGCGCAGCTCCTTGCGCTGGGGGTCACGCCAGTCGCTGAGGCAGGCTGGCACGCCTGCGAGGTGGAACTGGTGTTCCCAGCTATCGCTGCGCGAAGGGCGGATTTGCTTGATCTGCATGGGGCCGTCCCAGTCGTCGGCGGCGGCCACCTGGCCGCGGTCGGTGGCCATGCCGATCAGCACCGCGTCGCGCCCGAACGCGCTGCGGCATAGCTGGCCGATGTTGAACTGGCCTTTCCAGCCCATTTCCGTGGCGCCGGCATTGCCGATATGGGAGTTGTGTGCCCAGACCACTGCCTTGGCGCGGGGACCACGGTGTTCCAGCAGGGCGCGCAAGGTATCGAACATGTGCCGGTCGCGCAGGTTCCAGGAAGCCGTCGAGCCTCGGTAGATGGCCCGGTAGTACTGTTCCGCAGCGATGATCACGCGGGCGTTCTGGGTGGCGTTGAAGAAGGCTTCATCATTGCGCACAAGCCCTGACAGTTGCTCGGCGAGCATGACATTCAACTGCTGGATCACCGCCTGCTCGCAAGGCATGACGCCACCGCGCTCGACAAAATGACCATACAGCGCGGGGTCGTCCTGCCAAGGCGTCAGGCATCCGTATCGGCGGCGGGCTTCATGGGCCAGGTGCGGATCGACCCGGTCCAGGTAGGCCAGGACTTCATGGATGGAATTGCGCAGGCTGTAGACATCCAGGCCGCGAAATTCCACGCGGTGGTCGGTGGGCAGCAGACGGTTGTGCCCGTGCAGCCAATGGGCAAAGGCTTTGACTTCACCATTGCGCCACATCCAGGTCGGAAAACGGCTGAAGATATGGCGTTTCCACGCCGAGTGCGCCAAGCCTCGGACGTACTGATCGACATGCCCGGCATCCGGCCAGTCGGCTTCGACGGCGACGATGTTGAAGCCGTGCTGTTCGATCAGGCGCCGGGTGATCGCCGCTCGGGCGCGATAGAACTCGCTGCTGCCATGGCTTGCCTCGCCGAGCAGGATGACCCGCGCGTCAGCGTAGCGGTCGAACAGCGCTGCGAATGCCGGCGTATCCAGGTCCGGCAAAGGTTCGGCGTACTGATGAAGCACCGGGGCAATATCGGCAGTGTCGACCTGATACTGCTTGCCGTAGAGTTTTTCCATCAATTTCTTCGAAGGGCCGTTCATGGGGTGACTCCCATAGTCGGGCCGCCGCACCTTGACCCGTCAAGGTGCGGCGGCCCAGGGTCAGATCAGCGAGAGCCGGTGGATGACCTGGCTGGGGTCATCCGGGTCGGCGGCGGTGGTGAACCCCGCCGCCTTGGCCAGGTCGCGCATCGCATGGTTGGCTGCCGCGTCGACCGAATACATCTGCCGCAAGCCCTTGGCCCGGGCATGATCGATCAGGTGCTTGAGCAGCAGGCGACCCAGGCCATGGTGCTGCCAGCTGTCCATGACGGTAACGGCACATTCGCACTCGTCCTTGCCGCTGGCGGTGGCGTAGCGGGAAATGCCCACTTCCTGCAATTCGCCATCCACGTGGGCGAGGGCGACGTAGGCCGCCTGGCGATCCTGGTCAACCTTCATCAGCTGGTCGAGCATGGCTTCACCGGGCTCCCTGAGCTGGCACAGGAAGCGGAAATGCCGTGATTCGGGCGATAGCCGTTCGATGAAGGCTTTTTCGCGTTCACGGTCCTGGGCCTGCAAGGGCCTGATCAACACGTGAACGCCGTTTTCAAGGGCTTCGATCCAGTGTTCACCCGAAGGCTTGGGGAACGAAGGCGTTGTGTGCACACGGGAAGTCTCGGCGGGCGCCATGGCAATGTCCTCTATGTCGAATGAACCAGGAAGTTCAGTGTCGGCAGCGGGCCATTCGCTGACTTGACACTTGTCAATTGCGTCACTCATCACCTGTCAAAGCGACAGAACAAGCGGGTCGTGCAACGCATGCGATCCCGCTATGGCCAACTGCTGCTGGCGCGCCTTGGCGTGGACCACCAGCAAGCTGCAGGTGAGGCTGTCCAGCAGGTATTCAAGGGTCGCGAACTGCCAGGCGCGGTGAGGGCTGGTGATCACCACGGTGTCGTAGCCGCAGCGATTGGCATAGGCACAGAGGGTGTGTGCGCCTGAGCCGACGATCAGGTGGTGATGAACGTCAGGTACCCCCAGCTGCGCGGCGAAATGTTTGCATGCGCTTGCCAGGGTTTCGTACGAGGGGATTTCCGCCAGGCTGTAGTGCTCGCTGTGGCGCAGCAAGGCGGCCTGGTCATAGACGGAGAACAGATGCATCTTCGCCTTGCGCGCATGGCTTATGAGCCTCGCGGTTTCGACGACCTCGGCGTTCGCGACGCCATCGTCCAGGTCTTCGCAACTGGCTGGCGCCGCGACGAACAGCTTGGCTTGGCCAGGCGCTGCCCGTTCCCGTGCGAACAACACGGGGCAGGGCGCAAGCCGCATGAGTTCGAGGCCGAAAGCGAGGTCCCCGTTCACTTGAGCTTGCAGGATCACCAGGTCGGCGTCGCATGCCCTGGCCAGCTTGACCAGCGCTTTGGCCGAGGGCTTGATTCGCCTAACCTCGGGCTCCACGTGGATGCCGCGGTCGAGGAAACCTTTGACCAGGCTTTTCTGCCGGCTCAGGTTGTCAATGTGCCTGGCCTGCGCAGCAGGCGCTGGCTGGATGGCCAAGGTCACCGAGGCGCCGATGACCTGCGCCAGCTCCACCGCCTGTTCGATCGCCGGATGATAACGATCCTCGTCACCAACAATCACCAGCAACTTACTGATTTGCATGCTCTTTCACCTCATTGGCAGATAGCGCCCCGGCAAACAGTCGGGCTGCAACTAAGCGTTCGATGCTTGAGCATGCGGGCATAAGCAAGTGGCGGCTTGATCTTCATCAAGTCGCATCAGGTAGCGTCCGACCCTTGGTCGGACGGACCGCCAGCGTTCAGTGCAGCCGCTAACTTGATTAGATGCCCGCCTGCAAAAAAGCGGAGGCATCGTCATGTCAGGCTCTGCGGGAATGGGGGCAAGGCCCCATGTGAAGTGCCTTGCGTGCTCGTTGAGCCGGCTTTGCCTGCCCGCCAGCCTCAGTGCCGACGAAGTGGACAAGCTGGAGCGAATTGTCCGCCGTAACCGGCCGTTGAAGCGGGGTGAGTACCTGTTCAAGGCCAACGAACCCATGGAGCACGTATTTGCCTTGCGCTCCGGGGCGATCAAGAATTTTCTGCTCGATACCGAGGGCAGCGAGCGGGTCACCGGCTTCCTCCTGCCGGGCGAGATGCTCGGGCTGGACGCTATCGGTGCCAGTCATTACCGAAGCTTTGCCATTGCCCTGGAACTCTCGCTGGTGTGCTCGATCAGGCTGGACCAGCTGGTGGACCTGTCCGGCCAGATCCCGGGGCTGCGCTACCAGTTGCTGCACATGCTCAGCCTGGGGATCCAGGGCAAGGACGAGCACCTGCGCTGCTGTCACGGGCGTGCCGATCAGCGGCTGGCGATCTTTCTGCTGGGCATGTCCACGCGCTACCAGGCACGCGGGCTGCGGGCAGATATGTTCACCCTGCCCATGTCCCGCGGCGATATCGCCAACTACCTGGACCTCACGCTGGAAACGGTCAGCCGATTGTTCAGCCGCTTCATCCATGCAGGTTTCATGCAGTGCGCCGGGCGTGAGGTCAGGCTCACCGACATGCAAGGCCTGGTCAACCTGACTCGCCTGGAGGAGCCCACTTGAGTGCGGCAAGCAGCAGGTCATAGCGTTGCACCGGCCAGCCTCCGGCGAGGTGCCCCGCCCCGATCGGGCGTGGCATATGATCCGTGCGTATCCAGATGCGCTGCGGCGCCACACCTGTCTGCCAGCACAGCCGGGCCACCTGGCGCGCCACCTGTGACGGTGCGCAACAGTACACCGTGTCCGGGGCAAAGCGGATCAGCAAGCGCCGGGTTTGCCATCCGCCACCGCTGTTGTCGCGCGGCACTGGCGAAAGCGCCGCCAGCCAGGTTTGGCACTCCTCTGGCAGCAGATCGGCGGCAATGCCGTTATGTGACAGCTGCACCTGGACCCGGGGCAGCCAGCAGCGGATCTCATCCAGCGCGCCCAGCAAGGGCAGCAGGCCGTCGGCGCGACTGATGGCCAGCAACCGTTTGCTTTGCAGGGGCAGCGGCCAGGCGCTGCCAAGCGGCCCGGAATAGTCGAACTGTTCGCCCAGCTTACCCAATGGCTGCGCGTGATGGATGCTGACGATGAATTGCCCGGCGACACCAGGCAGGGTCACGTAGCTGCACGGCCAGCATTCGGTACCACGGCCGAGCAGGCAGTACTGGCCTGCCATTGCCTCGCTGCACGGCTGGCGGCACAGGGCCAGGCGCACGAACTGCTGGATGCCTGGGCCTGGCAACGTTTGCAGCAAGCGGACACTGGCACCGCCATCCTGATTCATGGCTGCCTCGCACTGTAAGCATAACTTGCTGATATCAGCCTAGGTCGTGGCCGCTGCGGCATCTTGACCAGGATCAAACCGGCTGGCGCAGGGGGCGCCTCGTGGTTGATAAAGATCAAACGGTGCTTTGCCCCACGGCGCACATTCGAGGGGTCTCCCTGGGAGGCATTACTCATTCTAGGAGGTCGCCATGTCGGAAGTTGCCAAGAAAGTGCCTGTTACCCCGGTCGCCACCCAGCCCGCCAACGCTTCGCCGCCCAGCGTCGAACCCTCGGAGCTGTGGCGACCCTTCCAGCAATTGCGCCGTCAGATCGACAGCCTGTTCGAGGATTTCGGACGGCGGCCGATGCGCATGCCGTTCAGCCACACACCGTTCGATGTCGAGCCTTTCTGGCGGCGTGACCTGTTTACCCACGGCATGCCAGCCATGGACATCAGCGAGCAGGCCGAGGAGTACCGCATCAGTGCCGAGTTGCCCGGCGTGGACGACAAGGACATCGAGATCAAGCTCGCCAATGGCAACCTGGTGATCCGCGGCGAAAAGCACGAAGAAGTGGACGAAAAACGCAAGGAATATCACCTGTCCGAGCGCCATTACGGCAGCTTCGAACGGGTCTTCCAGCTGCCCCGTGAAGTCGACGCCGAGAAGATCAACGCCCAGTTCAACAAGGGCGTGCTGCTGGTGCACCTGCCCAAACGCGCCGAAGCCATCCATCCAGAAAAGGTGATTCCGATCAAGAGCGTTAAATGATCACCCATTTTCACTGCATCGAGGAGCAAGGAGGCTCCGCCTGTGGAGGTAGAACGTGATGTCCATTGGCAAATACTGCAACCGGGACGTGGTCACCGCACCGCCCGGTATCTCCATCCATGCCGCGGCGCGCATGATGAATCAGTACCATGTTGGGGATCTGGTGCTGGCCGAACATGTCGACCGCGAGCGTTGTCGGCCCATCGGCCTGATCACCGATCGCGACCTGGCGTTGCGCATCATTGCGCGCAACCCACCGGATCAGGAAGACCTGCAGGCAATCGATGTGCTGCCCCGGCCTCTGATCACCGCCAACCAGAACGAGGACCTGTTCGATGTGATCCTCAATATGCGCCGCGCCAATATCCGACGCATTCCGGTAGTCGATGATTTCGGCCTGCTGGTCGGAATCGCCACGGCGGACGACCTGGTGGGCCTGCTGTCGGACCACCTGCACGAACTGTCACTGCTGATCCGCCAACAGAGCCGGCGGGAGGAAGATCTTCGCGGCGAAGACCTTTGAGCGCGCTTGGGCGCGACAACCTGGACCGTTACCTTACTTGGCCTTCCAGTACTTCTGCATTTCCAGGAACAGGAAAGACGCGGTCCAGGTGATCAGCACCAGACCCGTCAGGGCCTGCAGGCCGGTGAGGTACTTCAAATGGCCGGTGGGCGCGATGTCACCGAAACCTATCGTGGTATAGGTGGTGAAGGAAAAATACACGCAGTCGAGGAAACTCCCGTCGAAATTGCCGCTGAGCGTGCCCCAGCCTCGGGCATGGGCCATCAGGTAATAGGCCAGGGCAAAGCACCACACCTCCACAGCGTGGGCCAGCAGTGCACCGAATACGCCTGCCACGATGCGAAAGCGGCTCCAGAGCTTGAGCCGAGGCAGCCAGTCATTCAGGCGCAGCAGGCATTCGTAATGAATGATCACCACCAGGATCACCACCAGCATGTTGATCAGTGTCACAGAGAGCATGGCAGGTACCCTGGCCAGGATTGACGGTTCACTTCGTGGCATTGACCAGCACATAGGTGGCGGGCTCAGCGGCCTGTGGTCGCAACGCCGGGAACTCTTCGGGGGTGATGGTCTCCTTGGCCAGCAACAGGCGCGCGCCTGCATCCAGGTCGCTGCGGCGCTGCTCCAGCAAAGAGCGGGCACGGCCATAGGCTTCTTCCAGCAAACCGCGGATGGCCAGGTCGATCTCGCGCGCAGTCTGCTCGGAGTAGTCCTTGTGCGCCTGGTGCAGTATCGAGTCGCCCAGAAAACCGGCCTGTTGCCGCTCCAGTACCGCCTGGCCCAACACCGGATTCATGCCGAAGCGGGTGACCAGCTGGCGGGCAATGTCGGTGGCGCGCCCCAGGTCGTCGGCGGCGCCCGTGGAGACCTGGCCGAACGCAAGGTGCTCGGCGGCGCGCCCGGCCATCAGCACGACCAGGCGGTCGCGCAGCATCTGCGCGCTGATCAGGAAGCGGTCATCGGTCGGCCGCTGCAGGGTGTAACCCAATGAACCCGCAGCGCGGGGGATGATCGACACCTTGTGTACCGGGTCCATGGCCGGCAGGCTGCTGGCGGCCAGGGCATGGCCCATTTCGTGGTAGGCCACCACCTGGCGTTCGTCACTGCGCAAGACGCTGCCTTTGCGCTCGACACCCGCCACCAGGCGCTCGACCGCAGCGGTAAAGTCCTCCAACTCGACCCACTGGCTGGAGCGCCGGGTAGCGACGATGGCAGCCTCGTTGACCAGGTTGGCCAGGTCGGCGCCCGTCAGGCCCGGGGTGATTTCGGCAATCCGCTCGCAGTCCAGGTCGTTCTTGTAGATGATCTTGTGCAGGTGGACTTTCAGGATCGCCAGGCGGCCCTTGCGGTCGGGCCGGTCGATGAGGATCTGCCGGTCGAAGCGCCCGGCACGCAGCAGCGCCGGGTCCAGCACTTCCGGGCGATTGGTCGCTGCCAACAGCACCACGCCTTCCCGTGGGTCGAAGCCGTCGAGCTCGGCGAGCAACTGATTGAGGGTCTGTTCTTTCTCGTCATTGCCGCCAAAGCTGCCGACGCCGCGCATCTTGCCCAGGGCATCGAGCTCGTCGATGAAAATGATGCATGGTGCGGCCTGGCGGGCCTGCTCGAAGAGATCACGCACCCGCGCGGCGCCCACGCCCACGAACATCTCCACGAACTCCGAGCCGGAAATCGAGAAGAACGGCACTGCCGCTTCCCCGGCGATGGCCTTGGCGACCAGGGTCTTGCCGGTGCCCGGTGGGCCTACCAGCAAGGTGCCCTTGGGCACGTGTGCGCCCAGGCGCGCATACCACGCCTTGTTTTTCAGGAAGGACACGATCTCGGTCAGCTCGCCCTTGACGTCGTCGATACCGGCCACGTCGGCGAAGGTCACCTGGGTGTCATGTTCGACATAGACCCGCGCGCGCGACTTGCCCACCCCCATCAACCCGCCCAGCCCCTGCTTCTGCCCCAGGCCATGGAACAGGAAGTACCACAGCACCAGCATCATCAACAGTGGCATCATCGCGCCCACCACGGTCGCTAGCGTGCTGTCCTCGACCACGCCAGAGAAAGCCACCCCAGAGCGCCCCAGCTGCTCGCTCAGTGCCGGGTCGACGCGCACGGTGGAGAACACCGAGTGGCCATCGATCGGCTCCTGCAGCCTGCCGAGAATACGCTCGTGCTCGACATGCAGGTCGCTGACCTTCTGCTGATCGAGCAATTGCAGGAACTGGCTGTAGGGAATGGCTTGCACGGCCGGCTGGCTGAACAGGCCGAACTGCACGGCAGCGAGCACCGCCAGGCCGACTGCCAGGAAGTAGAGCTTCCAGGGCTGATCCTTGTTCATGGCCATTTCTCCTCGGCGCGGCGGCGCTAGGCGATCAACAGGTAATCTTCGACCTTGCTCACGCCCGGCACCGACCAGGCCGCACGCTCGACCACTTCCCGCTCGCGCAGCAAGTGCACCTTGCCTTCCAGCTTGACCACGCCACCGTTGACCGTGACGCGGATGCCCTCGGCCTGGATTTCGGCGCTGCGCTTGAGTGCGTCCTCGATGTGGCGCTTGATATCGACCGCGTCGGCGCGGGCCTTGAGGGTGATGCGGTTGTGCACGCCAACCACGCCCGACAGGCGCCAGACCGCCTGCTCGATCGCTTCCTTCTGGTATTGCCAATCGAGCTGGCCCTCCAGGGTTACCGTCCCTTTTTGCACGGTGACCTTGATGCCCTCCACGTTGGCGTCCGAGCTCCAGGCGATGATGTTCAGGGCGCGGCTGGCAATCGTGTCGTCAGCGGTCCCTTCGAGTTTGTTCAGGCGTACCTCTATCTCCTCGGCCAGCCCGCGCACGCCTTTCATGGCCTTGACCGTGCGCTCGGCACTGACTTTCTGGGCATAGCTGTTGACGTGCCCGGAGAGGGTGACCACACCGTTCTGCACCGTCACTCCGATGCTGGCGGCATTGATATCAGGTTTGAATTCCAGCTCTTCGAGCACAAGGTCTCGCAGGTCAAGGTCGTTCATGATCGGCTCCGGTAGCGGACAGGGGGAGGGGCTCAAGTGCCCTGAGTCCTTGTTTTTACCCTTGTGCCCCGCAGCGCGATTGATAAAGGTCAAACCCGGTGAACAGGCCGCTCACGGTTGACAAATGTCAGGCTCGGGCGCACGCCGCCCCGGATACTCAGCGTGTCCTGGGCATGCACGAGGGTATCGACATGCGACGTTATGTGCTTTGCGGGTTGGCCGGCCTGCTGCTGGTTAGCGCGTCCGGTTGCACGGCGTGGCGCGCCGAGGAATACGATGCGCGCCTGGAGTCGGCGGAGGACAATGCCGCCACTGCACGGTTGCGCGCCGATCAAGTGTGCTACCGCATCGATCTGGTCGAGCAGACCGCCAACGAGGCACTGCGACGGGCGATCCAGGCTCAGGACGAGGTGCAGCAACTGCGCCAGCAAGCCAGACGCAAGTAGCCCGCCATGCTGCGTCGATGGCTCGACCCCACACTTTTGATGGTCTGCCTGCTGGGCTTGCTGACCGGCGGCGTGGCCTACGCGGCGCAGCGGCCTGCCTGGGCCGCGCTGGCCTGGGCCACTGGCGGCCTGGTCATGGCCGGGGTCCTGGCGGTGGAAATGTTCAGGCGCCTGGCCCGGGGCGAGGCGGGTATCGACCTGATTGCCTTGTTGTCGATCGGCGCCGCGCTGGCCCTGGAGAACATGCTGGTGGCTGCGGTGGTGGCGCTGATGCTGGCCACTGGTCGCGCACTTGAAGCGTTCAGCGTGCGTCATGCCGAGCGCGAACTGCGCGCGCTGATCGACCGGGCGCCGCAACGCGCCTGGATCCAGGAACAGGACGGGCTGCGCGAGGTTGCGGTAGACCAGGTCAGGCCAGGTCAGGCCGTGCTGGTGCGCCTGGGTGAAATCGTGCCAGTGGACGGCCGCCTGCAGAGTTCACAGGCCACGCTGGACGAGGCGGCACTGACCGGCGAGTCGTTACCCGTCACGCGCCACTGCGGCGAGTCGGTGGCCAGTGGGGTGTGCAACGCTGGCGCGCCGTTGCTGCTGGTGGCCACGCGGACCGCGGCGCAAAGCACCTATGCCGGCATCGTGCACCTGGCCGAGACGGCACGCCAGTCCCGGGCGCCCTTCGTGCGCCTGGCGGACCGCTACGCGCTGGCCTTCATCCCGCTGACGTTGCTGATCGCCGCGCTTGCCTGGTGGGCCAGTGGCGACCCGCAGCGCGTGCTGGCGGTGCTGGTGGTCGCCACGCCTTGCCCGCTGATACTGGCGGTACCGATTGCCGTGCTGTCGGGCATCTCGCGAGCGGCGCGGCGTAGCATACTGGTGCGCGATGGCGCGGTGCTGGAGGCGCTTGCCGGGGTCCGCCAGGTCTTTCTCGACAAGACCGGAACCTTGACCAGTGGTCATGCGCGCTTGCAATCGATCGAACTCAACGGGGATGGCGCGCCGCTGCAGGTGTTGCAGTGGCCGCGTCACTGGCCCAGGCATCCACCCATCCGATCGCCCGGGCTATTGTCGACGCGGCCCTCGTGCGGGGCCTTGGCCTGGCGCCGCCACAACAGGTACAGGAGGCTCCAGGCCAGGGTTTGGCCGGCCAGGTGCAAGGCAAGGCCGTGCGCTTGGGGCTGCTGGCTTACGTGCAGCAGGGCAGGGAGGCGGGCCCCTGGGCACAGGCGTGCTTGCAGCAGCTCGACTATCTGGCCAGCAGTGGCAGTTTCGTGGCCGTGGACGGTGAACTGAAAGCGATGCTGCGGCTGGCCGACGAGGTGCGACGGGAAACACCCCAGACCCTGCGTCGGCTTCGAGCCCGCGGGATCGACCAGATCGTCATGCTGACTGGTGACCGCCTCCAGACGGCGCAAATGATCGCATTGACGGCGGGTATCGATGCGCTTCGCTCTGGCCTTTCACCGCAGGACAAGGTCCGCCTGGTTCAGGAAGGTCGCCAAAAAGGCCCCACGCTGATGGTCGGGGATGGCATCAATGATGCGCCGGCACTGGCTGCCGCCGATGTCGGGGTGGCCATGGGAGCGTCCGGGGTGACGGCCTCGGCGCAGTCAGCCGGCGTGGTCTTGCTGGTCGACAGGCTGGATCGTCTGATCGAAGCGCTCGACATCGCCCGACACGCCGTGCGCATTGCCCGCCAAGGCGTGTGGGTGGGCATGAGCCTCTCGCTGCTGGCCATGCTGTGCGCTGCGGCCGGCTACCTGCCTGCGGTGATGGGGGCGATACTGCAGGAAGGCATCGACCTGTTGATCATCCTCAATGCCCTGCGCGCCCTCGGCCCGGTTGCCGGTGATGGCCGCAACGGGCTGCCGGCCGCCAGCCTGCAGCGCATGCAGGACGAGCATCGGCAACTGGACGCTCTGTTGACCGAACTGAGCCAGATGGCGCGGGATTTTGCCAGCCGCCCTGCACACCAGGCGCGGGCCGACCTCGGGCACCTGGTCGCCGCCCTGCATGGCTTGCTGGAGCGCCATGAACGGGACGACGAGCAGCGGCTATACCCGTTGTTGAGCCGCTACATGGGGGGCGAGGATCCGCTCTCACCGCTCAGCCATACCCACCGGGAAATGTTCAGGCTGATCCATTTGCTGACGCGCATGAGCGAAGATTTCACCCAGGCCGCCGCCCACCCCAGCGCTGACGAAATCCAGCACCAGCTCATACGCCTGGATACCTTGGCGAAACTGCATTTCGACCAGGAAGAAGCCTTGTATCGCTACCTTGACCGACAGTGACCACCGTAACAGGGATCGCACGCTTGATTCAGATCAAGCGCCAAGGGCGGCGTTGGCCGGATGCTGGCAACAGCGGTCAATCGCGTCCAGCGAAAAGCGCCGACCTTCTAGATGCAACCCGAGCGACCTGAATGATCAGGCCGGCCCACTGTCGGAGGCAATCATGAGTCACTATCAACGCCTGTTACTGATCATGCGCCCAATGCTGCACCAGGCGGTTGCCCTGGAGCAGGCCGTGGCACTGGCCAGATCTGCATCGGCCAGCCTGCACATCGTCGCCTTGCTCGAATCACTGGACAAACTCTGGCTACTGGAGTCGGGCAAGCATCAGGCGGAGCGGGAGGCTTACCGGCTTGCTCAGCAGCAACAGCTGGAAGCCCAGGCGAATGCGCTGCGCGCCTCTGGCGTGCAGGTGACCACCGAGGTCGCCTGGAGCAATGACCTGCAGGATGACATCCTGCAGCACGTCTTGGACATGCAACCGGACCTGCTGCTCAAGCAGGTCGAGCGTGAGCCAGCGCTCAAGCGCGCGTTCTTCACGCCGCTTGACTGGCAACTGCTGCGCCACTGCCCGGTCCCGGTCTACTTGCTCGGTGCCAGCCGGCCAGCGTTGCCGCGCCAGGTCGTGGCGACGGTGGACGTGGCCGACACCTCGCCAGAAGGGCAAGCCCGTAACGACAGCATCGTCCAGCAGGCCAGCGCCTTGGCCTTGCAGACCGGGGCGCAACTGGACCTGTTGCACGCCTGCGACCTGTCGATGGCCTACATGGGCGACATGGGCTATGCCGCCTGGGCCATCGGTGACATTGCCGAGCCCATGCGTCAGGCGCTGGAGGACGATTTCAACAAACTCGCCGATCGCTTCGGGGCGCCAGCGCAACGCCGTCACTTCGTCCTGGGCCGTCCGGTCGCGGTGCTCAGCGAATACGTCGAATCACAGCCGGTCGACGTACTAGTCATGGGGCGGCCCATCGCCCGGGGACTGGACCGTCTGTTCGGCAGCACCACCGAGCATGTGTTGTATCAGGTGCCTTGCAATATCCTCGTGGTATAGGGTTGTGCGGCTGACTACGCCAGGGGCGTAAGGTGCTCGGCGACCAAGGCGCTGGTGTCGACGATGTCCAGCCGGGCCTGGCAAGGGGCTGGCAGGCGGGAGGGCTTGATGCTGTCGGCGACCAGGATGCGTTCGCGCATCCCGCTTTCGAACAGTGCCCCCGGGTGGGTGAACAGGCCGTGGGTGGCGGCAGCCAGAATGCGAGAAGCGCCGGCTTGATGGCAGGCTTGAGCGGCCCGCAGGAGTGTCTGGCCGGTGCTGATCATGTCGTCGAACAGCACGACCGTGCTGCCCGCCACATTGCCCACCAGGCACTCACCGCTGAGCTGCGTGTGTTGCCGGTGCTTTTCCACCATGGCCATGGCCACCGGGCGCGCCAACAGCCGGACCACTGCGGTGTTCATGGGCGGTGCTCCCTGTGTCGTTACCGGCGACCCCAGCGGTGTAGCACCGCTGGGTTTGACGATTATCAAGTACAGCCTGGGCCATCGGCGGACACTGTGCGGGTCAGCGCATGCCAAGGGCTGCGATCCTCACAATTGGTACAGCGAGCACGCCGATGGACAAGTATCAGAAAAGCCACAAGGACAAATTGTTCAAGTCACGTCCCTTCGATCCTTATGCCACACCCCTGCGTCCGGGCGGTAGCGCGCGTTGCCCGCAATGTGGCGCGGTCTATCACGACGGTGAATGGCACCTGCACGGAGCCAATGGCCTCGCGCCAGTGGAGTCCACCGTATGCCCGGCCTGTCGACGCATGGAAGACCGTGCCGCAGCGGGCCAGGTGCGCGTGTCGGGCCGTTTCCTCACGGTCCATGAACAGGAGATTCGCCAGCTCATGCAGCGTGTCGAACAGCAAGAGCGCCAGACCCACGTACTCGAGCGGCTGATCGCTATCGACAGCAAGGACGATGCACTGCTGGTGACCACCACCGGCACGCACCTGGCCAACCGTATCGGACACGAACTGCAAGCCGCTTATGACGGAGCCTGCAGCTATCGCTACAGCGACAGTGAGCGGTATCTGAGCGTCGATTGGCATCGCGATTGAGACGGGCCGCCGGTTTGCCTGCAGGGAGCAGTGCAACCCGGCGGCCAATCAGCCGTGGATCGCCAGGATACTCGAATGCACTTTGTACAGGGTTTGCTCGGTGGTACTGCCGATGACCTTGGCCAAGCCTTCGTGGTAAAGGGTGCCCATGACGACCACATCGAAGCCATGCTGGTTGGCGTATTCGCTGACGACACTCCGGGCAGCCCCGCGTATCAGGTGCAAATGGTCCGGCTTGATGCCGTAGTGGTCCGCGAAGCGGGTCAGGCGTTCCCGTGCCCTGCCTGTCACTTCTTCGATCACCTCATTGGTCCAGGCCACCGGTGCAGCGGCATAGGCCATGAAGCTGGGGCTCGGTTCATAGGCCTGGAGCACATGCAGTTGTGCCTTGCAGCGCTGCGCAAGTACCTGTGCAGCCTGCAGGACATGGTCGTTGCACCTGTGCACCGCAGCGTCGTGCTCGACCAGGTCCACCGCAGCCAGCACCCGTGCAGGCAGCGCCGCCTCAGCCTGAGCCACCAGGTGCAACGGTATCGGGCAGCGGCGCAGCAACTGCCAGTCCAGTGGCGTGAGCAGGGCACGGCTGACGACGGTCTCGTGGCGGATATCCTTGATCAGCATTTCCACGCGGTGCAGCTGCGCCAGACGGATCAGATCCTTGAGCGGGTCATCGTCGTCCAGCGTTTCGGGGTAGGCGGTAATGCCCTGTTCGCCAAGCGCTTGCGCCTGCTCGTGCAGCCAAGCCTTTCGGTGCTCGGCGTCTTGCTTGCGGGCACTGCTGCGCAGCATTTGGTCAAGGGTGATCAGGCGTGATGGTAGTTGGCTCAGCACCACCAGGTGCAACGTGGCGCCTGTAGCCTTGGCCAGGGCTTGGGCGCGCGCCATGGCTGGCGACGGGTGCAGGTCCGGATGGCAGATCAGTAGCAGTCGCGTCAAAGCGTTCATGATGGCCTCCGCAGCGATGGCCGTCGCCGGGAAGGCATACGGGCTCAGGCGTAGGGTGCCGCGATGGCGCCTGGGGGCCTTGATTTTTATCAAGAACGGACCAGCCGCGGCTCCGATAATGGCATGCATACGCAGACCTGCAGCCGCGCCGGGAGGTGCCCGATGAACCCGTATCGCCGGATCCTGCTGATCATGACCGAGGCCCAGGCCAACGCCGCGCTGTTCCGGGCCATGGCCCTGGCGGCGGCGTCTGGTGCCGCCCTGCAGGTGCTGGGTGTCCATGAACCCGGCGAACTGCGTCTGCGCCACGAGTTGCAGGCAACTCCATTGCCTAGCGTTTCATTCGTGCACTTCAGTACTGAGCTCAAGGCACTGCTCGACGAACAGCCGGCAAGGGGGGCACGCCCGGGTTTCGAGGCAGTGGAAACCGCCAATCCCCGCGACCTGGTGCCAGCCTGCATCGCCCGCTACGCGCCTGACCTGGTGATCAAAGGCTGCCCGGACTGTTCCCTGATCGATCAGCTGGCCCGGACCTCGCTTGACCAGGTGCTGTTGCATGCGAGCGAGGTGCCGTTGATGTTCGTGCCGGCGAATGCCCCGGCCATGCCAGCTAACGTGCTGGTTGCGGTGGATGTCTCGCAACCCTCGCCGCTCAATGACGCGCTGGTCGTTGCCGGTCAACAGCTGGCGATGCAATGCCAGGGCCAGTTGCACTTGCTTTCGGCGTACGACCTGCCAATCGCCATGCTGGCCAACCCTGACCTCGCCGGCCCGTGGGCGAACGAAGTGCGTGAATCACTGCAGTTGCCGTTCGATGCGTTGGCCGATGCCCATGGCATCGCCCACAGCCATCGGTTCTTCAGCGAAGGTGCGCCGTTGCGTGTAATCAAGTCCCATATCGCTGCGCTGGGAACCGATGTAGTGGTGGTCGGCGCCGTTCAGGCCAGGCAGTGGGCCAAGCTGATCGGCGATACCACCGAGCGGCTTGTCAGCCATGCGCCGTGCAGCATCCTGACCATCAGGCCCGCACCTGGCAGTTGAATCAGGTGCCATCGGCGGTTCGGCCATGGCGCACCACCTCCAGGCAGAATTGAAACCTGGGACTGACGTTTGGCCTGGTTTCATTGATTGCCGGTACCTCCAGTTACCTGGGTATCCGCAAGGTGCTGCGCGTGGAACCCTTCGAGATCTTCCGTTCCTGAAACAGGGGTCACGGCCGTTTCCGACGCAAGATCATTATTAGCTGCAGAGTTGACCTAGGATAACTTCTGCCACCTTTCAGATCGTCGCGCTGCACGGGCAGTGATAGCGTTGCTACATACGCTTTTGATCCTGGGGCGTGGCCATGTATCAGAACCTGGCTGTTCTGGCCGCCTTGCTGGTGCTGTACGCCAGCCTGGCCGGCGCGCTTGAGTCCAAACCTGTCAATGGTCCGCTGTTGTTCCTGCTGGCGGGCCTGGTGGCAGGTCCCTCCGGGCTTGGGTTGTTGAACCTTTCGCTGGACCGCAACGATCTTCGCCTGCTGGCCGAGCTGACCCTGTCGATCGTCCTGTTCAATGATGCCGCCAAGGCCAACCTGGCCCAATTGCGTCAATCCCGTAGCCTGCCTCTGCGCCTGTTGACCCTGGGGCTGCCGCTGACCCTGCTTGCGGGCTGGTTTGCCGCCTGGCTGCTGTTCCCGCGCATGCCCTGGCTGGAGATGGCGCTGTTGGCGACGATCCTGGCCCCGATTGACGCCGCGCTGGGCAAGGCCGTGGTGAGCAACCCCGAGGTTGCGGCCAATGTGCGCGAGAGCCTCAATGTCGAAAGCGGTTTGAACGACGGCATTTGCGTGCCGGTACTACTCTTGCTGTTGGCGTTGCTGACCGAGGCTCACTCGACGATGCCTTTTTCCCTGGCAGGCTACTTCTTCCTGGAGGAGTTGGGGATCGGTGTTCTCACGGGGATGGCGCTTGCGCTGTTGGTGGGCGGGTTGCTGCGTCTGTCGCAACGCCATTGCCTGCAGATCGAGGCCTGGCAGCAACTGGTGCTGCCCGCGCTGGCGTTGCTGAGCTTCGCCTGCGCCCAGGCGCTGGGGGGCAGCGGCTTCATCGCCGCATTCTGCGCAGGGCTGTTGACAGGTTACCTGTTCAAGCGGGAAACCCAGCCGCTGCTGGTCACCGGCGAGTCATGCGGTGAAGCGCTGTCGCTGCTGACCTGGGTGGTGTTCGGCGCCTACGTGGCGCCCAAGGCTTCGCAGATCATGGCGCCGTCGGTCTGGTTCTATGCATTGTCGAGCCTGTCGTTGGTGCGAATGCTGCCTGTCTGGCTCAGCCTGGCGGGGAGTTCACTCAACGCCGAGAGCCGCCTGTTCATCGGCTGGTTCGGCCCCCGTGGCCTTGCATCAATCGTTTTCGCGATCTTGATACTGGATGCGCCGTTGCAAGAGGGTGGCACGATCATCGCGTGCACCATCGCCTGCGTCCTGCTCAGCGTGGTGTTGCACGGGGTGAGTGCAGTGCCGGGGGCGCGGCGGCTGGGGCGCAGCGCACGAGAATGAGGGTATGGCAAGGGCCGGTTTCATCGAGACTTGTACGCGCAGGAGAGCAGCATGAGTGATCCAGCAAAGAAGATGGGCCTGGTCGGCTCACGACCCTGGTAACGGTGAACATGATGGGTTCGGGCATCATCATGCTGCCGGCGAGCATGGCACAGATCGGCGCGGTGTCGCTTCTGTCCTGGCTTGTCACGGCAGTGGGCTCGATGGCGCTGAGCTGCACCGGCAATCCAGCGTTATGGATTCCTGAACAGGTCTTCAAAGTCTAGCAGCAATCATTGGCTGTCCATGGGCACATGCGGCGGCGCGATGGGTTGGTTCCGGTGCTGTAGGCACAGCGCTAAGATGGAGCAGGTGCAATTGCGCAGGTAGATAGGGAGCATTGAGATGCTGGTTGATATGGCGGCCTTCACACCGTGGTCGGCACTGGCAGGTGGAGCAATGATCGGCCTCGCCGCCGGGCTGTTCGTGGTGGCGAACGGGCGCATTGCCGGTATCAGCGGCTTGCTCGGCTCGCTGTTGCAGCGCACGGCCGAGGGACGAGGCGAGAAACTGTCATTCCTGCTGGGTATCCTCGCCGCGCCCCTTTTGTGGCGCGCGTTCTCGGCTATGCCCCCGGTACATTTCAGCACGGCCCCCTGGTTGCTCATGGTCGCGGGGCTTCTGGTGGGCCTGGGTACCCGCTATGGCAGCGGCTGCACCAGTGGCCATGGGGTGTGCGGCCTATCTCGCCTGTCCCCGCGCTCGGCGGTAGCGACGTTGTGCTTCATGGCGGCCGGCTTTGCCACCGTCTTCGTGGTTCGCCACCTTTTCCAAGGAGCATGACATGAGCCGCATCAGCGCATTCATCGCGGGGTTGCTGTTCGGCATGGGGTTGCTGCTGTCGGGCATGGCGAACCCTGCCAAGGTACTGGGGTTTCTCGACCTCGCCGGGCAGTGGGACCCGTCGCTGGCACTGGTCATGGTGGGCGCCATCGGAGCTGCTTTGCTGCCCATGGCGTGGGCGCGTCGGCATGCTGTGGCCTTACTCGGCGGCGCGATGCAGTTGCCTGCCCGGCGTGACATTGACCGACGGCTGGTGGGTGGCAGCCTGATCTTCGGCATCGGCTGGGGGCTGGCCGGGGTGTGCCCAGGGCCAGCCCTGGTGCTGCTGGCCGGCGGGTTCTGGCAAGGCGGGCTGTTCGTGGCTGCGATGCTGGCTGGGATGGCGTTGTTCAATGGCTTGGAGGCACGGGGTAAAAAAACTCAGGTGTAGAAGGCCTGCCGCTTCAGATTCCCTTCAGATTCGCCACGGATACTCCCCCTGACCAACCCATTCGGGGGGAGATTCATGACTCAAGCCCTTTGGAGCAGCCTGCTCCCATTACCCATCGGCACACATGCTGAGCACCATGCCCATTTGTCCTTGCACCTGCAAGGCGAGCAGGGGCGTGGTGAGCTGGAGCATTTCATTCATCAGTGTTTCGCAAACGTTCACCAGGCCGATGTCCACCATTACCTGCCAGAGCTACTGGCCCTGCGCGACAGCCACGGGCGGCTGATGGCTGCGGCCGGGATGCGCCCGGCCAGCAGTGGGCCGCTGTTTCTCGAAGGCTACCTGGATGAGCCCCTGGAAAACGCGATCTCCAGGGTGGCGGGCGTGACGCTGGGGCGCGAGTGCATGGTCGAGGTTGGCAACCTGGCCTCGCTCAGCGCCGGCAGCGCCCGGATCATGATCACCACCGTGACCTGGCTGCTCGCCACCCGTGGGCTGCAGTGGGTAGCATTCACCGGCGCAGCGACCCTGATCAACAGTTTCCAGCGCCTGGGGCTGGTGCCGACGGTGGTGGCGCAGGCCGACCCCGCGCGCCTGGACGAGGCGGCGCAGCAATGGGGGCACTATTACGACCAGCATCCGCAGGTGTTCGTCGGCAATATCCGCCATGGCTTCGAGCGCCTGGAGTCGGCCGGTGTGTTCCGGCGCCTGGGGCTGCCCGTGCTCAACGAGGAGACCGGCCATGCCGCATGAACTGGAACGCTTCAGGCAATTGCTGCTTGACCTCGGCCGTGAGCGCGGCGATGCCCTGGCGGTGGAGGGAGATACCGAGCGGTTCACCTACAAGCAGGTGCTCGCCGAGGTCTGGCTGCGCGCCAAGGCCTTGAGCGCCCACCCCCCAGGCGTTTTGGCGCTGGCGCTGGATAACGGCCCTGAGTTGCTGTTCTGGGACCTGGCGGCACTGGTCTCGGAGCGAGCCTGCGTGATCGTGCCAACGTTCTTCAGTAAGGCGCAGGTGCACCACTGCATCGAACAGTGCGGCGCAAGCCTGGTGCTTTGCCAGCCGGTCTGGGAGGGCGTGTTCAGCCAGCTGGGCTTCGTCCAGCAGGAGTCATTCTGGACACGCGATCTGGCAGCGCCGGTGGTGCTGCCAGCGGGCACCGCCAAGGTCACCTATACCTCCGGCAGCACGGGCACGCCCAAAGGCGTTTGCCTTGGCGCCGATGCCATGCTGCGTGTCGCGCATGAACTGGAGCTGGCCAGCCGGCCCACCGAGCCCCAGCGCTACCTGGCGGTGTTGCCACTGGGTGTACTGCTGGAAAACCTGGGCGTCTATGCCGCACTCATGGCCGGGGCCAGGGTGCTGCTTTACCCCCAGGCGCAACTGGGCATGGGCGGCGCCAGCCAGGTCGACTTCAAGCGCTTGCTCGGGGCCATCGCCTTGAGCGGCGCGCAGAGCCTGATCCTGGTGCCGCAGCTGTTGATGGGCCTGGTCACGGCGATCGAGCGCGGCCTGATGAAGGTGGGCCCTCTGCGCTTCGTCGCGGTCGGCGGGGCGCGGGTATCGCCTGGCCTGCTGGCGCGGGCCGAGGCCATTGGCTTGCCGGTCTTCGAAGGCTATGGCTTGTCGGAGTGTGCCTCGGTGGTGGCGCTCAACCGTCCGGGGGCGATGCGCCGGGGCAGCGTCGGCCGGCCACTGCCCCACGTTCAGGTGCGAATCGCCGAGGATGGCGAAGTACTGGTCAGCGGTTCGGTGCTGCTTGGCTACCTGGGGGAAGCACCCGCTTCGTCGGCCTGGTGGGCCACGGGTGACCTGGGTTACTTCGATGACGATGGGTATCTGTATCTCGATGGGCGCAAGAAACACCAGTTCATCACCAGCTTCGGGCGCAACGTCAACCCTGAATGGGTGGAAGCCGAGCTGACCCAGAGCGGTGTGATCGCCCAGGCCTTCGTGCATGGCGAAGGGCTGCCGCGCAACCTGGCGCTGCTCTGGCCGCTTGACCCCGGTGCCAGCGACGAAGCCATCGAGCAGGCGGTGCAGCGCAGCAATGCAACCTTGCCCGACTACGCCAGGGTGCATGCCTGGCGGCGCCTGCCAGGCCCTTTGACGGCCGGCGAAAACACCCTGACCGCCAATGGCCGCCCGCGACGCGAGGCGATCCTGCAGCGTTATCACACCCTGTTGTCCGACATCCAGTTGTGAGGTCCGTCATGTCATTTTTCGATACCCTTCAGTTGCAAACCAGCCACGAGCGCCAGGCCCTGTTCGCGGTGCCGGTGATTCGTGAAGCCCTGGCTGGCCACGTCAGTCGCGACAGCTATATCGCGTTCCTGACCCAGGCCTACTACCACGTGCGCCACACCGTGCCGCTGATGATGGCCTGCGGCGCGCGCTTGCCCTCGCGCCTGGAGTGGTTGCGCGGCGCCGTCTGCGAATACATCGAGGAGGAATACGGCCACGAGCAGTGGATCCTCAACGATATCAAGGCCTGCGGTGGTGACTGGGAGGCGGTACGCGACGGCCGGCCGGCAATGCCGATAGAGCTGATGGTCGCCTACCTGTACGACCTGATTGCGCGGGGCAACCCGGTGGGGCTGTTCGGCATGGTCAACGTCCTCGAGGGCACCAGCATCGCCCTGGCCACCCATGCCGCAGGTGCCATTCAGAGCAGCCTGGGGCTGCCGGACAATGCGTTCAGCTACCTCAGCTCCCACGGCGCGCTGGACCAGGACCACATGGTCACCTACAAGCGGCTGATGGACCGCCTGGACGAGGTCGATGACCACCAGGCGGTGATCCACGCCGCCAAGGTGGTGTACCGGTTGTACACCGAGATGTTCGAAGGCTTGCCGCGTGCGAGCCAGGCCGAGGTGCAGCATGCGCTTGCCTGAGTCGGTGGTGGTATTGACCGGTGCCAGCGGCGGCATTGGCCTGGAGCTGGCCGAGCAGCTGTGCGCGGCCGGGGCCAGGGTGCTCGCGGTGAGCCGGCACCTGGGCAAGTTGGCGGGCCTGATGAATCGCTACCCCGATCGCCTGCGCTGGCAGACCGCCGACCTGCGTACCGCGCAAGGGCGCGAGCAGGTCGTCAGCCGGGCCCGGGAGATGGGCGGGGTCAATGTGCTGATCAACGCCGCTGGGGTAAACCGCTTCGCCTTGCTCGACCAGCTGGACGAACACGCGCTGGACGAGTTGCTGGACATCAACCTCAAGGCGCCACTGCAGCTGACCCGAGCCTGCCTGCCGCTGCTGCGCGAGCAACCCAAGGCGCTGGTGGTCAATGTCGGGTCCACCTATGGCTCGATCGGCTACCCCGGCTACGCGAGCTACTGCGCCAGCAAATTTGCCTTGCGAGGGTTCTCCGAAGCGCTGCGGCGGGAGTTGGCCGACACCCCGGTAAACGTGTTGTATGCAGCGCCTCGGGCGACCCGCACAGCCATGAACAGCAGTGCCGCGACAGCGCTCAACCAGGCGCTGAAAGTCGGCATGGACGACCCCGCCGATGTCGCCCGTGCCGTGCTCGAGGCGGTGCAGTCCGAGCGCAGCGAACTGTACCTGGGTTGGCCAGAGAAGCTGTTCGTGCGCCTCAACGGCATGCTGCCGGGGGTGGTCGACCGTGCGCTGCGCAAGCAATTGCCAGTTATTCGCCGCTATATCGGTAGCCATACCAAGGAGTCGAGCAAATGAAGCGTCTGCTCATCGCCAGCTTGCTGGCATTCGCCCCCTTCAGCTGGGCACTGGACACTGCAGGCACGCAACACCTGAGTGATTTGCAGCAACGCTGGGCACAGATCCAGTACCAGTTACCCAAAGAAAAACGTGCCGATGCATTCGAAAAGCTGGCCGCTGATGCCACGGCGTTCGTGCATCAATACCCCGGCACGCCTGAGCCTCTGATCTGGGAAGGCATCATCAACAGCAGTTG
The DNA here is from genome assembly GCF_002759075.1 of Pseudomonas sp. 382. Taxonomy (NCBI): domain Bacteria; kingdom Pseudomonadati; phylum Pseudomonadota; class Gammaproteobacteria; order Pseudomonadales; family Pseudomonadaceae; genus Pseudomonas; species Pseudomonas sp. 382. Next base: position 389,893 of record NZ_PEMX01000001.1, read on the forward strand.
GGCGGGCGCCGTCGGTGGCCTGGGCGCGCTGGGCAAGGTCAAGGCGGCCAAGGCCAGCCTGGAACAGGCCATGAAACTCGACCCCAACGCCCTGCAGGGCTCGGCCTATACCAGTCTGGGCACGCTCTATGACCAGGTCCCGGGCTGGCCGATCGGTTTTGGCGACAGTGAAATGGCCGACAAGCTGCTGCGCAAGGCCCTGCAGATCAACCCCAATGGGATCGACAGCAACTACTTCTGGGGCGATCATCTGTATCGGCAAAAGCGCTACCCTGAAGCCACTGCCGCCTTGCAGAAGGCTTTACAGGCGCCGCCCCGGCCAGGGCGCGAGCTGGCCGACCAGGGCCGGCGTGGCGATATCGATGCTTTACTCAAGGCCATCAAGGACAAACAGGACTGAACATGCGGCTGCTGCTGCTTGAGGACGATACCGCGCTGGGTGAGGGCATTTGCGACGGCTTGCGCCAGGCGGGCTACACGCTCGACTGGCTGCGTGATGGCGTGAGTGGCTTGCACGCGTTGCAGCACGAAGGGTTCGACCTGGTGATCCTGGATCTCGACTTGCCCCGCCTCGATGGTATCGAACTGCTGCGTCGCGTGAGGGCAGGGGGTAACAGCCTGCCGGTGCTGATCCTCACCGCACGGGACAGCCTCGATGATCGTATCACCGGGCTGGATGCAGGCGCCGATGATTACCTGGTGAAGCCTTTCGACCTCAACGAGCTGAAGGCCCGGTTGCGTGCCTTGCTGCGGCGAAGCGCCGGGCGTGCGACGGTGCTGATCGAACATGCCGGTGTGAGCCTCGACCCTGCCACCCGGCAAGTGCACTACAACGGTGTGGAAGTCATCCTGACCCCCAAGGAGTATCGACTGCTGCATGAGTTGCTGGCCCAACCCGGCAAGGTCTTCACCCGCGAACGCCTGACCCAGCTGCTGTACGGTTGGGATGAGGAGCCCGAGAGCAATACGCTTGAGGTGAACATCTACCACCTGCGCAAGAAACTCTTCAATGGCCTGATCCGCACGGTCCGCGGTATTGGCTATCTGGTCGAGGGCAAGGCATGAGTTCGCTGCGTCAACGCACACTCTGGCGGGTCATGTTCCTGCTGTTGGCCGGCACTGGCCTGCTGGTGCTCTACAACTACCACGACAGCCGCCATGAAATTAACGAAGTGTATGACGCGCATCTCGCCCAGAATGCGCGCCTGCTTCAGGGGGTCATGAGCATGCCTGTGCAGGGCAGCTCGCGTGACGACATGTACCGCGCTTTCAACGAAGCGTTGGGGCAAGCCGGTCGCAGAGGGGGCGGCCACCCTTACGAAAGCAAGCTGGCATTTCAGGTCTGGGGGGAGGGTGGTGTGCTGCTGGTGCATACGCCGAGCGCCCCCCGGCTTGATCCGATGCCGAGCGCCCCGGGTTTCTACGACTTTGTCAGTGGCGACAAGCAATGGCGCAGTTTCGTCTTGCAGGTACCGGAAAAGAACTGGTTGATCTGGGTCGGCGAGCGTGACGATGTGCGTTACGACCTGATCGACCGGATCGTCCGCCACACCGTGTTCCCGTTCCTGCTTGGTAGCCTGGCCCTGGCGCTGTTGGTCTGGGCCGCCATTGGCTGGGGGCTGCGGCCGTTGCAGAACATGGCCAATGTCATCCGTGGGCGGCACGCCAATTCGCTGGAACCGCTGCAACTGGTACCTCTGCCATCGGAGCTTGAACCCATGCAGGCGGCCATCAACCGCCTGCTGGCGCAGATCGAGGACTTGCTGCGGCGTGAGCATCGCTTCATTGCCGATGCCGCCCATGAGATGCGTACGCCGCTGGCGGTGCTGCGCCTGCACGCGCAGAACGCGCTCGAGGCCAGTCAAGAGGCGGAGCGCCACAAGGCCTTGGGTTTTGTCATCGGCGGGGTCGACCGCTTGACCCGGGTGGTCAATCAACTGCTGACCCTGGCCCGTGTCGAGCCTCGCCTGGGGCAACGCGCTACCGCTCAGGTCGACCTTGCCGAGGTGGTGACCGATACCATGGCCGAGCTGACCCCCTGGATACTGAACCGTGGCCTGGAGCCTTCGCTGGATATCGGCGAAGGGGATCATCATCTGGCCATCGATGCCGGTGCGCTGACGATCGCCCTGCAGAACCTGGTTTCCAACGCGGTGGAACATTCGCCACCCGGTGGGCGCATCACGGTGCTGCTCAGGCGTCTGGACAGTCGTTTCGAACTGATCGTCGAGGATGAGGGGCCGGGTATCGACGAGGCGGAGTTGTCGCGCGTTTTCGAGCGCTTCTACAGCCGTAACAGCCCCAATGGGGCTGGCCTTGGATTGTCCATCGTGACCACCATCATCGACCGGCTTGGCGGCCACGTGCGTCTCGAAAACCGTGTCAGTGGCGGATTGGCTGCCACCATGTCGCTGCCGCTGGCCTGAGGCAGCCGCAGCGCTCACCTCAGACTCCCTGCACTGACTTGATCGGCATTCGATCAGGCGCCCGTCGACGGGTTTCGGTATCAATACCTCGCGCTGCCAGACGGTTACCCCTGAGGCCAAAGCCACTCAAGCAGTCGCTGCCCTTTGAACTGAGCCCCGGCGTCGCATGCTGTGCTGACAGTGTTCGCCCTGAGCATGATGGGAACCGTTGCACCTGGCTACCCTGCCTGCCTGTCAAAGGCGTAATCCTTGAAACCAGCCACCCGATTCCATGGAAGCACTGTACATGCCTATCGACTTCAGGCCTGCCCAAGCCACGGACGCGCACGATATTGCGCGCTTCTTTCAACTGACATCGGAGGGCATGGCCGATTACATATGGAGCAAGCTTGCCGCACCTGGAGAAGCATTGCTGAGCGTCGGTGCGTCCCGCTATGCCAGGGAGCAGGGCGACTTCTCCTATAAGAACTGCATGATGGCCACGTCCGAAGGGCGCGTAATCGGCATGATGCACAGCTATGCCTTGCACGAGACGCCTGACCGGCCTGTCGAGACAGACCCGGTCCTGGCGCCTTATTGCGAAATGGAAATACCCGACACCTTGTACATCTCCAGCCTGGCCCTGGATGAGGGATGGCGCAGCCAGGGCCTGGGCGCCCAGTTTCTTCGCCATGCCCAGCAGCGCGCCGAGGGCGCTGGCCTGGATGGGCTGTGCCTGATCGATTATGCAGAAAACCACGGTGCACGCCGCTTCTACGAGCGTCACGGTTTTCAGATTGTGAAAACCTGCCAGATCGTTGCGCACCCGATGCTGAGGGTCACCGGTGACGCCTATTTGATGTATCGCCCCAACCACAACGTGCTCGAGAAAAGATCATGAACCAGAAACTCACCGTGTTCCGCGAACTGGATATCCAACCGGTGCGCGACCTTCCTTTTTTTGCCGAGGTCGTGGAGGGCAGCCCCCATACGCTGACGTCCAGTTACTATCACGATGAACAGCAAGGTCGCATTTCCGGCGAATGGGAGGCCACTACCGGAGCGTGGCGCATCGACTACAAAGTCTGGGAGTTTTGCCATGTCCTCAGTGGCCGCTGCGTCATCGAGCTTGAGGGTTGCGCCCCCGTCACACTGGCCGCTGGCGATACGTTCATCATCGAACCGGGCGCCAAGGGTAGATGGACCGTGCTGGAAGACATGAAAAAGAACTTCGTGATCCTGGTGCCCACGAACTAGGACCATTCACCCCGGTTGACAGCTGGCTGCATCACGCCAGCCAGTATGGCCGGCGCCTGAAACCTGTATCAGGCCTGCCCGCGCACGGCTGTTCAGCATCGTCGAAGTCTTCCTGTCGACGAGAAACGCAACGTGAATCTCGCAACGATCATCACTCGTAGTGCCCACTACTGGCCGCACCACATTGCCGCGGCCGACAGTCACAACCGTGTGACCTACACCCAGCTGGAACGGTGCGGCAGCAGGGTGATCCATGCCTGCAAAAAAATACCCTGTCCGCTTCGCTGCCACGTTCAGCATGAATAGGTCCTTCGATGTTAAAATCTATACAAGCCAGCTAAAATATCTGTACATTGTGCTAGTGTTGTACAGTATTTAGGCGTGCTCGAGGTCAGTATGGCGCACCCTGGTCGTTGGACCGCGCTTTGCCTGCTAGTGGTTGCCCTGTCAGCGGCAGCGGACTGGCGGGCGGAACTGCCAGCTGCGCAACGGCTGGGTGCCGGTGAGTTCACCTGGTTTGGCCTGCGTCTATACACAGCTCAATTGTGGACAGTAGGTCCTGTTCATGACTGGAACCAGCCTTTCGCCCTTGAGCTGCTGTACCACCGCTCGCTGTCCAGAGACACGTTGGTGCAGGCCAGTCTCGAAGAAATGCGCCGCCTCGATACGGGCGGAATGACGCCGCAGCAACGTACCGCGTGGACCGATGCAATTGAGCAGGCATTCGTCGACGTGCATGCCGGTACGCGCATTACTGGCCTGTACCTGCCGGGGCAGGGCTGTCGCTTCTACGTCGATGGCAAGCTCAGCCGCGAAATTGCCGACCCGGTCTTTGCTCGCCAGTTCTTCGCCATCTGGCTCGACCCCCGCGCCAGGGATACCCAACTGCGTCAGCGCCTGCTTGGGCTGGCTGGCAACGACCGAGGACCATGAACATGTACAAGGCGCTGTTGCTGGCTTTCTGTGTGCTTCTGGGCAGCTGTGGCAATGTCGGTGTCGAGCAGTATGCCCAGCAGCAACCCAAACTGGACCTGGCTGCGTTCTTCTCGCGACCGGTGCAGGCCTGGGGGATGTTCCAGAAGCGTTCCGGGGAGGTGGTCAAGCGCTTCCACGTGCGCATTCACAGTCACCGCGAAGGTGAGCGTCTGATTCTCGACGAGCAGTTTCTCTATAGCGATGGCACACGCCAGCAACGTACCTGGACGCTGGTGCCCGACGGCCCCGGCCGCTGGCGCGGAACGGCGGGGGACGTGATCGGTGAAGCGCGAGGCGAAGTGGCGGGCAACGCGCTGCGATGGCGTTACCAGCTGGACCTGCCAGTTGACGGAAACCACTGGCAAGTGGACCTGGACGACTGGATGTACCTCATGGATGACGACACCCTGATCAACCGCTCGAGCATGAGCAAACTGGGCGTGGAGATAGGGCAGATCACCCTGTTCTTCCGCCGTCTGCCGGAGGGCACACCATGAACTTGATCGCGCTCACTGAACTGGTTTCGACCGGCGAGGCAAAGGAACTTGAACTGCTGTCGCTGGAAGGAGGCTTCTACCTGCTGCGCGCCTTGACTGACGTAGGCCCCGTGACCTTGAGCGATGCCCTCGGGCAGCCCGTTCGGGTGCGCTCCACTACTGAACTGAGGCATTTGCTCGGCGGCCTGCCCCCCGTGCCGTGCATGCTGGTACAGCAGGTGGTGCATGATGAGATGTGCGGGCAACGTGACGGCCCGATTGCGCCGCTGCGGCTGCCGATATCGCTCGCCAGCCAGTGGTAGCCTGAACGATGCGCCTGGGCCTGGTGCTGGGTGACCAGCTGTCGTTCGACCTGGCAAGCCTGGCCACGCTTGACCCTGCCCGCGATGCGATCCTGATGGCGGAAGTTGAGGGTGAGGCCCGGTACGTGCCGCACCACCCGATGAAGATCGTGCTTATCTTCAGTGCCATGCGGCACTTTGCCCAGGCCCTGCGGGAGCGGGGTTGGCAGGTGCATTATGTCGAGCTCGATGCTGACGGCAACAGCGGTAGCATCGTTGGCGAGTTGCGGCGCTGGCAACACGCCTTGGGCGCCACCCACATTCACCTGACTGAATGCGGGGAGTGGCGCCTGGAGCAGGCTTTGCGCGATGCCGGCTTGCCCCTTGTGTGGCATCGGGATACGCGTTTTCTATGCTCCCGCGAAGCCTTCGCGCGCTGGGCCGACGCGCGTCGCCAACTGCGTATGGAGCACTTTTACCGTGGCATGCGCAAGCGAACCGGCCTGCTGATGGAGGCCGATGGCACCCCGGCAGGTGGGGCCTGGAATTTTGACGGCGACAACCGCAAGCCGTTACCGCGCCAGCTACGCGGGCCGTTCGCTGCGCATTTCGCGCAGGACGGGATCACGGCAGCGGTGGTCGCCCTGGTACGTCAGCGCTTCAGCGACCACTATGGAGCCATCGACGGCTTCGACTACCCGGTGACCCATGCCGAGGCACGTCAGCTCTGGCAACATTTTCTGGACTTCGGGATGGCGGCCTTCGGTGACTATCAGGACGCTATGGCCGAAGGCGAGCCCTTCCTGTTCCATGCGCGCATCAGTGCGGCGCTCAACATCGGGCTGCTCGATCTGCGTTGCCTGTGCCAAGAGGTCGACAAAGCCTGGCGCGAGGGGCGGGTGCCGCTCAATGCTGCCGAAGGTTTCATCCGCCAGTTGATCGGCTGGCGCGAATATGTGCGGGGCATCTACTGGCTGCGCATGCCGGAATATGCCGGGCTCAATCATCTGGGCAACGAGCGTGCGCTGCCGGCATTCTACTGGACCGGGCGCACCCGCATGCGCTGCATGGAGCAAGCTATCGGGCAGACCCTGCGACTGGGGTACGCTCACCATATCCAGCGGCTGATGGTGACCGGCAACTTCGCATTGCTGGCCGGCATTGTGCCTGGCGCGATCTGTGAATGGTACCTGGCGGTTTACATGGATGCCTTCGACTGGGTGGAGTTGCCCAACACGCTCGGCATGGTAATGCATGCCGATGGCGGCTACCTGGGGTCCAAGCCCTACTGCGCCAGTGGTCGTTACATCCAGCGCATGTCCGATCACTGCAAGGCGTGCAGCTACAGGGTCGACCAGGTGATCGAGGAAGATGCCTGCCCGTTCAATGCCCTTTACTGGCATTTTCTCATCCGTCATCGGCCTCAGCTCTCGGCCAATCCGAGGCTGGCGCTGGTCTATCGTAGCCTCGATCAAATGTCGGCCGACCGTCGCGATGCGGTGTGGCAGCGTGGCCAGGTACTGTTGGCCCGGCTCGATGCCGCGCAACCAATATGAAAAAGCGGGTTGCCCTGACCGGGTATGGATGTTCAGTCAGCGCTCGGCCTGCCCCAGTTGCCGGCGCAACTCAGCCACTTCAGCCTCCAGCTCGCGTACCTTTTCCTCAGCGAAAATCTGTGCTGTGACGTCGCGCTGAATGCCGATGTAGTACGTCAGCTGGTCCGCCTCGTTGCGCACGGGAGTGATCGATAATTCGTTCCAGAACAGGCTTCCGTCCTTGCGGTAGTTGCGCAGCACCTGGCGGCAGGGCCTGCCTTCGCGGATCGCCTTGCGGATGACTGCAAGGCTCTCCTGGTCATGATCCTCGCCCTGAAGAAAGCGGCAGTCCTGATAGAGGATGTCGTCCGCGTAGTAACCGGTGAGGTGCTGGAAAGCGGGGTTGACGTAAATAAGGATGCTGTCATCGCCTTCCTGCTCGGCGACGACGATGCCATCGTTTGACTGCTCAACCATCAGTTGCAGGAGTTTCGCGTTTATCATGGGGCCACCCTACAGGCGTTTCGTATGCGATATGCGCAGCGTATCTTCTATGCAGAAGGTTTCGGCGATGTATGTTGCATCATGAACCAAGACGGCTCAGCGCAGAAGGCGCATATGGGTTTAGAATGTTTCACCCTCTGGATGCCCCTCGTTATGACTGACGCCACTTCACCCGACCTGCTACCGATGCGCGATGTAGTCAGCTTGACCGGCGTCAACCCGGTGACCTTGCGTGCCTGGGAGCGGCGGCATGGCTTGATCAGCCCGCAGCGCACCGAGGGCGGCCATCGCCTGTACACGGCGCGGGATGTCCAGCGCATACGCGACATCTTGCGTTGGACTGGCAACGGCGTGCCGATCAGCAAGGTCGGCGAAAGGCTCGCGGGCCAGCCTGAGGTCTCTGCACAGCAGCTCTCGGCCTTTGACCAATGGCGCGCCAGCGTGGCGCGCGCCTCCAAGGCTTTCGATGCAACGGCGCTTGAAGGCATCCATGGGCAGTTGTGCACACTTTTCCCCACGGCCACCGTCCTGCGGCAAGTGCTGATGCCGGTTTGGCACGACCTGGCTGCAGGGGCTGCGCCAGGCGAGCGCAGCCAATGGCTGTTTCTCGACACGTTCTTGCGTGCACGCTTGCTGCTGCGCCTGCAAATGAACCAGGCCGATGCGCCGCGAGTGTTGCTGGCCGCTACCGAGGGGCAAGCCGAACTCAAGGTGCTGTGCGCCGGGATGCTGTTGAGCAGTGCGCAGCAGCGTATCGAAGTGCTCGGTTGCGGGCAGCCGCTGGAAGAGCTCCCTGTCGTGTGTGCGGCGATGCGGCCTGCGGCACTGGTGATAAAAGTCCAGGCCCCGCTGAGCCCCGCCTTGATCAGGCGCTTGCGCGCGTTGCAGATGGAAATCGAATGCCCGCTGGCTTTGGTTGGCGAGGGGCTTGCCGATACTCAACCCGCCTTGAGTGAAGTGCCCCTCGCTCTGCTGGACGAGGGTAGCGCTGACGCTGCGCGCATGCTGAACGCCTTGCACCGTGGTGCCCTCGACCTTTGATCGATGGGCTTGCTTCTGGACACCACCTCGTCTTCCACAACAGCTCACGATTCAACGGCGCAAAAAAGCGCGTACTCAATAGAGCTTGATCACAGACTATCGGGATCGCCGAAGAACATTTGTATCCTCGACCTCAACCAGCGTTCCGCCGGGTCGTTGTCCTGCGCCCCGCGCCAGGCCATATGCAGCTCGAACGAGCGCACGTCCATCGGCAGGTCCTCAGCCCGCAAGCCTCCCGCCGAGGTCAAGGCATCGGCCGTATAGTCCGGCACCGTGGCGACGATATCGGTGCCCGCCAGCAAACTCCCCAGGCCATTGAACTGCGGTACCGCCAGCACCACATGGCGCTTGCGGCCTATCTCCTCCAGCGCCTCGTCGATGAAGCCCGACAAGTCCCCGGCAAACGAAACCAGCGCATGCGGCCGCGCGCAGAAGTCATCGAGGGTGATGCTGCCCGGCACGCTGTCGGCGCGCAGCAGCTTGGGCTTGCTGCGCCGCAGCACCTTGCGCTTGGCGTTGGCTGGCAGTTCGCTGGTATAGCTGACGCCCACGGAGATTTCGCCCGAGGCCAGCAGGGTTGGCATCAACAGGTAATTGACCCGACGTACCACCAGGACGATGCCGGGGGCTTCGGCGCGGATGCGCTTGAGCAATTGCGGCAGCAAGGCGAATTCGGCGTCGTCCGACAGGCCGATGCGGAACACTGCGTTGCTGGTGGCCGGGTCGAACTCGGCGGCGCGGCTGACCGCGGTGGAGATCGAATCCAGCGCCGGTGACAGCAGGGCGAAGATTTCATGAGCGCGTGCCGACGGCTCCATGCTGCGGCCGGTACGCACGAACAGCGGGTCGTCGAACAGGTTGCGCAGGCGCGACAGGGCCGCGCTGATTGCCGGCTGGCCGAGGAACAGCTTCTCGGCAGCGCGGGTCACGCTACGCTCATGCATGAGGGTTTCGAACACGATCAGCAGGTTGAGGTCTACGCGACGCAGGTCGTTTCGATTCATCGGTGCGCTTCGCCTAAAGTGGGGCAGGGGTGAATCTTAAGGCCAAAGGCTGTTACCCTGCACCGATTTCCGGGGGCCAATGCACAGGAAAGTCAGGTGCCCAATCGATGACAGGCATGTCGACTATTAATAGCCACTGATGGTCTAACCGCAAAAGCCCGGATAAAGTCCGTGGTAATACGAGATTCACACAGGCGAGGTATGCGATGTCCCGCATGATCCGTTTCCACAAGTTCGGCGCTGCCGATGTGCTCCGTTGCGAGGAGCAGGCCGAACCGTCACCTGCCGTCGGCGAGGTGCAGATCCGCGTCGAGGCGATCGGCGTGAGCTGGTATGACGTGCTCTGGCGGCAGAACCTGGCGCCCTCCCAAGCCCGTCTGCCGGCAGGGATCGGCCACGAGATGGCCGGTGTGGTGACTGCGGTCGGCGAAGGCGTCGATGACATCGCAGTGGGCGACCGGGTCGCCAGCTTCCCGGCCACCAGTGCCAACGATCACCCGGTGTATGGTGATGTCATCGTGCTGCCGCGCACCGCCATCACCCGCTATCCGGACCTGCTCTCGCCGATCGAGGCCAGCGTGCACTACACGCCGCTTTTGATCGCCTATTTCGCCTACGTCGACCTGGCACGCGCCAAGGCCGGGCAGACCGCGCTGGTCACCGATGCCAGCCATTGTGCCGGGCCGGCCTTCGTGCAACTGGGCAAGGCGCTCGGCCTCAAGGTGTTCGCCGCCACCCGCGAGCCCGAGCAACGTGACTACCTGCTGGGCCTGGGGGCCGACAAGGTGATCGTCACCGAGGAGCAGGACTTGCTGATGCAGGTTGGCAAGTACACCGACGGACGCGGCGTGGACATGGTCCTCGATGGCATGGGCGGGCCGCAGATGTCGCTGCTGGGCGATGTGCTGGCGCCGCGCGGCAGCCTGGTACTGTATGGCCTGCAGGGGGGCAACCAGACACCGTTTCCTGCCTGTGCGGCATTCCAGAAGAACATCCAGTTTTACGTGCACTGTATCGGCAACTTCACCGGCAAGCCGGAACTGGGCATCAGCCAGGATCAGGTGGCGCTGCAACGGGCCTTGCGCGATATCAACCAGTTCACCGCCGATCAGTTGCTGACTCCGCAGATCATCAAGGTGTATCCGTTCGCCAAGGTGGTCGAGGCCCATCGTTACATGGACGAGTGCCCATGTGGTGGGCGGGTGGTGCTGGACATGGCTACGGCCTGAAGCACGTTGGTAATGAAAAACCGGGCTGATGCCCGGTTTTTTGCATTATGGCTGGTTATATTTACATGGACTGCGGTCATTAACTTTGTAAATAGATGTTTCCATTACCAACGTGGCAGTGTTTTCAAGTGAGGTTTCCGCGCTGCGCGGGTTGTGGTTGCCGATTTCTGAATGGTGTTTTCAGCAAGATCTGTATCTTTTAATCCTTAGTCAACGCTCGATAATGGCATATCGATAGTTGGCGCAAGGAGCGTGCAGTGGAGAACAACAGGCACAGCAGTGCGCGATTGAAGATGAGGGTAAGTCCATGGATGGGTTCATGTTTTGCGTTCGTGGAACGACAGCGTATTACAACTTCGAAGTTTCCCGGATTTTTGTAGGAAGTTTCTTCAAATTAAATCCGCTGTACTAAATCCTGTGCAGCGAATTTTGTTGTGAAATGAAGTTGAGGTAACGCCGTGAGCATTGTGCACGACCAGGCTATGCACTTTATCTACCAACAGGTGCTGGAACGCCTGTTGAGCCATATGTCGAAGGAGCAACGCGCCTCCCTGCAGTTATTGATACAGCGTCTGCTGGTGGCCGCTGGCGGGCCGGAATATATCGGTACGTTCAGGTTGCTGGTGGTACACGGGGCAGATTGTCGTAGTGCCCGGCTATTGGCGATCTTGCGGGCCGCCCAGTTGAGCATTGCCTTGCGAGCACCGGTCACCTTCAAGTTACGGGTGTTGGTGGCCTGTTTGCCGACAGCCAGCAGCGCCGTGCTGGAGCAGCACGAGCGCACCTTCAGCGCCTTGTTCATGCATGATGACCCGCGGGTGCTGTTGCAGATGGTCGAGGGCGCCGACGTGGTGCCCTTCTGTCGCCGCGCCGATGCCGCAGCCCGGCAGTGGCCGTTGACACGCGAAGCGTTGCTCTTGTTCGGTCACCTGGTCGATGCGCGCCCGCAAGCGTTGCTGGGCAGCCGCACCCACCTGGAACTGGCCGATGCCGTTCGCCGGGCACTGGCCGAGTACCCGGGTGCCGATGCACTGGTCACTGCCGTGCCCGCCCATCAGCGACGGCGCTTTGCGGCCTGGGCCCGGCGCAGCCTGCGCTTGGCAGGTGCCACCCGCCTTGGCTCGCTGCATCAATGCGTCGATAGCCTGGCCAGCGGGTTGGGCCAGTTGCGTGCCGCCGTCGATTCACCGGGTGTGGCCATCGCTGTGTCCGATAGCACCCGTTCAAGGGCATTGCCGATGCGGGTCATCGTGATCGACGATCTGTTGGCCCAGTTGCTCCGCGACGGCCAACTGGACGTGATCTTGGGTTGCGGCCTCGAGGTGATACAGGAAGGCCCGCCGCTGGCGGCGTTTGTCGACCCTCTGGCGCTGGCGCAGCTGCCAGAAACAGGCGCTTGCGGACAGGCGCCTGACGCATCCCGGTTCAGCCAGAGCGACCCAGCCGGGCCGCAGGCGCTGCCGCCGAGGCGCTTGGCCAAGGGCTACGGGCTTGAGCAGACCCAGGTCGCCTGCATGTTGTACCGGCCGTTTTGCGACCAGGGGGCGGGTCTGGAGCGGTTTCTGCAGTGTTGTCACGCTGACATGCTGGTCGCGTTGCCTTACCTGCATCGGGCCTTGCAGGGCAAGTCCTGCCCTGATGCCGTCAAGGACTGGATCGTCAACACCAGCGGCTTGCAGTTGGCACAGTTGCGCATGGTCTACAAGGGGCGGTTGGGCACGGGGGTACGGCCTTTGCTCGCCAACCTGGCAAGGCGCGATGTGCAGTTGCGGTTGCTGAGCCGCCCTGCGCCGTTCAAGGCCTCATCCTGATGGGCCGTGAATTCGCCTATCAGGTGGTGTACCGCTATCTGGTCGCCTTGATCGACGAAGCCGAGCGGGGAGGGCAGCCACGCTTGCCTTCGCTGAGGGCCTTGTCCAGACGCCTGGGGGTTTCATTGGCCACGGTGCAAGCGGCCTACAGCCTGCTCGAGCATGAAGGGCGGGTACATTCGGTGCCAAAATCCGGCTATTTCGCCCAGGTTGGCCTGCAAGCTGGCCGGGCCGACGTGGCCCAGGCGCTGCCCGCGCAGCCGCTGCTGCGCGCACTGTTCGCCCATGAGCGGCGCCTGGGGCGGCTGCGTACGCAACCCGCGCGGGTGCTGGGCGGGCCACGCCTGCGTGATGCCCTGGCCGAACGCTATACGCGCGCTTCGCGTCAGTACTGGCGGCCTGAGGATGTGCACCTGGGCCCGGATGTCCAGGCGTTGCTGGAAACGCTGCTGCTGGCGTTGGGGCTGCGTGGCTGTGCCGTGGTGGTCGCTTCGCCCTGCTGTTGGCGGATCCTGCGGGTATTGCAACGCTGTGACATGCGGGTCCTCGAACTGCCGCTCGATAGCGGCGGCAGTCCGGATATCGGCAGCCTGTCGACGCTGCTGGGCTGTGAGCCAGTGCGCATGATGATCATGCCTTCGTGCCTGGGTTTTCCGGCGGGGCGCCTGATGCCCCAGCACGCCCAGCAGCAGCTCGCCGAGCTGCTGGCGTTGCACCCGGTCTGGTTGCTGGAGAACGATCTCGACAGCGAGTTGTGTTTTTCCTTGCCTGTGGGGTCTCGGCTGCGCGACTGGGTTGACCCGCGCCGGCTACTGGTACTGGGTTCGCTGGAGGCGAGCATGGGGGCCGAGGTACCCTATGCCTACCTGTTGGGGTGCCACCCGGCGTTGGCAGAGGCGTTCTCCCAGCGAGCCTTCCAGCTTGCCCCGCTGCGCCAGCAGGCGCTGGCGCAGATGATCAGTTCGGGCGAAATCGACCAGCACCTGGGGCGGATGCGGGGGGTACTGCAGGGGCGTATGGCACAACTTTGCCAGCATTTGAGGGCGGTGTTGGGAGCGCAGGTGGCGTTCGACATGCCTGATGGCGGGTGCGCCTTGTGGGTGCGCCTGTCACCGGAAAGTGTCGGCGCTCGAGCCGTGGCGGCGACAGCGGGCTCGGCATTACAGGTGCTGGCCGGTGAGCAATTCAGCGTCCACGGGCGTTATCGGCAATTTCTACTGCTGACCTGGTTGGGCGAGCAGCCCGGTACACTGATCGAGGCGCTGCAACGCCTGGGGTTGGCCTTGGCGGTTGACACCGTTCGTCGGTAGAGCGCCGCAATCAACCACGGTGCTTGCCTGTGCAGCTGGTCTGTATGTATAAACAGTGTCCACTCTGGCTGCCTGACCCCGTCTTGTGATCGCTCACCCTGTCGATGACCCGCTGTATTACCTGCACAACTTCCGCCAGGTACTGCAGTGGGTCGACTCACGTTACGCCGACCTGCTCGACGAGCAGGAGCGGGCCTTTCTCCATGCCTTTGCCAAACTGGCGCAGCCGGCCCAGGCGCTGATGGTGCGCATGGTGATGCGCAAAGGCGAGCTGTTTCGCTGTGACCGCCTGGACTATGCCGAAATCGGCGACAGCATGGCTGCCTTGCAACCGCTGTTGGCATTGGGTTGGGTGCGCGAGCCGGAGGTCCTGAGCCTTGAACAGCTGTTCGCGCTGTTGCGCAAGGATGAACTCGCCGCAGGTTTCGCTGGGCTGTTAAGCCGCCCGCGGGCGGCCAAAGGCGACCTGCTTGAACAACTGCGGCCCCTGTCGCTGGTCCCCAGGCCGTTGCGCGAATGGTTTGTCCAGGCCCCGGTGGGGATCGTGCAATGGTGCCTGCAGCCACTGTGCGATCGCATGCGGCTGCTGTTTTTCGGCAACCTGTATCAAGACTGGTCGGAGTTTGTGCTGGCCGACCTGGGCGTGCTGCGTTTCGAGCAGGTCGCGTTCAGCCCTGACTCACGCGCTCTGCAGCAGCGCAGCGAGGTCGATCAGGCAATGGCGCTGCACCAGTGTGGCGAGCGTCTGGAGCGGGGGGAAGACCCCGCGTCGATCCTCGCGTCACTGGCCGACCTGAGCTTCGACAACCCGTGGCTGGCGCGGCGCCATGGCCGGCTGCTGTTTGCCCTGGGCCAACAGTGCGAGCGCCTGGGTGACTGGGACCAGGCCCTGGCGGTGTATGCCCGCAGCAGCCATGCGCAAGCGCGTATCCGCCAGGTTCGCGTGTTCGAGCGCAGCGAGCGTTGGCAGCAGGCTTATGCCTATGCACGGGAGCTGGCGGCTGCACCGGCCAATGCCCTGGAAGTGCAAGCGCTGCAGCGCATGTTGCCGCGGCTGGCACGCAAGCTCGGCGGGCCGGCGCAGCGCCGCCGGCGTGCAGCGCCCCTGGAGCTGATCGAACTGGAGCTGCCACGCGAGCAGGCAGGGCTGGGTGTGGAGGAGGCCGTGCGGCAACACCTGGCGCAAGCGGGAGGGCAGGCGTATTACGTGGAAAACACATTGTTCAACAGCCTGTTCGGCTTGTTGTGCTGGGAGGCGATCTTCGCTCCGATTCCGGGGGCCTTTTTCAACCCGTTCCAGGCGGCGCCCCAGGACTTGCATGACAGCGACTTCCAGCACCGGCGTGCGGAACAGTTCCTGGCCTGCCTGGGGCGCCTGGACGATGGCTCCCATCGCCAGGCCATCCTCGACTGCTACGCGGCCAAGCAAGGCCTGCAATCGCCGTTCGTGTTCTGGCCCATGCTCAACGAAGTGCTGCTTGATGAAGCATTGGCGTGTCTGCCCGCCGCGCACTTGAAACAGTGTTTCCTGCGCCTGTTGCAGGATATTCGCAACAACCGCGCCGGCATGCCTGACCTGATCCAGTTCTGGCCGGAGCAGCAGCGCTATCGGATGGTCGAGGTCAAGGGCCCGGGTGATCGCCTGCAAGACAATCAGCTGCGCTGGCTGGAGTTCTGCGCCGAACAGGGTTTGCCGGTTGCGGTCTGCCATGTGCGTTGGAGCGAGGCACCATGAGCTACCGCGTGGCAGTGCGGGCGTTGTGCGAGTTCAGCGCCAAGGTCGGTGACCTGGACCTGCGCTTTACCCCGTCCCCCACGGCCCAGGAAGGTATCGAAGGGCATCGCCGGGTGGTCGCCCGGCGCGCAACAGGCTATGAGGCGGAAATTGCCCTTGAGGGCCAATACCAGAGCCTGCTGGTGCGCGGGCGTGCCGATGGCTACGACCCGGCCGCCAATCGCCTGGAAGAAATCAAGACCTACCGTGGCGACCTGGCCCGCCAGCCGGCCAATCACCGGCAACTGCACTGGGCCCAGGCCAAGGTCTATGCCTGGCTGCTGTGCCAGGCCCGGCAGTTGCCGGCCATCGAGGTGGCGCTGGTCTACCTGGATGTCGACAACGACAGCCAGACGCTGATCAGCGAGTCCTGTCGCGCCGATGAATTGCAGGGCTTCTTCGACACCCAGTGCCAACGGTTTCTCGGCTGGGCCCAGGCCCAGCAACAGCGACTTGCCGAGCGCGACCAGGGTTTGCTGGGGTTGGGCTTTCCTTACCCGCAGTTTCGCCAGGGCCAGCGGCAACTGGCCGAAACCGTGTACAAGGCGGTCAGCACTGGCCGCTGCCTGATGGCGCAGGCCAGTACCGGGATCGGCAAGACCCTCGGCACCGTGTTCCCGCTACTCAAGGCGATGGTCCCGCAGAAGCTCGACAAGGTGTTCTTCCTCACTGCAAAGACCCCCGGGCGGGCGCTGGCGCTTGACGCCCTGCGCCAGATCAGCGCGGGTTCGCCACAGCCGGCCTTGCGCACCCTCGAGCTGATCGCCCGGGACAAGGCCTGCGAATACCCGGACAAAGCCTGCCATGGCGAGTCCTGCCCGTTGGCCCAAGGCTTCTACGACCGCCTCCCGGCCGCACGCGCGGCGGCGGCTTTGCGGCCCATGCTCGACCGCGCCGGCTTGCGCGAAGTGGCATTGGCGCATCAGGTGTGCCCGTACTACCTCGGCCAGGAAATGGCCCGTTGGGTGGACGTACTGGTGGCCGACTACAACTACTATTTCGATGCCCACGCGTTGCTGTTCAGCCTGACCCAGCTCAACCAGTGGCGGGTTGCGGTGCTGGTAGACGAGGCGCACAACCTGGTGGAGCGCGGCCGCAACATGTACAGCGCCAGCCTTGACCAGGGCCAGCTGCTCGCCTTGCGCCAAAGCAAGCCGCAAGGGCTCGGCAGTGCCCTCGACCGGCTGAACCGGCAGTGGAACGCGCTGTACAAGGAGCAGCGCGCGCCTTACCAGGCCAGCGACCAGTTGCCGGAGACCTTCCTGCGTGCCCTGCAGCAATGCATTGGGTTGATCCAGGAGCGCATGAATGAAAAGCCGGCCGAAGTCGATGCCCAGGTGCTGCAGTTTTTCTATCAGGCGCTGCAGTTCAGCCGGGTGGCGGAACTGTTCGGCGAGGATTTCCTGTTCGACGTCAGCCTGCGCGAGGGCTCGCGCAAACGGCGCCTGGCCAGCCTGTGCCTGCGTAACGTCACCCCGGCCCGGTTGCTTGCGCCGCGCATGCAGGCCGCGCGCAGTGTGGCGCTGTTTTCCGCCACCTTGAGCCCGAGGCCATTCTACGCCGACCTGCTCGGCATGCCTGCGGACTCCGCCTGGCTGGATGTGGCGGCGCCGTTCCGTGCCGAGCAGCTCGAGGTGCGCATCGCCAGCCAGGTCTCGACTCGCTATCGGGAACGCCAGGCCTCACTGGCGCCGATCACCGAGCTGATTGCCGACCAGTATCAGCGCCAGCCAGGCAACTACCTGGCGTTCTTCAGCAGTTTCGACTACCTGCAGCAGGTAGCCGGGCTGGTCGCCGAGCGCTATCCGGGCATCCCGCTCTGGGCGCAGGCGCCGGGCATGGATGAAGGCGCACGCCAGGGCTTTCTCGATCGCTTCGTCGCGAACGGGCAGGGCGTGGGCTTTGCCGTGCTCGGTGGCGCGTTCGGCGAGGGTGTCGACTTGCCTGGCACGCGCCTGATCGGCGCCTTCGTCGCCACCCTTGGCCTGCCCCAGGTCAACCCGGTCAACGAACAGTTCCGGCAACGTCTGCAGCGGCAGTTTGGCGCCGGTTTCGACTACGCCTACCTGTACCCCGGTGTGCGCAAGGTCATCCAGGCCGCCGGCCGGGTCATACGAGGCGACCAGGACCGCGGTGTGCTGGTGCTGATCGACGAACGTTTCGCCGAGTCCAGGGTGCAGCAGATGTTTCCCGCATGGTGGCAGGTGGCAGTTAAATAATCCCGGGTGGCCCCATCGCACGGCATTGCAACTCCCAGTACACTGCGTGTTCCAACACCAACATCCGTTGAACTCGAGGTTTTTGCATGACGCTCAGTCCTTTGGCAGGCAAGCCGGCTCCGGCCAGCGTGCTGGTCGATATTCCCCGCCTGCTCACCGCCTATTACACCGGCCGCCCCGACGCCGCCGTGGCGGCTCAGCGCGTGGCCTTCGGCACTTCGGGGCACCGGGGCAGCTCGTTCGACCTGAGTTTCAACGAGCACCACGTGCTGGCGATCACCCAGGCCATCTGCCTGTACCGCCAGGAAAAAGGCATCGACGGCCCGCTGTTCATCGGCGCCGACACTCACGCGTTGTCCGCGCCGGCCGCAGCCAGTGCACTGGAAGTGCTGGCCGCCAATGGCGTGCAGGTGATGCTGTCCAAGGATGACGAATACACCCCGACTCCGGCGGTGTCCCATGCCATCCTCTGCTACAACCGTGGCCGCAGCCAGGGCCTGGCCGATGGCATCGTCATCACCCCGTCGCACAACCCCCCGCAGAGTGGCGGCTTCAAGTACAACCCGCCCAACGGCGGCCCGGCCGACAGCGACGTGACCAAGTGGATCGAGGCCAAGGCCAACGAACTGCTGGCTGCGAACCTTGCCGGGGTCAAGCGCATGGCCTATGCCCAGGCGCTGCAGGCTGCCACCACCAAGCGCCACGACTACGTGGCCAGTTACGTGGCCGACCTGGAAAACGTCATCGATTTCGACGTCATTCGTGGCGCCAACCTGCGCCTGGGCGTCGATCCGCTGGGTGGGGCAGGGGTGCGCTACTGGTCGGCGATCGCCGAGCGCTACCAGCTGAACCTGGAAGTGGTGAACACCGAAGTCGACCCGACCTTCCGCTTCATGTGCGTGGACTGGGACGGGCAGATCCGCATGGACCCATCCTCGCCTTACGCCATGCAGGGCCTGATTGGTCTGCGTGATCGCTTCGACGTGGCCTTCGCCTGTGACCCGGACCATGACCGCCACGGCATCGTCACCGCCGATGGCCTGCTGCAGCCGAACAACTACCTGCCCGTGGCCATCGACTACCTGTACCGCAACCGCCCGCAATGGCGCAGCGACGCTGCGGTGGGCAAGACCGTGGTGTCCAGCGGCCTGATCGACCGCGTCACCGAGCGCCTGGGCCGTGAACTGTATGAAGTGCCGGTGGGCTTCAAGTACTTCGCCCAGGGCCTGTTCGACGGCTCGCTCGGCTTTGGTGGTGAGGAGAGTGCCGGTGCCTCGTTCCTGCGCAAGGACGGCACGGTCTGGGCAACGGACAAGGACGGCCTGATTCCAGCGTTGCTGGCAGCGGAGATGACTGCCCGCACCGGTCGGAACCCGAGCCAGGCCTACAACGACTTGACCGCAGCGCTGGGCAAGCCATACGCCACCCGCGTCGAGGCCAAGGCCGATGCCCGGCAGAAGGCCGCCCTGAGCAAGCTGGCGCCGGAGCAGGTGAAGTCGACCGAACTGGCCGGTGAGCCGATCGTGCAGATCCTCAGCCAGGCGCCGGGCAATGGCCAGGCGATTGGTGGCCTGAAGGTGATGACCGCCAATGGCTGGTTTGCTGCGCGGCCTTCGGGGACGGAAGACATCTACAAGATCTACGCCGAGAGCTTTGTCGATGAGGCGCACCTCAAGCGCCTGGTGGAAGAGGCGCAGGTGCTGGTGGATGCAGCGATTGCCTGATTGACCTGAGCGGGGCCGCGCTGCGGCCCATTCGCGACACAAGGCCGCTCCTACAGGAGAATGCATATCCCCTGTAGGAGCGGCCTTGTGTCGCGAAAGGGCTGCACAGCAGCCCCCTTGGTCCGAAAGTCAGGCGACATCGACCAGGACGATTTCGCTGTCCTCGATCGCGGTCACCCGCAGCACTTCTTCTTCCTCGATCGCCACACCATCCCGGCCCTTGACACGCAGTCCATTGACCTCCACCAGCCCCTTGGCCGGCACCAGGTAACCCCGGCGCCCGGCATCGAAGCGGTATTCGGCGGTTTCGCCAGCCCGCAGTGTCGCAGCCACCAGCCGTGCGTCGGTACGGATCTGCAGGCTGTCTTCATCACCGGCCCGGCCGCTGGCCAGGGTCACGAAGCCTTCGCCGCGCTTGCCTTTAGGGAATGGGCGGGTCCCCCACGACGGTGCATCGCCTACCTTCTCCGGCACGATCCAGATCTGGAAGATGCGGGTGTCGACCTCTTCGAGGTTGTACTCGCTGTGCACGATGCCGCTTCCCGCACTCATCACCTGCACGTCGCCAGCTTCGGTACGACCTTTGTTGCCGAGGCTGTCCTGGTGGGTAATGGCGCCTTCACGCACATAGGTGATGATTTCCATGTCGCGGTGCGGGTGTGGTGGGAACCCGCTGCCGGCGGCGATCAGGTCATCGTTCCACACCCGCAGGTTGCCCCAGTGCATGCGCGCCGGGTCGTAGTATTCGGCGAACGAGAAGTGGTGGTGAGCGTCGAGCCAGCCGTGGTTGGCGTGGCCGAGGCCTTCGAACGGTCGCAGTTGCAGCATGGTCGTGCTCCTTGAGTCAGTGGAATGAAGCCATGATGCGCCAAATAAACATCGAAAATAAGCGTAAATATCGGCTGATAATCATCATATTAATAGATTGATGATGGCGAAGTGGATTATGCGATTCATCGCCTAATACACTGATCTGCAAGCATTCGCTGGCGATTTTCAGCAGATGCGGCGAACATGGCCTGCTGATTTGATTTTCAACGGAGTGACCGTGGCCCACGAGCAACCCCAGGCCCCCGCCGAACTGACCCCGCCCGCTCAATTACCCTGGTTGCGCCGCCTGGCGGCCCGCCTGCTGGGCCGCGGCTTGACCCGCCTGCAGGCACAACATCGCGACTCCTGGTTCCTGGGCCACGTCACGGGCCAGCGCAGCGGCCATGCCGATGGCCTGCGCGAAGGGTTCGAGCGCGGGCGAGCGGAAGGCTTTGAGGCCGGGCGCCAGGTGCTGGTGATCCGCGACGCCCGCCCTGATACCGCCGCCGTGCCTGGGCAGGACGACAATCTGTTCGACGATTGGCGTCTGCCTTTGAATGCCGAGCTGAAGAAGCGCTTCAAGGCCGACGTTGCCCAGCGCCTGCCCGCCGAGGCCCAACCCAGTGCTGCGCAGTGGAAGCTGATCTTCAGCGACACACCGTCCACCTGTGTGGTGGCCGGCGCCGGGGCAGGCAAGTCGACCTCGCTGGTGCTGCGCATCCTGCTGTTGCGTCACTACCTGGGCTACGAGCTGGACGCGATGACCGTGGTCACCTTCACCCGCGAGTCGCGCAAGGACTTCATCAAGCGCCTGGTGCAGGTGTTCGCCCTCTGGCAGCTCGACCTGCAACCGGCCAAGGCGCGCGAGCTGGTGCGCACCTTCCATTCACGGATCCTGCCACTGGTGCGCAGCTTGCCGGGCTTCGGCCAGGTGCGCGCGTTCGAAACCCTGGGCAATGAGATGCCGGCCGGCCGCGAAGCAGAGGCCGACAGCAACCCGTTCGACCTGCGCCTGAACGATGCCCAGCGGCAACAGCTCAACCAGTGCTACAGCCAGTTGCTCGGCGCCAGCCCGCGCTTCGCCGAAATCATCGCCACCTTGCGCCGCGAGGCCCTCCAACTCAAGCCGTTGGACCCGGACCACCCGGACGTGCAGAAGCGCGTGCAGGTTACCCAGCTGGCCGCCCAGCGTGACGAAGAACTGTGCGATGTGATCGAAGACCTGTGGTTCGCTGCTGGCGCCTGGCCGATCAAGGGGATCGAGCCGTGCCGCGAAACGGTCGAGATCCGCGGCAGCCGCTTCCATGTGCACGGCCGCCTGGAAGGCCTCGATGCCTGGGTGGTGCTGGGCTTCGACCCCGCCGAAAGCGCCCAGTACCAACGCCCCGGCGCCAAGCTGGCGGTGCGTGCCGAGTGGGCGGTCAAGCGCACCTTGCTGCAGGCGTTCTGCGACAAGCCGCTGATCTGGCTGGACAACTACGCCATGGCCCGGCGCCTGGCCGCATCGCTGGCCGGTGATGCCGTGGCCGGGCCGGGATTCGAGTACAAGGTCAAAGGCGAGCTGGCCCCGGCGCCGTTGCTCGACGCCTTTGTCGGTGCCGCCAACTTCATCGAGAACCTTGGCCTCGAGGTGAACCCGGCCGTGGCGGCCATGAGCTTCCCGCCCGGCGACACCGACGCGCTGTTCTTCGAGGCGTTGGCGCTGTACTGGAAAGCCCTGGAAGCGCACTTGCTCGACCAGTCGCCACCGGTGATGAGCTACAACCGCATGTTCGCCCTGTTCGGCGAGAACAACCCGGAGAACCTGCAGCTGCTGCCCGACCCGCTGCTGCGGCCACTGGCGCACCTGATGATCGACGAGTTCCAGGACGTCTCGCCGCAGATCGTCAGCTGGCTGCGGGCCAGCCTCGCGGAAATCCGCCGCCGCGGCCCGGCCATGCACACCGGGCGCAATGCCCAGCATGCCTCGTTGATGTGCGTGGGGGATGACTGGCAGTCGATCTACGGTTGGCGCGGCAGTTCACCGAAGTACTTCATGGAGTTCACCAAGGCTTTTCCGTCGCCGGCCAATACGCGGGTGATGCTGGTCGACAACTACCGCTGCCAGCAGCAGGTGATCGATGCCGCCGAACACTTGGTCAAAGGCACCCCGGCGATTGCCGGCAAGAAGGCCCGCGCCAGTGGGCCAGCCGCTGAGCTGCCGGTGGCCCCGGTGCGGGTCTTCGACCGTGATGAGGCAGCGCTGGGCGAGACGCTGATCGAGCATTACCAGCGCGGCGAGTCGGTGATGATGCTGTACCGCAAGGGCAGCGACAAAGCCCTGATGAACGAGCACCTGCAAAGTGTCCTGCACGCCGAAGCCCAGTTGCCTGCCGAGCAACGGCGCCTGCGCCAGTTGACCTACCATAGCGCCAAAGGCTTGCAGGCCGATGCCGTGTTCATGCTCGGCGATTGCCAGTACCTGAGCAGCTCGCCCTACAAGAACCAGGTGTACCGCCAGGCGGGCCTGGGCAAGGCCGGCGATGCCCAGCCGTTCGATACGGCGCAGAAGGAGGAGGTGCAGCGCCTGGCCTATGTGGCGGTGACGCGTGCGGTCAGGCACTGCTATTGGCATGTCGAAGCGGCCAACGCAGAGGCAGCGGGTGTGCCGCGCGCATCGAGCCAGGTGGATGGGCGGCAGGCCTTCTTCGAAGACCTGCGCGGTCAGTGATCAGTCGTTGAGGGTTTCCGCTTGCCGGGTAAGGCTCAGTAGCAGCCCGGCCTCGACTTGTTGCTGCTCGTGCGTCAAGGCGCCCATGGCCTTGTAGAAAGCGGCCTGTTCGAGTGGCACTCGGCGTAACAGGCCGCTTTCGTCCAAGGGCGAAGCCGGCATGTAAGCGCTCAGCGTGCGCGTGATGGCGCTGTCCAGCCAGGTGATCGGCTCATAAGCCGCGTCCCAGCAATAGAACAGGTAGTCGATGCCGGGTCGCCAGAAGTCGGTAATGGCTTCAAACTGGCTCGCATATCGGTTTTTCAGGTAGTCGACCCAGACGGTTTGCCCGGCCATCCATTGTTGACGTGCAATGGCGTCGGCATCGAGTTCGAGCACGGCAGTGCCCACGTTGTCGATTATCGTCTGGTTGATCCTCGCAGTACCTCGATAAAGCATGCCCCTGCTGGGTTCGGGAAAGTCGAGGCTTTCGGCCAGGGACTGACGCAGGGCCAGGCGGACTTCAATGTCATCGACCAGACCGGTTTCCAGGTCCACATCGGGAAAGGCTACAGGGGAGTCCAGCACATCGTAGGCTGGCAGCTCGTCGTCCATGACATCGTCCAGCAGCGCCTGCTTGCGTTGATTGCGCTTGAGACTGATGCGGTCAGCCAGTTCGTTGACCTTTTCCCGGCGATACAGCTGGCGGTACAAGTCGGCAAGCGGCTTGATGCTGCCCTGTGCCTGGCCCGCTGCCCGGTTGGCCAGCAATTCGACCTCCAAGGCGCTGAAGGCCTCGGCGCCGGCATCACCACAGGTGGGCGGGTAGAGTTGCGCCACTTCCGTCAGGCGGTCTCGCAGCGCGGTGTCTTCGCTGGCTTGCTCGAGCAGCGACCATACACGCATGCGCAGCCCTTGCGGATCGCTTTGCGCTTCTTTCGAATAGGTCAGGCGCTCGATCACGCCTTGCAGGGCACCGTTTTCGTTCTGGTCGAACAAGTCGGCCCAGAGCTGATCCTGGCGGCTGCTCGCCGGGTCTCGCCAGAACTCCTGCCACTCCGGCCTCTCGGGCGTATGCTCGAAGGTGTTGACACCGCTGGCGCGTAGACGCCTGAGGGATTCGGCCTCGATGTTGTTGTAATTGAACAGCCAGTTGCGTTCAGGCAGGCGGGCGGCGACATCGCGTGCAAACGGGCTGCGGAGTATGTTGGGCAGGTCCTGGACATGGTGGATACGGTTGCACGACAGGTTCAGATAGCGCAGCTGATACTGGGGTTGGTTCATCAACGTGGTGAGGCCGTTGGGCCATGCCTGCAACTGGCAGTTGTTCAAGTCCAGATGGCGGAGCCGAGCCATGAAACCGACGTCGGGGGCGACTTGCAAGGGATTGAAGTCCAGCTCCAGCCGTTGCGGATGGACAAGGTCCTGGAACCGTGCCGCGAGGTCTTCATCGAGTGTGATGCGGTTGCTGCCCAGCCTCAGGACATCCAGGGGCCTGTTGCACAGAAAGGCCAGTGTGTCCTGGTCGAGGGTCAGCCGGTTACGACGCAGGTTCAACTGGCGCAGGTCGGGCATCGCGGTCAGCACCCGCTGCGCAGTGGGCGAGAGGACTTCCAGCGTATTGCTGGTCAGGTCGAGCGCGCGCAACCTGGGCACGGCCGCAAGCGCCTGATACAGCGCCTCTGCAGGGAGGTGCGGGTTGTCGGTCACTTCCAGCATTCGCAGGTTGGGGAAGCATGACAGAAACTGCTGGTCCAGATGTTGCAGTTCCAGGCCGGTCAGTTTCAGTTCCCGGACATGAGGCAGGCGGGCGTTGATTGCGGGTAGTTGGGGTAAACGCATGCGTTCCAGCACGAGCACCTGCTGGTGGCTGCCTCCCTCCCGACGCCAGGCCTGTATGAGTTGCTCGGCACACTGTTGTCGATCGAAACGATCGTCCAGGCCTTGCGCATCCCTGACCCATTTGCGCAAGTCATTATCGAGATCGCGCAGTTCTGCGCGCAAGCGTCCGATCGCAGAGCCGAGGTCGCCGGTCTCGGCCAGTTCGGCCTGCAAGGCCGCAATCTGTCGACCGTTCAGGCCAGGGAACAGTGAGCGCAGCCGCCGCGCAGCAACGCTGGCATCGAGGTGAGTGGCGCCGCGACCACTGAGCGGGTAACCGATTCGACCATGGGCCAGGCGCATCGGCGAGCGCACGCCGGGCTTGATCGGTTGCTGGCCAAGCAGCGTCGCACAGCCAGGGCGGTCGGCAAGCGCGATGTCCAGCAATCGGGCTTCACCCGCTTGCGGATGTGCAGTTTGCAGGGCTTGGCGCAGCAGCGCGCTGTCCGCATTGGCCAGGTTGGGCCGGTACAGGCCCAGCAGGGCACGGTCAAGGCGGGCGCGGGCTTGCAGGTAGCGCGCTTCTTCAGCCACGCGCAAGGGCACGCGGCCACCCGCCATGCGTCGCCGCTCGCTGCTGCCAGCATGGGCAACCAGCTCTTCCAGTGCGTTGTCGGGCAAGCCGGGAAACTGCCGGCCGAGCGTTTGTGCCTCGGCGCTGAGAGGCGTTTGCTGGCTTTTGCGCATGCTGTCGAAGAGATCGCCGCGGCGTTCTGTCAAACGGTTCGCCAATTGCTCATCCAGAGCGCGTGCTCGCTGTTCCGGCGCCATGCCTGGCAACAACTGTTGCAAGGCTTGCTCGTCCATCTGCTCGACGACGACATTGCTCAGGTTACCTGAGTCGAGATCTTCCCGGCCGATCTCGATGGATAACGCATCGGGCGCGCCTTCAGCACCGAAGTACACGGCATCCCCCCAATTTTCAGGTCCCGTGAACACCTTCAACCGGTAACGCGCTGGCCACCCCGGCATGTTGGTCAGTTCCGGCAGCGCAAATTTCTTGTAGGCCGCCAGTGGCAGGCCGTGGCGCACCCGGGTGATGATGCTCTGGGTTTCGTTATCCAGACGCAGGCGCAGCAAGGTATCGGCCAGCAACGGTGGCGGGCGAACGCCATTGATCTGGCTGTGGCGCAGGCTGTCTGCATCGCCACCGGCAATGCGCAGGGCCGTGAGTTGTTCCGAAGGCTCAAGGCCGTCGCTGAACTGGCCAAGCCCGTTCAACAGCTTGCTGTCGTCCCATTCGAGCGGGTCGTCATGATCCAGCTGCCAACGTTTGTCACCCAGATAGCGCAACGTCGGGCTATAGGCATCGGGGGTTTGAGGATGGCGGACACGCCATCTACCGTCGCCGCCTTCGAACACTTCGTACAGCTGCCCCTCAAGCAGTAGATGGTCTTTGCCACTGATGAAGTAGAGCCCCAGGTCGTTGGGCTGTGCGTCTGCAGGCAGCAGTTCGCCGCTGGCATAAGGGCGCATGTCAGGCTGCCAAAGGCTTTGACGGCCACCTTTCCAGACGCTTTCCAGGGCATCGACAAACCCCGACGCCTTGAGCAGTTTTGCACCGACTGCAACGCCCCCGATCGTGGCCGCGTTGATGGCCAGTGATTCCAGTTGCAACAATGCCTCATGGGTATCGCCGTTCTCCCAGGCCTCAAAGCCGGTGAACACCGAGTCCATGATGTCGTAGGCGAACACGCCGAGCATGACGACGTCCAGGCCTGGCACGAAGAACGCAGCCACATTGAGCACGGTCATACCGATATCTAGCCACCGTGCAAGCCGTGCCTTGCGTGCCTTGGCGTCGGCCTCTGCAGTGGGCACCGCAATCGCTCGCGCATCAGCCATCAGGCGTCGCGTGTGGTTGCGGTACAGCACCGGCCAGATGGGCAACGCCAGCTTGGCGGAGTCGAACGGCACGTGGGGCTTCACTACGGGCTTGCGCTCGGACGGGGTGCCTTCGAAGAGGGCGGCTTCCAGCTTTTCGGTGAGTCTGGCTTGATTGTCCTGGTCAGCGGATGCGATCAGTTGGTGGCGGAACGTGGTTTGCAGCAAGCGTTGCAATAAATGCCCGCCAGCCTTCTGCAACGAGGGGAATTCCCTGAGGGGTTGCTCCTGATCCTGGGGAATGTAGAGCATGCAAGGGTTGGCCTGGTCGGTACGATCCGGGCCAATCAGCAGGGCATCATTCAGCGGGATGCCGAACAGGCTGAAGCGCCAGCAGTGAAGCGTGTCGCCGGCATAGTGCGGTGTAGGGTGGTTATCGCATAACTGGGTCAGCGCATCGCGCCCCTTGCGCGTCAAAAAGCCTTTGAGGCAGGCAATCATTGCCTGGGTTTTCAGCGCCTGCCGGCTTGCTTCAATCCATCGCTGTTCGATCTCTGCTTGCCGGGGCCCCTTGTAAATGGCTTGCAGGTGGTCTTGATAGCGCTGGCCCAGGTCTAGCGCTCGGCATTGATCGATGAACATCTGTGGCGTGAGGCCGCGGAGTCTTGTGTTGTTGCGGCCTTTGGTCAGGGTGTCATACGGGCCTGCTTGCTCAGACGCGGCAAAATTATGCAGGGCGGCTTCCATCAGGGAGCGTGGTTGCGGCGGCCCGTCGGGTTCGGTGATGAAGGGTTGGGGCTGGTCCAGTGAAATCTCCAGGCCGGGCGGGTTTGTTTGCTTGATGAACACCTTGTAGGGCTGGTGGATGTATTGGGCCTGGTCCACTTCGACATCCAGGCCCAATTGCTCGCTCAGCAACGGTTTGCAGAACTCATGGATCTGCTTGAAACCCCTGAGCGCGCCGCGCAACGCCTTGAACTGCGCATCGCGATCGCCAATGAGTTGCTGCACAAGCGCCTGGTCGTCTTGACTGGCTGCAGCGTACCAACTGTACGGCGCACCATTTTCATCCAGGTAGTCCTTGCGCACGGCCTGGACGATGCGGCGGGTATGCTCAGGATGCATCGTTCTCGCCCAGAGCGGCAGGCTGCGGTCAATCTGGGCTTGATGGTAGGGCATGGGTGGGGTTGGCATGATGGTACTCCTGTCGAAAGAAGCGCCATTCGGCAGCCTGCCCGGCCTCACGAGGTGGTAATCAGTTGCGTGCAGCGGTCGGTCCTGTGCATGCAGGGGTCGGCGAGGGGCCAGCGTGGGCAGGCTGACTGAGGGATGGTGGAGTACGGCATGTTTTCAGGGAGAACTCCAATGCATTCGCTGTGCAGTCCCAAGGATCATTTGCTGGACCTCGATGGTATTGAAATTGCGGTACGCACCTGGGGGCCAGAAGACGGCATCCCGGTGCTGGCCTTGCATGGCTGGCTGGACAATGCGGCCTCGTTCGAGCGCCTGGGGCCATTGCTGGAAGGTTGCTTCGTGGTGGCCCCCGACCTGATCGGCCATGGCCGTTCCGATCACCGCCGCCACGACAGTGGCTATTACCTCTGGGAGCATGCCGAGGACATGCTGGCGGTCACCGACAGCCTGGGCCTGTCCCGGTTTCACGTACTTGCCCATGGCATGGGCACCGGCATCGCCTCGCTGCTTGCGGCCATGACCAGTGGCATCGCCAGCATGATCTTCCTCGATGGCATCGGCGCGCCGTTCACCGTGGCCGAGGATGACCGTGTACAGCACCTGGCACGCGCGTATCGGCTGAAGAAGATGGTCCAGCGCAGCCAGTTGCAAGGGGCTGGCGAGCCCCATGGCAGCCGGTTCGACAACCTGGAAACAGCGCTCGAACAACGGCGCAAGCGCCTGGACGGCGAACTGAGTGAGGATGCCGCGCGCCTGCTGGCCCTGCGCGACCTGCTGCAATTGCCTGACGGTTACTGTTGGCGCCACGACCCACGGCTGGTGCTGCCCGAGCCGATGCCGCTGACCGAGCGCGAGGCGTGTGACCTGTTGCGGGAAATCCGCTGCCCGTTGTACCTGATGTTCGGCAGGCAGGGCGCATTCAGCGGCCACGGTTTCGAACAGCGCCAGGCGGCTTTGCCGGGCCATGCCAAGGTGTCCTGGCACCCCGGTGGGCACCATTTCCATCTCGAGGCGCCGGACCGCGCGCTGGTCGACCAGCTTCTACGCATCCTCGCCCGCCATGAGGGGGGGCTGCTACAGCGCCTGGTGAACGAATAGCGGGCTATGGGATTTCGTGGCGGCGCAACTGCAGCGGTTTCTGGGGTGAGGGTATCTGGCGATGCTGGCAAGTGGATATTGCCGCAAAGCCGATTATGCTTCAGTTACCTTGCTGCGATCCGAGGCGGCTGACCTCGTCGTGCTTCGCGCAACCATTGTAGCCCTTGGGCCTGGGTGCGACGGTTAAATGGAAGTGAGGTACTCCGGCCTGCGATTAGCGACAAGACGGAGGCAACCCATGGCGGTTCTCGACAGCGCTTCCACGGGCAGTAGCGCGCCCCAACGGGGCATCAGCAAGGAGGAGCGCAAGGTCATCTTCGCCTCCTCGCTGGGCACCGTGTTCGAATGGTACGACTTCTACCTGTACGGCTCGCTGGCAGCGATCATCGCCAAGCACTTCTTCGCCGGCGTCAATGAAACCACCTCGTTCATCTTTGCCTTGCTGGCCTTTGCCGCGGGCTTTGCCGTGCGGCCGTTCGGCGCCATCGTGTTCGGCCGCCTGGGCGACATGATCGGGCGCAAGTACACCTTTCTCATCACTATCGTCATCATGGGCCTGTCTACCGCAGTGGTGGGGCTGCTGCCCAGCTATGCGGCGATTGGTGTGGCGGCTCCGGTCATCCTGATCACCTTGCGCCTGCTTCAGGGGTTGGCGCTGGGTGGCGAGTATGGCGGTGCAGCCACCTATGTCGCCGAGCATGCGCCCAAAGGCCGGCGTGGCTTCTTCACGGCGTGGATCCAGACCACCGCCACGCTGGGTTTATTCCTGTCGTTGCTGGTGATCCTGGCCTGCCGCACCGTCATGGGTACCGAAGTGTTCGAGGCCTGGGGCTGGCGAGTGCCGTTCCTGCTGTCGATCGTGCTGCTGGCGATTTCGGTGTATATCCGCATGCAGCTCAACGAGTCGCCGGTGTTCATGAAGATGAAGGCCGAGGGCAAGGCGTCCAAGGCGCCGCTGACCGAGTCGTTCGCCCGCTGGGACAACCTCAGGGTGGTGATCATGTCGCTGTTGGGCGGCACGGCCGGGCAGGCGGTGGTGTGGTACACCGGGCAATTCTATGCGCTGTTCTTCCTGCTGCAGATGCTCAAGATCGACCCACAGACCGCCAACCTGCTGATCGCCGGGTCCTTGCTGATCGGCACGCCGTTCTTCATCTTCTTCGGCAGCCTGTCGGACCGTATCGGCCGCAAGAAGATCGTCATGGCCGGCTGCATCATCGCTGCGCTGACCTACTTCCCGATCTTCAAGGCGCTGACCGAGTACGGCAACCCGGACGTGTTCGTTGCCCAGGAGCAGAACCCGGTGGTGGTGGTCGCCGACCCTGGCCAGTGCGCGTTCCAGTTCGACCCGGTGGGCAAGGCCAAATTCACCAGCTCGTGTGACATTGCCAAAAGCCTCCTGGCCAAGCGCGCGATCCCCTACACCAACCAGGCAGCCGAACCTGGCAGCGTGGCGCAGGTTCGTATCGGTGAGCGGGTGATTCCGAGCTTCGATGGCAGCAGCCTGGCGGCTGCCGACTTGAAGACCCAGGCCGATGCCTTCACCGCGACCATGGCCGGGGCCTTGAAGGAGGCCGGTTACCCGGAAAAGGCCGACCCGGCGAAGATCCATTACCCGATGGTGCTGTTGCTGCTGACCCTGCTGGTGATCTACGTGACCATGGTCTACGGGCCGATCGCGGCCTGGCTGGTTGAACTGTTCCCGGCGCGCATCCGATACACCTCGATGTCGCTGCCGTACCACATCGGTAATGGCTGGTTCGGTGGTTTCCTGCCGACAGTGGCGTTCGCCATGGTGGCGGCGACCGGGGACATCTACTACGGGCTGTGGTACCCCATCGTGATTGCGCTGATGACGGCGGTGTTGGGGATCTTGTTCCTGCCGGAGACCAAGGACCGCGATATCTCATAGGCAGGTCCGGCCTCTTCGCGGCGCAAACCGCTCCCACAGGTGCAGTGCAGGGCCTGTGGGGGTGGCTCAGCGACCGCTCAATCGAAATAGCCACGCAGGGTGAAGGCATACCCGGTATCCACCGCCTTGGCCTCGCCCCGGTTCCAGCGTTTGGTCAACACGAACTCGAACGCCGGTTCGTACAACCCGTCCCTGATCAGCGCCCCCGCCAGCACCTCGACGTCATACCAGCCGTTTTCCAGCTCGATCATCGGCCGCCCCGGCACCTGGTAGCGGGCCAGCAGGTCACCCAGCGTCTTCGGGGTGAAGTGCTGCAGGATGCGCCAGGTGTACAGCATCAGCGCACGGTTCTCCACGTGCAGCACATAGCCGTTGCGCCGGTGCTTGAGACGGCTGCCGGGTTCGAGCAGGGCGGGTGGATGGCCATCGAGGGTGAACAGGATGTGATAGGGCAGGTTGTCGACGCCTGCCAGGGGTATCACCACGCCTTCGGCCACGGCCTTGTCGCCACTGTCGTTGCTGGTGAATTCACGAGCCAGGTCGTCGGACAGGTGATTTTCTTCTTTGAAACGATCGAGCAGCTGGATATCGCCCAGCAGGAAATAGTCGACCAGGTCGTTGAGCACTTCGCTGAATTCGTGGCGCATCTGTTTTCCTTGTTGTGGCGCACGGGATACAGCTGCAATGTAGCCAATGGCAGCACCGGCTGCCATGGGCGCCGCTCAGTGTTTCTGAGCGATCTGGATCAGGTTGCCGCAGGTGTCGTCGAACACCGCGACAGTGACCGGGCCCAAGTCGGTGGGCTCCTTGGTGAACCTCACGTTGGCCTTGCACAACCGGGCATACTCGGCCTGGATGTCGCGCACGCCGAAAGTGGCGGCTGCAATGCCGTCCTGTTTCAGCGCTTGCTTGTAGAGCTTGGCGGCGGGGTGCGCATCGGGCTCCAGCAGCAGCTCGACACCATTCGGGTCATTGGGTGAGGTCAGCGTCAGCCAGCGATGCTGGCCCATGGGGATGTCGTGCCTGGGCTCGAAGCCCAGTATGTAATGGTAGAAAGCCAAGGCCTTGGCCTGGTCGTCGACGAGGATGCTGGTGACAACGATCTTCATAGGCGTACACCGTACCTGCGGGTCGTTACCTACCAGTAAAGACGTTCTGGCCTGTTTCACCAGCCTTGAGCATTGAAGCGCCTCTACGCTGCGTCAAATTTGTAATACCTTTCGTTGATTTATGTAAGGCTGCTCCCTAACTGCGTCAAACCACTTTTCCCCCCTGCGTATGCAACTATCGTGTGGTTCCTTAACACGCGTAAGAGGAACAGACATGACGCTCAAATCCATGCTCGTTGCTACTGCCATCAGCATCCCGGCGATCACTCAAGCAGCCACTGCTGAGCCGATCAAGGTCCCTGTTGGCTCCCCTACCATGGTTCATCATTTGAAGTACGAGGTGATGTACAGCGAAAAGCCGTTCGAGCTGGCGAGCATCTACTACTACGACAATGGTATCTACAAGATCGTGTCGCCTGGCGAAGATCACTATGGTGTATACGTGATCGTGGGGCAGTCGACCGATTCGGTCTACAAGATCAGTTACCTGTCACTGCCCTCCGAAGATTGGGGCAGAAATGTCGCCAGGCATGATCTGACCTTCGACAATCAGAAGCAGGTCTTCACTCAGCAAGCCCTTGCTTACACGGACCAGAACATACCCCCGCAGCATGGCAGCTTCGTTCAGGCAGAAAACACGGCTAGCGATCATGCCAGTGTTAGCTGGCAACATCCCTGACGGCAGGTACGGGGCACTGACAGCTTGGTACCAATGTCCGGCCGGCGCTGGTAACACAAAAAGTATGTTCAAGCCTTAGGCAAATCCTTCATCACCCAGCAGCCCGCTGAACCAGGCCACAAGGTAAAGTGACAGGAAAATTCCAAGGCGCCCGCGAGCGGCGCCAACGAGGTGCCTGTGGCTTCCTACACCCTGCGACAACTCAAATACTTCGTCACCACCGTCGAGGCCGGCAGCGTCGCCGAGGCCTCGCGGCAGCTGTACATCGCCCAGCCGTCGATCTCCACGGCGATCAAGAGCCTGGAAGAAAGCTTTGGTGTGCAGCTGTTCATCCGCCACCACGCCCAGGGCGTCTCGCTGACGCCAAGTGGCAAGCGTTTCTACGCCAAGACCAAGTCGTTGTTGCAGATGGCTCACGAGTTCGAGCAGAACGCCCTGGCCGACAACGACACCGTGGCCGGTCAGATCGACATCGGTTGTTTCGAAACCGTGGCGCCGCTGTATCTGCCGCGGCTGATCGCCGGATTTCGCGAGCGCTATCCGGGCGTGGACATCCGCCTGCGCGACGGCGAGCAACAAGACCTGATCCAGGGCCTGACGGCGGGTACCTTCGACCTGGCGTTTCTGTATGACCACGACCTGGACGGCACCATTGAAGCCGAACCCTTGATGCCGCCACAGAAGCCATACGTGCTGCTGCCCGAGAAGCACCGCTTCGCCGGCCAGGCGCAGGTGTCGCTGCGCGACCTGTGCCCGGAGCCGATGATCCTGCTGGACGTGGCGCCTAGCCGGACCTACTTCGTCAGCCTGTTCAATGAAATGGGCCTGACGCCGAACATCGTCTTCAGTTCGCCGTCGATCGAGATGGTGCGCGGGATGGTGGGGCAGGGCTTCGGGTTTTCGCTGCTGGTGACCCGGCCGCATTCGGAATGCACTTATGACGGGCAAAAGCTGGTGACGATCGACATCGCCGAGCCGGTGGCGTTGTCGGGGCTGGCGGCTGCGCACCTGAAGCGGGTGCAGCTGACTAAACCCGCGCAGTTGTTCGTCGAGTTCTGCCGCGAAGAATTGGCCAGGTTCTGAATATCCGGGGCCGCGAAGCGGCCCCAGCTATCTCAAACGGATCACTGCTGATCCGGCACCACCGCAATCACGTCGATTTCCATCAGCCACTCGGCCTGAGCCAAGCCGGCGACCACCAGCCCGGTGGAAATCGGGAACACGCCCTTGAGCCATTTCCCCACTTCCTTGTACACCGGCTCGCGGAAGCGTGGGTCGGTGATGTAGGTGGTGGTCTTGACGATGTGCGACAGGTCGGAACCCGCCTCTTCGAGCAGCTGCTTGACGTTCTTCATCGCCTGCTCGGTCTGCGCCCGAGGGTCACCCAGGCCCACCAGCTTGCCTTCGAAGTCGGTACCGACCTGGCCGCGTACATAGATGGTGTTACCGGCCCGCACGGCCTGGCACAGGTCGTTATCCAGGGTCTGGTTGGGGTAGGTTTCCTTGGTGTTGAACATGCGGATGCGAGTATGGGTAGGCATCAGTGGGCTCCAAAGCTGCTGACATTGCTGATCGGGTTTGCTTGGCCATCCGCTTCGCGCTGCTCGCGGTCGCGGTAGGCCAGGTAGGTGCGCTGCGTGGCGATGTGGCCGGCGACGTGCTTGGCGTCATGCCACACGCCCCAGATGAACGACGAGCCGCGGCGCGACAGCCAGGGCAGGCCCAGGAAGTACACACCCGGCTCGCGGGCCACGCCGCGCTGGTGCTGGGGCTTGCCGTTGGCGTCGAAGGTGTCGACCTGCAACCAGCTGAAGTCGACGCCGTAGCCGGTGGCCCAGATGATGCTGGTGACGCCGGCCTGGGCCAGGTCCAGTTGCTGCAGCGGGTTGACCATGCATTGCGGGTCAGCCAGGCGCTTGCGTGCTTCAGGCTCTTGCGGCAGGTCCAGGCCGTTGCGCTCGATGTAGGCATCGGCGGCATCCAGCAGGGCCAGGTAGTTCTCGTCGCCGCGGTTGATGTTATCGACCAGGTTGTTCTGGAAGTGGGCCACGCCGTTTTCGAACGACTGGGTCAGGCCGACCAGGGTCATGCCTTGGTGAGCGAGGGCGCGGAAGTCCACGGTGTGGCCGCCACGGGCGCCGCTGACGGCGATGGTCACATGCTCGCGGCCCGGCTTGGCGATTTCCGCGTCCCATTCGCCGAGCACACCCAGCCACCAGCAGAAGTCGCGGTTGCGGTAGGATCGCGGCGGGCGGTCGTGGGCACCGACCGACAGGTATACCTGGCGCCCGGCACGCATCAGCTCTTCGGCAATCTGCACGCCGGAGGAACCAGCACCCACCACCAGCACGGCGCCGTCAGGCAGCTGCCCGGGGTTGTAGTAGGCGGCGGAGTGGATCTGGTGCAGGTTGGCATCTTTCGGGGCGATCGCCGGGATCACCGGTTTCTGGAACGGGCCAGTGGCGGCCACCACGCGGTTGGCGCGGATCACGCCTTCGTTGGTCTCGATGGTGAAGCCAGGGCGGTCGGCGTTGCGTACCACCTTCTTGACTTCGATGCCGGTGCGTACCGGCAGGTTGTATTTGCGTACGTACTGCTCGAAGTAGTCGGCGACCTGGTCCTTGCCGGCGAAGGCATCAGCGTCGAGGTTGAATTCCAGCCCCGGGAAGCGGTCGTGCCAGACCGGGCCGTTGGCTACCAGGGAATCCCAGCGGCCGGTGCGCCAGGCCTCGGCGATGCGCTTGCGTTCCAGCACCAGGTGCGGCACGCCAAGCTTGCTCAGGTGTTCACTCATGGCCACGCCGGCCTGGCCGGCGCCAACCACGAGGGTGTCGATTTCGATGTTGTTCAGTGTCATGTCCGAGCCCTTGTTAAGGCGGTTTTTGTCAGGTCGGTTTGGAGGACCGCCGTTGCCTGGGGCCAGACTAGGGATGCCTGGAAAATCGCGAAAATAGTATTTAGCTGGGGCTTGCCGATAAAACGGCGAAGGCCGCGTTTTGCCTGGGCTCGGCCAGGGGGCTGCGGGCTTTGCGAGCGGTGTTGGCCGGCCTTAGTTTTTTCCTGTTCAAGGCACAGGAAAATGTTGGTTTCGTGGCCCTGAAGGTTCCGCCCAGAATGCCGGGCATCGCACAGAACAAC
Source organism: Pseudomonas sp. 382 (assembly GCF_002759075.1). Classification (NCBI taxonomy): domain Bacteria; kingdom Pseudomonadati; phylum Pseudomonadota; class Gammaproteobacteria; order Pseudomonadales; family Pseudomonadaceae; genus Pseudomonas; species Pseudomonas sp. 382. Next base: position 425,793 of record NZ_PEMX01000001.1, read on the forward strand.
AGGAGCTCCACCATGACTTTCTCCATCATCGGTCGCTGCCAGGAAACCGGCCAGGTCGGTATCGCCATCAGTTCGTCGAGTATCGCCGTCGGCGCCCGCTGCCCATGGGTACGGGCAGGCGTTGGTGCCGTGTCCACCCAGAACATCACCTTGCCGGCCCTCGGCCCGCAAATCCTCGATGCCCTGGAGCAGGGACAGCTGCCGCCTGCCGCCGCACTGGACCGGGTGTTGAGCGCCAATGGCTGGAGCGAGTATCGCCAGGTCACGGTGATCGACAGCCAAGGCCAGGTGGCACTGTTCACCGGCAAGGAAGCGTTGGGCGTGCATGACGCTGTGGCCGGTGAACAGTGCGCGGCCGCTGGCAACCTGCTGTCTTCGCGCCAGGTGATCGATGCCATGGTGCAGGCCTTTGAACAGGCAGGCGGGCATCTGGCCGACCGCCTGTTGGCAGCGATGCATGCGGCGATGGCGGCGGGTGGTGAAGCCGGCCCGGTGCATTCGGCGGCGCTGAAGATTGCTGGCGAATTGACCTGGCCGCTGGTGGACCTGCGCGTGGACTGGGCCGATGAGGACCCGATCGGTGTGCTCGACGGCCTGTGGCAGGCGTACCGCCCACAGATGCAGGACTACGTCACCCGCGCCCTCGACCCGACCGCCGCCCCCAGCTACGGGGTGCCGGGCGATGAGTGAAGTCAGCAGCCGCGCCTTGCTGGAACGGCTGATCGGCTTTGCTACGGTCAGTCGCGACTCCAACCTCGAACTGATCGCGTTCATCCGTGACTACCTGGCCGGGCAGGGGGTGGCGTGCGAGCTGTTCCATAACCCGGAAGGCACCAAGGCCAACCTGTTCGCCAGCATCGGCCCCGCGGATGTCGGCGGTATCGTGTTATCCGGCCACACCGATGTGGTGCCGGTGGACGGCCAGGCCTGGACGCTGCCGGCCTTCGCCCTGACCGAGCGTGACGGGCGCCTGTACGGTCGTGGGACCGCTGACATGAAAGGTTTCATCGCCTCGGTGCTGGCGGCCGTGCCAAGGTTCCTGGCGCAGCCGCTGCGCATGCCGGTGCACCTGGCGTTTTCCTATGATGAGGAAGTCGGTTGCCTGGGCGTGCGCTCGATGCTGGCCGCACTGGGAAATCGCCCGATCAAGCCACGGCTGTGCCTGATCGGTGAGCCTACCGAGCTGAAGCCGGTGCTGGGCCACAAGGGCAAGTTGGCGATGCGCTGTGAGGTGCAGGGCGCGGCGTGTCACTCGGCGTACGCACCTTACGGGGTGAATGCCATCGAGTACGCTGCGAAGCTGATCGGCAAGCTGGGCGAAATCGGTGATGCCCTGGCGCTGCCGGCGCATCACGACGGGCGCTTCGACCCGCCGTTCTCCACGGTGCAGACAGGGGTGATCAAAGGGGGCAGGGCGCTGAACATTGTGCCGGAGGAGTGTGCGTTCGATTTCGAGGTGCGCGCGCTGCCGGGGTTTGAAGCACAGGCAGTGGCCGACCAGCTGCAGACCTACGCCGAGGCCGAGTTGCTGCCACGCATGCGCAAGGTCAACGCGGGCAGTGCAATCCGCCTGCAACCGTTGAGTGCGTATCCGGGGCTGGCCACGCCGCCCGACAGCGAGGCCGCGCGCTTGGTGGCATTGCTCAGTGGCTCGGAGGATTTCGGTACCGTGGCGTTCGGCACCGAGGGTGGGCTGTTCGACCAGGCGGGGATACCGACCGTGGTGTGTGGGCCGGGCAGCATGGACCAAGGGCACAAGGCGGATGAGTTCGTCAGTGTCGAACAGCTTGAGGGTTGTGATGCGATGTTGTTGAGGTTGGTGGATTATCTCAGGCAGGAATGACGGTATTGGCTTCTTCGCGGATAAATCCGCTCCTACAGTACGACGCATGGCCCGGGCCCCGTAGGAGCGGATTTATCCGCGAATGGGCCGCAGAGCGGCCCCGGCGATTCTAGAAGGTCGCCTTGACCTGCAGGCCAACTACCAGCGCATTGTCGATGTCTTTGCCCGAGAACGCCCCCGGCTCGATGATGTACTGCACATCCGGGCGCAGGTTCAGCCACGGCGTTGCCTGGTAGCCATAGCTCAGTTCGATCAGTTGCTCGGCGTTGTCGATATTGGGGAATTGCTGCCCGGCGTTGAATGCGGCGTCTTCCAGCACATCGCGGCTACGCGGATTCGGCACGGCGCGGCCATAGCCCAGGGCCAGGGTGTCGCGCGGGCGGCCTTCGAACGGCTTGTACAGCACCACACCGGCGCCATACCACTTGGTGAATGGCGAGGCGGCCTCGCTCGCTGCCGAATACTGGCCGAACGCGTGAAGGCTGCGCCCCGGCGAGCCGGCATCGTTCCACACCGCCTGGTCAACCAGCAGGTAGTGACCACCGCGACCGGACACTTCCTTGCTGCTGTCGACGCGCTTCACGTCGGAGCTGTCGTAGTAGTAGCCCAGCTTGTACTCACCCGGCAGTTCGCCCTGCAGCTTGTACACCAGCTCCACCGGCACCACGGTACCGGTGGTGTGCTTGGGCCCCAGGTGCCAGGCGCGGCTGGAGTTGCCGTTGCTTTCCGGGTCGACGTTGAACGCCGCAACGCGCAGCTGCCAGGACGGCGACAGGTCGTACTTCACGCGCACGCCGAGGTGGGCGTTGGGGTAGTTGGTCCAGCCGCTGCCACCGGACATGTTCAGCGGGTGGCCACAGAAGCCGGCGTTCATGAAGTTGCACAGGATGCCGCTGTCGAGGCCGCCGAGGTCGTTGCCCATGGCCATGTAGCCGAGCTTGACGTTGAGCGCCGGGGTGAACAGGGTGCGTTCGTAGCTCAGCTCGGTCAGGCGGGTGTACAGGCCCCCGTAGTTTTCCTGGATCGGCAAACGGTTGCCGACCAGGTCTTCCGAGGCGCTGTTGCCGCGGCGGTCGTTGATGGTCAGCTGGACCTTGCCGCCGTTTTCCAGGCCGTACAGTTTCGACAGGTCGAACTGTGCGCCGAGCTTGATGTTCTGCGAGTAGCGCGCCGAGCGGTGCAGGCCACCGTGGGCGTTGTAGGCGGTTTCACCGCTGTAGTCGCCGGTGAGCTTGACACCGTCTTCTTCGAGCTGGTGGCGCAGGCCGCCCCAGTCACCGGTCATGGTGCTGCGGTTGAGCAGGTCGCCGTCGGCCAGGGCTGCGGTGCTGGCCAGGGCCAGAAGCAGGGTTGGGGTGATGCGGATTGCGGATGGCATTGCTGTGTCTCGTGTTGTTTTTGGGGGGGCATTCGCGAACAAGCCCGCTCTCACCAGGATCAGCGCAGAACCTGTGGGAGCGGGCTTGCCCGCGAATGCAGCGACGCGGTCTTACGGCAGGGCGTAAGAAATCACGTAGTCGCCACGGTCAGTCGACTGGCGCGCACCGCCAGCGGTGATCACCACGTACTGCTTGCCGGTCTTCGGCGAAACGTAGGTCATCGGGCCACCCTGGCTGCCTACTGGCAGGCGGGCTTTCCAGATTTCGTTACCGTTGCTGCTGTCGTAGGCGCGCAGGTAGAAGTCCTGGGTCCCGGCGATGAACACCAGGCCGCCTTGGGTCGACAGGGTGCCGCCGAGGGTCGGCAGGCCGATCTTGATCGGCAGGTGCATGCGGATGCCCAGGGGGCCGGTGTCTTCCACGGTGCCGACCGGTACCTGCCAGGCGATCTGGCGGGTCTTCATGTCGATGGCGGTCAGGGTGCCGAACGGCGGCGCCTGGCACGGGATGCCGGCAACCGACAGGAAGCGGTTCTTGTTGACTGCGTATGGGGTGCCCTTGAGCGGTACGGCGCCCATGCCGGTGTTCAATGCTTCACCGCCGGAGGCTGCGTCACCCTTGTTCTGCGACGGGATCATCTGGATCCACAGGCCCAGGCGCATGTCGTTGACGAAGATGAAGCCGTGCACCGGGTCGGTGGACAGGCTGCCCCAGTTCATGCCGCCCAGCGAACCCGGGAAGCTCAGCGACAGGTCAGTACCCGGCGCGGTGTACAGGCCGTCGTAGCGCATCTTCTTGAAGTCGATACGGCACAGCAGCTGGTCGTACGGCGTGGCACCCCACATGTCCGACTCGGTCAGGGTCTGCGCGCCGATCTGCGGCATGCCTACCGATTTCGGCTGGGTCGGGGAATACGGCTCGTTGGGGATGTTGCTTGGCTTGACCGGTACCTCGTCGACCTGGGTCAGCGGTTTTCCGGTGGCGCGGTCGAGCACGTAGATTTGCCCGGCCTTGGTGCCGATCACCACCGCAGGCACGGATTTGCCGTCGTCCTTGGTGAAGTCGATCAGGCTCGGCTGCATCGGCAGGTCAAAGTCCCAGAGGTCGTTGTGCACGGTCTGGAATACCCACTTCTGGTTGCCGGTGGTGGCGTCCAGGGCCAGTACGGAAGCGCCGTAGGTGTGGTCCAGCTTGCTGCGCTCCACCCCGTAAATGTCAGTGGACGACGAGCCCATCGGCAGGAACACGGTGTTCATCGCCGGGTCGTAGGACATCGGCGCCCAGCTGTTCGGGGTGCTGCGCACATAGGTGCGGCCATCGGCCGGCGCCTTGCGGTCTTCCGGGTTGCCCGGGTCGAAGGCCCAGCGCATTTCCCCGGTGATAACGTCGAAACCGCGGATCACGCCGCCTGGCATGTCGGTCTGGACGTTGTCGGCGATACGGCCGCCAACCACCACGGTGGTACCGGCCATCAACGGTGCGGAGGACAGCTGGTAGTAGGAGTCCGGTACGTCACCCAGGCCGGCCTTCAGGTCGACCTGGCCGTTGTTGCCGAAGCCTTGGCAGAACTGGCCGTTGTCGGCGTCAACGGCGATCAGGCGGCCGTCGATGGTATTGGTCAGCAGGCGACGCTGGCAGTTGGCACCGGCCGGCACGCTACCGACAGGGATCGGCGAACTGTTCGGCTGGGTCGGCTGGGCGATCGCCGCGGTGGCGTCGAAGTAGGCCATGCCACGGCAACGCTGCCAGACCTTGGACTGAGCGTTGATCGCGTTCTTCCACAGCTCTTTGCCGGTGTCGGCATCGAGGGCGATCAGGTTGTTGTGCGGGGTGCAGATGAACACCTTGTTGCCGATCTGCAGCGGGGTCAGCTGGTCTTCGGCGCCGTTGCCGTCACTGATGGCGACGTCACCGGTGTGGTAGGTCCAGGCCACCTTGAGCTTGTTGACGTTGTCGCGGTTGATCTGGTCCAGCGCGGCGAAGCGGCTGCCCCCTTCGGTGTTGCCGTAGTGGGCCCAGTCCTTCTGCTCCTTGCCGGCCTCGACCGGGGTGATGCCCGGGCCTTTGCCGGTGGGGGCAACGCTTGGGTGGGCGACGAACATGTTGCCTGCGGCGATCACCAGCAGCACCGCCAGCACACCGGCGATGCCGTATGCACCACGGCCGGCGCTGGCGCCATTGGCGCGTGCGAGCATCGGGTAGACCAGCGCCACCACCATGCCGATTGCGCCGAACATGAACAGGCGCGAGAACAGTGGCCAGAACACCAGGCCGGCGTCGATCAGTGCCCAGACCACGGTACCGACCAGAAACGCCGCGTACAGCCAGGCGCCGGCCGGCTTGCGGCGAGCGATGAGAACACCGGCGATGGCCATGGCCAGGCCGCCGATCAGGAAGTACCAGGAACCGCCCAGGCCGGCGAGCTTGACGCCGCCAGCGGCCAGGAGCAGGCCGAGCAGGGCGACGATCACGCCCAAGCCGACCAGGATGATAGTTGTGGCGCCAGAGGCGCGCGGTGTTTCGTTCATGCCAGGGATCTCAGCAGGTGGAATGAGCGCAGTTTAAGCCCTTAGCTTGCTAATTAACAAGTTAGTACATAATTTAATGAGGCTGATTGTCGCAGGGGCAAACTTGCAAAGGTGTGGCTAAAAGTGTAGATCACGCGTTGAAAATTGCAGTAAACGTGGCGTTTAACCCGCCTGTAAATTTTCGAGGGCTGGACGTTTGCAACAGGCGATGGGGTATCTCAATGAGGTGGCCATGGCGTGTCGATACCATGAAACACGGCAAGCCAGACGGTCGGTTGCCCTCGGGCAGTCCATTCCACCCGATGCCGGCAATGCGCCGGAATGTCCAGGCAATCACCCGGCAGCAGCAAGCGGGAGTAGTTCTCGCACTCAAAGCGCAGCCCGGCTCTGCCGGTCAACAGCAGGATCCATTCGCTTTCGGCCTGGTCGTACCAGAAGCCGTGCGGGCTGGCCTGGCCGCAGGAGACGATGCGCTCGATGCGCAGCCCAGGGCGTTGCAGCAGTTCATCGACCCGCTCGGCTGCGGCAGGGTCGCAATGGGGCAGGGCATTGAGCAGGTTGGCAATGGGCATGGGATGTTCTCGCACTGACGGAGGTGCTTCCACTATGGACCTGATCGCTCTGTTGTGCGCTTCTTGACCCGCCTTGCCGATTGTAGGAGTGTTCCGAAATTCGAAAACTGGAGTAGCTATGGACAAGCTCCTGGCGATGAAGATGTTTACCGCAACAGTGGATGCCCAGGGCTTTTCTGCGGCTGCGCGCAGGCTCGGCGTCGCTACTTCGTCGGTGACGCGTCTGGTCGATGCTCTGGAGTCGGAGCTCGGCACGACCTTGCTCAACCGCTCCACACGCCAGGTCAGCCTGACCGAAGCGGGTGCACGTTACTACGCAAGGGCGAGGGACATCTTCGACGCGCTGGATGAGGCCGACGCCAGCGTCGCCGACCGAGGCGATGAGCCGGTCGGTGTGCTGCGCCTGTGCCTGCCGGTCGAGTTCGGCCGACGCGTGATCGCACCGCACCTTGGGCCATTTCTCGCCCGTCACCCGTCGCTGGAGCTGGACATCGACATGAGCGACCGGCTCGATGACCTGCTCGACGGCCGCTACGATCTGTCCATTCGCCTCGGCGACCCGTCGCCAAACGGCGAGCTGGTGTGCCGGCAACTTGGCCGCTTTCAGCGCTGGCTGGTGGCAAGCCCCGACTACCTGGCCAGTCGTGACGCGTTGCTGCACCCCGAGCAACTGCTGCAGCAGGCCTGCCTGCGTTTCCGCTACGGGCAGAAGGCGCGCGCCTGGCGCCTGCAGCGCGCCGACGAGGTGCTGGAACTGGAAGTGAGCGGGCCGCTGCGCAGTGCCAACGCCGACCTGTTGCGCGAAGCGGCGCTGGCTGGCAGCGGCATTGCCTTGCTGGCCGACTGGCTGGTGCGCGAGGACGTCGCTGCCGGGCGCCTGCAGCGGCTGTTTGCGGACTGGCAGGCGAGCCCCGGCACGGCCAACGACAGCATCAATGCCCTGTACTTGCCCAACCACCGCGGCTCACGGCGGGTCAACGCATTCATCGGCTTTTGCGAAGGCCTGCTCAAGCCCTGACCCCTACCGTTGCGCCTGGCGCAAAGCCTCGTTGCGCCGGGGCTGGATTCTCTCGCAGGCAAGCGCTCGGTAAGGTGCCTGGCATATTCCAACCCGATGCCGAGGTACCTCGCATGAATCCCTCCCTTGCTGCTGCCCAGCCAGCCCATGCCGGCCTGAGCCGTGCCCTGGTCGCGCTGCTGGCGTTCTGCTGCGGCGCAATCGTCGCCAATATCTATTACGCACAGCCCATCGTTGGGCTGATCGCCCCGGACCTGGGCCTGTCTACCGAGCGCGCCAGCCTGCTCGTGTCGTTGACCCAACTGGGCTACGCGCTGGGCCTTTTGTTGCTGGTGCCACTGGCCGACCTGGTGGAAAACCGCCGGTTGATGATCACCACTGCCGTGCTGGCCTGCGTCAGCCTGTTGCTGGCAGGGACCAGCAGCAGCGGGCAGGGGCAACTGTTCCTGATGTATGCCTTGCTGATCGGTTTCAGTTCGGTGGCTGTGCAGATGCTCATTCCGTTGGCCGCTCACCTTGCGCCTGAGCAAGAGCGCGGGCGGGTGGTCGGCAACATCATGGGTGGCCTGCTGCTGGGCATTTTGCTGGCACGGCCGTTGTCGAGCCTGGTCGCCGACCATTTTGGCTGGCGCACGGTGTTCATCGGCGCCGCTGGCCTGATGTTGGCAATCATCCTGTTGTTGGCGTTGACCCTGCCGCGCCGGGTACCTGAGCACAAGGCCAGTTATGCCGGGCTGATGTTGTCGCTGGTCGCCCTGTTGCGCCGATACCCGGTGCTGCGTCAGCGCTCGCTGTATCAGGCGTTGATGTTTGCGGCGTTCAGCCTCTACTGGACCGCAGTACCGTTGGCCCTGGCCAGTGAGCATGGCCTGTCCCAAAGCCAGATCGCCTTGTTCGCCCTGGTTGGCGCGGTCGGCGCCATCGCAGCACCGATGGCTGGGCGCCTGGCCGACGCTGGCCATGCCCGTGCCGGTTCGTTGCTGGCCCTGGTGCTGGCGCCCCTGGCGCTGATGCTGGGCTTGACCACACCCGGCTACAGCGTGATCGGCCTGGGGCTGACCGGGGTGCTGCTGGATTTTGCCGTGCAGATGAACATGGTCATCGGCCAGCGTGAGGTCTATGCCCTGGACCCGGCCAGCCGCGGGCGGCTGAATGCGCTGTACATGACCAGCATCTTCCTGGGCGGGGCAGTGGGCTCGGCGGTGGCCAGCGCGGTGTTTGCCCAGTACGGCTGGCACGGTGTGGCGCTGGTGGGGGCCGCTCTACCGGGCGTGGCGCTGGTGGTCTTCCTGTTGGCTTCGCGGCGATAAGCAATCACCGGCCCAGCGGCAAGGCCACACCAATCAACGCGAACAAGCTCCCGCAGCAGCGATTGAAGCCCTTGCCGCCCTTGGCCAGCCAGGGCCTGATACGAAACGCCAGGCGCGCCAGCAGGTATTCGACCACGCATTCCACGCTGGCAAAGGTAGCCGCCATGATCACGAACTGCAGCAACAGCCCACGCTTTGGGTCGATGAACTGCGGCAGGAAGGCACCGTAGAACAACAGTACCTTGGGATTGGCGAAAGCAGACAGCAGGCCTTGGCGGAACATCCCCAGGTTGCTCAGGCGCGCAGCGCGCTTGGTGATCTCCAGATGCAGGGCAGGGCTGCGCCAGAGCTGGATGCCCAGCCATACCAGGTAGGCTCCCCCCACCCATTTGAGTACGGTCAGCACCGAGGCCGACGTTTGCAGGAGCGCCGTCAGCCCGAACATCGCCAGGGCAATCAGTGCACTGAAGCCGAACACCCCGCCGACGATGGTGAACAGGGTGCGACGCGCGCCATACAGGGCACCGTGGGTCAGGGCGAGCAGGCTGTTCGGGCCGGGGGTCAGCGACAGGCCGATGCTCGCCAGCAGGTAGATGAACCAGGTATCCAGAGCCATGATGGGCGCCTCAGGTAGTCACGAGCAGCCAGTCTATGGGACGGCACTGCAAGTGCAGGGTATGATCTGGACATTCAATGGTGTTTTCTGGACGTGTTTCGAGTGACCCCTGATATCCGTCTGCTGATCCTGCCGTTGCCGGACTTCGCCCTGCTGCCGTTCGGTGCCTTTCTCGACAAGCTGCGCTTCAGCGCCGACGACGAGGACTACAGCCAGCAGCGCTACTGCTGTTGGACCCTGGCCAGCCTGACCGGCGGGCCCGTGCCGTCGAGCAGCGGTGCGGTGATGCAGGTGCAGGCCATTACCGAGCAGTTGCGGTGGAATGACTACGACTACCTGGTGCTGTTCGGCAGCCGCAATGCCGAAGCCACGGCCGCGCTGGCGCCGCGCTACAAGTCGCTGCTCAAGCGGGCGGCCAGAGCGGGGGTGAAACTGATCGCCATCGACAACGCCGCTTTCCTGCTGGCCGCCTGCGGCCTGCTGGACGGGCACAAGGTCGTGGTGCACTGGCGCCATGAGGCGGAGTTTCGGGCATCCTTCCCGCACCTGCAGGTGCTGCGCGAGCAGTTGTACTGCATCGACGGGGCGCGCATCACCTGTGCCGGCGGCACGGCAGCCCTCGACCTGGCGGTTGAATTGCTGGCGGGCGCCTGTGGGCGTGCCCGGGCGCTCAAGGGCCTGGCCGATATGCTGGTGGACGAATCGCGAGACAGCCGGCATGCCTTGCGTTCACTGGAGGCCGGCACCGGGCAGCGGCGCCAGGTGCAGCGTGCGCTGGCGCTGATGCGTCATCACCTGGGGGCACACGTGTCGATCGAACAGCTGGCTGCGGAGCTCGGCATCAGCCGGCGTCAGCTGGACCGCCAGTTCCAGGCCAGTCACGGCATGAGCGCCAAGGCCTGGTGGCTGGAAATGCGCCTGCAGCAGGCGCGCTGGCGATTGCTCAACTCCAGCCACAGCCTGGCGCAGATCGCCGATGAGGTCGGACTGGGTGATGCCAGCTACCTGGGCAAGTGTGTGCGGCGGCGGTTTGGCTGCACGGCGCTGGCGCTGCGCGCAAGTGCTGCGCGCACCGTGTAGGAGCGGCCTTGCCGGGGCGCCGGACCGGTCGGAAAGGGCTGCACCGCAGCCCCAGGATCTGCGCCATCATGCAAGATTGCTGGGGCCGCTTTGCGGCCGTTTCGCGACGCAAGGCCGCTCCAACAGGTTCATTGCGGCGTGCCGAACAGGCCGGTCCAGTAGATGCCGGCATCGCTCTTCGGGTCTACCGCATAGGCCGCGCCCATTTCGCGGAAGTCCGGGTTCATCAAAGTGGCGCAGTGGCCAGGGCTGTCGAGCCAGCCATCCACCACCTTCTGCGCGGTGTCGCGCCCGGCGGCGATGTCTTCGCCGATCTGCCGGTACAGGTAGCCGGCCAGCTCCGCCCGGTCACCGGGCGTACGCCCGTCCTTGTCGATATGGTCGAAGAAATTCTGGTTGGCCATGGCCCGCGTGTGGCTGGCAGCCACGCCTGCCAGCGCCGTGCTCCAGCTCAGCGCAGGCGCTGCAGCGAACGGCTGGCCACCGCATTGTCGGGGCGCCTTGCGTGCGGCATTGATGGCCTGCAGCACCTTTTGCCCCTCGGCTTGCCAATCGCCCAGGCGCCCGCTGAGCAAGGGCCGGGCGAGCACGATACGCCAGTCGCGGCCTTCCTGGCTGACGCCGATATCGACAAACTGCGGGTCGAGCACGACCTGGCAGAAGCTCTCTTCGATGGCGTGCATGGCCGCACGGGCATCGCGTGGGCCGGACAGGCTGATGGCCTGGACATTGACCATGGGGTAGGCGGCGCGGCTCATGGCCTGTTGCAGGTCGCGAGTGCCTTCCGGCGACAGTGCCAGACGGGTATCGCTGTTGAGCGGCGGCAGCTCCACCGACACCTCGTCACCGCAGCGCTGGGCCTGGCTGCGGTAGGCATTGATCGATTCGATCAGCTGCGCCTCTTCGCCGGTGGCGGCCATGGCCCCGGTCGACATGATCAGGCCCAGCGACAAGGCGGCAACGGATGACAGGACGCGCATGTGGATCTCCCTGTGGCTGGCAGCGTCTTGGTATGCGCTGCTCATCCTACACAAGCGCGAGGCTTTTGGCCCGGTCTCGTGCAAAGCAAAGAAAACGCCAGCAAAGACTTGCGGGCGGCAAAAGAGGGAGTAGACCGGATAACGCCAGAAAAGTGCGATTGCGTGTCAGCGGGCCAGCGCCTGGTTCGGTTTGTAGAACAGAAAGTGCCGGGTTTCGGCCGTCTTGCGATAGGCCTTGGCCCAGTCCGGGTGCACATTGCGGTCATGAAAATACAGCGCGCCTCCCGTCGAGTCCTTGAGCTGCTGGTTCAGGGCCTTGCGCGCAATCTCCTTGGCCACATCGTAGCGCTGCGCTTCCTCGACCTGGTCGGAACGCCCGTCACACCACCAGGAAAATTGGCAGGACTTGGTCTCCACGCCTTGCTTGACCACGCCGCAGATAGTGTCGGGAAACCCTTCTTGGCCCAAGCGGTTGAGCACCACGCTGGCCACTGCGCTCATGTCCTGGGCGTCGGCGCCCTTGGCTTCCCAGTAGAGGGTGCGGGCCAGGCAGGTGATGCTGTCGTCCAGCGGCGCCTGGCCTGCCGGGTCCACTGCCTGCACCTCGGCAGGGGTGATGGTTTCTGTCTTTTTGGGTGGCGGGGCATCATCCACCACCTTTTTCTCCAGCTTCTCTGCCTTGTCTTCGGCCACGGCGGCCTTGGCACTTTCCTCGGCATGCAAAGGGCTGGCGAGCAGGGGCAAAGTCAGGCAGATCACTGTCCAGTAGAGGCGCATGGTCGCGTATCCAAAGTGTGGGCTGATTCACAGTCTAGCCAAGCGGCTTCACTTCAGCGCCAGCATGAGCACCAATGGCAAGGTGACTGCGGCCAGCACGGTCTGCAAGGCGATGATGGTGGCCATCAGCGGTGCGTTGCCGCCCATCTGCCGCGCCATCACGTAAGACGACGAGGCTGTCGGCAAGGCCTGGAACAGCACGGCCACCACCGCCGCCTGGCCACCCAGCCCCAGCAGGCGGCACAGGCCCCAGGTGGTCAGCGGCATGACCAGGAACTTGAAGGCCGATGCTGCCAGCAGTGGCCGCGCCTGCTGGCCCAGGCTGGCACCACCCAGTGCCGCTCCCACGCACAGCAGGCCCAGGGGCAGGGCGGCCTGGCCCAGCGCCTTGACGGTGGGTTCCAGGCCCGCCGGCAGTCCCAGGCCGGTGACCCGCAGCAACAGGCCGCCGGCGCAGCCGACGATCAAAGGGTTGGCAAAGATGGCCCGCAACACCGTCGCCGGGGAGCTGTGGCGTGCGCTGAATCGGGCGAACACCAGCACGCAAAGCAGATTGACCAGGGGTACGATGGCGGCGTTGGCCACCGCCGCCAGGGCAATCCCGGCGCTGCCATAGAGGCCGGCGGCGAGGGTGGCACCGAAGTAGTTGTTGAAGCGCACGCCGCCCTGGAACACCGAGGTGAAGTCAGCGCCCTCGTGGTTGACCGCACCTTGGTAGAGCACCAGCAGCGCGGCCCCCAGCAGGGTCGAAAGCATCAGTACGCCGACCATGCCCAGCACCGGCACGCCATCGAGATTGGCCGTGGCCAGGCCATGCAGGAACAATGACGGCAGCAGCACGAAATAGCTCAGGCGTTCAGCGCCCGGCCAGAACGACTCGCCAAGAAAGCCGCGGATACGCAGGAAGGTGCCCAGGGCAATCAGCAAAATGATGGGCACCAGGGTGGTCAGCAGCAGGTGGAGCATGGGGGGATGTCCGTGGTCGGGTACGAGCACAGGTTAGCGTGGTCGATCGATTGGGAAAAACGTTGATTTCTGCAGTGACCGTTGAGAAAAACTGTACGTTCAGGCGTCCATGGCAGCCCTCAACACGGCAGTCAGGTGCCGCCGCTGACTCTTCTGGTGTTCCAGCAACACCACCCGCCGCACCAGCTGCGGCTCGCCAAAGGGCAGGCAGGTGGCCGCCGGCAAGCGTTGCAGGTCGTCATCGGCCATGGGAATGATCGCCACCCCCAGCCCCATCACCGCCATGCGCGCCAGTGCCTCCTGACTGTCCAGTTCCATTTGTTCGCTGACCTGCAAATGCTGGCGGCGAAGCTCCTGCTCGATCTGCCGCCCGGCCCAGGCACGCTTGTCGAAGCGCAGGAACGGCTGGCTGGCCAACAGCTGTGGCAGGCTCTGGCCGGCCAGGTCGGGGCTGGCGATCGCCCAAAAACGGTCTTCGAACAGGGGCGTGAAAACCAGGCTCTGCGGGTAGGGGCTGACCGGTTCCGTGGTGATCGCTGCATCCAGCTCGCCGTCTTCGACGCGCCGGGCAAGTTCCGCCGACATCCCTGAGTTGACGCTGATGTGCAGTTCCGGGTGGTGCGCCTTGATCCAGACCAGGGCCTTGGGCAGGCGTCGCGCCAGGACCGTGTGGATCGCCCCCAGGCGCAGCCGGCCACGCAGGCTTGGGCCGTTGGCCAAGGTGTCGGCCAGTTCGTCGTAGGCGCCGAGGATGTGTTCGGCCCGGGCAACGGCCAGTTGCCCGGCCTCGGTCAATACCACCTGGCGGCGGCTGCGGTCGAACAGTGCGACCTTGAGTTCGTCCTCAAGGGTCTTGATGTGCAGGCTCACGGCCGAAGGGGTGAGGCTGAGCAGGTCGGCGGCACGGGCGAAGGTGCCGTGGCGGGCGATGGCAACCAGGGTGCGCAAGGCTTTGAGGGACACGCGAACGGGCTCCGGGCGGCTAGGGAAGTGTTTCAGTCTGTGGCTGAACGGAATGGCTGGCAAGCTGCGCAGTCCCACTCGTGACGCGGGAAAGAAACCCGCCTGACCCCAACCATGGAGAAAGTACATGAAAGCAGTCATCTTCACCGCCTTGCTGGCCTCGGCCGGTCTCGCCCAGGCCGCGCAAACGGTGGAATTGAAGCTGGCCGGGACGGATGGCCCGGGCAAGTCGGTCGGGACCATCAGCATCGAGCAGAACCAGTACGGCACCGTGCTCACCCCGGATCTCAAGGACCTGCCGCCGGGTGTACACGGTTTCCACCTGCATCAGAAGGGTTCATGCGCAGCGGCAGAGGAAAACGGCAAAGCGGTGCCAGCGGGTGCGGCAGGCGGGCACTGGGACCCTGACGCCACCAACGCCCACAAGGGTCCTTATGACGACAGCGGTCACCGGGGTGACCTGCCGGCGCTGTATGTCGGTGCCGACGGCAAGGCCACCTACCCGGTGTTGGCGCCACGCCTGAAAGCCGCAGATTTCAAAGGTCATGCGTTGATGGTGCATGCAGGTGGCGATAACCACAGCGACCATCCCGAGAAGCTGGGCGGTGGCGGTGCCCGCGTGGCCTGCGGGGTGGTTCAGTAAGCCAGGAGCCGCTCAGGGCTGGCGTTCGGCTACCGCACGCAATGTACGCAGCGTCACCACCGGAGCGTCTACCACAAACCGGTTGGCCAACCAGCCCGGTACGTCCCCGGCCGGGTCTGCCTGCAACTGGTAGGTCACCTCGGTTTCCCGTTCGCCAAGCGGCTTCATGATCCATTCGCCCGACAGGTGCTGCACGCGGATCAACCCCGGCTCTTCTGGCAGGCGGTTCGGTTCGGCGCTCAGGTGGCGCACCAGCGCGCCGTCATCCAGGCGTTCGGTGCGGACCTTGAGAATGATGTCGCGCGGCAGGGTCGGCCATGGCAGGTTGGTGGTCAGGTAGACCCAGGTCGTGTCGCCTTCCACCTGCAGCAGGCGCATCTGCTCGCAGGCATACAGCCACTTGCAGGCCACCCGCAGGTTTTCCTGAAGGTCGGTGAGCGTGCGCACACTGGCTTTCATGGTACTGACGCCGCGAAACTGCTGGTAGGGCGAATCAGCTGCCGCGGCCAGGTAAACGCGGATACCTTCGCGGTCGTAGGCGATCTTCCAGTCGTCAGCCGCCAGGCTGGCAATGGAGACAAGCAGCAGGGCAAGCATCAGGCAGCGGTTCATGGCGTGTACCGCGCTAGGGCAGGGCTAGTCAGTATGCGCGGCAAACGGAAAGCCCGCCAGGTGGCGGGCTTTCGGCATCAGCCTGAACTCAACGCTGTGGGTTGAGGGTCAGGTGCACGTGACGGTTGACGTCCTTGTACAGCAGGTAGCTGAACTTGCCTGGGCCGCCGGCGTAGCAGGCCTGCGGGCAGAAGGCGCGCAGCCACATGAAGTCACCGGCTTCCACTTCGACCCAGTCCTGGTTCAGGCGGTATACCGCCTTGCCTTCCAGTACGTACAGGCCGTGCTCCATGACGTGGGTTTCAGCGAACGGGATCACCCCGCCAGGCTGGAAGGTGACGATGTTGACGTGCATGTCGTGGCGCATGTCGGCCATGTCGACGAAGCGGGTGGTGACCCAGCGGCCTTCGGTACCCGGCATTTCGATGACGGTGGCGTTGTCGCGGTGGGTGACGAACGACTCCGGCACGGCCAGGCCTTCGACTTTCTGGTAGTGCTTGCGCAGCCAGTGGAAGGTGACGTTGGCCTTGCTGTTGTTGCGCAGGCTCCACTCGGCGCCAGGGGCGAGGAACGCATAGCCGCCTGGGGTCAGGGTGTGGTGCTTGCCTTCGACGGTGATGTCCAGCTCGCCTTCGACGATGAACACCACGGCTTCGGCGTTCGGGTCCAGCTCAGGGCGCTCGCTGCCGCCTTCCGGGGCTACTTCGACGATGTACTGCGAGAAGGTTTCGGCGAAACCGGTCAGCGGGCGGGCGATGACCCACATGCGCATCTTGTCCCAGAACGGCAGGTGGCTGGTGACGATGTCACGCATCACGCCTTTAGGGATGACGGCATAGGCTTCGGTGAACATGGCACGGTCAGTCAGCAGCTCGGTCTGAGCTGGGTGCCCACCGTGGGGGGCGAAGTAGGAGTGGTTCGACATGAGCAGTCTCGACTTGTTGTTCTCTCCCCGTGCCTTGGACCACACCGGCCGGTGCGTGCAGGGGATGTGCGGACAGCATAGGGGGCAGCCCGCATCATCCACAAATTAAATGTTGAAATACTCGACATTCAGTTACTGAATGCGAACCTGGCGTCCGGCGTGCCCACCGGGCAGCCGGTCGCCGTGGCCGAACAACTTGTGGCGCAAGGTGCCGTCGGTGTAGTTCAGCGGGTAGCGGCCACGACGCTGCAGCTCCGGCACCAGCAGATCGACGACATTGGCCAGGTCGTCCGGTTGCACGGCGTAGGTGAGGTTGAAACCGTCGATGCCGGTCTGGTCGAGCCAGTGTTCCAGCTGGTCGGCAATTTCGCCGGGCGAACCGACCAGTACCGGGCCACGCCCGCCCAGGCCGACGAATTCGGCGGCTTCGCGCACGCTCCAGCGGCGGTTCGGGTCGGCGGCGGTGAACGCCGCCAGGGCCGCACGGCCAGCATCGTTTTCCACGTATTCGATGGGCGCATCCGGGTCTAGGCCGGCGAAATCGATGCCGGTCCAGCCCGAAAGCAGGACAAGGGCGGCGTCCAGGTCGACGTAGCGGCGGTATTCGGCAAAGCGCGCCTGGGCCTCTTGCGAGGTCGGCGCGACGATCAGCAGCGCCTGGGCATAGATCAGCACCTCGTCCCGCCCACGCCCGGCCACCTCGCTGGCCTGGCGGATGCCGTCGGCGTAGCGGCGCAGCACGGCGGGCGTCGGGCCGCTGATGAACACGCACTCGGCATGCCGGGCGGCGAACTGCTGGCCACGCGCCGAGGCGCCGGCCTGGAACAATACCGGGGTGCGCTGGGGCGAAGGCTGGCACAGGTGCATGCCGGGCACCTGGAAGTGTTCGCCAGCGTGGTTGATGGCGTGCACCTTCGACGGTTCGATGTAGCGTCCGGCTTCGCGATCCTGTTTTACGGCATCGTCTTCCCAGCTTTTCTCCCAGAGTTTGTACAGCACCTCCAGGTACTCCTCGGCCAGATCGTAGCGCTGGTCATGGCCCAGCTGCCGGGCCAGGCCCAGGTTGCGCGCAGCGCTGTCGAGGTAGCCGGTGACGATGTTCCAGCCGACCCGGCCATTGCTCAAATGGTCGAGCGTGGACATACGCCGGGCAAAGGGATAAGGGTGTTCATACGTCAGCGAAAAGGTGACGCCGAACCCCAGGTGCTCGGTGACCCCGGCCATGGCCGGCACCAGCAACAGCGGGTCGTTTACCGGCACTTGCACGCCACCGCGCAGGGCGGCTTGCGGGCCACCCTGGTAGACGTCGTAGATGCCCAGAACGTCAGCGATGAACAGCGCATCGAACAACCCGCGCTCCAGCAGGCGCGCGAGGTCGGTCCAGTAGCCCAGGCGGTTGAACGCCACGCTGGTGTTGCGCGGGTGACGCCACAGCCCCGGGGACTGGTGGCTGGCGGCGTTCATGCTGAAAGCGTTTAAGCGGATGTGGCGGGGCATTGCCTTCACTCCCTGGTCACGGCAATACGGAAGCCGGGTAGATCGCATCGGCCACCTGCAGCTTGTGCGGGATCAGGCCCAGACCCTGGAAGGTATCGGCCAGTTTCTGCTGCTCGGCGATGATCTGCGGGGTGATGGCCACGGCGTTATAGTTGCGCCGCTCGCTGGCCACCTCCAGCACATTGGCGCTGATGCCCAATTGCGGTGCCAGCAGTGCGGCCACTTCGGCGGGCTTGGCGTTGGCCCACTGGCTGACCTTGCCCAGCTCGCTGAAGAAGGTTTTCAGCAGCGCGCGGTGCTGGTCGGCGAAGGTGGCGGTAGACAGATAGAAGGTGCGGTTGTTGGTCAGGCCGCTGCCGTCGCGCAGGTTTTTCAGGCCTGGCTGGCTTTCGGCCGCAGCGAGGAAAGGGTCCCACAGGGTAACGGCTTGCACGCTGCCCGATTGCAGGGCGGCGACGGCATCGGCGGCGTTGTTGACATAGGCTGGGGTGATGTCCTGATAGCTCAGGCCGGCCTGTTCCAGGGCCACCGCCAGCAGGTATTGGGCGTTCCAGCCGCGGCCGGTGGCCACGCGCTTGCCTTTGAGGTCCTGCACTGCGGTGAGATGATCCTGTTCTCGCACCACCAGGCCGATGCCACGCGGGTAGGGTTGTTCGGCGGCCAGGTAGACCACCGGCTTGCCGGCAGCCTGGGCGAATACCGATGGCGCGTCGGCCGCGTGGCCCAAGTCGATGGCGCCGGTGCTCAGCGCTTCGAGCAGTTGCGGGCCGGCGGCGAATTCGTGCCAGCTGACCTTCACGCCTTGGGGGGCCAGGGCCTTTTCCAACGCACCGCTGCCTTTGAGGATGTTGATGCTGTTGAATTTCTGATAACCGATACGCAGGGTCTTGGTGTCTTCGGCGAAGGCGCTGGACCACGGCAGCAGGCTGCTGGCCACAGTCGCCAGGAGGCCGCCGACGAGCAGGCGGCGCAAGGGGGAGAAAGGCATGGTCGACGCTCCTTGAGCAGGGTGGGAAACGGTGTACCCAGCCTAAGGAGGACGCGTTTGGCTTTCAATTTTTTAATTCCATTTGGTTAGATTGTTTTGTTCTTTTTATATCCTTTTGTGATTTCCTGGTCGTTGACGAAATTTTCACATCCTCTTGCTAGGATTCGGGCCCAACAAAAGGAGCCCCGTTCATGCCCATCCTGCGTCGGCGCAGCACCCGCATTGCCCTGACTGTATCTACCGGCCTGGTGGCTGCCACTTTGGGTTTTTTCGCCTGGCAGTCGTTCTACCCGGTGCAGGCCGCCAGTGGCTGGCGGGTCGAGGTGCTGCATCGTGACGTGGCCAAGGCCGCTTCGCTGCTGCCCCAGGCCGACGGCAGCCTGCTGGTCAGCCGCGAGCTGGATGACGGCAAAGGCAGCATTCTGAAGATCAGCGCCAGCGGCGATCGGGTCGTGCTGATCGACAACCTGTCCAAACCCGACGGCATGGTCGCGGCACAGGAGGGTTGGGTATTCAGCCAGGAAGGTGGCCACGCGCCTGTCAGCCTGTCCCGCGATGGCCAGGTCACCCGCCTGTTCGACGGCGACAGTGTGCAGGGGCTATGGAACGACGGCGATCACCTGTATGCCATCGAAGACCGCAAGGGCAATGGGCGCCTGATGCGTTATGAGTGGGCCAGCGGCCAGCTTGACGTCCTGCGCTCGGGGCTGACCGAAACCGAGGGCCTGACCCGTTGCGCCGACGGCCGCCTGCTGTACACCGAGAAGGGCACCGGCATCGTTCGTGCAGTGTCCGAGGACGGTAGGGACCCGGTGGTGGTAGAGGGCCTGCGCCATCCGACCTTCCTGATGTGCGATCAGCGCGGCCTGTGGATCAGCGAAGACAATACCCACCGCGCACGTTTGTTGCGGGTGGACGCTGATGGCACCCAGCACGTGGTGCTGACCTTCCTCAAGGCGCCGCAGTCGATCATCGCCGATGGCAAGGGTGGCTACCTGCTCGCCGAAGGCGGGCGTGATCGCATACTGAAGCTGAGCCCGTCCGTGGACCAGGCCACAGCCCAGCGTTAACCGGGGGACGCGCCCCTAGAGTAAAAGCGTGGGATCGGGCTACTCGGCAATCATCAGCAATGACTGCGGCAGCGGGCTCTGCGGATGCTGCGGCTCCTGCAGGCTCAGCAACCGGAACCCGGCCATGTCCAGGGCATTCAGCCAGCTGGCCAGGGTCCGGAAGTACCACGGCATCGGCTGCCAGTCCCCGGCAAACCCGGCAAAAGACTCCTCGCGCCAGCCGTCCTGATAGTCCCCGTCTGCCACGCTCCAAGGGTGCAAGGTCTGGATCACCAGCACGCCACCGGGCGCCAGCCGTGCTTTCATCGCCGCCAGCAAGGGGATGATGTCTTGTTGCAACAGAGCGAAATTGGCACAGATCAGCGTGTAGCCACGGCCGATATCCACTTCACCTGCGGCGAGCTGCGCATAGCTGGCCTGGTGCACGGGCGTCGAGCCTGAGGCCCGCGCCGCCTCGACCAACACGATGTCGCCATCTACGCCAGTCACTTCTATGCCGCGATCAGCCAGCGCCCGCAGCAACCAGCCTTCGCCGCAGCCCAGGTCCAGCACACGCTCAGGCTGGCGGCCGAGGATCGCCAGCAAAATTGCCTGGTCGGTGACCTGCCGGCGGCTCTCGATGAGGCCGCCACGCACCGCATCTATCCACGCCTGGGCGTTGTGCTGCCAACTGTGCAGCAGGGCGTCTTCGGGGTTGGGCATGTCGCTGATCCTGAGCAGTGGCATCGCTCAAGCATAGGCGTTCACCGTCGCCTTGTCCGAGGGGGACCGAGCGGGCGCCTGGAGTGCCTCGCGGCCATAGAAGCCCAGGGCGGTGGCCCAGGTGGTCAGCCACACGAAGATGCCGGCCCAGAAGGTATGCGACATGTAGTGCCAGCCTTGCAGCACGCGGGTGGTGCCGTAGACGAAGCCGATCAGCAGGATGGCCACCAGCAGCTTGCGTGCATGCTGCCAGCGGTAACGCAGCGCCACGAAGTACAGTGCCAGCAGGGTGAAACCGCTGGACGCATGGCCGCCCGGCCAGCAACGGCCTTCACCGGCCTTGCTGAACCAGCTGAACTGCTCGTACCACTCCACGCGCGCCTCTGGGCCACCGTAGAGGGTAGTTTCCACCGGGCAATACACACTGGTGTGGCTTTTCAGGTAATGGATGACGGTGGTGCACAGGGCAAATGCCACCACCACGAACAGAAAGTCGCGGCGATGACGGTGGGTGAAACGCAGCACCGGGCTGATTCTGGCGGCATTCAGGCCACGGGTGATCAGAGCATCGGGATGGTTGGCCAGGCGCGGCCAGATGAACGACAGCAGCGAACCGATGATCGCCGCCTCACCGGTCCAGTTCGGTAGCACGCGTGGCCATTTGTGGGTCAATTTTTCGAACAACTGGTCATGCAGCAGCGGGAATTGCCCGCTGACGGGATCGAGCAACAGGTTGCTGATCCAGCGGTCGAGTTCGGTGAGATCGAACAGCAGGAAGGTGATTGCCGCCAGCAGCAGCGGCAATAGCAAATTGTTGACGTAGAACGCGGTGCGTGGAGAAACGGGCATGCTTACATCCCTGTGCTGCTGTTGAGTGTCTGCCATTGGTTGGCGTTGAGTTGCCCGAGCAAGTGGGCCTTGCCGTTGCTGTCTTTGCTGACGAACAGTGCACTGGCATAGCCGGCAACCCGTTCGCCGCCTGCGACGCGCAGCTGCCGCTCGAGGTGGTCGATGCAGCCGCTGTGGGTGATCAGCACCAGGTTGTGACCCTCGCGCTTGTGAGCCAGGGCAGCGTTGGCAAAGGCACTGTCACAGCGTGCCAGCCAGTCCTGGGTTTCGATGGCTTTGCCAAACACGGCTGATGCCGTCTGCTGGGTGCGCACCTCGGGGCTGCTGAGGATATCGGCGTCGGCCAGGCCCAGGTGGCGGATGCCCTCGCCAACGGCGGTCGCGGCCTGGTTGCCCTCCACCGTGATGCCGGCAGGGTCGCCAAGGCAGGCATGGTTGGAGCGGTCGCAGCGTTCGGCATGACGGATCAGGACAATCACCTGGTCGCTGTTCCAGGCGCTGTAGACGCCGTGCTCGCTCATCAGCTGCGCGCTGCCCAGGTTGCTGACATGCGGACGAAGTACATGCCACACGCCGAACGCCGTGAAGGCCAGCACCACGGCCAGCAGCCAGGCTGCAGGCAGCTTACGGCCTTTGAGGCGCACAAGGCGTGGGTGCGTCGCAATTACATTTTCCAGCATGCTGCCACTCCGGGGACAAGGCTGGCTGCACCTTATCCTCGGCTTTGTGGCCCGTTAGTGAAGCGGATGTGAAAATTGTCTTAGCCCACAAGCTGGTCCACGCGAAGGATTTTTTCCGCAGGTTGCGGCAGTCTGTGATGCACACGGTATGATTCGCGCCCGCAACCGGAGCCCGCCATGGCCAAAGACATCGAAAACCCCTGCGTCGCGCTTTGCCAGCTCAACAGCGAGTTGTGCGTGAGCTGCGGCCGCACCCGTGAAGAAATCCGCAAGTGGCGTGGCATGAAGCGCCCGGAGAAGATGGCCACCGTGCAACGCGCGGCCACGCGAATGAAGGCCATCAGCAAGAAGAACGCCAAGCGCCAGGGCAACGACTGAAACCGCTGGACTTGTGTAAGATGCAGGCTTCGCAACGTTCGTGAGCTTGCCGTATGGATACCCACTCGCTTCTTGCCTTCACCCTGGTCGCTGCAATCGCCATCGCCAGCCCGGGGCCTGCCACGCTGATGGCCATCAACAACAGCATCAACCATGGCCAGCGCAGTACGCTCTGGTCGTCGCTGGGCAATGGCACCGGGCTGTTCTGCCTGTCGGCGGCGGCCATGCTCGGGCTCGGCGCTTTGTTGGCCAGTTCCGAAATGCTGTTCAACGCGGTCAAGCTGATCGGTGCTGGCTACCTGTTCTACCTCGGTGCCCGGCAGTTGCTCAAGAAGGGCCCGATGCTGGTCGACCAGGCGGCCGCGAAGGTGAGCAAGCCGACCCCGCTGAAGTTGTACAAGTCGGCGTTCCTGACTGCTGTTACCAACCCCAAGGCAACCATGTTCTTCACCGCGCTGTTCCCGCAGTTCATCGACCAGGGCGCGGCGTTGCTGCCGCAGTTCCTCACCCTGACCGGGATCTTCGTGGCGTTGTCGCTGATCTCGTTGACGCTGTATGCGGCGCTGGCGTCGCGGGCCAAGGGCGTGCTCATCCGGCCGGCGCTGTCGCGTTGGGTGAGCCGGGTAGTGGGTACGACCTTCATTGGCTTTGGTGCGGCGATTCTCGCCATGCGCCGCCAGGCCGCTTCGGCGCCACTCTAGTGCCTGCCTGTCGCTGCATGTCAGCGACACGGCTTGCCAAGCAGTTGCATGTTCACTGATAGCAAAAGGATTTGTCTTTTACTCTGCATCTATGGCTTCCCTTCGCTTTGGCCTACCTGACGACAACCCTGTCCCCGGGCCCAAACGTTCTGTTGGTGGTGCGTAACGCCCTTCGCCATGGCCCTTCGGCGATGGCCGTGACACTACTGGGCAACCTCGCCGCGCAGTTGCTTTTGACCAGCGGCAGGCTGCCTACTTCAAAGGCACGTAGACATCCGTTTGCCACTGATCCAGCGGCGTCTCGGGGTAGACACTCAGGTAATGGAAAAACAACGGATGGTCGCGCAGTTCTTCGTTGCTGCCGGGTAGCCAGTCGCGGTAAAGCGGGTAGAGGGTTTCGCCGATATGGTCAGGCGAGCCTGCATGGCGAATGACGGCACATCGTCCAGCAGGGATGACCCGCTCCTGCACGCCGAAGCTATTGGGCCTTACGGCTTCAGCTATCTCGCCACAGATTGCGAAGTGGAAATCGTCTTCGGGAACGGTGTCAGGGTTGTTGTATGGAATGCCAAAGGTGCGGCTCTGGGCCACCGGCGACTGACCGCTGTGCAGGCGCCATTGGCGAAAGTGTTCGACGCTTTCGCCAAGCAGGCCCGGTGAGCCATGGTGTTCGAGTGCCGCCACGCGGGTTTCGGCAAATTCCACGATACGTATTTGCATGCTGATGCTCCTGAACAAGTGAGGAACCACGAATACCGCACTCCAGGCCTGCCAGTTCGGGGCTTTGGCAAACACACTGGGCGCCCTGCCGAAAGCCCGCTTGAACGCCCTGGAAAACGCCTCGGGGCTTTCGAAACCCGCTGCGAATGAGACTTCCAGCACAGGGGTCGCTGGCGAGGCGACCAGTTGATGTGCCGCGCGCCGAAGCCGAAGCAGCTGTACATACCGCGAAACAGGAATGCCTATGTACGCGGAGAACTGCCGATGAAAGTGATACGCCGAGAAGTTGGCGATCCGGCTCAAGGCGTTCACTGACAGGTCGCCTTCAAGATGACTGTCGATGTAGGCGAGCACGGCTTCGAACCGTCTGGCGTAGGCGGGGCTGGGCTGTATGTCAGTCAACGTACGGAGTCTCTGGAAGTGCGGTGAGCACTAGCATCACCCGATCAGCCCTTGTTGTGCCTAGCCGTGATTGCTCTATCGGCACTTGCCTGGTTCAGGCTTGCACGGCAGGGGTATCGACGCCGGCAGCGGCCTGTGCCTCGGCATCCAGCTTCAGCCGGTCGGCCTTGCTGATGTACCTGGGCTTGTTGCTCTTGGGCGCCAGCTTGGCATTGGCCTTCTTCTGGTGGGCCTTGAGCAGCTGTTTGATTTTCTTCTGGCGGTTCATGTCCATCTCTGATGTGCAGCGTAAGACGCGCATTGTACCTCGGGAACTTCAGGCTGCGGGCCCGGTCTGTAGCCTCTCGCCAAATTCACCTGACGCCTCTTCGAGTGCCCACCCCCATGCCAAGCCAGCGCCTGCTGTCAGCACTGTTCCTGTTGTTCAGCACCGTTGCCTGCCAAGGCGTGCAGGCGGGTTCATACTCGGCACCGGCACGCAGCAACAACGCCTCGACCCAGCTGATCGAGCGCGCTTCGCGGCAGTATGAAGAAGGCAAGCTGGACCAGGCCGCCGCCACGCTGGAGCGCGCCCTGCAGATCCAGCCGGGCAACCCGGCCACGCTGCACTATCTGGGCGTGCTGCGCCTGGAGCAGGGGCAGTATGACCAGGCCGAAGTGCTGGCGGTGCGTTCCAACCAGCGGGTTGGCGGCAACACCGCCCTGCGCAATCGCAACTACCAGTTGATCCAGGCCGCGCAGAAGGCTCGCCAGTCTGCAGCGGTGACGGTCGCAGGCAAGGCCCGCTGAGGCTCAGCTGAAAAGCGAGTGCCGCCCTCAAGGCGGCACTCCTGGTGTTGCGCGGGGCTTAAATCGCCGGCGGCACCCATTCGAAAGTGGGCGCACCATGGTGCCCGTCGGGGTCGTTGGCAATCGGCGTGGCGACCATCTGCAGGGCGGTGCCGGTCATGTCGTGCATGCTGTTGAGGATGGCCGTGTACATGGCACCGGAGGCGCCGTTGAGCGCTTCGGCGATCTGATACAGCATCAGCGAGTAAAGGCGATTGAACTGCTCGTTGAGTGCCGCCATCTCCGGGTCGCCCAGATAGTCCGTCGCTTTTGGGTTGGCCTTGATTGGGTACACCTCAAGGTAGTCCACCTCGAATGCCGCGCCCGTGGGGGGCTGTCGTGGGTCGTCCCCAGGTCGGTAGTGGCGGGCGAACTGGATTTCGCGAAAGCGGAAGAAATGCGCGACTTCCTCGGGCTGACTGAAATAGCTGTCAACGTCATACACCGCGCCGCGAGTGCCTTCGCCCTGGGTGACGATCACCTCGATCGCTTCCCGAGCCAATGCCAGGCTGGTGATCACGATCGGCTTGCCGCCGCCGCCCCAATAGTAGTTCAGTCCCAGTTGGTGCTGTGGATTGCCGCTGAAGACGGCCCGTTCGCCGTAGACCTCGCACAGGGCTGCCAGCTTATGGGCCAGGGCATCATAGAACTCACCGATGGTGTAGCCGGGCACGTCGATTTCCTGCATGGCCTGCAGTTGCGGTGGCTGGCCCCAGCCTTCGGGCAGTTCGATCTCGGTGAAGACCTCGATGCTGGCTGCACTGAACGGGCCGAGGTTGGCCTCGAATTCACGTTCTCTGAACTGCTTGCCCTGGAACTTCAGGGTCAATGGGAACGATGGCACGTTCTGTTCGCTGAACTGCACGCGGCCACCGATGGCCGAGAGCAGGTTGCCGGCGAGCGACAGGTGCAGCATCTCTTCCATCATCACGCTGCGTATCAGGTTTGCTGCAACCCGGTTCCTGCCGGGCTTGATGCTGATCAGTGCCGTCATGTAGAGGGGGATGGTCGACAGTTCGATGCCCATGGCCGTGTGCAGCCATTGGCTCAGCTCGCTCTTTTCTTGTTCCAGCGTCTTCATGGGTGACCTCCATTGTCAGGGCTTGCGCGCCGCGGCCAGGTGTTCGCCCAGCCGCAGCGCAAGGGCGGTCAGGGTCAGCGTCGGGTTGACCGCGCCAGTGTTGGGGAACGCAGCGTTGGAGCAAACGTACAGGTTGTCGACACCGAACAGCTTGAGGTGCTTGTCGATCACCCCGTCTTGCGCGCTGTCCGCCATGCGACAGGTGCAGGCTGAGTGGTCGGCTCGCCAGGAGATCGATGGCGGGCCGGCTGGCGTGGCACCCATGCCTTCGAAAATCTTGGCAATGTGGTCGCCAATCTCTTGGATGCGGGTGTTGAAGTCCGGCGACTGGGAGTAGTCGACGATGGTTTCCGGCAGGCCGATACGGTTGCGGATGTCGAGGTTGGTCACCCGATTGTGGTATTCGCTGGGGATCTCGAGCATGCCGTGGATCTGCACTTGCGCAGGCCCGCGCACTGCAGCATCGATGTCGGCGCGGAGCATGCCGCGCTGCATCATCTGCGCGATGCTCAGGGTCTTGCCGTTGACGAGGCTGGTGTACGTGCTGGGCGGGTTGATCAGGATGAACTTGCCCTTGGCCTGCTCCTGCGGGCTGTCGAAATAGCGGCTGCACAGCGTCGGGAAGTCCATTTCCGGCTGCAGGCGCTGCGGGTTGTGGTCTACCGTGGCGGTGAAGATGAAGTAGGGGTGGGTGATGAAGTAGCGGCCAACCAGGTCGTGGTCATTGCCGACCCCGTTGGGCCAGTAAGCCGAGCGCGAGCGCAGCAGCAACTTGGGCGACTCGATGGCACCGCCGGCAACGATGACCGTGCAGGCATCGATGGTCAGCCGTTGGCCGCTCATCTTGTCCAGGCAGGCAACACCGCTGGCGCGCTGCTTCGAGGCCATCAGCACCTCTTCGACAACGCAGTTGTCGAGCACGCGCAGGTTGGGGAAGTTGCCCCAGTCGAGCATGTCGTTCAGGTAGTTAGGGGCGGCATAGCGCGCGCCAAACGGGCAGTACTTGCACGTGCCAGTGGTCTTGCAGGGGGCATGGCGCGAGGTGGTGTCGGTACTGCCGTGGCGCGCGATCGGCACGTGAGCGGTGCTCATCCCCAGCGCCGTCATAGCCTGGTGGGCAGGCTGGTCTTCAAGGGTGTAGGGAAAGGCGGGGAAGGGGTAGTCCGCCGAGCGAGGCGGGTCCTGGTCGCTGGAATCGCCTGACACCCCGATGTAGCACTCGGCCTGGTGGTAGTAAGGTTCCAGTTCGGCGTAGTCCAGCGGCCAGTCGGCGCCCTGGCCGGTATTGCTTTTGAGCCTGAAGTCTTCGGCTTTGAGGCGAAACGACCAGCCGCCCCAGTGGATGGTCGAGCCGCCGTAGGTCATCACTCTGGCACCGGCCAGTGGCACCACCGTCGCGCCGACATTGCGGTTTTCGCCGGGAGCATCGCGCTCCGGATAATCAAGATCGTTGTACTTATAGTAAGGCAGTTTCGCGTAGGCGTTGCCCGAGACCATGAAGTCGTCCCACAGCGCCTGGTCCTGCATCTTGACCCGGGTACCGGCTTCGATGATCAGGATGTCGCGCTGCGGGTCATTCTGCAGCAGGCGGCTAGCCAGCGCGGCGGCGGCAACCCCCGACCCTATGATCAGTACGTCCGTGTTCATCGTGGCGACTCCTCGGTGGTTCTGTAGGGCGCGGGTTCACCGGGGATGAATGCGCCGGCGATGAAGCTCAGGTAATTCACTGCATTGGTGAAGGCTTTGAAGCCCCCTTGCGAGACCTGGAAGGCGATGAACTCGTTGGAGACCTTTTGCCTGGCCAAGGCCAGTGGTGTTTCCGGCGGGCTCTGGTTGGCAGCGGGGTCGGTGAACAGGGTCTTGTAGGCCTGCGCCTTGCCCACTTCGGCGATCAGCGCGTCCAGGGTCTGTCTGGCCTGGGTGTAGATGCTGCGGTACTCAGGGTGCAACCGGATGCGGTTGTCCATGAACACGAACAACCTGGACTTGTACTGCTGCGGGGCGGGCAGGTTGCCCCAGAAACTCGATATCTGCTCGAAGACTTCGAACATCGCCTCGTAAACCTCGGTAGCCAAGGGCTCGGCGCCAAGGTTGGCCGGATGGTTGACCTGTTGCTGGTACATGTGCGGATTCTCCCTGACAACATGCGAACGAACGCGCCGCAGTGCACGGCCGGCAAATGCCCGTGCACACGGAAACCGCGCCAGCGGGCGAGGGGCGTCAGCCCTTCAGGCCAGGTGACGTGCGTACTGTTGGCGCGTGGCTAGATCATCGGCGTGACCCGGGCGGTCACGTAGGCTTCTGCTGAAGGTTGCCGGCAAGGGACACGCTCAGCGTGTAGTCGTAGCGGTTCTCGCCACTCCCTTGCGGGCTGCCGATTTCACAGTTGAGGCCAGCAGCCTGAGCCACAACGATGTAAGGCTCCCAGGTGCCTGGCTGAGACCCGGAGTTGATCACGCAGTTGATCTCGGGGTTGTCCGTCAGGTACAGGGTGAAGAACACATTGCCATCACTGTCCCACAGGCCAGTGGTGACAGGGCCGGCAGTGGCTGGGGTGAAGATACTGATCTGGCCACCGTAGCTGGCGCCGCCATTGTCGCTGGCGAACGAGACACCCAGGTCGAGGCTGCTGGAGATACTGAAATTGCACGTGAGGCTGGAGCTGGCGGGCATGATTCTCTCCTTGTAATCATCAGACGCTAAGGCCCTACATTATTCGTGGGCAAATGCAGTGTAGTAGCCATTTGCCAAATGCCAATGGCCAGCCATCTGCCCGCTTGTCGCCCTGGACCTGCGCCTCAGGTTGAGTGCAGCTTACTGGTCAGTCACTGCTCCATTGATGAATCTGATTCCATTTTCATGTGATCATTTGCCAATAATTGATTATTTGGGAATGAATAAACTGGGAGGCCATTAACAGGAGCTTCCCAATGTCCGTTTACGAACCAACCGCACAGGTTGCTTCCACTTCCAGAAACGCAGGAATCAGCATCGCGATCCTGGCCTTTTCCGCCTTTCTCATCGTTACCACCGAATTCCTCATCGTAGGGCTGCTTCCCGCGCTGGCCAGGGACCTGAACATTTCGATTGCCGTGGCCGGGCAACTGGTGACGCTATTCGCCTTCACAGTGATGGTGTCCGGTCCGCCGCTGACGGCTGCGCTGTCGCACCTGCCACGGAAAAAACTGTTCATCGGCATCTTGCTGCTGTTCGCCGCGGCCAACGCGGTGGCCGCCGCTTCAAGCAGCTTCTGGCTGCTTGCCGTGGCCCGTGTCGTGCCTGCCTTGGCTTTGCCGGTGTTCTGGGGCACAGCCAGCGAGACAGCCGGGCAACTGGCCGGGCCGCAGCGGGCGGGGCAGGCTATTTCAAGGGTGTATCTGGGGATTTCGGCGGCCATGTTGCTGGGCATTCCGCTAGGTACCGTGGCGGCCAGTGCGGTCGGCTGGAGAGGGGCTTTCTGGCTGCTCGCCGGGCTGTCGTTGCTCATGGCTGTGGCCATGTGGATCTACATGCCGAGCGTGGCGCGCATGGCCAAGGTGGATTTCCTCCAGCAGGCACGGATTTTCAGGGAGCCGCGTTTCCTGGCCAACGTACTGCTTTCGGTGGTGGTGTTCAGTGCCATGTTCATCGCCTACACCTACCTGGCCGACATCCTCGAGCGTGTCGCGGGCGTGGCACCTGCCGATGTGGGCTGGTGGATGATGGGCTTTGGCGCCATTGGCCTGGTGGGTAACTGGATGGGTGGCAAGGCAGTCGACCAGTCGCCGATCAAAGCCACCCTCGGCTTTCTCGTGCTGCTTGCGCTGGGCATGGCCGCGGCCGTTCCGCTGGCTCAAGACGGCTGGCTGTTCTGTGTTGCGCTTGGGCTGTGGGGCATCGCCAACACGGCGCTTTACCCGGTCAGCCAGGTACGGGTCATGCGTTCGGTCAACCACGCACAGGCGCTGGCGGGCACCAGTAATGTCTCGGCGGCCAACGCCGGTATCGGTGTGGGGGCCATCGTCGGTGGCATGACCGTGGCGAACCTGGGTATTGGCTACCTCGGCTACGTGGCTGCTGCCGTTGCGGTGCTGGCGCTGTTGCTGGCGTTGGCCATTCGCAATCTGGCGCCTGAGCGCTAGGGCAGGGCAGTCAGCTGTCGCCGGCCCGGCTGCCGTGGGGCGTCAGCCGCGGCAGCAAGTAGTCCAGCAGTGCGCGGACCTTGGGCTGGTTCTCGCGGCTTTTCAGCCAGACCAGGTTCATGGGCAGGCCGTCCGTTGCCAGTTCTGGCAGCACCTCGACCAGCGTGCCTTGGTCGAGGTGCCGTTGGGTCAGCCAGGTCGGCAGCTGGCCAATGCCATGCCCGGCGAGCACAGCGGCCACTTCACCCTCGCCATCGCCGACTGCGATGCGTGCCTGCAATGTACGCCGCTCCATCTCTCCCGGCTGCCGACCTTTGAAAAACCACGGGCTGACCTGGCCGTCGCCGTGCCCATAGCCGACGCAGTGATGCTGATCGAGATCACCTTCGCTTTGCGGGGTACCGTGCTGTGCAAGGTAGCCGGGTGAGGCGCAAAAGATCAGGCGCTGGGCGCCGAAATACTGATGGCCAAGGCTGGCTGGCCAGGCATCCGCGCCGCCGATGCGCACGACGATGTCGATGCCTTCGTGCTGCGGGTCGATAAAGCGGTCGGTAAACGAGATGTGCGGTCGCAGCAACGGATGCTGGTGGATGAAATCCAGGATCAGCGGCAGCACATGCAACCGGCCATACGAGGCTGGCAAGTCTATCCGCACCTTGCCGTGAGGCTCGTCGCCCTCGGCACTGAGCGCATGCTCGACCTGCTCCAGGTCGGCCAGCACCGACGTACAGGTGCGGTAGAACGTGATACCCGCCTCGGTCAGCGCCAAGGTGCGGGTGGTACGGTTGAACAGCCGTACCCCAAGGCGTTCCTCCAGGCGCGCGACACTCTTGCTCACAGCCGATCCGGTGAGGTTCAGCCGTTCGGCCGCGGCAGTGAAACTGCCCAGGTCAGCGACCGCGACAAAGACGTCGAGACCTTTCAGCCGTTCAGATGAAAACATTCGCATCTCCCGTTGAGCGCCATGGAACAGGAATTGCTGGCAATGCTTTAAAGCTGACCAGGCGGGGGATACGCCAATGCTCGTGGAAGACCACTGCTTCATGTTCCTCGTGGTGATGATCGTGCTGGCCGTGGATGCGGTGGCGCTCACCCTTTATTGGCGCAGCAAACCCTGACCCCAGCCTCGGGGGCAGGATACCCCCTGGTCGGGGCCTTTGCGATGAATGATCGACTGGCACCGCTTCCAAACCCGAGCTGACGGCGGTAGCCTCGGTAGACCTTCGCCGATAGAAATTCCATTCCCATGCCTGCTGGTTTTCCCGGGTTGCCGTCACTCAATGCGCTGCGTGTGTTCGAAGTGGTGGCGCGTCAGTTGAACTTCCGCCTCGCCGCCGAGGAGCTGGGCGTGACCCAGGCGGCTGTCGCCCAGCAGGTGCGCGGGTTGGAAGCCAGCCTGCAGGTACGCCTGTTCGAGCGCCTGCCACGGGGTGTCAGGCTGACCGATGCCGGGCGTGGCTATGCAGCGAGTATCCGCAGTGCCTTGGGCATGATCGACGAAGCCACCCGGCTGCTGCGCCCGGTGCCTTCCCAGCTCACGGTCAGCGTGACGCCTACCTTTGCTTCGAAGTGGCTGATTCCAAGGCTCGGCCACTTCGCCGAGGCCTACCCCGACATCGATCTGCGCCTGCTGGCCAGCGAACGCCTCGCACACTTCCATACCGATGGCGTCGACATCGCCGTGCGCTACGGGCAGCCGCCGTTCGCTGGCGGGCTGAACGCTGAGCTGCTGATGGAGCAGCGCATCGTCGCGGTGGCGAGCCCGGCACTGGTGGCTGAGATGGGCAGGCCAGACAGCTTTGCCGCCTTGCAGCGATATGTCGCGTTGCACGATGGGCACAACTTCTGGCCGCAGTTCACCGCCGCCTTGTTCCCTGCGCATCCGAAGCCGACGGCCAAGAGTGTGCGTTTCAACCAGACATCGCTGGCCATCGATGCTGCCATCGGCGGGCAGGGCGTAGCACTCGCCAGCCATGCCTTCGTCAAGGACGACATCGCTGCAGGCAGGCTGCAACAGGTGTTGGCTCTGCAGCTGCGGCTGGACAAGGCCTTCTACCTGGTCTGGCCACGCAAGGCGCAGGAGGCGCCAGCGCTGGGCTTTGTCAGAGCGTGGCTGAAAAGCCAGGTAGACGATAGTTAATCTACTGCATGCGCAAACCTTGGCTGCCTCCCTCGGCCAGTGGGTGACTGCTAGTGTAATGGACTCGCAACTGCACGGTTCCATCACCCCAGGAGGCAACATGTCTGTAGAAAAAGTGGCAATCATCACCGCCGGTGGCAGCGGCATGGGCGCAGCAGCGGCACGTCGTCTGGCCGCTGACGGGTTCAAGGTTGGCATTTTGTCCTCATCGGGCAAGGGCGAGGCGCTGGCCGCCGAGCTTGGCGGCATTGGCGTCACTGGCAGCAACCAGTCGGTCGAGGACCTGCAGCGCCTGGTAGAGGCCGTGGCCGAGCAATGGGGGCGCATCGACGTGCTGGTCAACAGCGCCGGCCACGGCCCGCGGGCTCCCATCCTGGAAATCAGCGACGAGGACTGGCACAAGGGCATGGACACCTACCTGCTCAATGTCATCCGCCCGACGCGGCTGGTGACGCCTCATATGCAAAAACAGCAGGGCGGGGTAATCATCAACATCTCCACCGCCTGGGCGTTCGAGCCGGTTGATCTGTTTCCTACTTCGGCTGTGTTCCGTTCAGGCCTGGCCGCCTTCACCAAGATCTTCGCCGACCATTACGCCGGGGATAATGTGCGCATGAACAATGTGCTCCCCGGCTGGATCGACAGCCTGCCGGCCACCGAGCAGCGCCGCGACAGCGTACCGCTCAAGCGCTACGGTACCAGCGAGGAGATCGCCGCCACCATCGCCTTCCTCGCCAGCGATGGCGCTGCCTATATCACCGGGCAGAACATCAGGGTTGATGGTGGCGTGACGCGCAGCGTCTGAACAGGTTGTTTTGGGGGCGGCCGGGAGGTGTTCGCCGTGGCAGTTCCGGCGCTCGATCACCTAAGCGCTGCACGCCTCGCGGCATACATCTGTAAGCCCTGATCGGCCTAAGTTGAACCTTGGCGATTGTGGTGGCCGCCGCGTTCGGCCTGCTGGGTGCAGCGGGTGCGATGATCGCCGCGCTGCTGCACAACCTCAGTACGCTGTTGGTGCTGACCAACGCCGGGCGCCTGTTGCGTCATGCCGAACGGCTCGGGCCTGGCAATGCGGTGCCGGCGGTGAAGCCCTAGGCCGAAGCGCACGGCACGCAACATCTGTTCGGTTACCGAACACAAGCCGTGTGGGCGCGCTCAAGCCTGCTGCGCAGACTCCGATAGCTGCTGACCCACCGTCGAAACCTCGACCAGAAGTGGCGTCAACCAGCACAAAAGGAGTACCGCACGCATGTTTGCCGACCTGAAGATCCGTACCGGAATGTTCTGGGTGCTGTTGTTGTTCAGCCTGACCTTGTTGTTTTCCACCGTCAGTGCCTGGCGGGCGGCGCTGGGCAGCGACGAGCAGATCACAGAACTGGATCAGACCGCGCACCAGTCGGACCGGCTGAACAATGCCCTGCTGATGGCGATCCGCTCCAGTGCCAACGTGTCTTCGGGCTTCATCGAGCAGCTGGGTGGCCACGACGAGAGTGCGAACAAACGCATGGCGATGTCGGTCGAGCTGAACGACAAGAGCCAGAAGCTGGTCGACGAGTTCGTCGAAAACACGCGCGAGCCGGCGCTGCACGCAGTGGCCAGCGAGCTGCAAGCCACCTTCGCTGAGTACGCCAAGGCGGTGGACGGGCAGCGCGAAGCCACGCGGCAACGCTCGCTGGAGCAGTATTTCAGGGTCAACACCGACGCCGGCAATGCCATGGGCCGGCTGCAGGCGCTGCGCCAGCAACTGGTTGCAGCCTTGACCGAACGCGGGCAGCAGATCATGCAGGAATCCGACCGTCGCCTGGAGCGTGCGCAACAGCTGAGCCTGGGGTTGCTGGCGGTGACATTGTTGCTTGCCGGCCTGTGCTGGGCCTTCATCGCCCAGCGTGTGCTGCACCCGTTGCGTGAAGCGGGCCAGCACTTCCAGCGCATTGCCAGTGGCGACCTGAGCGTGCCGGTGCAGGCTCAGCAACGCAACGAGATCGGCCAGCTGTTCAATGAACTGGAGCGTATGCAGCAGAGCCAGCGCGATACCTTGGGCAAGATCAGCAGTTGCACCCGGCAGTTGGCCGATGCGGCGCAAGCGTTGAATGCCGTCACCGAGCAAAGCGCCAACAACCTGCGCCAGCAGGGCCAGGAGCTGGAACAGGCGGCCACCGCCGTCACCGAAATGACCACGGCCGTGGAAGAGGTCGCACGCAATGCCGTGACGACCTCCCAGGCGACCCATGAATCCAATCAGCTGGCGGAGAAAAGCCGTCAGCAGGTCAGCGACAACATCGATGGCACCCAGGCCATGACCCGCGAGATCCAGACCAGTAGCGGCCATCTCGAGCAGCTGGTGGGGCAGGTGCGCGATATCGGCAAGGTGCTCGAGGTGATCCGTTCGGTGTCCGAGCAGACCAACCTGCTGGCACTCAACGCAGCCATCGAGGCGGCCCGCGCCGGGGATGCCGGGCGCGGTTTTGCGGTGGTGGCCGATGAGGTGCGCACGCTCGCCTACCGTACCCAGGCCTCGACCCAGGAAATCGAGCAGATGATCGGCCGCGTGCAGCAGGGGACCGAGGCGGCGGTCGCCTCGATGCAGGCCAGCACCAGCCGGGCGCAGTCGACACTCGACGTCACCCTGGCTTCAGGCCAGGTGCTGGAGGGGATCTACAGTGCCATTGGCGAGATCAACGAGCGCAACCTGGTGATCGCCAGTGCGGCCGAAGAGCAGGCGCAGGTGGCGCGTGAGGTGGACCGCAACCTGCTGAACATCCGCGAGCTGTCGAGCCAGTCGGCGGCGGGTGCACAGCAGACCAGCGAGGCCAGCCAGGCGTTGTCAGGGCTGGTAGGGGAGATGACGGCGCTGGTGGGGCGGTTCAGGGTCTGAAGCTCAACTTTGCTTGCCCAGCACGTAACGGTCGAACTGCTCGATGTATTCGTCGACGTTGTCTTCCAGCATCATCCGGTATTGCTCGCTGAAGTACTTCAGGATTTCTTCGCGAGCGGCGGCCATTTCGGCGCCGGACTTGAAGTTGCGGGCGCTGAGCCAGGCACTGAAGCGGCTGGCAGCGAAGGTCATCGAAGCGCTGACCTTGCCGATATCGGCGAGCGTGTCGAGCTGCTGGTTGGCCAGGTCGATGTGCGCATCGGCGCGGTCGTAGAATGCCTGGTCGGTGGCTTGGGTCATGGCGGTATACCTGTGTGGGCCGGTCTTGCGGGGCGCAAAGGATGCCACAGCGGGCGCCTGGCCGGCAGCCATTACCGGCGCCGGCTCAGCCGGTTACGGAGCGGCGCCGCTTGTTGCGGTACATGTCGTCATCGGCGCAGTTGAGCAGCGAGTCGATGTCTGCGCCGTCAGTGGGATAGCAGGCCACGCCGATGCTGCAGGACGGCATGGGCAGCTGCCGCTGGCCGCTGGTCAGCGGCACGGCCATGGCGGTGAGGATCTGCGCCATCTTTTCAGCTACCGCGCCCACTGCGCTCAGCCCGGTCAGCAGCACGGTGAATTCGTCGCCGCCCATGCGCGCCACCGTGTCCTGCGGGCCGACACAGTCCTCCAGGCGGCGTGCGACGGTGCACAGCACCTGGTCACCCATGGCATGCCCGTGCACATCATTGATGCCCTTGAAGTCATTGATATCGAGGAACAGCAGCGCAAACGGGCGTTGCTGGCGCAGGGCGCTGGCCAGCCGCTCGTTGAACAGCGAGCGATTGCACACCCGGGTCAACGGGTCGTGGTGGGCGAGCCAGCGCAATTCCAGCTCGGCCTGGGTGAGCGCCGTAACGTTGCGTGCCACGCCGATGCGCGCGCCCACCTCTTCGGACCAGAAGGCCGACCAGAGGATGTGCACCACGCCACCGTCCTTGCGCAGGTAGCGGTTGCGGAAGTCACTGTGGGAGTGGCCATTCATCACCCGGATGATCGAAGCTCGCGTGGCTTCCAGGTCTTCGGGGTGCATATAGCGGGTGATCGGCGTGCCGATCAGCTCCTCGGCGCGGTAGCCGAGCAGCGCCTCACAGGCATTGCTGACGAACACGATGGTGTTGTCCCGGTCGACCACGAATACTGTGTCCAGCATCAGCTGGATCAGCTTGGGGTAAAGTGCTTGCAGGTCAACGGGCATAGGGGCGTCCGGTGCATCGGGCTCGGGCGTGGCCAGCATACACAGAGCAGGGTTGGTTCCACCAGCGGCCATTCAAACAGATATACTCCGCGGCCGTTTCGAGCATTCAGGAGTCGTTCATGCAGCAGGTTCTGCTCATCGTTGATGTCCAGTCCACCTTCAGCCCCCCCGAATGGCTGGTGGACGGGATTCGTCTGCTGTCAGCGAGGATTCCGTCGTTCGCCTCGGTCGAATTGCACGATGAGCAGGTAACGCCGTTCCAGCGCCAGCTCGGCTGGCACCCGGCAGCCGAGGACGAGTGCCTGATCGAGGTGGACCAGGTGTTCATCAAGCATGGCTATGGCCAGACTGCCGAGACCATCGCCCACCTCCGCCAACTGGGCGTGGAGCGCGTGCTGGTGTGCGGCATGCAGACCGAAACCTGCGTACTGGCAGCAGGCTTTGCGCTGTTCGATGCCGGGCTCTGCCCGACACTGGTGACTGACCTGACCGTCGGCTCATCACTGGACCGCTCTGGCAAACTGGGGACCGACCTCTGGAAGCACCACTTCGGCAACGTGACCACGCGAGCCGAGGTGATGGCCGAACTCGCGCAGTCGGTCGCCTGAGAAAACCGCGAAAAGCCAGCGCGCATCGTTTAGCATGGGGGCGCCGATGCACCTGGCCCCTTTTCTTGTCGACATGCTCTGGCTTGCCATGACTGCCTTCTACCTCAAGTTTCTCATCACCCCCACGCTCATGTTGGCCATCTCGCTGGCGGCCAAGCGCTGGGGCGCGCAAATCGGCGGGCTGCTGTCCGGGCTGCCGGTTACCTCAGCCTTGGTCGTGCTGTTCCTGAGCCTCGAGCAGGGCCCTGGTTTTGCCTTGCAGGCAGTGCCTGGAGCGTTGGCCGGCCTGGCGGCGGTGCAGGCGACGTACCTGTTCTACTACCAGGCGACGCGACGGATCGGTGCATTGCCCGGTTGCATCGCCGCGATGGCGGTTTACGCGGCCATGGCAGCCTTGATGAGCCACCTGGGTTGGCTCGCGCTGTCAGTGGTGGTGACCCTGGCACTGCTCACCCTGATCATCATCGTCACCTCGCAACCGGCGCCGGCCGGTGCTGCCAAGGTGGTGCAACTGCCGCGCTGGGTGATCCCGATGCGCATGCTCACGGCCACCGCGCTGCTGGTGGCGATCACCGCCAGCGCCGAATGGCTCGGGCCGGTGGCCAGCGGCCTGCTGGCGCCGATCCCGGTGATCGCCTGGCCGCTGGCGGTGTTCGCCCATGTTCAGGGCGGGCACCATGAATTGGGCGCGATCGTGCGCGGCAACGCCATTGGCGGCGTGGGCGTGTTGGGGTTCTACCTGACAGTGAACAGCTTCATCGAGCAGTGGGGCAGCGTGCCGGCCATTGCCGCCGCCGTGGTGCTGGCCGTGGCAGCCACCTTTGCCCTGGCCAGGCTGTTGGACCGCCGCTGACCTCTGCACCCAGGCAGGCGCTTGTATCGTTCTGTATCAAGGCGCCTGCCACGCCTACTTGCTTACAAATCCTTCGCTCTGCTGATACGCCCGGGATACATCCCTGGGGCCAAATGAACCAGCCCGAACGAACAAGCCCTACGGCTCGCGTTCCCTGGCTCTTCGCCCTTGAGGCATGACCGTACGACTATCAGGAGAAACACCATGTCCCGTATCCAGTTCCCCAACAAGACCCGCCTCGGCCTGCTGAGCATCGCCCTGGTGGGCGGAATCAACCTGGCTTCCTCGGCGTTTGCGGTCGAGCCACTGCCGCAAGGCTACCAGCTGGCGGCTGCGGAAAAGGCCGGCGAGGGCAAGTGCGGCGAAGGCAAGTGCGGTGCCAGCGGCGCCAAGGCCAAAGCCACCCAGGCCGAAGGTAAATGTGGCGAGGGCAAGTGTGGCGCCAGCGGGGCCAAGGCTACCCAGGCTGAAGGCAAATGCGGTGAAGGCAAGTGCGGCGATGCTTCGTTCGCCCGCACTGACACCGACCATGACGGCCGCGTGTCCCGCGCCGAATTGCTGGCGGTCGCGCCGAAGGCCGGTGCTGAGTTCGATGCCATAGATGCCAACCACGACGGCTACCTTTCCGAAGCCGAGGTCTACCAGTTCCGCAAGCATCAGTTCGACGCCAACGGCAAACCCTTCCCGACCGACCTGTACAGCAAGCTGAGCCAGGCAAAGCACTGACCCGCAGCGGCATCCCTCCCCAGGCTGCCAGCCGGGGAGGGCGCTGCACCACAAGGAGCCTGCGATGAGCACTCATTCCAATCTGCAGGGCGCCGGCCTGGGCCTGCGCCGTGCACTGCTGCCAGAGCTGCTGAGCATGGACAGCACAGCCGTGGACTTTCTCGAATGCGCGCCAGACAACTGGATCGGCGTCGGCGGCGCCTTCGGCGAAGGCCTGGCGCAACTGGCCGAGCGCCATCCGCTGGCTTGTCATGGCCTATCGTTGTCGCTGGGCGGCCCGGCACCGCTGGATCATGGCTTCCTGCGCCAGATTCGAGCCTTTCTCGACCGTCACCAGGTGCCGCTGTTCAGCGAACACCTGAGCTACTGCGCCGATGACGGCCATCTGTACGACCTCATCCCCATGCCGTTCACCGAAGCAGCCGTGCGCCATACTGCCCAGCGCATTGCTGAAGTCCAGGATGCCCTGGGTCGGCGGATTGCCGTGGAGAATATCTCTTACTACGCCGCACCGTATCAGGCGATGAGCGAAATCGAGTTTCTGCAGGCGGTGTTGAGTGAAGCCGACTGCGACCTGCTGCTGGACATCAACAATATCGTGGTCAATGCCTGCAACCATCGCTACGACGCTGCCGGGTTCCTGGCCCAGGTGCCGGCCGAACGGGTGGTCTGCCTGCATGTGGCCGGGCACTACGACCAAGCGCCGGACCTGAAGATCGACACCCATGGTGCCAGCGTCAAGCCTGATGTCTGGGGCCTGCTGGCCAGTGCCTACCAGCACTTGGGGCCGGTGCCGACCTTGCTCGAGCGCGACTTCAACCTGCCACCGCTGGTCGAACTGCTGGTCGAGGTGGAGCACATTCGCAGCCTGCAATCTTCAGCGCAGGCCTTGGCGGTGCGCCATGGCTGATTCACTGCATGAACAGCTGCTGCGCATGGCTGGCCATATCCGCGATCCGCAGGCCAATCCGCCACCGCCTGGTATCGAAGCGCGGCGCCTGGCGGTGTATCGGCAGCTGTTCTTCGGCAACCTGCAGGCACTGCTGGCCGGCAGCTTTCCGGTGCTGCATGCCAGTCTCGCTGCCGAGCACTGGCAGGGGTTGTGCGAAGACTTCTACGCCAGCCATCGCTGCCACACGCCGCTGTTCACCGAAGTGGGCAGCGAGTGGGTCGAGTACCTGCAAGGGCGAGGCGAGCAGCCCGGGTGGATCGCCGAACTTGCCCATTACGAGTGGATAGAGACGGCATTGTTGCTCAGTGATGCCGCCGAACCTGAGCATGCCCCGGAGGGTGATCTGCTGGCTGGCGTGCCGGTGCTGTCCAGCCTGGCTGTGCCATTGGCTTACGCCTGGCCGGTCAGCCATATCGGGCCGGAACATCTGCCGGGCGAGGCGCCCGATGAGCCCACCTTGCTGCTGGCTCATCGAGGTAAAGACCACAAGGTGGCCTTTTCGCGCCTTGCGCCGCTGGCCCATGCGCTGTTGCAATCGTTGCAAGACCAGCCCGTGAGCGGGCGCGAACATCTGGCGGCATTGGCCGCAGCTACCGGCGTCGAACCCGCTGCCATCGCGGCACCTGGCCTGGCGTTGCTGCAAAGCCTGAAAGCCCAGGGCGTCGTGCTCGGCACCCGATAGGTGCGAGCGGTGAAGCATTTACTGAGGGGACTGGAGCGCACAAATTGCCACTGAGGGTCAGCGGCGGTAGTAGCGATGGTCGGCATCGTAATGGTGGGCCCGCTCGTGTCGGCGCTCCCAGTCGCGGCGGCGCTCCGCCTCACGTCGCGCCTCTTCCCGGCGCCATTGGGCCCGGCGCCATTCTTCGCGGCGGCGGTCTTCGCTGTGGTAGTGCCAGCGGCCGTCGCGCCAGTAGCGGTCATCATCATGGGCGAGCAGTGGCCCTGGCTGGCCATCGGCGATGCGGGCCAGGTTCGGCCAAGGGCTCTGGGCCGGGTTGGCCGGCGACGGGGCGATGGTTTCAGTGGCCAGGGCCGCATTCGACGCGTGGATCGGTGTCGCTGAGGCAGAGCCCATGGCTACCAAGGCGAACAGGCCGGCAAAGAGGATTCTCGGGATATGGCGTTTCATCGGCGTAGGCAACCCCAGGTTGTCATTGAACATGCGATTGGGCAGCACCGTAAGGCGGCGCCCACCGCGAACGTGAGCATGTCCAGATAGACAAGTAATTGGGGAAAAGTTCTGTTCGTTCAGCGCCTTGGCTTCTGCACGTCGCTGGGCCAGAGCAATGGCCCGCCTGCAGAGCATCTTCGAGCCGTTCGTCCGGGGCGGGCAGAGCGGCACCGATGGCTTCGGCCTGGGCCTGGCCATCGCCCGCCGTGCCCTCGGGCTGCACCAGGGCAGTATCAGCGCGAAGGCGGGCGGCGCGGGGGGCTTGTGCGTGACAGTCCTGTTGCCACGCCTGGGTTGATGCGTCTGAGCGCCTGGGGTCAGCGGCCGAGCATCACGGTCTGCAGTTGCGCCTGAGCCTGCTGTACGGTCTTCGCCTGAGCCGTCAGGTCTTGCAGCAAGGCATTCAGTTCAGCCTGCACCTTGGGGTCGTTGACCTTGACGATCGGCCCGTTGATCTCGATCTGGGCCTTGTGGGCGTCCACGTAGTCGGCGACTTTCAGGCTGCTGTCGAGGGTGCCGTTGATCTGTGGCAGCACCTGCAGGAAGGTCTCGGCCGGGACGCTGACGGTGCGGTCGTAGGCCTTGTCGTAGACCACCTTGAGGTCATCGGGCTGCTTGAGCTGGGCATGGGCGCTGTCGGCCTTGGCCTTCTGCTCCTGCAGCTGGACACCCATGTCGTTCAGGCCGGTCTGTACCGCCTTGATGTCGTCACGGCGACTGGTGATATCGTTCAGCGACCGCACCGCACCTTTCTGCAGCAGGCTGCCCAGCGGTTTCACCGCGCTATCCATGGCGCCGTTGAAATCGGTGATCACCGCGTAATGGTCGTTGTAGGGGCCAAACGCCTTGGACTCGTCGGCGCTCGGCTTGGGCACGTGAACGCCGGGCTTGTCGATGATACGGGTTTGCAGGAATTCGCTGAAGGCAGCGCGCTGCTTGGGTTCATTGTCGCCACAGGCGGCAAGGGCGAGGGGCAGGGCGAGGGCGAGTAACCAATTGCGGCGGAATGAGACGTTCATGTCGATGAAACTCCGTAGGGGGGTGAGGCGCGCCAGCGCTATGGCTCGCGCGGCGGGCAAGGGTAGCGCTTTTTCCGGTCTGGATCCAACTTGCGCTGTGGTGTTCGCCGCGATATTTGCAGCGAACACCCGCAAGCCATCACTCAACGCACCGGAATTAAATCACCCGAGCCTGATGCAAGGCTTCCAGCCAGTCGAATGAAGGTGTGTTCATTCGATTGCAGGGTGCATGCCATTTGGCCATGCAGCTGCACAAGGAGTTGGCGCAATCACTGTGGGAGCCGGTTGACCCACGCATGCCGCGCGGTAGATACCGACGCATTCGCGGGTGAGTCTGCTCCCACAGGCTACATGGCTGGGCGCCTGGACTGTTTGCAGCTGTACTTTCTGTTGATCGGCTGTTGCCGTGCAGACAGTGCCAGGGGCTTCAAGGGTTGACCTGATAGCCACGCCCCTGCAGGCACCCGCTGTAAGCACTGGCGTGCGCCGAACTTTGCGCCTGGCCCTGGTCGCGCCGGTCTTCGCGGCGCTCCTGCCGTTGCCGCGAGGCACCTACCGCAGCGCCGGCAGCGGCCCCTTGGCTTGCACGGTTCTGCCGGTATTGCTCCTTGGCATTGTCGCCGACCCGGTCATACACCTCGTCGTGCTGGTTGCCCCGCACCTGGGCGCCAACCGCACCCGCTGCGGCACCGGCCGCCGCGCCCTTGACCCTGCCGCCGACATGGCTGCCAGTGGAACTGCTGCTGGCGCTGTTTGCGGCGTTGCTCGCCACGCTGTTGCATTCGTTGATGTCCAGCTGCATCTGTTGGCTACTCTGGCCCTTGAGCGGCACCACCGACTGGGCCTGGGCTGCAGACGCCGCGCACAGCAGCATCAGCAGGTAACTCCACTTGAACGCACGCATCGCACACCTCCAGCGGATCGGAATTGCATCTCACAGGATAGCCGGGGCTACGGTAGCTTGTGGTGTGCAACTGCCGGTTGATCAAGTACCGTTTGCCGGTACTGGCCTTTTTGCGGGTACCGGCTGTGCAAGGCTCAATGGGCAGTACGCAGTGGCACCTCGCGCAACAGCCACGACAAGGCGAAGGCCACACAGGTAACGATCGCCGCCAGCAGAAATACCCCATGCATGGCTGCGCAGAACGCCTCGAGATAGGCCTGCTGCTGCGGTGCCGCCAAGGCGTGCACCGCCGTTGGCGAAAGGCTTGCGGCACCGCCACTGCTGGCCGCGAAATCACTCGGCAGGCCGTCGAGCAGGGCATGGGAAAACAACGCGCCAAACACCGAAACGCCCACCGAACCACCAATCGAACGGAACAGCGTGGCCCCTGATGTTGCCACCCCCATGTGCCGGCGTTCGACACTGTTCTGCACTGCCAGGATCAGCACCTGCATCACCATGCCCAGGCCTGCGCCAAGCAGCCCCATGTACAGGTTCATGCGCCACATCGACGTGTCCAGTTCCAGACGGCTGAGCAGCCCCAGCGCGACCACCTGCAGCAGCGTGCCGACGATCGGGAACACCCGGTAGCGCCCCCAGCGGCTGATCAACCGCCCGGTGATTGCCGACACCACCAGCAAGCCCCCCATCAAGGGCAGCATCTGCAAGCCGGCGCTGGTGGGCGAGGCGTTTTTCAACACCTGCATGTACAACGGCAAGAACGTCACCGAACCGAACAGCGACACGCCGACGATCAGCCCGATCAACCCGGCCAGCACGAAGGTGCGGTGGCGGAACAGGTGCAGCGGCATGATCGGTTCGGCCGCGCGGCGTTGTTCGAACACGAAACCGACCAGGCCGATGACCGCGAACAGTGCCAGGCACAGCACATCCAGCGAGGCCCACGGCAGTAGACTGCCGCCCAGGCTAGTGATCAGCACCAGCGCGCCCAGGGTAACGGTCAGGAAGAACGCGCCGATGTAGTCGACCACATGCTTGACCGGTGCCACAGGGGGACGGAACACGCTGCCGATCACCAGCACTGCCAACAGGCCCAGCGGCAGGTTGATGAAGAAGATCCAGTGCCATGACAGATGTTCGACCAGAAACCCCCCGATCAACGGGCCCACCACGGTGGCCAGGCCGAACACGCCGCCGAACAGGCCCTGGTAGCGGCCCCGTTCGGCGGGTGGAATGACGTCGCCGATGGCCGCCATGGCCACCACCATCAGGCCGCCGCCGCCCAAGCCCTGCAGCGTGCGGAACAGGATCAGCTGGGTCATGTCCTGGGCCAGCCCGCACAGCGCCGAGCCGAGCAGGAACAAGGCAATCGCAATCTGCAGGACGCGCTTGCGCCCGTAAAGGTCGCCGAACTTGCCATACAGCGGCACGACGACGGTGGAGGCCAGCAAATAGGCGGTGACCACCCAGGACAGCCAGCGTAGCCCGCCGAGGTCGCTGACGATGGTGGGCAGCGCGGTGGAGACAATGGTCTGGTCCAGTGCCGCGAGGAACATCACCAGCATCAGGGCGCCGAGCAGCAACGGGATGGAGGCTTGAGTGCCGGGTTCGGCCTGTACGCAGGAGGGCGCGTCAGCAGATGTCGGTTGCATACGGTTGCCTTGAGCCTGTGGATGCGATTGAACGTTCATGTGCGTCAGCAGCCTTTGCCCTGGGCATGCTGGCGGCCGGCTTCCTGCAGGCCGGCCAGGGCGAAGCTGAACAGCTGGGCAGAGACGTCTGCGGCTGGCATGCCGAGTATTTCGTGCAGGGTCCCGGTGGACCCGCGTGGGCCAATCAACAGCATCGCCCAAGGCGCGG
The DNA here is from genome assembly GCF_002759075.1 of Pseudomonas sp. 382. Classification (NCBI taxonomy): domain Bacteria; kingdom Pseudomonadati; phylum Pseudomonadota; class Gammaproteobacteria; order Pseudomonadales; family Pseudomonadaceae; genus Pseudomonas; species Pseudomonas sp. 382. The sequence goes on from NZ_PEMX01000001.1 coordinate 470,370, forward strand.
TGACACAGAGGATGCAGCGGGTCAGTGCCGGGTCGCTCTGGGGAATGCCTGTGATTTCGCTGAACAGGCCCTTGAGCAGCGACAGCTTCAGCGGTGCCTCAGCCTGCAGGTGCGCCTGGCCGTGCGGGCTGGGGGCGAGGATTTCCGCCGCCAGCACGCGCAGGTGCCAGATGTCGCGGCGCTGCGTGGCCTTGCGTACGACCAGATCGACCAGCCCTCGCAGCTTCTCTGCTGCCGGTTGCTCGCCGAGGGTGATCCGCTGCAGGTCGCTGATGTCCAGAAAGCGCCGCCGCGCTTCATCGAGCACGGCCAGGTACAGGCCACTGCGGCTACCGAAGTGGTAGTTGATCGAGGCCAGGTCGACCTCGGCCTTGGCGGCGACGGCTTTGTTGCTGGCCTCGGCATAACCCACAGCGGCGAACAGCTCGCCGGCGGCCTGGAGGATGCGCGTGCGAGTCGCTTCGCCGTCCTTGCGTGGTTCGCGTTGAGTAATGGCCATGGGTGGGCTCTCGGATTGGTGGAATGGCAGTTAGCCTGATCCAGGCTGAATCTAAATTCAATTTAAATTTAATGATTGCCCCGGGCGGCCGACAGAAGGTGTCGCTGCACTGCGCCCGGATGGCGCACGCCACTAGGGAGAGCGCCCTCAGTTGTGGTACAACACGCTAGTTGACACCAGCTTCGCAGGCGCCCGGATGCGTCGCGGCTAGCTAGTGATTCCCTTGTCCCTGCTCCTTTTACTGTGAAACGGAGATTCGAAGATGACCGCCACCGACCGTCTGAGCCTGCTGCAGTACGAGCATCTGGGCCTGGACGATGTTGCCGCTGCCGAGTTCAAGGTGGCTCTGGAGGAGCTGCGTAAACTGGCGCTCGAAGATCGCTATGAACATCCCGCCGCCCTGCACCTGGGTGATATCGCTGACGCCGAGAACCGTCAGGAACTGGCTGAAACCAAAGGCTGGGGAATCGGTTTTCTGCAGGGGCTGACCTGCGCCAAGGCACTTACCCAAGAGCAACTGGAAGCACTGCGTCGGGTGTTCCAGGCCGCGGCGGAGCGGGCGATCAAGCGCATGTGCAGGTAACCACCGCTTTATCGAGCTTGCCGCTCTTCGCAATGAATAGCGGCAACCTGCGCATACATGACTCAAAGGTTAACGCTTTCTCGCTAATGCCTTATGTAATCGGCTAACTCCATGTTTTTCATGCGCTGTCGCGATCGCCTGCAGAACCGCGCAAGAAACGCTTCAGGGTCAACCAGATAGGCCGCCCAGGCCGAACTTTCGAAACAGGCTTTTCCCTTCCGGTGAAGACGAGCGCATCCGCCGTTTATCGACTTTACTGGTGAGGCGCTGCTGTCAGATCTTCATGTATCAAGCGCGTTGAGTATTGGCTTTGAGTGACGGAGTGACGCGGGCCTTTGGGGTAGACCATGAGCCAGAGCCAGACACTGATCATCTGTGAATATTGCGACGCGGTGTATCAGCGTATGCCAGTGCACAAACATCAACGTGCATTGTGCGTGCGTTGTGGCGGCGTGCTGTATCGCCATGCAAGTCTGACCCTCCAGCAGCGCCTGGCACTGAGTGTTACCGGCGCGATTCTGCTGGTATTCGCCAATGCCTATCCGGTCATGACCATTGGCATGCAGGGGCTGACCAACTCTGCGACGCTCTGGGATTCGGTGCTGATCCTCAGCAGCGGTAGCATTACCTTCATTGCCCTGGTCATGGCCTTGGCCATCATCTTCGCGCCAGTGCTGCAGATCGCCTTGCTTTGCTGGGTGCTGAGCTTCGCCGTGGCCGGGCAGCGGGCGCCTGGCTTTGCCATGTGCATGCGCTGCCTGGAAGGGCTGCGGCCCTGGAGCATGCTGGAAGTCGGCCTGCTGGGCGCGCTGGTGGCGGTGATCAAGCTGGCCGGCCTGCTCGATGTGATCCCGGGCATCGGCCTGATCGCACTGGCAGCGCTGAGCATGCTGATCATCTACATCGCCGGGCGTGATATCCGCGACCTTTGGGACGCGCTATGAGTTCGCCCGCGCTGGCAGACGAACTGGGCCTGTGCCTGTGCCATGGCTGCGGGTATGCCTGCGAGCAGGAGGGTCATGTGCACACCTGCGCGCGCTGCGGCGCGCCCCTGCACCGGCGCAAGACCAATGCCATCGCCCGTGGCTGGGCCTTCCTGGTGGCCGCGCTGGTGTTCTACGTGCCCGCCAACCTGCTGCCGGTGATGCATACCGAAATGCTGGGCAGTGGCAGCGACAGCACCATTGGGGGCGGCGTGGTGGAGTTCTGGGAACACGGTGCCTGGGACATCGCCCTGATCATCTTCATCGCCAGCATGGGCGTACCGGCCATCAAGTTCTTCTCCCTCGGCTTGCTGCTGTACACCGCCCAGCGGCGTTCGGGCTGGGCTTGCCGGCAGCGCTCGCAACTGTATCGCGGCGTCGAGTTGATCGGTTACTGGTCGATGCTCGATGTCATCGTGGTCGCACTGGTGGCCGCGTTGGTGCAGTTGCGCGGGCTGGGCACCATCGAGCCGCGCCCGGGCATCCTGTTTTTCGGCATGGTCGTGGTGCTGACCATGTTTTCGGCAATGAGCTTCGACCCGCGCTTGATCTGGGATCACCCTGGCAAAGATGGAGGCCGCACCGATGGCGCAAGCGAGTGACGCGCGAAATGGGGCCGGGCAGGCAGAGGTACGCACCCGGCGCTGGAATGTTTCACTGGTGTGGATCGTGCCGATCCTGGCGATCCTGGTCGGGGCATCGCTGGTGGTACGCAACTGGATGCAGCAAGGGCCGGTCATTTCGATATCCTTTCGTTCCGGTGAAGGCCTGGTGGCGCACAAGACTCAGGTCAAGTACCGCAGCGTGGTGATTGGCGAAGTGACCACCGTGGACCTTGCCGAGGACCACAACAGCGTCATCGTCAAGGTGCAGCTGTCCAATGACGCTCGCTCGTTCGCCACCCAGGGCGCGCGCTACTGGGTAGTCCGCCCGCGGATCGGCGCGGGCGGGGTATCCGGGGTCGATACCTTGCTCTCTGGCAGCTTCATCGGTGCCGATGCCGGTGAATCGAAAGCCGCTGAAAAGGACTTTACTGGCCTGGAGCTGCCACCGGCGATCACCTATGGCGAGAAGGGCAAGCGTTTTCTCCTCAGCGCCGATGACCTCGGTTCGCTGGATATCGGCGCCTCCATCTATTACCGCAAGATCCCGGTGGGTGAGGTGGTGTCCTATGCGTTGCAGGATGATGGCAAGGGCGTGGATATAGGCATATTCGTACAAGCGCCCTACGACAACTTTGTCACTGGCGATACCCGGTTCTGGAATGCCAGCGGCGTCGACATGCAGATCGGCGCCAATGGCCTGAAGGTCGATACCGAGTCGCTGTCGTCCATTCTGGTCGGCGGGCTGGCATTCGGTTCTCCGGACTTCAGCGCCGATGCTCAGCCGGCCGCAGACCAGGCGCGCTTTCAACTGTTCGCCGACCGCGACGCTGCCCTGGCACCGCCTTTCGGCAAGGGTCAGTACCTGCAGCTGCGCTTCGACCAGTCCATGCGCGGTCTGTCGGTGGGGGCCCCGGTGGAGTTCAAGGGCGTCGAGTTTGGCCGGGTCACGGCGATCAAGCTGGATTACGACCCGGTGAAGCAGATATTCCCGGTGGTGGTGGATGCAGTGGTCTACCCGCAACGCCTGGGCCCTGTGCATAAGAAGATGCTTGCAGTGTTCAAGCACACCGAGGGTGACCTCGATGGTGCCCGGCAGTTGATTGGTACCTTCGTCGAGCATGGCCTGCGGGCGCAGGCGCGCAGCGGCAACCTGATCACCGGGCAGATGTTCGTCTCTCTGGACTTCTACCCGAACGCCCCCAAGGTCGCGTTCGACCGGGAGGCCAACCCTATCGTCATCCCGACGATGCCCGGCAGCCTGGAGATGCTGCAGGAGCAGTTGCAGCATTTCGTCGAGCGCATCGGCAAATTGCCGTTGGAAAGCATTGCCAGCAACCTCGATGGCACCCTGCGTGACCTGCGCGCCAACCTCAAGACATTCAACAGCCAGACGCTGCCTGGGGTGAAAGCCACCCTCGACGATATGCAGCAAACCCTGAAGGCGGCCAACGCGACCATTGCCGACAACTCACCGGAGCGCGAACGGCTGGGTGAAACACTGGATGAGCTGGAGCGCATGTCGCGTTCGCTGCGCGACCTGACCGACTACCTGGGGCGCCACCCCGAGTCGCTCATTCAAGGCCGGCCGAAGGCGGCCGGGGCGCAAGACTTGAGACCTTGAAAGTGGAAGGCCAAAGGAGTGTCAGCTGATGCATCGAGTGCGCAACCTGTGTAGGGCCAGCCTGCTGATCTGGCTGGGCGGCTGCAGCAGTACCCCGAACAACTACCACACCCTGGTCCCGGCCCAGCCGGTGCAAGGGGGTAGCCAGCATGTGCTGGTAAGCCGGGTCAGCCTGCCGCCGCAAGTGGACCGTCCGCAGCTGGTGGTGCGCCAGGGCAGCAGCGGCCTGGCCATCCTGGAAACGGAGTGGTGGGGCGCCAACCTGGTGGATGAGTTTCGCAGTGCCCTGCAGGACATGCTGGGCGGCCCGGTGTCTGGCCCCAGCACTGTGTTGAGGGTCGAGGTGCAGCGCTTCGACAGCGTGCCCGGCCAATACGCCTCGCTCGATACTTTGTGGCGCCTGAAACGGCCAGGCGAGCCCGCAATCACCTGTCGGACGTCGGTGCAGACCGCTGCCGACAACAGCATCAACAACCTGGTCAACGCCCACCAGGCCAACCTGCGCAAGCTGGCCGACGCGGTGCGCGCAACGGCGGCGCCAGGCAGGCCCTGCCCAACCACCTGATGCAGATGAACAAGGGTACGGGGAGCCCGCATGAAGTTACGCACGAGATTGCTCTGGCTGTTCGTACCGCCGTTGCTGCTGGTGTTGTCGCTTGTCTACTTCGCAGCCCAGGGCATGCTGCTGGCACGGCTGGACAAGCAGGACGAGCGGCTGCTGGTGGCCGAGGCCGAGCGCCTGCGTGCGTTGCTGGGCAACAGCTTCGAGCGCGACGCCAACCGCCTGCGGCAATGGGCCCAGGCGATGCCGGGTACGGTGCCGTCGGCTTTTCCGCTCGATGCCGCCACGCTGGGCCGCAGTGGTTTCGACTTCATCCTTTACTTTGCCAATGGTGAGCAGCGGGTGAGCTGGCGTCCGCTGGACCTCGCAGCGCTTGAGCGCCCGGCCGGCGCGCCGGCACTGAACCTGAAGGCGCTGCATGAGGGCGTTGCCCGGCAACTGGCGCGCCTGCTGCAGTCTCAGGATGTGGCGCCGCCTGCGCAACTGCTGGCCGTGCTCCGGGTGCCGCTGATTCTGGTCGCCGTGGATACCGCGCGCAGCGGCGACAGGGCCAGCGGTGTGCTGCTGGCGGGCACCTTCCTGGACAGCAAGCGCATCGCCATGCTGCAGCAACAGCTGGGCGGAGAGCTTACCTGGTTGCCGTCGACCGCTGGGCAGGAACGGCCCGTGCTACAGGCTGAACTGATGAGCATCGGCAACCGTCGCGTGGTCGATGCCCGTCATCAGAGTATTGACCTGCTGTTCCAGGACAGCCTGGGCGAGCCTCAGCTGCGCCTGCAACTGACCCGCGAGCGCCATCTGTTCCTGGAAGGCAAACAGCAGCTCGATGTATTCCTCGGCGTGACCGGCGGGCTCATCGGCCTGGCCTGGCTGCTGATCTACCTCGCCCTGGACGTCACCTTGCTGCGGCGCATTGCCCGCTTGCATCACGAGCTTCTGGCCATTGGCCCGGCTGCGGCAGGGCGGCGCCTGACCGACGACGGCCGCGATGAGCTGGGCCAGCTGGCGCGTGAGGCGAACCGTGCGCTGGACCGCCTGGAGCAGAGCGAAACGCGCGACCGGGCGATCCTCGATGCCATGGAAGACGGCTACTTCGAACTCGACGATCAGGCCAGGATCGACTCGGTCAACCCGGCTTTCTGCAGGCTGCTGGGGTATTCGTCGGCGCAGGTGCTGGGTCGCACCTTTGCATCGCTGCAGGAACAACCAGAGCCCACCCCGACGACGGAACCGGTGATCGCCGAAACCGAGCCCGGCGCGCCACTTTCGGCTCGCCTACGGCGTGCCGACGGTAGCATCGGTCACTTCGAGACGCAGATATCCAGGCGCCACAACGCCGGGGGGCGGCTGATCGGCTACCGTGGCATCCTGCATGACGTCAGCGAGCATGTGCTGCATCAACAGCAACTGTTTGACCTGGCCTATCAGGATGCCCTGACCGGGTTGGGCAATCGCAAGGCGTTTCATGAGGACCTCGCCCGGTACATGCACAGCGCCAGCATGCCGCTGGCGCTGATCTTTCTAGATCTGGACCGCTTCAAGCAAGTCAATGACCGCTTTGGCCACGACGTCGGTGATGCCTTGCTGGCGTGCATGGCCGAGCGTCTTCGCAATGCGCTGCGTCAACCGAGCAAGGCCTATCGTTTGGGTGGAGACGAGTTCACCGTGATTGTCCCGGCACCCGGGTTCCAAGGGGCCAGCGCGCTGGCCCAGCGCTTGCTCAAGGTGTTGGGCGAGCCGGTCAGCGTCAGCGGAGTGAGCATCGACTTCGTCACGCCAAGCATCGGCGTTGCCTTCGCGCCAGCCCATGCCAGCGAGGTGGATGCCCTGATCAAGGCAGCCGATCAGGCGATGTACGAGGCCAAGCGTGAGCGCGGGCGGGTCTGCGTGTACCAGCCAGCCGAGTGATCAGCCCAGGAGGGTATCGATGGTCGAGCGTTGTCGTTGCCAGTCTTGGCTGTTGCCGCTGTTGATGCTCCTGCTGCCCGACCTCGCGGTGGCAGAGCCGTCGTGCGGCCAGCTCACTGCAACTGGCAATCCGGAATACCCGCCATATCTCTGGCGTGACCCGAGCAACCCTGAGCAACTGATCGGGGCCAATGCCGACTTGCTAAAGGACGCCGGCAAGGCACTGGGGCTGGAGGTGAAGGTGGTCTATGGCGGGCCTTGGTCAAGGGCTCAGGAAGAGGTGCGCACCGGGCGTATCGACCTGATGGCGGGGTACTTCATGACCCAGGAGCGCCAGCAGCGGATGGACTTCATCAGCCCGCCGTTCCTGCGGACCCGCAGTGTCGTCTGGGTCCGCCAGGACGCTGCATTTGCCTATCAGGGTTGGGCGGACCTCAAGGGCCGCAACGGCGGTACGCTGGTCGGTAACAGTCACGGCCAGCAGTTCGACGATTACGCCAGGACCAACCTCCGGCTTGAAGCGGTGCCCAGCGCCAGGCAGGCGTTCGAAAAACTGTTGCTCAGGCGCAATGATTACCTGATCTACGAGCTGCATCCCGGCATGGCCCTGGCGCGGACGCAGGGTTGGGATACGCAGTTGAAGGTGCTCGACCCGCCAGTGTCCAGCGAGGGGTTGTACCTGGCGCTGTCACGTCAATCGAAGTGCAATCGACCGGAGCTGCGCGAGCGGTTGGCGCAGGCGATGAAAGCGCTGGTTGCCGGGCCGGTGCCGGAGCAACTGGTTGAAAAGAATCTGGAACTATGGAGGCAACAGCAGGCAGTGGGGCAGCCTTAGCGCCTGCGGGACCGAGCGCCGCGCCGGTGGCGCTCGATGTCACAGGCGCAAAAACCTCAAAGCGAACCCGCCAGCTTACCCATCAACCTCCAGCGCCCGCTTGGCCTCGCTCACGGTGACCTCCCCGGGCAAGGCGACGCCGTTCTTGGTCGCCAGGATCTCGGCCATCACACTGACGGCAATCTCTGCCGGCGTCTTGCTGCCGATATAGATACCGATCGGCCCGTGCAAGCGTTGTAGCGAGGCCTCGCTTACCCCGAAGTGCTCGATCAGGCGTTCCCGGCGCGACTGGTTATTGCGCCGCGAACCGATCACCCCGATGTAGAACGCCGGGCTGTGCAAGGCTTCGAGCAGGGCCAGGTCGTCCAGCTTGGGGTCGTGGCTGAGGCCGATGATGCAGCTGCGCAGGTCCGGGGCGAACGCACGCACCACGTCATCCGGCATGCCAACGATTTTCTCCACGCCCGACACGTTCCAGCCATCCATGTATTCGGGGCGCGGGTCGCAGACTGCCACCTTGAAGCCATTGAACAGGGCCATGGTCGCCAGGTACTCGGCCAGCACCCCGGCGCCGATAAGCAGCATGCGATAACCCGGGCCCAGGGTATTGAGCATGTGCCGGCCATCGAAACCGAATTGCTCCGGTGCGCCGGTGGTGGTCAGGTGAACCTGACCGTTGTCCAGGTCCAGTTCGCGGCGCACCAGGTTGCCGCTGTCCACCAAGGGCAGCAGTTGCTCCAGGCTTGCCAGCGCCGGTTCGAATTCGAGGATCAGCTCGAGGGTGCCGCCGCAGGGCAGGCCGAAGCGCTGCGCTTCATCGGCGCTGACGCCATATTGCACCACTTGCGGCAGGCCATGCGGCATGCCGCCGCCCTGATAGGCCGTGGTGTAGCGGTGGATGAGGTCGTCCTCGATGCAGCCGCCGGAGACGCTGCCGACCACCCGGCCGTCGCCGCGCAGGGCCATCATCGAACCCACGGGCCGCGGCGATGAACCCCAGGTGCGGGCTACGGTGGCCAGCAGAACCCGTTGCCCGGCCAAGAGCCAGTCACGGGCGGTGCGCAAGACCAAAAGATCAATGCTTTCCATGGGACCTCTTCAAAAGTAAATACCTGTACCGGCCTCTTCGCGGCTAAAGCCGCTCCCACAGGGTCATCACAATGCTCAAGGGCTGCGCATTACCTGTGGGAGCGGCTTTAGCCGCGAAGAGGCCGGTTCAGGCAACATCCTCTATCGCATGTGCAAGATGATCGGGCTGCTGCTGGCCGGGTCGGTGTGCCCGCGCAGCTTGCCGACCGCTTGCGCATCTACCTTACCGCCCGAGTTACCCCAGGTGCTGCGCACGAAACTCAGCACATCTGCGATTTCCTGGTCCGACAGCTGTTCGCGGAACGCTGGCATGCGGTAGGCATCCGGCATACCGGCGGCGACGACGCGTTGCGAACCATTGAGAGTAATGTTGATCGCCGAGGCGTCTTCCCTGGCCAACGACGAGGTGGCACCGGCCAGCGGTGGCATCCACTCGGCCTGGCCCTTGCCGTCCAGGCCGTGGCAACTGGCGCAGCGGGTGACGTAGATATGAGCGCCAGTGCTGTCCAGGCGCGTGGCCGCGGAAACCGGCTGATACTGCCAGGGCGCACCGTCACGCTGTGGATCTCCGGGCAGCGACTTGAGGTAACGGGCAATGGCGCTCAGGTCTTCATCGCTCATGAACTGCGTGGAGTTGTTGAAGGCCTCGGTCATCGACCCATACACCACGGCGTGCTGGTTGCGCCCGGCCTTGAGGAACTGGACGATCTCGGCTTCGCTCCAGCGGCCAAGCCCGGTGTTGTGGTCATTGCGCAGGCTGGGCGCGTACCAGCCATCGAGCAGGGCACCGGCGAGGAATGGCGTACCCGCTTCATCGAGTGCCTTCTCGTTGAAGGCCAAGCCCCGTGGCGTATGGCAGCTGCCGCAGTGGCCAGGGCCCTGGACGATATAGGCGCCGCGGTTCCACAGTGCGTCTTGCCCGGTCTTGGCCGCGTAAGGTGTGTCGGCGGCGAACACGCCGTTCCACAAGGCGATGGGCCAGCGCAGGTTCAACGGCCAGGGAATATCGCTGGGGATGTTCGGCTGTTGTGCCGGCTGCACACCCTTCATGAAGAAGGCGTACAGCGCCTTCACATCGTCATCGCTGAGCTTGGCGTACGAAGGGTAGGGCATTGCCGGGTACAAGCGTCTGCCACCCGGCGCGACGCCATGGCGTACGGCGCGGTCGAAGTCGGCCAGGCTGTAGTTGCCGATGCCGGTCTCGCGGTCGGGTGTGACGTTGGTGGCGTGGATCGTTCCCAGCGGCGTGGCCATCTGCAGGCCACCCGCGAACGGCTTGCCGTCGGGCAGGCTGTGGCAGGCTACGCAGTCGCTGAGGCGGGCGACATATTCGCCCCGGCTGACCACTGCGGGTTCAAAGCTGGGGGGCTGTTCGGTAGCAAATGGCGAGGCGGGTTCGCGGGTCACGTACCAGGCCAGCAGGCCGGCCGCGACCAGGCACGGCACGGCCAGCCAGCCCGCAGTGCGGGCAAAACGGCTGTGGGTCATGAGGCAGTCCTTGTCCGGTCAGCTGAAGGTGTGGCGGCTAAGCGGCAGGCTACGCACGCGCTGGCCGGTGAGCTGCGCCACGGCATTGGCCACGGCAGGCGCTACCGCGGGCAACGGAGGCTCGCCAATACCGCCCATCTTCGCCCCGCTCTCGACAATGCGCACATGCACCCGGGCCATGCGCGAGGGCGGCAGGATCGGGTACAGGTCATAGTTGCGCGCGCGCGGCTTGCCGTCGATGAACACCGCTTCTTCCACCAACGTCTGCGACAGGCCCAGGGCTACCGCACCGTTGACCTGATGCTCGATGATCGCCGGGTTGACGATGCTGCCAGGATCGATCGCCTGCCAGATGTCGTGCACTTTGACCTGGCCATTGTCGATCGACACTTCGGCGATTGCCGCGGCCTCGGAGCCGAACGGTGAGGCCATGGCAATGCCCCGGGCACGCTTGCTGCCGTCTTCTGCGGTGAACGGCCCACGCTTCCAGCCGCCAGACAATTCGACGACCGCATGCAGCAGGTTGGTCAGGCGCTGATTGTCACGCAGCAGGTGCAGGCGCAGTTCGTAGGGGTCCTTGCCACCCTTGTCGGCCAGCTCGTCAAGGAACGACTCATAGAAGAAGTCGTTCAGCGAATTGCCTACCGAGCGCCAGTAGCCAAGCATGGCCGGGCCTTTGACGTAGATCTGGGCGATGCGTTTGTTGGCAATGGCGTAGGACTTGCCCGACAGCCCTTCGAGCGCCGTGGGGTCGATCTTGTCGCCTTGCTTGCCGGCCAGGGCTTCGGTCGGGCCTTCGGTGGCGCTTACCGCTTCGATGGCCACCGGCAAGCCGTCGGCATCGAGCCCTGCGCGGAACTTGACCACCGCGACGGGGCGCAGCACGTCGCGCAGGAACTCCTCCTCGCGGCTCCAGATCAGCTTGACCGGGCGGCCGACGGCCTTGGCCAGGGCGATGGCCTGGGGATACGGATTGGCCGAGTCATAGAGGAAATGGCGGCCGAAGAAGCCGCCGAGCAGCGGCGAGTGCAGGGTGATTTGCGCGGCATCCAGGCCGGTGCGCTTGGCGATGTCGTCGCGGAACATGTCTGGCGCCTGGTTGGGCAGCCAGACCTCCAGGGTGCCGTCCGGGTTGAAGCGAGCGAGGGCAGACGGCGGCTCCAGCTGGGCATGGTTGAGGTACTGGTTGTGGTAGCTGGCCTCGACCTTGGTCTTGGCATTGGCCAGGGCACCGGCGATGTCGCCTTGGTTTTCTTCGTCGCGGGCCGGCCCCTCAACGCTGGCCAGGTGCTCGCGCCAGCCGTCGCTGGAAAAATCTGCCGGCATCGGCCGGACCTTGCTGTCGGCGCCCGGTTCTTTCCAGTCCACCTGGATCGCTTCCACTGCGCGCTTGGCGTGCCACCAGCGTTCGGCTACCACGGCCACCGCGCCCGGCAACTGATGCACCGAGTGCACCCCTTTCATGCCCTTGACCTGCTCCTCGTTGCGCAGGCTGCCCACGGTCATGCCCAGGCGGGGCGCGTGCTGCACGGCGGCGTGGAGCATGCCGTCGACCTTGAGGTCGATGCAGTATTGAGCCCTGCCGGTGGATTTGTCATAGGCGTCCAGGCGCCGCACCGGTTTGCCAATCCAGCGGAACTGGCTGGGGTCGCGCAGCTTGATGCTGGCAGGGTCCGGTACTGGCAGGTCCATGGCACGGCTGGCCAGCTCGCCATAGGCCAGCGAACGGCCCGAGGCAGCGTGAATGACCTTGCCAGGCTCGGTGGACAGCTCACCGACCGGTACCCCCCATTGTTCGGCCGCTGCCTGCAGCAACATGGCACGGGCCAGGCCGCCGAGGCGGCGCATGGTCGGGTAGCTCATGCGCACCGACATGCTGCCACCGGTAATGCGCATGCCGTTCTCCATCACCACGTAGGCTTCACCGGGCGGCGCGCTTTCCACCAGGAAGCTGGCCGGGTCGAAGTCGAGTTCTTCACCGACGATCTGGGCCATGGCCGTGAACGGGCCTTGGCCACCTTCCATGAACGGGCTGAGCAGGCGCACCGTGCCGTCCGGGCGGATCTCCAGGAATGCCGGCACCTGGGTGCCGCGCTCAGGGGTGGCTGCCGCCGCTGCCTGCGCGCGGGGCGCGCCCATCGGCAGGCCGAAACCCAGCACCAGGGCACCGACCGCGGTGCTGGCCAGAAAGCGTCGGCGCGACAGGTTGACGGTTTCGCCCAGTTGCAGCCTGAGCAGTTCTGCGGGGGTGTCGACGGGCGTGTTCATCAGGCCTGCTCCCCTTGGGCCAGCGCATGCACGGCGGCATGGATCGCGTTGTAGGTGCCGCAGCGGCAGAGGTTGACCATCGCCGCGCTGATCTGTTCGTCGCTGGGCTTGGGGGTGTGCTTGAGCAGCGCCGTGGCCGCCATCACCTGGCCGGACTGGCAGTAGCCGCACTGGGCCACCTGGTGCTCGACCCAGGCCGCCACCACGCGCTTGCCCACCGCGTCGGCCTCGACCGCTTCGATGGTGGTGACCTCCCGCCCGACCACGCCGGCCACCGGAGTGACGCAGGCGCGTACGACGTTGCCATCCACCAGCACCGAGCAGGCGCCACACTGGGCCAGGCCACAGCCATACTTGGTGCCGGTCATGCCAAGGTCGTCACGCAGCACCCATAGCAAGGGCGTGTCGGCATCGGCGTCGACCTGATAGGTCTTCTGGTTGATATGAAGTTCCATGGCTCACCTGCTGATCATCGGTTGACGGCGTTCATTGTCTGCTGGGGAGTCCGTTGTTCCCCAATCCAGAAACGCTAGCACAGTGATACGACCACTGGTCCGGTGGCGGGCACAGGTTCAGAGGATCAGGCAAGTAATTCGGTGGAATGCGCAATATCCAGGCTGGCGCCGACTTTGCGAGAGAGGACTTGCGCGGCGAAAACCCGGATAATGCCGGCCAATTTCGTTTTGCACGCTTAAATCACGGTAATCCCCGCATGGAAATCAAGGTCAATTTTCTCGACAACCTTCGTCTGGAAGCCAAGTTCGACGACTTCACGGTGATCGCCGACCAGCCGATCCGCTACAAGGGCGACGGTTCGGCCCCCGGCCCGTTCGACTATTTTCTGGCCTCGTCAGCCCTGTGCGCGGCGTACTTCGTCAAGCTGTACTGCCAGACCCGCGATATCCCCACCGAGAATATCCGCCTGTCGCAGAACAACATCGTCGACCCGGAGAACCGCTACAACCAGATCTTCAAGATCCAGGTCGAACTGCCCGAGGATATTTCCGAGAAAGACCGCCAGGGCATCCTGCGCTCCATCGACCGCTGCACCGTGAAAAAAGTGGTGCAGACCGGCCCCGAGTTCATCATCGAGGAAGTCGACAACCTCGACGCCGATGCCCAGGGCCTGCTGATGCCGGTGGCCGACACCACCACCTACATCCCCGGCAAGGACCTGCCGCTGGAGCAGACCATCGCCAACATGTCCGGCATCCTTGCCGGCCTGGGCATGAAGATCGAGATCGCCTCGTGGCGCAACATCGTGCCCAACGTCTGGTCGCTGCACGTGCGCGACGCGCAGTCGCCCATGTGCTTCACCAACGGCAAGGGTTCGACCAAGGAAGCGGCACTGGCCTCGGCGCTGGGTGAGTTCATCGAGCGCCTGAACTGCAACTTCTTCTACAACGACCAGTTCTGGGGCGAAGACATCGCCAACGCGCCGTTCGTACATTACCCGAACGAGCAGTGGTTCAAGCCAGGGCCGAAGGACGAACTGCCGGCCGAAATCCTCGACCAACACTGCCTGGCGATCTACAACGCGGACGGCGAGCTGCGCGGTTCGCACCTGTACGACACCAACTCGGGCAACACCGGGCGCGGCATCTGCTCGCTGCCGTTCGTGCGTCAGTCCGATGGCCAGGTGGTGTACTTCCCGTCCAACCTGATCGAGAACCTGTTCCTCAGCAACGGCATGAGCGCCGGCAATACCCTGGCCGAAGCCCAGGTGCAGTGCCTGTCGGAAATCTTCGAGCGCGCGGTGAAACGCGAAATCCTCGAAGGCGAGCTGGCCCTGCCGGATGTCCCCCAGGAGGTGCTGGCCAAGTACCCAAGCATTCTCGCCGGCATCCAGGGCCTGGAAGAGCAGGGCTTTCCGGTGCTGGTCAAGGACGCCTCGCTGGGTGGTGAGTTCCCGGTGATGTGCGTGACCTTGATGAACCCGCGCACGGGTGGCGTGTTCGCCTCGTTCGGCGCGCACCCAAGCTTTGAAGTGGCGCTGGAACGCAGCCTCACCGAACTGCTGCAAGGCCGCAGCTTCGAAGGCCTCAACGACCTGCCGCAACCGACCTTCGAAAGCCATGCGCTGACCGAGCCGAACAACTTCGTCGAGCACTTCATCGACTCCAGCGGCGTGGTGTCGTGGCGTTTCTTCAGTGCCAAGGCCGATTTCGAGTTCGTCGAATGGGACTTCTCCGGCCAGGGTGAGGACTCCAATACGCAAGAAGCCGCGACCCTGTTCGGCATCCTCGAAGACCTTGGCAAAGAGGTGTACATGGCCGTGTACGACAACCTTGGCGCCACGGCCTGCCGCATCCTGGTGCCGGGTTACTCCGAAATCTATCCGGTCGAAGACCTGATCTGGGACAACACCAACCGCGCCCTGGAGTTCCGTGCCGACATCCTCAACCTGCACAGCCTGGATGACCGCGCCCTGCGCGCGCTGCGCCGGCGCCTGGATAAATGCGAGGTGGATGACTACACCACCATCACCACCTTGATCGGCGTCGAGTTCGACGAGAACACGGTGTGGGGCCAGCTGACCATCCTTGAGCTGAAACTGCTGATCTGCCTGGCGCTCAAGCGCTTCGAAGATACCAAGGAACTGGTCGAGGCGTTTTTGCAGTTCAACGACAACACCGTCGAGCGCGGCCTGTTCTACCAGGCGCTGAACGTGGTGCTGGAGGTGCAGCTGGATGAGGAGCTGGAAATGGCCGACTACGAGGCCAACTTCCGCCGCATGTTCGGCAACCCGCGGATGGACGCGGTGCTGGGTTCGGTCGACGGTAGCGTGCGCTTCCATGGGCTGACCCCGACCAGCATGAAGCTGGAAGGGCTGGACCGCCATCTGCGGCTGATCGAGAGCTACAAGAAGCTGCATGCAGCGCGGGCGAAGTTTGCCTGACCCATTTTGGGGCTGCAAAGCAGCCCCAGATAGCCTGACGTTCTTGCTTCTATCTGCTGGGGTAGGATGGCGGGCGTCCGTACACGCACAAGGAAGTCATTGGTGATCAACCTTTCCCACCTGCCGCGCAACAGAAGGGCGCCCGAACCACTCGACCTGCCGCCGCCGCAGTGCCCGGAGCTGGGCCTGGCCGGCCAATCACTGCAACAGCGTTATGCGGCCTTTATCGCGCAGGCCGTGGAAACACTGCCGCCGGTGCAGGCTGCTGCACTGCGCGAGGTAGGCCAGCCGCTGGCCAGGGAGCTGCTGTCAAAGGCGTTCGACCTGGGCAGCAGCAAGGGCCACGAACTGTCGGATGAGATCTACTGGCTGGTGCAGTGTGCGGCGATTGTCTCGTTGTATGCCGACGGCCCGCTGTCTGCGGCGTTCGCCGGGTACAGGAAGCATGTCGATTATTACCAGGACATGGGGCGCTTCGGTGCCCAGGTCGAGGCATTCCAGCACTATGTTGCCGCCAATGGCTTGCCCGCAGACGAGGTGGAGATTCAGTCGCGCTCGGCAGACGACCGCTACCGGCTGCTGGTCAACCCGTGGGAGGCGGGAAACACACACTGGGTCTATCGGCCGCGGATCATCGATACCCGGCAGGGGACCCGCCTGCTGGCGTTCGAAGACAGGCGCTGGTCGGCGGACAGCAGCACCTGGCTCAGTGCCTGGCAGGTCGAGCTGACGCTGCGCAAATACCCGGGGAACCAGGCACGTCGGAGCGTGCAGGTAGTCATCGACTGTGACCAGCGCCTCGCGCAAGCGGGGGCGCAGACGGAAATCGAGCTCTCGGAGCTCGAAAGCGTTGTTGACGCGCTGCTCAACGGCGCAGACCCGACCTAGGGGTCAGTTCTTGCACTTGGCCAGCACCACCTGGCAGGTGTCTGGCGTGCCGCCTGAGCGGCCGGCATAGCGGATGCAGTTGTTCAGCGACTTCTGCTTGGCAATGCCCAGTGTGTTGCCCCAGGCCAGGCCGCCTTCGCCGGTGCTCGGAAGCGCCTTGGCGTAACAGTTGGAGCCCGGGGCGGCGGCGTAGTAGCGCGCCTTGCTGCTTTTGCTCGAACAGCCGGCATTGAGTGCCAGGCTGATGGCCAGCAAGGCATGCGCGGTCCAGTACGCGTAAGGTCGTGTGCTGCAGATGCTCAAGGTATCCCTCATTCCGACGCGCAAAGTCTTTCAGGATATTTCTATCAAGCCAAGCGGTGAACTATCCGACCGTCAAGGTAATCCCTTCTTAAGCGCACCCTGCGCACGCCTGATGGACCAGGCCCTGTGCCAGTCCTTCAGCCCCGGGTCACCGACTGATAAGGAGGCGCCGTGACCGCTACTGAGCAAACCCTCTACCGATGCACGCCCGGCCCGCTCCACGGGATACTGCTGGCCGGCACGGTTCCGCTGTTTCTCGGCGCGCTGCTGAGCGACATTGCCTACTTCAAGAGCTACCAGATCCAGTGGAGCAACTTCGCTGCCTGGCTGATTGCCGGAGGCTTGCTGTTCTGCGGGCTGGCGCTGCTGTTTGCCCTGGCCAACCTGATCCGCGCCCCGCGCAAGGGCGGGCGGCCGACGCTGTACTTGCTGCTGTTGCTGGCGACCTGGGTGTTGGGGCTGATCAACGCCTTCGAACATGCCAAGGACGCCTGGGCGGTCATGCCGGCGGGCCTGGTGCTGTCGGTGATCGTCACCGTGCTGGCCTGCGTGGCGGCATGGCTGGGCATGAGTAACCTGGGTTCGGGAGGTGAGGCATGAAGCCATTGCATGGAATGTCGCTGCTGAGCGTGGCACTGCTTCTGGCCGCCTGTGGCGGTGACGGTGAGCCGACCCAGGCGCTGGGCCCCGACCCGAAACTGCCGGCCCCGGAGCGCGGCCTGCTGCCGAGCATGAAGATCGCGCAACCGGCGCAGTGGGGCGAGCGCAAGCCCACCGTGCCCGAGGGCTACAGCATCACGGCCATCGCCACTGACCTGAAGATCCCGCGCCAGAGCCTGGTGCTGCCCAATGGCGATATCCTGGTCGCCGAAGGGCGCGGCGGCAGCGCCGCCAAGCTCAAGCCCAAGGACGTGATTGCCAGCCAGATCAAGGCCAAGGGCAATACCCAGGTCAAGGGTGGCAACCGCCTGACCCTGCTGCGCGATGCCGATGGCGATGGCACGTATGAGCTACAGACGGTGTTTGCCGAAGGCCTCAATGCGCCCTACGGCCTGGCCTTTGCCGACGGCAAGCTGTACGTGGCCAACCAGGATGCGCTGGTACGTTTCGACTACCAGGACGGTCAGACCAAGGCGGGTGGCCCGCCGACCAAAGTCACCGACCTGCCGGCCGAGATCAATCACCACTGGACCAAGGCACTGACCATCAGCCCTGATGGCCGCTACCTGTACGTGGGCATCGGCTCGAACAGCAACATCACCGAGCGTGGCATGGAGGTGGAAATCGACCGCGCCATGGTCTGGCAGATCGACGCCGCGACGGGGGCGCACAAGCCTTACGCCACCGGTTTGCGCAACCCGACGGCGCTGACCATTCAGCCGGATACCGGGCAGTTGTGGACGGTGGTCAACGAACGTGACGAACTGGGGCCGGACCTGGTGCCGGACTACCTCACCTCGGTGCGAGAGGCCGGCTTCTATGGCTGGCCGTACAGCTACTGGGGGCAGAACGTCGATGAACGGGTGAAACCGCAGAACCCGGAAAAGGTGGCGGCCGCGATCAAGCCGGATTACAGCCTGGGGTCGCACGTTGCCGCGCTGGGCGTGGACTTCTCCATCCCGGCCATGGGTGAACGGTTTGCCGACGGGGTGTTCGTGGGCGAGCACGGTAGCTGGAATCGCCCGAACCCGGTGGGTTACAAGGTGATCTTCGTGCCGTTCAAGGCGGGCAAACCGGCGGGTGAGCCGATTGACTTTGCCACCGGGTTTCGCGGGGAAGATGGCAAGACCCGAGGCCGGCCTGTGGGCGTGACGGTGGACCCACGCGGGGCGTTGATCATTGCCGATGACCTGGCCAACACCGTCTGGCGTGTGACGCGTAACTGACGGCCCTACGCGGCTCCGACGGTGATCGCGCCTATTGACGCCAAGGGGTTGAAATGTGCAGCAGTGCGGGCGTTTGCCTGCAGAGTGGCGGGCAATGGCTATGCTTCTTTGCGCGTAAACATTTCACGCGCAAACCCGGTCTTGAACACATGGAAGCAGGCCTATGAATCCTATTAGCACGCTCGCTCGCGCTGTTGCCCTCGCCACGCTGATGTCCGCTGCCACCTTCACGGTGCAGGCTGCCGAGATTCCGATTGGCAGTGAGGCGCTGGAAAGCCACGTCAAAACCCAGGTCACTGCCATCGACCTGGCCAACCGCCAAGTCACGGTAAAAGGGCCGAACGACAAGGATGTCACCCTGCAACTGACGGAAAAGGCCAAGGCACTGCCCAACCTGAAGGTCGGTGACAACGTCGATATCTATGTCACCCGAGCAATCGCCTACGTGCTCAACAGCAATGTGGGCGGCGCGCCTAAAGCGAGTGAGGAATCCGGCACCATTCGCGCCACCAAGGACAATCCCAACCCGGGCGGCGAAGCGTTCCGTCAGGTTCGAGTAACCTCGCAGATAAAGAAAATCGACCTGAAGACACATGAAGTGACCCTGTTGCCGCCAGAAGGCAAGCTGCAGGTGGTCAAGGTCGAGAACCCGGACCTGCAGAAGCGGATGAAGAACCTCAAGGTCGGCCAGACCGTCGATGCGATCTACACCGAAGTGCTGCGGGTCGATACCTGGCGTTGAGGTCTGACTGCGGGAACGCTTCGGCAGGCCCGCATTCGCCAGCATGCGTGTGACGAATACATCATGTGCGCCCTTTCGATTTCCATAAACACTGTCGATTTGCCGATCATGGTCTCATCCTGACTTCAGATGAGACTTATCATGTCCTACAAGACCCTGCTGCTTGCATTCCTTCCCGTGATGATGGCCCTGCTTGCGGGCTTCGTACTGCCGTATCAGGCCGCCAGCAACGCTGCCGTCGGCCGTGCGCTGGGGCACTGGTTGTGGGGCGCCTTCACCTCGTTGACGGTCAGTTCGGTGGTGATCATCACAGCGTTGCTGATCCTGCGGGTGCCCATGCCTGACCTGAGCAAAGCGCTGCAGGGCCCATGGTGGCTCTGGATCGGTGGTGTGCTGGGCGCCCTCTATGTGGCGGGTGCCGCAGCCTTGACACCTAAGCTGGGTACGGCGGGTTTCCTGGTGCTGGTGGTGGCAGGGCAGATCCTGACCTCGGTGATCGTCGATCACTTCGGGCTGATGGGCGTTGCCAGCAAGCCAGTGAACCTGGCCAGGGTTGCCGGCGTGCTACTGATCCTGGGTGACGTGTTGCTGGTGCAGGGCGGCTGGACCTCGACCCCGTCGTCCGGCCAGGCCGTGATCGAGCGCTGATCAGTGCCCGGGCTGGCTGCACGCCCAGACCGCCTCACGCAGCCAGCGATGGCCGGGGTCGCTGTCCTTTCGCCCATGCCAAGCCTGTTGATAGGCGAGGGCAGGCACCGGCAGTGGCGGCGTGAACTCGCGCAGTGACGGATGCTGGCGCATCGGGCCTACCGCACGGCGGGCAACGGTGAGGACCAGGTCGGTGCCCGCGAGCACCTCGACGGCAGCGCTCCAGTGCGGCAGCGCCAGGGCAATATGCCGGTGCAGGCCTTGCTCGGCCAAGGCCCGCTCGATCTCATCGTGGGCATCCGGGTGCATGGCCATGAGCACGTGCGGGCGTGCCAGCCAGTCATCCAGCGTAAGCCCGCCCTTGGCCGGTAGCACCTGGCGATCGGCGACGCTGATGAAGCGGTCTTCGAACAAGGTCTGGGCGGTGATGTCGGCAGGCAGTTCCGGGAAGATGCCCAAGGCCAGGTCGAGTTCGCCATCGAGCAACTGCGCGAGCATGGTTTCGCGGCTGGCCTGACTGATGGCCAGATCGACGCCGGATGCGACCTGGCGCAGGTGGCGCACCAGCGGCGGCAGGATGATGCGCGAGGAGTAGTCGGACAGCGACAGCCTGAAGCGGCGCCGGGCTTGGGCAGGGTCGAATTGTGGCGCGGCCAGCAGGCCGTTCAGGCTGCCGAGGGCATCCTGCAGCGGTTTGGCCAGGGACTGGGCGCGGGCGGTCAGGGCCATCTGGCCGTGCTGGCGGATCAGCAACGGGTCGTCGAAGTGTGCACGCAGCTGCGCCAGGGCATGACTGACGGCGGGTTGGCTGCGGTGCAGGCGCAGGGCGGCGCGGGTCACGTGCTTTTCGCTGAGCAGGGCGTGCAGGGTGAGCAGCAGGTTGAGGTCGATCTTGCGCAGTTCATCCATGGGGCGAATGCTTTTGATGGCTTTGACAGGTGACTATCAGCCTAACAGATGTACCGGCCCCTTCGCGGGCTTGCCCGCGAAGAGGCCGGTACAGGCCACACAAAGCACCTGACGGGGTTATACTCGCCCCCCCGTTTCACTGTAATCCGAGTATTTCAATGGGTCTTTCCGCAACCGCCACACCCGAACCGCGCCGCCTCGGTGCGCCCTTGATCGCCCTGGCCCTGCTGCTGGCCGGCGCCTGGTTCCTCAACCTCAACGCCGGCTTCAAGCAGGTGCTGCTGCTGATGGTCGGCGCCGCCCTGGGCCTGACGCTCTATCACGCTGCCTTTGGCTTCACCTCGGCCTGGCGCGTGTTCATCAACGAGCGCCGGGGCGCCGGCCTGCGTGCGCAGATGGTCATGCTGACCCTGGCCGTGCTGTTGTTCTTCCCGGCGCTGTCGGCCGGCAGCCTGTTCGGCACCCCGGTTACCGGCCTGGTCGCGCCCGCTGGCGTATCGGTGGTGTTCGGCGCGTTCATCTTCGGCATCGGCATGCAACTGGGGGGCGGCTGTGCCTCGGGCACGTTGTTCACGGTCGGCGGCGGCAATGCGCGGATGCTGGTGACCCTGCTTTTCTTCATCATCGGCTCGGTCAGCGCCACCCAGCATGCCGACTGGTGGTTTGCGCTGCCGTCGTTCCCGGCCACTTCGATTGTCCAGGCCTGGGGCGTGGTGCCTGCGCTGCTGGTCAGCGTGGCCGTGTTCGCGCTGATCGCCTGGGCCACGGTGGTGCTGGAAAAGCGTCGTCATGGCACCCTGGAAGCACCACCGAGCAGCGAGCATCACGGCCCGCGCCGCTTCCTGCGCGGCCCTTGGCCGCTGTTGTGGGGCGCGATTGCCCTGGCCTTGCTCAACTACGCCACCCTGGCTCTGGCCGGGCGCCCGTGGGGTATCACTTCGGCCTTTGCGCTGTGGGGCGCCAAGACCCTTTCCAGCTTCGGCGTGGACGTCGGCAGCTGGGTTTTCTGGCAGGCGCCTGCCAATGCCAAGGCGCTGGCTGCGCCGCTGTGGCAAGACATCACCACGGTGATGGACATCGGCATCGTGCTCGGCGCTCTGATGGCGGCAGGCATGGCAGGCCGCTTTGCGCCCAGCCTGAAAATCCCGCTGCCATCGCTGATCGCCGCGGTGATCGGTGGCCTGCTGCTGGGCTATGGTTCGCGGCTGGCCTACGGCTGTAATATCGGCGCCTACTTCAGCGGTATCGCGTCGGGTAGCGTGCATGGCTGGCTGTGGCTGATTGCGGCTTACGCCGGCAACCTGATCGGCGTGCGCCTGCGGCCGATGTTCTTCGCCGGCGAACGCCGCCCAGTGGCGCTCAGCGGCTGCTGAAATCAATCGATCAATTGAACAAGGAGGTTCGAATGGCGCAATACACCGCTCATGTGGCTTGGGCTCGCGAAGGCCAGGATTTTCTCGGTAACCAGTACAGCCGCCGGCACCTGTGGCGCTTCGACGGCGGCATCGAGGTGCCGGGGTCGTCGTCGCCCCATTTAGTGCCGTTGCCCATGTCCGATGCCTCGGCCGTGGACCCGGAAGAGGCCTTCATTGCCGCGCTGTCCAGCTGCCACATGCTGTGGTTCCTGTCGCTGGCGGCCAAGCAACGCTTTTGCGTCGAGCACTATGCCGACGACGCCGAAGGGGTGATGGCGCGCAATGAAGCCGGGCGCATGGCAATGACCGTGGTCACCCTGCGACCGCGGGTCGAGTTCTCCGGGGAGCGCCAGCCAACGGCGGAGCAGCTCGATCAGCTGCATCATCTGGCCCACGACGCCTGTTTCATCGCCAACTCGGTGAAGACTGAAGTGCGCTGCGAGCCGGTCTATCCCGGCTGAGCATTGCTTCACCAGGTGCTGCAATCATCTGCACCTGGTCCGATTGTTCGAATTCCGACTGCCGACCATAACTGTTTCTAATTCAGTGGCTTACGATCATTTCCTAAATGGCGGCTTAACAGTGGAAAGCAGGAGATGAGCGTGCGGGTCAGCGGCTCGTTACGCGGCAACGACAACGAGGCACTGCTTGAGGCCGCGCGGCGTGGCGTGGGCATTTTTGCAGGTGGCGACTGGCTGACGGGCGAGGACCTCCCGGCCGGGCGTCTGGTGCGGGTGCTGCCGCAATGGCAGCTGGACGTGGCAGCGGGTATCTACCAGGTGCACCCCTCGGCGCGGCTGAACAGCGCCGCCATGGGGGCGTTCAAGGCCTGGATCGAGGAACACTTCAAGGACGGCCCGCCCTGGCGGAACCAGGGCTGACTGATTCTCGAAAATACATTATTAAGATATTTCAACTAATTGAAATATATAGATTTATCGTTTGGCCACTGCGTGCTGAACGCATTGCTCGTAATACGTCTGCTTGATCGCTGCCGGCTTCAGCTTCGAACGGCTGTTGTAGGTCTGTTCGGTGATGCCGAAGGCGGTCATGCGCATCCATGGCTTGTCGAAACGGCGCACCTGCAGCTTCTTGCGCGTGGCATACAGGGTGACCCCGGAGAGCTTGGCCTGCTGGGCCTCGGCGGCGATCTGCGAACCCCAGCCACAGACGCTGCGATCGTTCTGGCTCAGCGCCTTGGCCTGGGCGCCGAAGCCGACAGTGGCCAGTAGGCAGCCGGCCATCGTTGCTAGAATTATTCGCATGTTGCTGTCCTAAGCATATGAAGATGAACGGAGTTTGCCTTCACTGGCGATGCCTGGGGGCCAGCATTTTCCTATCACGTAGTGGCGATGGAAAAGCGATTTGCCAGTGCGGGGCGCAGGCTGCTCCACGCCAGGCCGGCAACCCACGTGACCGACACGCCGTAGTTCAGCCGTTGGTACAGGCCAAACAGCTGGCCGCTTTGTGCGGCCTGGGCCATGAGGACGACGCTGACCAGCGCAGCAATCAGGCACCCCAGAGAAAACCAGCCCAAGGCCTTTGAGCCGGCCAGGCGCTTGCCGAGCCAGGCCCATAGCGCGCTGGCAAGCGTCAACGACAAAAACATCAGCAAACCGCTGAGGTTATGCAGTTGCTGCGAGGTGGACGGCTCGGCGGGCGCACAGCCCTGGTCGCAGGGAAACAGGCCGGTGCCGAGGCTGCCAAGGCCATGCAGCAGGACCAGCGCAGCACTCAGCAGCGCCAGTTTCGAGGCACGCCAGCGCCGCGCCAGGCCCAGGGCGAACAAGGCAAAGAGCAAAGCCAGGGGGAAGTTGTTCAGCAGCGGTGACCAGTGTTGCGTCGGGGCACCTGTGGCGCCAAGTTGGCTCATGGCCTGTTGCAGGTGGTCATAGCCGGGGTAGGCCTGGGCGGTGAACCAGACACCTAGCAGCAGCCAGAAAGGGATCAGCAGGCCGCAGGCGAGCAAGGTACGGTCGAGCGGTTTCATACAGGGCTTTCCTTCCATGGAAAGGGCTTACTGTACCTGAATTCACGGCTGCTGGCCCTGGCAAGAAATACCGCGTCGGGTGTATGTGATCGTACAACTGCTTGCGTTATGATGACGGCTGTCTTTCAAGGTGAAATACAGGGCATGACAGAGCAGCAGGTACAGGCAAGGACCCGGCGCAAGCCGCGCAGTCTGGCCCAGGAACTGGTCACGGTGCTGACCGAGCGCATTCGCAGCGGCCAGCTCAAGCGCGGCGACAAGCTACCGACCGAGTCGCAGATCATGGCCGAGGAGGGTGTCAGCCGTACCGTGGTGCGTGAGGCGATCTCCCGGCTGCAGGCGGCCGGGCAGGTCGAGACGCGCCATGGCATCGGCACCTTCGTGCTGGATGCGCCGGCGACCGGGGGTTTCCGTATCGACCCGGCGACCGTGGTGACCTTGCGCGAGGTGCTGGCGGTGCTGGAGCTGCGCATCGCCCTGGAAATCGAGTCGGCAGGCCTGGCGGCACAACGGCGCAGCGATGAAGAGCTGGCTGGCATGCGTGCGGCGCTGGACGAGCTCAACGAAGGCGCGGCGCATGCCACCGATGCAGTATCGGCGGACTTCCAGTTCCACCTGCGCATTGCCCAGGCCAGCGGCAACCATTATTTCGCCGATATCATCAACCACCTGGGGACCAGCATCATTCCGCGTACCCGGTTGAACTCGGCGCGCTTGGCCCATGATGACCAGGCGCATTACATGAGCCGCCTGATGCACGAGCACGAAGCCATCTACGAAGCCATCGCCCGGCGCGACAGCGAAGGGGCGAAGATGGCCATGCGCATGCACCTTAGCAACAGCCGCGAGCGCTTGCGCCAGGCCCATGAAGCAGCCGAGGCGCAGGGGGCCTGAGGCCCTCCATGACTTGTACCGGCCTCTTCGCGGGACAAGCCCGCTCCTACAATGAATCGCGTAAACCTTTAGGAGCGGGCTTGTCCCGCGATGAGGCCAGCACAGGCGACAAAGAAAAGCCCCGCAAATGCGGGGCTTTCTTGTTTCAGTGAAATCAGATCGAACCTTCGCTCCACTGCCCATTCACCAAGCGACGCAGCCCCAGTGGGTTAGCGTCACGCAGTGCTTCCGGCAGCAGCGCCTGCGGGTAGTTCTGGTAGCACACCGGGCGCAGGAAGCGGTCGATGGCCAAGGTGCCGACCGAGGTGCCACGCGCGTCGGAAGTGGCCGGATACGGGCCGCCGTGGACCATCGCGTCACACACTTCCACACCGGTCGGGTAGCCGTTGACCAGAATACGGCCGACTTTCTCTTCCAGCAGCGGCACCAGCCAGGCGAAGGCCTCGAAGTCCTCCGGCTCGCCGATCAGCGTCGCGGTCAGCTGGCCGCGCAGGCCGAGCAGGGCGTCACGCAGTTGCGCATTGTCCTTGACCTCGACCGCCACGGTGGTCGGGCCGAACACTTCTTCCTGCAGCAGCGGGTCGGCCTCCACCAGCAGGCGGGCATCGGCCTTGAACAGCTGGGCACGGGCCTGGCTGCCTTCCTGGGCCTGGCCGGCCAGATGCTCGATACCGGCGTGGGCGCGCAAGTGCTCCAGGCCGCCAACGTAGCTGCGCAGGCCACCCGCATTGAGCATGGTCTGCCCGGCCTGCTGGTCCAGGTGCTGGCCAAGGTCGCTGAGCAGCTGGCTGTACTGCGCTGACTGCAGGCCGATCACCAGGCCCGGGTTGGTGCAGAACTGCCCGGCACCCATGCACACGGAGCCGGCCAGCTCGCGGGCGATGGCCTCGCCACGCTTGGCCAGGGCACCTGGGAGGATGATCACCGGGTTGATGCTGGACATCTCGGCGAACACCGGAATCGGTTGCGCGCGCTCGGCCGCCATGCGGCACAAGGCGTCACCGCCCTTCAGCGAACCGGTGAAGCCGACGGCCTGAATGGCCGGGTGCTTGACCAGCGGTTCGCCGACGCCAGCGCCAAACACCATGTTGAACACACCTTTGGGCATGCCGGTGCGCTCGGCGGCGCGCTGGATGGCACAGCCGACCAGGTCAGCGGTGGCCATGTGGCCGCTGTGCGCCTTGAACACTACCGGGCAACCGGCGGCCAGGGCTGCGGCGGTGTCACCACCGGCAGTCGAGAAGGCCAGCGGGAAGTTGCTGGCACCGAACACGGCGACCGGGCCGACGCCGATGCGCATCTGGCGCAGGTCTACCCGCGGCAGCGGTTGGCGCTCGGGCAGCGCCAGGTCGATGCGCGCACCGAGGAAATCGCCCCGGCGCAGCACCTGGGCGAACAGGCGCATCTGGCCGCTGGTGCGGCCGCGCTCGCCCTGGATACGAGCGGCGGGCAGGGCGGTTTCGCGGCAGACGATGGCGACGAAGGCGTCGTCCAGTTCGTCCAGTTCGGCAGCGATGGCCTCGAGGAATTCGGCGCGGCGGGCCGGTTTCAGGTTGCGAAATTCGACAAACGCGGCTGCAGCGGCGGTGGCTGCCTGGTCCACTTCGGCCTCGGTGGCCTGGACGAAGCTGTAGGGCAGGGCCTCGCCAGTGGTGGCGTCCAGGCTCTGCAGGCGTTGCGAACCAGCGGCGCTGCGCTGGCCGGCGATGAAGTTGTGGCCGAGGATCTCAGGCATGGGGTGCTCCTGTTGAAGTAGCTGAAGGAATAAGGCAATTCAGGCCGGTCGGCTTGCCCCTGTGGGAGCGGGTTTACCCGCGAACACCGGCGAAGCCGGTGCCATGCACCGAGTCGCCTGCTTCGCGGGTAAACCCGCTCCCACAGGGATCGCGACACATGGGGGTTGCGAGCCAGCCCGATTCATCAGGTGATCGGTGCCGGATTGAACAGGGTGATGTCGTTGTGCAGGCGGTGCTGTTCGGCCCAGGTCTGCTTGCGGCCGCTGGCCACGTCCAGGTAGTAGTGGAACAGCTCCCAGCCCAGTTCTTCGATGGTCGAGCGGCCACTGGCGATGCGCCCGGCGTCGATGTCGATCAGGTCCGGCCAGCGCTGGGCCAGCTCGGTACGGGTGCAGACCTTGACCACGGGGGCCATGGCCAGGCCGTAGGGCGTGCCGCGGCCAGTGGTGAATACATGCAAGTTCATGCCAGCGGCCAGCTGCAGGGTGCCGCAGACGAAGTCGCTGGCCGGGGTGGCGCAGAAGATCAGCCCCTTGCGGTTGACCCGCTCGCCTGGGCCAAGCACGCCCTGAATGGCGCCACTGCCGGACTTGACGATCGAACCGAGGGACTTCTCGACGATGTTCGACAAGCCGCCTTTCTTGTTGCCCGGCGTGGTGTTGGCGCTGCGGTCTGCTGCACCTTGTTGCAGGTAGCGGTCGTACCAGTCCATCTCGCGCACCAGGGCATCGGCGACTTCCTGGTTTTCGGCGCGCGAGGTGAGCATGTAGATGGCATCGCGTACTTCGGTCACTTCCGAGAACAGCACGGTGGCGCCAGCGCGCACCAGCAGGTCGGCGGCAAAGCCGAGCGCCGGGTTGGCGGTGATGCCGGAGAAGGCATCACTGCCGCCGCACTGCATGCCAAGGATCAGCTCGCTGGCCGGCACGGTTTCGCGGCGGCGCTGGTCGAGCTTCTTCAGGCGGGTTTCGGCCAGGCCCATGATCTGCTCGATCATCTCGGCAAAGCCGAGGCTCGCGTCCTGCAGGCGATACAGCCAGGGCTCGCTGAGGTCCACCGACGGGTCGTTGTCGTGCATCACCTGGCCAGCCTGGAGCTTTTCGCAACCCAGGCTGATCACCAGCGCCTCGCCACCGAGGTTGGGGTTGCGCGCCAGGTTGCGCACGGTACGGATCGGGATATAGGCGTCGCGGGCGTTGATCGCCACGCCGCAGCCATAGCTGTGGGTGAGGGCGACCACGTCATCGACGTTGGGGTATTTGGGCAGCAATTCGGCGCGGATGCGTTTGACTGCGTGCTCCAGCACGCCGGTCACGCACTGCACGGTGGTGGTGATGCCGAGGATGTTGCGGGTGCCGACGGTGCCGTCGGCGTTGCGGTAGCCTTCGAAGGTGAAACCGTCCAGCGCTGGCAGGGCATCCGGGACTGCGTCGCAGCGCGGCAGGCTGTCCAGCTCGGGGGCGGCCGGCATGGCCAGCTGGCTTTCCTGCACCCAGCTGCCCTGGCGCAGGTCTTCCAGCGCATACCCGATGATTTGCCCGTAACGACGCACCGGCTCGCCCTTGGCAATCGGCACGGTGGCAACCTTGTGGCTCTGGGGCACGCCTTCGACCAGGGTCAGGCCATCGGCGAAGCGGGCGCCTCCGCCCAGGCCGCCGTCGTTGACCACCACCACGACGTTGTCGTCGTCGTGCAGGCGGACGTAGCGGGGCGAGTCGGAATGTTCGATCAACTGCATGTTTGGGCCCTACTTGTCAGGTTCTCAGGCTTTTTGTACGTCCGCCCGCGCAGGCTTCGGCCGGCGCGGGCGTGTTCACTCAGTGCCGCGAGCTGGCCAGTTCGCCGTTGGCGACCGGCTCAGGCTGTGGCTTTGGGGCATCCTCGCGCAACTCGATACGCTTGATCGGGCCGACGATCACCAGGTAGCTGAACACCGCCACCAGGGCGTTGGCGCCGACGTACACCAGGGCCCACTTGAACGAGCCGGTGGCGCTGATGATGTAGCCGATGACGATCGGGGTGGTGATCGAGGCGATGTTGCCAAAGGTGTTGAACAGGCCACCGGACAGCCCGGCGATCTGCTTGGGCGAGGTGTCGGCCACCACCGCCCAGCCCAATGCACCGATGCCTTTGCCGAAGAAAGCCAGGGTCATGAAACCGACCACCATCCACTCGGCGTCGACATAGTTGCAGAAGACCATGGTGGTCGACAGCAACAGGCCGCAGACGATCGGCAGCTTGCGCGAGAAGGTCAGCGAGTTGCCGCGGCGCAGCAGCCAGTCCGAGATCACCCCACCCAGCACGCCACCAATGAAGCCGCACACCGCCGGCAGCGAGGCGATGAAGCCGGCCTTGAGGATGGTCATGCCGCGTTCCTGCACCAGGTACACCGGGAACCAGGTGAGGAAGAAGTAGGTGATCGCGTTGATGCAGTACTGGCCCAGGTACACGCCCAGCAGCATGCGGCTGGTCAGCAGTTGCTTGATATAGCCCCATTTCGGGCCGTCGTTGCCGCGCTTCTGATCCATGTCGACCAGGCCGCCGTTCTGCTCGATGTGCTCAAGCTCGCTCTGGCTGATGCGTGGGTGCTGGCGCGGGTTGTAGATGGTCTTCAGCCACACCATGGAGAACACGATGCCCAGCGCGCCCATGACCACGAACACGTGCTCCCAGCCGAAGCTGAACACGATCCAGCCCATGATCGGGGCGAACAGTGCGGTGGCGAAGTACTGAGCCGAGTTGAAGATTGCCGACGCGGTGCCGCGTTCCTGGGTCGGGAACCAGGCCGCGACGATACGGGCATTACCCGGGAACGACGGGGCTTCGGCGAAACCGACGAGGAAGCGCAGGGTGAACAGGGTCACCACCGCCCAGGCCACCGGCAGGCCGCCGACAAAGCCCTGCAGCAGGGTGAACAGCGACCAGGTGAAAATGCTGAAGGCATAGACATTCTTCGAGCCGAAGCGGTCCAGCAGCCAGCCACCGGGGATCTGCCCGGCCACGTAAGCCCAGCCGAAGGCGGAGAAAATATAACCAAGGGTAACGGCGTCGATGCCGAGGTCTTTCTGCAGGCTGGAGCCTGCGATAGCGATGGTTGCTCGGTCTGCGTAGTTGATCGTGGTCACCAGGAACAGCATGAACAGGATCAGGTAGCGCACATGCGTCTTTTTAGTCGCTTGCATGCTGTAAACACTCCCACTAGTTATTTTTGTGCGGGCTCACGAGTTGTAGCCGGAGTGGGGCAGGCCCACTCCGGTGGCGGCATTGGCAGGCCGCGGGGCGCGCTTATTGCGGGCCCATCTTGTCCATCAGTGCTGCGAGCATTTCGTACTCTTCGGCGGTCAGGTCGGTCAGCGGGGTACGCACCGGGCCTGCGTCGTAACCGGCGATCCTGGCGCCGGCCTTGACGATGCTCACGGCGTAGCCGGCCTTGCGGTTACGGATGTCCAGGTACGGCAGGAAGAAGTCGTCGATGATCTTGGCCACGGTGGCGTGATCGTCGCGGGCGATGGCGTGGTAGAAGTCCATCGCGGTCTTCGGAATGAAGTTGAACACTGCCGAAGAGTACACCGGCACACCCAATGCCTTGTAGGCCGCTGCATACACTTCGGCAGTCGGCAGGCCACCCAGGTAGCTGAAACGATCACCCAGGCGGCGACGGATCGACACCATCAGTTCGATATCGCCCAGGCCGTCCTTGTAGCCGATCAGGTTCGGGCAGCGCTCGGCCAGTTGTTCCAGCAGGTTGGCGTTCAGGCGGCAGACGTTGCGGTTGTACACCACCACACCGATGTTGACCGATTTGCACACCGCTTCGACGTGGGCGGCAACGCCGTCCTGGCTGGCTTCGGTGAGGTAGTGCGGCAGCAGCAGCAGGCCCTTGGCGCCCAGGCGCTCGGCTTCTTGTGCGTATTCGATGGCCTGGCGGGTGGAACCACCGACGCCGGCGAGGATTGGCACCGACCTGGCGCAGGTGTCGACCGCCGTCTTGATCACTTGGCTGTATTCGCTGGCGGCCAGGGAGAAGAACTCACCGGTGCCACCGGCGGCGAACAGGGCGCTGGCGCCGTAAGGGGCGAGCCACTCCAGGCGCTTGATGTAGCCAGCCTGGTTGAAGTCGCCCTGGGCATTGAAGTCGGTGACCGGGAAAGACAGCAGGCCGTGGGAGAGGATGGATTTCAGTTCTTGTGGGGTCATTGTTGTAGGCATCCTGTGGCGCTTGGGGTGTAGGGTGTTGTTCTGCGTTAGAGGTAAGTTATCGTACAACTAAGGCGATGACTAGTCCCCTTGCATAAATTTTTGTGTGGGCGTCTAGGTGATCGGTTCGAGGTGTGTGTGGGGGCGGATATCGAGCGCCGCCCGCGCGGCGCATCGCGGGCAAGCCCGCTCCCACATCTGTTTCGGGCCAATCACTCCTATGAAGCCAACAGGGACCGCCTAGTTGGCATGGCGATGCATCTCGGTGGGCGCTGATGCCGCTCCACCTGTCTCCAGTCATGCACCAAGGCAGATCCTGTTGGCGGTACAGGAGTGACTGGCCCGAAACAGATGTGGGAGCGGGCTTGCCCGCGATGCGCCGCGCGGGCGGCGCTCGATCTGACAGGCGCAGAAAATCTAACGACGACCACTAGGCAGTCATCGTATCTCTTGAGAGGAGGGAAACAAAAAAACGATCGCGGAGACAGGCACAAGCCCGCCGCCCGCTTCCACGGGAAGTGTTCTGGGACCAGCAGAGGGTGACCGGGGAAGCGGGGGCGACCTTGCGCCGCCCCGCGATCAAAGCTAACGAAGCTGAAACCGAGTGTCAGGCTGCCTGTTGGCGCTTGATCTGGCTTTTGCGCACCTGGGCGCGGCAGGCGTCGCCGAAGGCCTGGAAGATCTTGATCGAATCAGGGTTCTTCGCCGCTTGCCATTCCGGGTGCCACTGCACGGCAAACAGGAACGGCGAGATGCTTGGAGCGTGGATCGCCTCGACCAAGCCATCTTCGGCGTGGGCGATCGGCTCGATGCCGGCGCCGAGGTTGCGCAGGCCCTGGCCGTGCAGCGAGTTGACGCGGATCTCGTCGGTGCCCAGGGTCTCACGCAGCCAGCTGTCCGGCTTGATCTTCACGCCATGCACCTGGGCGTATTGCACATCGACCGGGTCTTCCGGGTTTTCCCGATGGTCGTTGAAGCCAGGCTCGGCGTAGACCTTCTGGTAAATGTCGCCGCCCAGGGCAACGTTGATTTCCTGCATGCCGCGGCAGATGCCGAAGATCGGCAGGCCGCGCTTGAGCGCCGCCTTCACCAGCGGGATGTCGAACAGGTCGCGGTTCTTGTCCTGGCCTTTGCCGGGGGTTTCGTTTTCCTGGCCGTACAGGGTCGGGTCGATGTTACTACCGGCACCGGTCAGGTACACGCCGTCGGCCATGTCCAGATAGGTCTCCAGGTCATCGATGCCACAGCAGGTGGGCACCAGTACCGGGACGCAATCGGCAAAGTCGACCAGCGGGGTGATGTATTTGTGGGTCATGACCTGATAGTCATGGCCTTTGCGCTCTTGGCTGCCCATGGTCATCAGGACGACGGGTTTGCGCAGGGAAGGTTGCTTGTTGCCAATGTTGCTGTTGGACATATGTCACCTTATGACAGGGCTCTGCCTGTCGTTGTTGTGCAGGTGCACGGCCGGTGGCCAAATTGTGCTACCTGAAGTCCCGAGCACTGCCGGCTCATCACAGGACGATTCCGGTCGGGGCTTGTAGATAGCTTGCCAGAGCCGTTCGATATGTCAAACGAGCAAAAAGCGGTTAGGGCGCCGAATTACGGGGGTGTAACCCTTGCGAGCCTGAGCCGGCAAGGGTTTGGCGGGGGGTATGGTCAATTATATTTAACGACGCAGTCGGTTCATTGCAGCGCTGCAATGATCGACCGCTCAGTGCAGTATCTGCGCCAGGAAGGCCTTGGCCCGTGCAGTGCGCGGCTGGTTGAAGAACACCTGGGGCGGGCTGTCCTCGATGATCTGCCCGCCTTCGAGGAACAGCACCCGCTCCGCCACCTGGCGGGCAAAGCCCATTTCGTGGGTGACGCACAGCATGGTCATGCCGGTGCCGGCCAGTTGCACCAGTACGTCCAGCACCTCGGCGACCATCTCGGGGTCGAGCGCCGAGGTCGGCTCGTCGAACAGCATGATCCGCGGCTTCATGCACAGCGCCCGGGCGATGGCCACGCGCTGCTGCTGGCCACCGGACAACTGGCTGGGGTACTTGTGCGCCTGGCTCTCGATACCTACCTTGCTCAGGTACATGCGCGCCCGTTCCTCGGCGTCCTTGCGCGACAGGCCGCGCACGCTGGTGGGGGCGAGCAGGCAGTTGTCCAGCACGCTCATGTGCGGGAACAGGTTGAAGTGCTGGAACACCATGCCGATCTCGCTGCGCACCTGGGCCGCCTGGCGGGTGTTGGCGGCCAGGTCGATGCCGGCAACCCGGATGCTGCCCTGTTCGGCGATTTCCAGGCGGTTGATGCAACGGATCAGCGTCGATTTGCCCGAACCGGACGGGCCACACAGGACAATGCGCTCACCTTCGCGCACCTGCAGGTCGATGTCGTGCAGCACGTGGAAGGCGCCATAGTGCTTGTTCAGGCCCTCGATGCGGATCAGCTCCGGACGAGGGTCAGTTTCGGGGGCAAGGCTGGCAACGCTCATGGGGGCGGTCATGTTGTTGTTCTCCCGCTGGGTGTCAGTCGAAACGTGCCGCGCTGTAAGGCGCAGGGTCAGTGAAAGGGCGCTCGCCTGTGAGCAGCTCGGCCACCAGGCGGCCGCTGACCGGGCCCAGGGTGAGGCCGTGGTGGGCGTGGCCGAAATTGAACCAAAGGCCTTTATGCCGTGGCGCAGGGCCGATTACCGGACGCATGTCGGGCAGGCATGGCCGGCGGCCGAGCCAGGGCTTGTCATCAAGGCGCTCACCCAGCGCCGGGAACAGCTTGCGGGCCAGCGCTTCGCAGCGCTTGAGCTGGATCTCGTTGCCCGGTGCGTCACTGGCAGCGAACTCGATACCGGTGGTCAGGCGCACGCCGCGGGCCATCGGGGCTAGCACATAGCCACCCTGGGTGTCGCAGATCGCATGCAGCAGCTGGGTACCCTCGCGGGTGCTGTAGTGCATGTGGTAGCCACGCTTGATGCCCAGCGGAATGCGGTAGCCCAGGCGCTCGAACAGGTCGCCCGACTGTGGCCCGAGGCAGGCCACCACCTCCTCGGCGGTAATCAGCCCCCGTTGGCTGTCGGCCTGCCACCGGCCGTCGACCTGGCGCAGGCTGCGCGCATCGCCATGCACGAACTGCCCGCCGCGCTGTACGAACAGTGCGGCATAGCCACGGGTGAGGGCGCCGGGGTTGGTGACGGTCTTCGGATCGAGCCAATGGATGCCGCCAACCACCGTGCTGTCGAGCTGGTGCTCGCGCGCCTGCAGCTGGCCACGTTCGAGGATTTCGTACTGCAGGCCGTAACGGGCCAGGCCCTTGAGCTCGGCCTTGGCCTGCTCGAACAGCGCCGGGGTGCGATACACCTCGATCCAGCCTTTGGCCTGGATCAGCCCTTCAAGGCCGGCCGCCTGGACCAGTGCATCATGTTCCTCGACGCTGCGCTGGACCAGCGGCAGCATGTCGGCCGCCGCCCCGGCCAGGCGCCCGGGCGTCGACTGTTGCCAGTAGCGCAGCAGCCACGGCGCCGCCTTGGGCAAGTGCAGCACGCTGTAGCGCACATCGGGCTGGCGGTTCAGGCCATAGCGCAGCAAGGCGCCGAATTGCCGCGGGAAGGCATAGGGGATCACGCTGGAGCGCTCGATCAGCCCGGCGTTGCCATGGCTGGTGCCGGTGCCGGGGTCGTCGCGGTCGAGCAGGATCACCTGGCGCCCGCGGGCCTGCAGGTGCAGTGCGGTGCTGACACCGACGATGCCGGCGCCGAGGACAAGGGTCTGGCAATGCATGGATATATCCTTCGGTCAGTTCAGGTGGCGGCCCAGGCGGGCTTCCAGGTGTTTGAGCACGCGTCGGACCAGTTCGACGATCAGCAGGTAGAGCACCGCGGCCCAGAGGTAGATCTGGAAGTCGAAACTGCGCGAGAACGCCAGCTTGGTCACGCCCATCAAGTCATAGAGGGTCACCAGCGAGGCGATGGCGCTGGCCTTGATCATCAGGATCAGCTCGTTGCCCAGCGGCCCGATGGCCACCAGCAACGATTGCGGCAGGATGACCTTGAAGAAGGTGGTTGAACGCTTGAGGTTCAGCGCCCGTGCCGCTTCGTACTGGCCCGGCGCAACGGCCATCAGGCTGCCGCGGAAGATCTCGGCCTGGTAGGCGGCGGTGTTGAGGGTGAACGCCAGCAACGTGCAGAACCAGGCTTCACGGAAGAACCACCAGAGGCCGAGGTCCTGCCAGAAGCCTTTGAGCGAGCCCAGGCCGTAATACAACAGGAACAGCTGGGCCAGCAGCGGCGAGCCGCGGAAGAAGTAGATGTAGCCGGCCGCCAAGCGTTGCAGCAGCGAGTGGCGCGACAGGCGCGCCAGGGCCAGCAACAGGCCGAGCACGGCGCCCAGGCTGAAGGAGATTGCCACCAGCTTGGCGGTCACCAGCAGGCCATCGACGAAGCGCGGCCCATAGCGCTCCAGCAGGTCCGGGTCCAGTACCAGGCCCAGCAGTTGTTCGGCACTCATGCGCGTGCTCCTTGCAGGTGGCGGTTGCTGCGCCGCTCGATATAGGCGAACACCCGTCCCGAGGCGGCCGAGAACAGCAGGTAAGCCAGGCAGGCAACGCCATAGAAGAACATCGGCTCCTTGGTCACGCTGACCGCAAGGTTGGTCTGGCGCATCAGGTCGACCAGCGAGATGGTCGATACCAGCGACGTGTCCTTGAGCAACGACAGCCAATTGTTCGACAGGCCCGGCAGGGCGATGCGCGTCAGTTGCGGCAGCACCACCTTGAAGAACCCGGTGCGCTTGCTCAGGCCCAGCGCCGAGCAGGCCTCCAGTTGCCCTTTGGGCAGGGTCTTGAATGCCGCCAGCCAGATCTCGCTGGAGAACGCTGCGAACACCAGGCTGAAGGCGATCATCGCGGCCAGGAAGGTGTTGATCAGGAATTCGCCTTCATAACCCATCGCCGCCAGCAGCTTTTGCGCGGCGATCTGGCAGCCGTAGTAGATGATCAGCAAGGTCAGCAGCTCGGGCAGGCCGCGGAATACGGTGGAAAAGGTGGTGGCCCAGGCGCGTGGCAGGCGCTTGCGCGAACGCGCCGCCAGGGCTACGGCCAGGCCCAGCGGCAGGCCGATGGGCAGGCAGGCGAGGGCCAGAGAAACGGTGACCAGGGCGCCGGCCAGCAGCGCCTGGCCCCAGCCACCACTGGCGAAGGACAGCAAGGACAATTGATCGAGCATGACGAACCCCTTGGGCGGGTAATGCGGTCTCTGTGTAGGAGCGGCCTTGTGTCGCGAAAGGGCTGCGCAGCGGCCCCAGGATTTATGCAGCAGCACAGATTGCCGGGGCCGCTATGCGGCCCTTTCGCGACACAAGGCCGCTCCTACAGGGATTTCGCAAAGACTTTCTACGGATCAGTTGTAGATATCGAAGGCAAAGTACTTGCTGGCGATCTTCTGGTAGGTGCCGTTGGCGACAATCTCGGCCAGTGCGGTGTTCAGCCGCTGGCGCAGGGCGTCATCGTCCTTGCGCACGGCTATCGCAGCGTCGGCCTTGGTGTTGGCTACATCGCCAAGGATCTTGCAGCAGTCGCCGCCGTTCTTGTTCATCCACTCGTGCAGCGGGAACTTGTCGGCGATCACCCCGTCCAGGCGCCCGGCGGCAAGGTCGGCGTTGGCCTCGTCCATGGTCGGGTACAGCTTCACCTCGGCGCCGGCCTTGGCATACACGTCTTCGGCATAGATGGCCTGGGTCGAGGACGACTGGGCGCCGACCGTGTAGCCGTCGAACTTGGTCTGGGCGTCGCCGATCTTGCTGTCCTTGGCCACAGCGACGGTCAGCGGGGTGCGGTAGTAGTGATCAGTGAAGGCGATTTTCTTGCGCCGTTCCTCGGTATCGATCATCGAGGCCACCACCGCGTCGTACTTGCGCGCCATCAAGGCGGGAATGATACCTTCCCAGTCCTGGGCAACCAGGGTGCATTCGACTTTCATCTGCTCGCACAGGGCATGGGTGATGTCGATGTCGAAGCCGTGCAGCTGGTTATCGGCATCGACATAGTTGAAGGGCGGGTAGGCACCTTCGGTGGCGAAGCGCAGGGTCTCGGCGCTGGCGTTGCCCGCCAGCAGCAGGGCACACGCACCCAGCATAGCCATGGTCTTGTTCATTTCGCACCTCTTGCACTCTTGCTATTGTTGTTTGCCCGCCGGCCACGAGGTGTAGCCGACGAACTCGTTATGTAGAGCGGCAGTTGCTTCCAAGCGTTTTTCAACATCAGGCCCGAGCTTCTTGCAGACCTCGTTGACCATCAGGTGCACCCACGACAGCATGGTCGCGGTGGATTCCCAGAACAGGTTGAATTCGGTGGGGATGCGGAACACTTCGTCGGCATGGGCATCGGCCCAGTCGCAGAAGGTGTCGGTCACCAAGGTGACCGGGATGCCGGCGGCGCGTGCCTTCTGGCACAGCTGCAGGGCATGGCGCGAATAGCGGCGGGCCTCGAACACCACCAGCGCGGTGTCTTCGCTGCGGCCGAGCAGCACGTCGCCGAAGTGCCCGGCGCTGCCATCGACCTGTTGCACGCCATCGCGCAGGTACTGCAGCAGGTGGCTCATGCACATGGCAATGCCGCGTTCGGTCTGGAAGCCGGCGATGCACACCCGGGGCTTTTCGGCCAGGCGCTGGGCCACGGCGTGCCAGGCGTCGCTCTGGCGGTATTCGTGCACGCGCACCAGGGCCGCGATTTCCCGCTCGAGGCTGCCGGCGTTGTCGCGGTCATCCTGGTTCTGGCGGTATTCTTGCAGGCGATCACCCATCAGCCAGGGGCCGTCGCCGAGGTCGCTCTGCAGGTCTTGCTTGAGGGCCTTGAGATGGGCATAACCGAGGGAGCGGCAGAAACGCCCGACACTGGACTCGCTGACACCCAGCTTGGCGGCAATGCTGGCCGAGGTCTGGAACGGCAGTTCGTGCAGGTTGGCGAGCATGTAGCTGGCGATCTTGCGGCCTGAGGCTGCGGCCCCTTGCAGGCTGTTTTCCAGGCGTTGCTTGATCGGTTGGCTCATGCTGCGGCTCCAGGTGAGGCGTGGAATAGAAAATGGCTGTTTTCTGTCATCGAGTCAACATTTGACAGATAGCTGTCACTTATCGGAAAGTTTTTGTCGTTGCATACGCTGTTGCCATTCCAATTCCAAGAAAGGAGCTACAGATGTCCGCACCTTCCGCCAGCCCGCTCGTGCGCCTGCCCTTCGCCGAGCTGCAGGGGCTGTTGCAAGCGATCCTCCAGCAGCACGGTTGCAGCGAGGCGGTGGCCAACGTGCTGGCCCACAACTGCGCCAGTGCCCAACGCGATGGCGCCCACAGCCATGGCGTGTTCCGTATCCCCGGTTACGTTTCGACCCTGGCCAGTGGCTGGGTCGACGGGCGTGCCATCCCCCAGGTGACCGACCTGGCGCCAGGCTACGTGCGCGTGGATGCCGCCGGTGGTTTCGCCCAGCCCGCCCTGGCCGCAGCGCGTCGGTTGCTGGTGGAAAAGGCCCGCAGCGCCGGCATTGCCGTGCTGGCGATCCACAACTCGCACCATTTCGCCGCACTGTGGCCGGATGTCGAACCCTTTGCCGATGAGGGCCTGGTGGCGCTGAGCGTGGTCAACAGCATGACCTGCGTGGTGCCGCACGGTGCGCGCAAACCGTTGTTCGGCACCAACCCGATCGCCTTCGCCGCGCCGTGCGCCGGGCATGACCCGATCGTATTCGACATGGCCACCAGCGCCATGGCCCACGGCGATGTGCAGATCGCTGCGCGGGCCGGCCAGGCATTGCCCGAGGGCATGGGCGTGGATGCCCAGGGCCAGCCGACCACCGACCCCAAGGCCATTCTCGAAGGCGGCGCGCTGTTGCCATTTGGCGGGCACAAGGGTTCGGCGCTGTCGATGATGGTCGAGTTGCTGGCGGCGGCGCTGACCGGCGGGCATTTCTCCTGGGAATTCGACTGGTCCGGCCACCCGGGGGCGAAAACACCGTGGACCGGGCAACTGATCATCGTCATCGACCCAAGCAAGGCCGAAGGTGACCGGTTTGCCCAGCGCAGCCGCGAACTGGTTGAGCACATGCAAGCCGCCGGGTTGTCGCGCATGCCAGGCGAGCGTCGCTACCGCGAGCGGAAACAGGCCGAGCGGGAAGGGGTGGCGGTGACTGAACAAGAGTTGCAAGGACTGAAAGAATTGCTTGGCTGATCCGGCCTCTTCGCGGGCAAGCCCGCAGGGACTGCACAGTCCCAAGGGCTGTGATATCCCTGTGGCAGCGGGCATGCCCGCGAAGAATCCAGCGCGAATCCCCAGCTGTGCAAAGTTGCATAGACAACCTTGCACTTATGTGATGTTCCTTGGGCCCGACTCCGGGTATCCTCAGGGCAGTCTTTCCGAACTGTCCTGATCCAAGGAGCTGCACGCTGTGTTCAAACATGTCGATGCCTATGCCGGCGACCCGATCCTCTCGTTGATGGAAACCTTCAAGGCCGACCCGCGCGCCGACAAGGTCAACCTGAGTATCGGCCTGTACTACGATGAGGCCGGTGTGGTGCCGCAGCTGGAAGCGGTGGATGCGGTGGAAAAGCGCATTGCCGGCCAGGCCCATGAAGCCTCGCTGTACCTGCCGATGGAAGGCCTGGCCAGCTATCGCCAGGCGATCCAGGCGCTGCTGTTCGGTGCCGACCACCCGGCCGTGACCGGCAAGCGCGTGGCCACCGTGCAGACCGTCGGCGGCTCCGGCGCGCTGAAAGTCGGTGCTGACTTCCTCAAGCGCTACTTCCCGCAGTCGGAAGTCTGGGTCAGCAACCCGACCTGGGACAACCACCGTGCCATTTTCGAAGGTGCCGGGTTCAAGGTGCACACCTACCCGTACTTCGACCAGGCCAGCCGTGGCGTCGACTTCGACGGCATGCTGCAGGCCCTGCAAGGCCTGCCGGCCAACAGCATCGTGCTGCTGCACCCGTGCTGCCACAACCCGACCGGTGCCGACCTCGAGCCGGCCCAGTGGCAGCAGGTGGTGGAAGTGGTCAAGGCGCGCCAGCTGATTCCGTTCCTCGACATCGCCTACCAGGGCTTCGGCGCAGGCCTGGTGGAAGACGCCTACGCCATCCGCGAAATGGCCCGTGCCGGCGTGCCGTGCCTGGTCAGCAACTCGTTCTCCAAGATCTTCTCGCTGTACGGCGAGCGGGTAGGGGGCCTGTCGGTGATCTGCGACGACGAAGCCACCACCCAGAGCGTGCTCGGCCAGCTCAAGGCCACCGTGCGTCGCAACTACTCCAGCCCGCCCAACTTCGGTGCCCAGCTGGTGGCAGGCGTGCTCGGCGATGCCGCGCTCAACGCCCAGTGGGCCGCAGAGGTGGAAGTGATGCGCAAGCGCATCCTCGACATGCGCCAGGCGCTGGTCGATGCCCTGGCGGTGCTGCTGCCAGGCCAGGATTTCCAGTTCTTCCTGCGCCAGCGCGGCATGTTCAGCTACACCGGCTTCAGCGTCGAGCAGGTGCGTCGCCTGCGTGACGAGTTCGGCGTGTACCTGATCGACAGCGGCCGGGTGTGCATGTCTGGCCTGCGCCCAGCCAACCTGCAGCGGGTTGCCGAGGCGTTCGCCGCAGTACAGAAGTAATTTCGGTTCTGCGCAGCCCTTGCAGGAGCGGCCTTGTGTCGCCAAAGGGCCGCAACGCGGCCCCAGCAATCTGTGGCTCTGCACAGATCTGGGGCCGCTGCGCAGCCCTTTCGCGACACAAGGCCGCTCCTGCAATCAGCCCCATCTGTGCAACCTGCTTGTAAAGACAAGTGCAACCGCCTCTCGGAAAGGGGCTTCGCAAGTGCAACCTTTCGGTGCACAATCGCGCCCCTCTTTCCCGGTTGAGTTGGGCGATCACGCAATTTCGCCATTCTCAGCCTGTTGCAGTCTTGCGAGTGGAGCTTCACCCGGAATGAATGAGCAGGCCCCAAGCGTTGAACAACGCTTTGCAGAATCGACCCCCGCCACCCTCGGCAGCTGGTCGCGTAACGACACCACCTGGATGCTGGGCCTGTTCGGCACGGCCATCGGCGCAGGCACCTTGTTCCTGCCGATCAACGCCGGTCTGGGCGGCTTCTGGCCGCTGCTGATCCTGGCCGCGCTGGCCTTCCCGATGACCTATTTCTCGCACCGTGGCCTGACCCGCTTCGTGCTGTCCGGGCGTAGCGGCGGCGACATCACCCAAGTGGTCGAAGAGCACTTCGGCATCAAGGCCGGTGCGCTGATCACCGTGCTGTACTTCTTCGCCATCTTCCCGATCCTGCTTATCTATAGCGTGGCGCTGACCAACACCGTCAGCAGCTTCATGGAGCACCAACTGCACATGGCGCCGCCACCACGGGCAGTGCTGTCATTCGTGCTGATCCTTGGCCTGCTGGCGATCGTGCGCTGCGGCGAGCAGGCCACGGTCAAGGTCATGAGCCTGCTGGTGTACCCGTTCATCGTTGCGTTGGGGCTACTGGGTCTGTACCTGATTCCGCACTGGACCGGTGGCATCCTCGACAGCGCCGCCCAGGTGCCGTCGGGCTCGGCCTTCCTGCACACCCTGTGGCTGGCCATTCCGGTGATGGTGTTCTCGTTCAACCATTCGCCGATCATCTCGGCCTTCGCCGTCGACCAGAAGCGCAGCTATGGCGAACACGCCGACGAGCGCAGCGGCCAGATACTGCGCCGTGCCCACCTGCTGATGGTGGTGATGGTGCTGTTCTTCGTGTTCAGCTGCGTGCTCACCCTGAGCAGCGCCCAGCTGGCCGAGGCGAAGGCGCAGAACCTGTCGATCCTGTCGTACCTGGCCAACCACTTCAGCAATCCGACCATTGCCTTTGCCGCGCCACTGATCGCCTTTGTCGCCATTGCCAAGTCATTCCTGGGCCACTACATCGGTGCCAGTGAAGGCCTCAAGGGCATCATCGCCAAGGCCGGTGCCCGCCCAGGCGCCAAGACCCTGGATCGCGTGGTCGCCGCGCTGATGCTGGTGGTCTGCTGGATCGTCGCCACCCTCAATCCGAGCATCCTTGGCATGATCGAATCGCTCGGCGGCCCGATCCTCGCCGTGCTGCTGTTCCTGATGCCGATGTACGCCATCCGTCGCGTGCCGTCGATGCGCCAATACAGTGGTGCGCTGTCGAACGTGTTCGTGGTGGTGGTCGGCCTGGTTGCGCTGACCTCCGTGGTGTACAGCCTGATCAGCTGACTCACTGCCTGAATCGGAAAAAGCCCGGGGCGTTTGTCGCCATCCGGGCTTTTTTTTGTCCACAGTAATTGTCCGGAAATAGAACAATTTCAATGCCCCCATAGGCACCCGGCCGCCTTCATGATTAACTCAGTGTCCTTTCCAAACCCCCGCATAAGGATTTCGTCATGGCTCAAGTGACCCTCAAAGGCAACCCGGTTCAGGTCAACGGCACTCTGCCACAGGTCGGTGCCCAGGCCC
This sequence comes from Pseudomonas sp. 382, assembly GCF_002759075.1. Taxonomy (NCBI): domain Bacteria; kingdom Pseudomonadati; phylum Pseudomonadota; class Gammaproteobacteria; order Pseudomonadales; family Pseudomonadaceae; genus Pseudomonas; species Pseudomonas sp. 382. The sequence continues at coordinate 512,762 of NZ_PEMX01000001.1, forward strand.
CGGCTTTCTCCCTGGTCGGTGAAGGCCTGGCTGACAAGTCGCTGAAGGACTTCGCCGGCAAGCGCAAGGTGCTGAACATCTTCCCGAGCGTCGACACCCCGACCTGCGCCACGTCGGTTCGCAAGTTCAACGCCCAGGCCAACGACGTGGCCAACACCGTCGTCCTGTGCATCTCGGCCGACCTGCCGTTCGCCCAGGCGCGCTTCTGCGGTGCCGAAGGCCTGGACAACGTGAAGAACCTGTCCACCCTGCGTGGCGCCGAATTCCTGGAGAACTATGGCGTCGCCATCGCCGACGGCCCGCTGGCCGGCCTGGCTGCCCGCGCTGTGGTCGTACTGGATGAGAACGACAAGGTGCTGCACAGCGAGCTGGTTGGCGAGATCGCCGACGAGCCGAACTACGACGCAGCCTTGGCTGTACTGAAGTAAGGATCGCTTAGGGCAGGGTGTGCAGTATCAGCCTGTCCCGGCCTATTCGCGGGTAAACCCGCTCCCACAGGGACGGTGTATTACCTGTAGGAGCGGGTTTACCCGCGAATAGGCCGGAACAGGTGAAGGGACTCTTCAACCCATCACAGCTCAAAGCAATACCCTGTAACGGCCCGGAACCTTTTCCGGGCCGTTTTCGTTTAAAGTTCAGCCTTTTGGCAACGTCAGGCAAAGGTAAACCTCTGGTAAAGGGCCTTTGCTAAAACAGAGCCAGTGCTTATCGTTCAACCTTCCCAAGCCGCCATTTCTGAACAAGGTTCGTTCAACCCATGCAAGTGTCCAATTCCCGATCCCCTCGTCGCTGGCTCGTCGGCCTGCTGATCCTGCTGCTGGTGGCCCTGCTGGCCTGGTGGCTGTGGCCTGCGGCAACGCCTGCCCACAAAGCGGCCAGCGCGGGGCGCGGCAACAAAGGCATGGGGATGGGCATGGGCCGGCCGGGTTTCGGCGGCTCCACCGACCCGGTGCCGGTGCGTGTCGAGCCGGTGCGAGTGGGCGACTTCCCGCTCTACTACAAGGCCTTGGGCACTGTCACGGCGACCAACACGGTGAATGTGCGCAGCCGGGTGGCCGGCGAGCTGGTGAAAATCCTGTTCAAGGAGGGCCAGCAGGTCAAGGCAGGCGACCTGCTCGCGGAAATCGACCCGCGCCCTTACCGCATTGCATTGCAGCAGGCCGAAGGCACCCTGGCACAGAACCAGGCGCAACTGAAGAACGCCCAGGTCGACCTGGCGCGCTACAAGGGCCTGTATGCCCAGGACAGCATCGCCAAGCAGACCCTCGATACAGCCGAAGCTCAGGTTGCGCAATTCCAGGGGCTGGTCAAGACCAACCAGGCTCAGGTCAACGATGCCCGCCTGAACCTCGATTTCACCCAGATCCGCGCCCCGATCAACGGCCGCGTGGGCCTGCGCCAGCTCGACCTGGGCAACCTGGTGGCGGCCAACGACACCACCGCCCTGGTGGTGATCACCCAGACCGAGCCGATCAGCGTCGCCTTCACCTTGCCCGAGACCGAGCTGAACACCGTGCTTGACCGTTACCGCAGCGGCGCCAGCCTGCCGGTCGAGGCCTGGGACCGCACCGACAGCAAACTGCAGTCGACCGGCGTGCTGGGCAGCATCGACAACCAGATCGACACCACCACCGGTACCCTGAAGTTCAAAGGCCGCTTCGAGAACAAGGACCTGGCCCTGTTCCCCAATCAGTTCGTCAACGTGCGTCTGCTGGCCGACACCCTCAAGCAGGTGGTGATGGCGCCGGCCGCGGCCGTGCAGTTCGGCAACGAGGGCACCTTCGCCTACGTGGTCAATGACCAGAGCACCGTCAACATCCGCAAGCTCAAGGTTGGCGCCAGCGATGGCCAGAACAGTGTCATCCTTGAGGGCCTCAAGGCCGGTGAGCGCCTGGTGCTGGAAGGCACCGACCGCCTGCGTGAAGGGACCAAGGTCGAAGTGGTCGAAGACAGCTCGCAAGTGCCGACCACCCCCGGTCAGCACCTGCAGGGCCAGGACGCCAAGGGATCAGCCCAGAGCGATGAGGCGCCTTCCGGCAAAGCGGCAGCCAGGGCGGGCGCATGAACCTGTCACGCCTGTTCATCCTGCGCCCGGTCGCTACCACGCTGACCATGCTGGCCATCGTCCTGGCCGGGCTGATCGCCTACAAGTTGTTGCCCGTTTCCGCCTTGCCCCAGGTCGACTACCCGACCATCCGGGTCATGACCCTGTACCCGGGCGCCAGCCCACAGGTGATGACCAGTGCTGTCACCGCACCGTTGGAGCGCCAGTTCGGCCAGATGCCCGGCCTTGAGCAGATGGCATCGACCAGCTCCGGCGGCGCCTCGGTGCTGACCCTGCGCTTCAGCCTGGACATGAACATGGACGTCGCCGAGCAACAGGTGCAGGCCGCGATCAACGCCGCCAGCAACCTGTTGCCCAGCGACCTGCCTGCGCCGCCGGTATACAACAAGGTCAACCCGGCCGACACCCCGGTGCTGACCCTGGCCATTTCCAGCAAGACCATGCCGCTGCCCAAGCTCAACGACCTGGTCGACACCCGGGTGGCGCAGAAGCTCGCGCAGATCAGCGGGGTGGGCATGGTCAGCATCGCCGGCGGCCAGCGCCAGGCGGTGCGGATCAAGGTCAACGTCGACGCACTGGCGGCCAACGGCCTCAACCTCGACGATGTGCGCACCCTGATCGGCGCGTCCAACGTCAACCAGCCCAAGGGCAACTTCGACGGCCCGACCCGGGTGTCGATGCTCGACGCCAACGACCAGCTGCGCTCGCCGGAGGAATACGCCAACCTCATTCTCGCCTACAACAATGGCGCGCCGCTGCGCCTGAAGGACGTCGCCGAGATCGTCGACGGCGCCGAGAACGAACGCCTGGCTGCCTGGGCCAACCAGAACCAGGCCGTGCTGCTGAATATCCAGCGCCAGCCTGGGGCCAACGTCATCGACGTGGTCGACCGCATCAAGGCGCTGCTGCCATCGGTCACCGATAACCTGCCGGCCGGCCTCGATGTGTCGGTGCTGACCGATCGCACGCAAACCATCCGCGCTGCAGTCAAGGACGTGCAACATGAGCTGCTGATCGCCATCGTGCTGGTGGTGATGGTGACTTTCGTGTTCCTGCGCCGCTTCAGCGCCACGATCATTCCCTCGATTGCCGTACCGCTGTCGCTGATCGGCACCTTCGGCGTGATGTACCTGGCCGGCTTCTCGGTGAACAACCTGACGCTCATGGCCCTGACCATTGCCACCGGTTTCGTGGTCGACGACGCCATCGTCATGCTCGAGAACATCTCGCGCCACATCGAGGAAGGCGAAACGCCGCTGCAGGCGGCACTCAAAGGTGCCAGGCAGATCGGCTTCACCCTGATTTCGCTGACCTTCTCGTTGATCGCGGTACTGATCCCGTTGCTGTTCATGGCCGATGTGGTCGGCCGGCTGTTCCGCGAATTCGCCATCACCCTGGCGGTGGCCATCCTGATTTCCCTGGTGGTGTCGCTGACCTTGACGCCGATGATGTGCGCGCGGCTGCTCAAGCGCGAGCCAAGGGAGGAAGAGCAGGGCCGCTTCTACCGCGCCAGCGGTGCCTGGATCGACTGGATGATCGAACACTACGGCCGCGGCCTGCAGTGGGTGCTCAAGCACCAGCCGCTGACCTTGCTGGTGGCCGTGGCGACCTTGGCACTCACCGTGCTGCTGTACATGGTGGTGCCCAAGGGCTTCTTCCCGGCGCAGGACACCGGGGTGATCCAGGGTATTTCCGAAGCGCCGCAATCCACCTCGTTCGCCGCCATGAGCGAGCGCCAACAGGCGCTGAGCAAGGTGATCCTGCAAGACCCGGCGGTGCAGAGCCTGTCGTCCTACATCGGTGTCGACGGCGACAACGCCACGCTCAACAGTGGCCGCATGCTGATCAACCTCAAGCCCCACGGCGAGCGTGATGTCAGCGCCGGGGAAGTCATCAGCCGCCTGCAACCGCAGCTCGACAAGCTGGTCGGTATCCGCCTGTTCATGCAACCGGTGCAGGACCTGAGCATCGAGGACCGGGTCAGCCGCACCCAATACCAGTTCAGCCTGTCTTCACCTGACGCTGACTTGCTGGCGCAGTGGAGCGGCAAGCTGGTGCACGCCCTGCAGCAGCGCCCGGAGTTGCAGGATGTGGCCAGTGATCTGCAGGACAAGGGCCTGCAGGTGTACCTGGTGATCGACCGTGACATGGCCAGCCGCCTGGGCATCAGCGTGTCGCAGATCACCAACGCCCTGTACGATGCCTTCGGCCAGCGGCAGATTTCAACCATCTACACCCAGGCCAGCCAGTACCGCGTGGTGCTGCAGTCGCAGGACGCGGCAGTCATCGGCCCGCAGGCGCTGGAATCGATCCACGTCAAGGCCACCGATGGCGGCCAGGTGCGGCTGTCGGCACTGGCGCGGATCGAGCAGCGCCAGGCACAGCTGGCCATCTCGCACATCGGCCAGTTCCCCGCAGTGACACTGTCGTTCAACCTGGCCCAGGGGGCGTCGCTGGGCGAGGCGGTCAAGGTGATCGAGCAGGTGCAGCAGGACATCGGCATGCCGCTCGGTGTGCAAACCCGCTTCCAGGGGGCCGCCGAAGCCTTCCAGGCCTCGCTGTCGAGCACCTTGCTGCTGATCCTGGCGGCCGTGGTGACCATGTACATCGTGCTGGGCGTGCTGTACGAGAGCTACATCCACCCGGTGACCATCCTCTCGACCTTGCCGTCGGCGGCAGTCGGCGCGTTGCTGGCACTGATCCTCAGCGGCAACGACCTGGGCATGATCGCCATCATTGGCATCATCCTGCTGATCGGCATCGTCAAGAAGAACGCGATCATGATGATCGACTTTGCCCTGGAGGCCGAGCGCAACCAGGGCATGAGCCCGCGCGATGCGATTTACCAGGCGGCGCTGCTGCGCTTCCGGCCAATCCTGATGACCACCCTGGCCGCATTGTTCGGCGCCGTGCCGCTGATGCTGGCCACCGGTTCCGGTGCCGAGCTGCGCCAGCCGCTGGGCCTGGTGATGGTTGGCGGCCTGTTGGTCAGCCAGGTGCTGACGCTATTCACCACACCGGTCATCTACCTGTACTTCGACCGTCTGGCCCGCCGCTGGCGCCCGGCCGCTGACGCGCAGCAGGCCGAGGCATGAACCTGTCCGCACCGTTCATTCGCCGGCCCGTGGCTACCATGCTGCTGAGCCTGGCGATCATGCTGCTCGGTGGTGTCAGCTTCGGCTTGCTGCCGGTGGCGCCGTTGCCGCAGATGGACTTCCCGGTGATCGTCGTGCAAGCCAACCTGTCCGGGGCCAGCCCGGAGGTCATGGCCGCCACCGTGGCCACGCCGCTGGAACGCAAGCTTGGCAGCATTGCCGGCGTCACCACCCTGACCAGCAGCTCCAACCAGGGCTCGACCCGGGTGATCATCGGTTTCGAGATGGGGCGCGACATCGACGGTGCCGCACGTGAGGTGCAAGCGGCGATCAATGCCACGCGCAACCTGTTGCCCAGCGGCATGCGCAGCATGCCCACCTACAAGAAGATCAACCCGTCGCAGGCGCCGATCATGGTGCTCTCGCTGACCTCCAGCGTGCTGCAGAAGGGCCAGCTGTACGACCTGGCCGATACCATCCTGTCGCAGAGCCTGGCGCAGGTCAGCGGGGTCGGCGAAGTGCAGATCGGTGGCAGCTCGCTGCCAGCGGTGCGCATCGCCGTGGAGCCTCAGCTGCTCAACCAGTACAGCCTGTCGCTGGACGAGGTGCGCACGGCGGTCTCCAACGCCAACCAGCGCCGGCCCATGGGCTTTGTCGAGGATGCCGGGCGCAACTGGCAGGTGAGGGCCAACGACCAGCTGGAAACCGCCAAGGACTACGAGCCGATCGTGATCCGCCAGTCGAATGGCACCATCCTGCGGCTGTCGGACGTGGCCACCATTACCGATGGCGTCGAGAACCGCTACAACAGCGGCTTCTTCAACGACCAGAGCGCCGTGCTGCTGGTGGTCAACCGCCAGAGCGGCGCCAACATCATCGAAACCGTCGACCAGATCAAGGCGCAGCTGCCGGCCCTGCAGTCGTTGCTGCCGGCCAGCGTCCAGTTGAACGTGGCCATGGACCGCTCGCCCGTGATCAAGGCCACCCTGAAGGAGGCCGAGCACACGCTGCTGATTGCCGTGGTGCTGGTGATCCTGGTGGTCTACCTGTTCCTCGGCAGCTTGCGCGCCTCGCTGATCCCCAGCCTGGCAGTGCCGGTGTCGCTGGTGGGCACCTTCGCGGTGATGTACCTGTGCGGTTTTTCGCTGAACAACCTGTCGCTGATGGCGCTGATCCTTGCCACCGGGCTGGTGGTCGACGATGCCATCGTGGTGCTGGAGAACATCTCCCGGCACATCGAGGACGGCCAGCCGCCGATGCGTGCGGCGTTCCTGGGCGCCAGGGAGGTCGGCTTCACCTTGCTGTCGATGAACGTATCGCTGGTGGCGGTATTCGTCTCGATCCTGTTCATGGGCGGCATCGTGCGCAACCTGTTCCAGGAGTTCTCGGTCACCCTGGCGGCGGCCATCATCGTCTCGCTGGTGGTCTCGCTGACCCTCACGCCGATGCTCTGCGCCCGCTGGCTCCAGCCGCACCGCGCCGAGCCGACACGCCTGCAGCGCTGGAGCGACAAGGCCCACCAGCGCATGGTCGATGTCTATGACCGAAGCCTTGGCTGGGCCTTGCGCCACAGGCGCCTGACCCTGATCAGCCTGTTGGCGACCATCGGCCTGAACGTCGCCCTGTACGTGGTGGTGCCCAAGACCTTGATACCGCAACAGGACACCGGCCAGCTGATCGGCTTCATCCGTGGTGACGACGGCCTGTCGTTCAACGTGATGCAACCGAAGATGGAAATCTACCGCCGCGCCTTGCTCGCCGACCCGGCAGTGGAAAGCGTGGCCGGCTTCATCGGTGGCAACAGCGGCACCAACAACGCCATGGTGCTGGTGCGGTTGAAACCGATCAGCGAGCGCAAGCTCGACGCGCAGAAGATCATCGAGCGCCTGCGCAAGGAAATGCCCAAGGTCGCGGGAGGGCGGCTGTTCCTGATGGCCGACCAGGACCTGCAGTTGGGCGGCGGTGGCCGCGACCAGTCCTCCTCGCAATACCTGTATACCCTGCAGAGCGGCGATTTAGCGGCCCTGCGCCAGTGGTTCCCCAAGGTGGTCGCGGCACTGCGCGCATTGCCCGAGCTCACCGCCATCGATGCCCGCGACGGTTCCGGCACCCAGCAGGTGACCCTGGTGGTCGACCGTGACCAGGCCAAGCGCCTGGGCATCGACATGGACATGGTCACCGCCGTGCTGAACAACGCCTACAGCCAGCGGCAGATCTCGACCATCTACGACAGCCTCAACCAGTACCAGGTGGTGCTGGAGATCAACCCGAAATACGCCTGGGACCCGAGCACGCTGGAACAGGTGCAGGTCATCACCAGTGACGGTGCGCGGGTGCCGCTGTCGACCATCGCCCGTTACGAGAACAGCCTGGCCAACGATCGGGTCAGCCATGAAGGCCAGTTCGCCTCCGAAGACATTGCCTTCGACATTGCCGAAGGCTACAGCCCCGACCAGGCCATGGCTGCCGTGGAGCGGGAGGTTGCCAAGCTGGGCTTGCCCGAGGAAGTAATCGCCAAGCTCGGTGGCACGGCCAGTGCCTTCGCCAAGACCCAGGAAGGGCAGCCGTTCATGATCCTCGGCGCCCTGGTGCTGGTGTACCTGGTGCTGGGCATCCTCTACGAAAGCTACATCCACCCGCTGACCATCCTGTCGACCTTGCCCTCGGCTGGCGTCGGTGCCTTGCTCGCCCTGTACGCCACCGGCGGCGAGTTCAGCCTGATCTCGTTGCTGGGCCTGTTCCTGCTGATCGGCGTGGTGAAGAAGAACGCCATCCTGATGATCGACCTGGCGCTGCAGCTGGAGCGTCACCAGGGCCTGAGCCCGGAGGAGTCGATCCGCCGCGCCTGCCTGCTGCGGCTGCGGCCGATCCTGATGACTACCCTGGCCGCCATCCTGGGCGCCTTGCCGCTGCTGATCAGCCGTGCCGAAGGTGCGGAGATGCGCCAGCCGCTGGGCCTGACCATCATTGGCGGCCTGGTCGTCAGCCAGCTGCTGACCCTGTACACGACGCCGGTGGTTTACCTTTACCTGGACCGCTTGCGTCACCGATTCAACCATTGGCGCGGTGTACGCACCGACGCCGCCCTGGACACACCGCTATGAACTTCGCCCAGACCCGACTTTACCGTGCCTTGCAGCTTTTGACCCGTGGGCGGGGCTCTCGCCTGGCCGGCACCGGTCTGTGCGTGGCCATGCTCAGTGCCTGTACCCTGAGCCCGGACTACCACCGCCCGCAGCTGAGCACCCCGGCGCAGTACAAGCAGGCCGAAGGCTGGACCCAGGCCAATCCGTCCGATGCCATTGCCCGTGGCGCCTGGTGGGAAATCTACGGCGACGCCGGGTTGAATGCGCTGGTCGAGGAGCTCAACCGCAGCAACCAGACCGTCGCGCAGTCCGAAGCCCAGTATCGTCAGGCCCAGGCCCTGGTGCGCAGCAGCCGGGCGTCGCTGTTCCCCAGCCTGGACCTGAGTGCCAGCAAGAACCGCTCGGCACAAGGCACCGGCAGTTCCAGTTCGAGCCTGTCCAACAACAGCAGCGGCATCCGCAACACCTACAACGCGCAGCTCGGCGTAAGCTGGGAAGTCGACCTGTGGGGCAAGCTGCGCGAGACCCTGAACGCCAACGAGGCCAGCGCCGAAGCCAGCTTCGCCGACCTGGCCGCGATTCGCCTCAGCCAGCAGTCCGAACTGGTACAGAACTACTTGCAACTGCGGGTGATCGACGAACAGAAGCGCTTGCTCGAAGCCACCGTCGCAACCTATGAGCGCTCACTGCGGATGAACGAAAACCAGTATCGCGCTGGCGTTGCCGGCCCGGACGCGGTGGCGCAGGCGCGTACCCAGTTGAAGTCCACGCAAGCGGACCTGATCGACCTGGTCTGGCAGCGCGCACAGTTCGAGAACGCCATCGCCGTGCTGCTGGGCAAGGCCCCGGCCGAATTCTCCCTGGCTGACAGCCAGCGTATTCCGGCGCTGCCGCAGATCCCTGTAACGCTCCCGTCGCAACTGCTCGAACGCCGCCCGGATATCGCCTCGGCCGAGCGCAACGTGATGGCCGCCAACGCCAATATCGGCGTGGCCCGTGCTGCCTACTTCCCGGACTTGAGCCTGAGCATGAGCGGTGGCTATTCCAGCAGCAGCTTCAGCAACTGGATCGAACTGCCCAACCGCTACTGGTCGGTGGGGCCGCAACTTGCGATGACTTTGTTCGACGCTGGCAAGCGCAGCGCCGAGGTTGATCGCACCCGGGCGGTGTATGACCAGACCGTGGCGCAGTACCGCCAGACCGTGCTCGACGGCTTCAAGGAGGTTGAGAACTTCCTGGTGCAGTTGAAGGTGTACGCCGATGAAGCCGTGGTGCGCCAGGAAGCGCTGGACGCGGCACGCGAATCGTTGCGCCTGACCGAGAACCAGTACCGGGCGGGCCTGATCGGTTACCTCGATGTGGTCAACGTGCAGACCACCGCGCTGAGTAACGAACGCAGTGCTTTGACCCTGTTGCAGGGGCGGCTGGTGGCCAGCGTGCAACTGATTGCCGCGCTGGGCGGCGGCTGGGATGCCGAACAGGCGTTTGCCCGGCAGGACTAAGGCACGTTCATTGTAGGAGCGGCCTTGTGTCGCGAAAGGGCTGCGTAGCAGCCCCACGATGTTGGCGTTTACCCAATAACTGCTGGGGCTGCTCCGCAGCCCTTTCGCGACACAAGGCCGCTCCTGCAAGATGCGGGTCAACCGACAAATGGCAATGTGCCTTCATTCGGTGATGAAAGCGCTCTAGATCAAGCATTCCGAAATCTCGTGTCGTTCGTTGGATCCATTCCCATTCGCACAAAGCCCGTGCGTTTCGCCAAAGCTTGAGTACAATCGTCAGTTTTTTCGGGCCCCCTGTCCCGAGCTGGATTTTCCAATGCTGACCGGTACTTACTCCTCCGCGCTGGTGCTCATATCACTCTGCGTGGCCATCCTTGCTTCCTACACCGCTCTCGACCTGACTGGCCGTATCGCCACGGCCAAGGGCCGTGCCGTGCATCTGTGGATGGGCGGCGGCGCGTTGGCCATGGGCATTGGCGTCTGGTCGATGCACTTCATCGGCATGCTCGCTTTCAGCCTGCCCATCGCCCTGGGCTACGACATCGGCCTGACCGCGTTGTCCCTGCTGATTGCCGTACTATCTTCCGGTTTCGCCCTGTGGCTGGTCAGCCAGCCCAGCATGCCCAGGTTGCAGCTGGCGTTTGGCGCCCTGATCATGGGCACGGGCATCGCCTGCATGCATTACGTCGGCATGGCGGCGCTGCGCATGCTGCCCGGCATCGATTATGACCCGGCCTTGTTCGGCGCCTCGCTGGCCATCGCGGTAGGTGCCTCGGCGGCCGCGCTGTGGATTGCCTTTCGCCTGCGTCAGCACACGCCATACGTGCGCCAGATCCGCGGCCTGGCGGCGATGGTGATGGGTGTTGCGATCGTCGGCATGCACTACACCGGCATGGCGGCAGCGAACTTTCCCGAGGGCAGCTTCTGTGGTGCGTTGAGCGATGGCCTGCAGGGCGATGGCCTGGCCTATCTGGTGCTGATCACTACCTTGGCGGTGCTGGCTGTGGTGCTGCTCACCTCGGTGCTGGATGCACGCCTTGAAGCGCGAACGGCAGCGCTGGCTCATTCGCTGACCCTGGCCAACCAGGAGCTGACCCAGCTGGCCTTGCACGACACCTTGACCGGCTTGCCCAACCGCACGCTATTGTCCGACCGCATCGAGCAAGCGATTGGCAAGGTGGCGGAGCAGGGCGGCTGCTTTGCGCTGATGTTCATCGATCTGGACGGTTTCAAGCCGGTCAACGACGCTTTTGGCCACCATGTCGGCGATCTGCTGCTCAAGGCCGTCGCGGCCCGCCTGCGTGGCCACCTGCACAGCCAGGACACCCTGGCGCGGATCGGCGGTGACGAATTCGTGCTGCTGGTGGAGCTGCAAGAGCCTGAGGACGCCATGGACGTGGCGGCCAAGCAGGTCAACCTGGTGTCGCGCGCGTTCCGCGTTGCCGAGCATGACCTGCAGCTGACCGCCAGCCTGGGTATCGTGTTGTACCCCGGCAATGGCCAGGACCAGCTTGAGCTGCTGCGCAATGCCGACGCCGCCATGTACCACGCCAAGAGCGCCGGCAAGAACGGCTACAGCTTCTTCGATGCCTCGATGAACAGCAATGCGCGCCAGCAGTTGCAGCTGTTGCAGGATTTGCGTACGGCCCTGGAGCAGGGGCAGTTCCGCCTGCACTACCAGCCCAAGTTCGCCGCCCAGGCCTGCCTGCCGATCGGCGCCGAAGCCTTGCTGCGTTGGGAACACCCACAGCACGGCCTGATGCTCCCGGACCGTTTCATTGGCCTGGCGGAAAAAACCGGCCTGATCATTCCCATCGGCGAGTGGGTACTGGGTGAAGCCTGCCGACAGATGCGCCAGTGGCTCGAGCAAGGCCACAGCCAATGGCGCATGGCGGTCAACCTGTCGGCTATCCAGTTCTGCCATGCCGGCCTGGTCGACAGTGTCGCCCGCGCCCTGCAGGAAAACGGCCTGCCGGCCAACCGCCTGACCCTGGAGATCACCGAAACCACTGCCATGCACGACGCCGATGCCAGCCTGGCCGTGTTGCAACGGCTTTCCGACATGGGCGTGGACCTGTCCATCGACGACTTCGGTACGGGTTATTCGAGCCTGATGTACCTCAAGCGCTTGCCGGCCAACGAGCTGAAGATCGACCGTGGCTTCGTGCGTGACCTGGAGCAGGACAGCGATGACGCCGCGATTGTCTCGGCGATCGTCGCCCTGGGCCAGGCGCTGGGCTTGCGTATCGTGGCTGAAGGCGTGGAAACCGACCGCCAGCAGGACTTCCTGACCCGCCTGGGCTGTGATTCGCTGCAGGGCTACCTGTTGGGCCAGCCGGTGCCGGCGGAGCAGTTCATGGCAAGGTTGCAAACATTGCGCGAAGAAAGCGTCGCGGCTGTCTAGCCTGCGTCACGCAAGGCAAAGGCCGGTGCAAAAGCATCCATCTCGGCTTCCACGGCTTCGATGATGCGTTCGACATCCGCTGCGGCCATGATCGCAGTGCAGGGGATACCTGCAATGGCCAGCAGGGTCTCGCCCGTGGCCCGGTCGAACAGCCGGGCAACCATACTGCGTGGGGCATCCATGGTGGCTTCGAAGCCCAGTGGATGGAAGTGCCAGCGCATCACCTGGCAGGCGTTGGGGAACGTCATCTTGTTCATGCCAGCCTCCTTGTCCTTGCCTGGTCAGGGTGATGGGCAACCTTGCGTGGCTGCCGGGAAGGTAACCATAGCACCTGCCACAGCGCATGTTCCGTGTAAATCATGACAAATGTGCTAATGCATGACGGTGATCACAAGGTGAGCAATGGCGCCGGCGGCAAGCAGAGCGCCGTGGCTGACGCTCTCTGACGGAGGGTGGGCGAAATTGCACCGGTTTTCGAGGATCCCCGGCCGCTTTTGTTTCGGACGAATGGCCTTGGACGTAGGCTACCGTTCATTCAGCCCAGCAGGCCGGCAGCGATGTTGATGGTGAAGCCGAGAATCGCCGTGTTGAACACAAAGCCCACCAACGAATGCGCCAGCACCACCCGGCGCATGCCGCGCCCGCCGACGCCGACGTCGGAGGTTTGCACGGCAACGCTGATGGTGAACGAGAAGTAGTGGAAGTCCCAGTAATCCGGGTTGCACTCGCCGTCGGGGAAGCGCAGCGCCGGCGCATCGCGCTCGCCGGTGTAGAACAGGCGGGCGTAGTGCAGGCTGAAGATGCAACCGATCAACAGCCATGAACCGGCCACGGTCAGCCCGGTGTACAGGTAGTGCAGCGCCTGCGCGCTGCCTTGCAGGCCGCGGCTGGAAACCAGTTGCAGCGTCACGGCGGCCAGGCTGGCGATGGCGGCGATGCACACGGTGAACAGCACCAGGCCGGCGTTTTCGTCTTCGACCCGGGCGACTTTGCGCACCTTGTCGGGGGTGGCGCGGCAGGTCAGCCACAGCACCAGCAACAGATACAGCCAGACGCCCAGGTTCCAGCCCGCAAGGATGCGCTGGACGATATCGTCGGCCGGGATCAGCCAGGCGCCGAGCAGGCCGACCAGTGCGGCGATGCTCAGGCGCGGGTGAGTACGGGTCAGGCGGTGGAATACCATGGGGGCTCGCAGGTGGGGGCTTGGGCTGAACTCTAGACCACAGATCACTTGGCAAGGCGAGGGTTCGATCAAGCCGCCCGGTTTACGGTACCATTGCGCGGTTGCTTCGATTCGCTTCAGGATTCACGTTTTGTCCGACCTTTCACAAAATCCACTGCTGCAATACCTGGCCCGGCTGGCACCGTCCAGCCAGCAGACCATGCGTTACATCCTGCAGGATGCTGCCGACCGGCTTGGTTTCGTTGACTGCAACCTGGTCGATGTGCCGTGGCACCGGCTTGAGCCTGGCCATGTGATTGCGCTGGTGGCGGCATTGCGCGCCGATGGGTACGCGCCAAACAGTTCCTCGCTGTATGTCAACGCGGTACGCGGGGTGATGAACGAAGCGTGGCGCCAAGGTCTGATCGACCATGAACAGCTGTTGCGTATCCGTGAAGTCAAGCCGGCGTCGGGCAGCCGCCTGCCACCCGGGCGCAACCTGCGGCGCAGCCTGATCCGCGAACTGATGGACTTGTGCGAGGCCGACCCGCGGCCCCAGGGTGTGCGCGATGCGGCGATCATCGCCTTGCTCTACGGTACCGGCATGCGCAAGTCGGAGTCGGTGGACATCGACCTCAGCCAGGTCGACTTCGAGGCGCGCAGCCTGCAGGTCACGGGCAAGGGCAACCGGCAGCTGATCAAGTACGCCCCGGCCTGGGCTTTCGAGAAGTTGCAGGCCTGGCTGGATCTGCGCCGGGACGCGTTGCCCGAAGGGGCGTCCGACGACCCGTTCCTGTTCAACCGCATCCGCCGGGGCAACCACATCACCCGTGCACGCATCACCAAGCATGCGATCTACTACATCGCCCGCCAGCGCGGTGCCCAGGTCGGGGTGAAAATCATGCCCCATGATTTTCGCCGCGCGTTCATCACCCGGGTGATCGAGGAGCATGACCTGTCGATCGCGCAGAAGCTTGCGCACCATGCCAACATCCAGACCACGGCCGCATATGACCGGCGCGATGACAACGAGCGGCGGCGTGCGGTGGATCGCTTCGACTATTGATTCGCCTGCACCGGCCCTTTCGAGGCGTCGAACCGCCGCGAAGAGGCCCTGCAGGCTAGTGAATACTTGAAGCCAGGTCGAAGATCGGCATGTACATCAGGATCACGATCCCGCCGATCAGCAGGCCGATGAAGGTCATCAGCAGCGGCTCGAACAGTTTCACGAACCACTCCACCCAGCGGCCGATTTCCTGATCATGGAAATCCGCGCAGCGTTCGAGCATCTCCCCCAGGTTCCCCGATTGTTCCCCGGCCCGCAGCAAGCGCAGGGACACCGGAGTGACCAACTGCCCGGCCTCCAGCGCGTCCGACAACGGCAACCCTTCACCGACGCGTCGGCTGGCCTGCTCAAGGCCCTGCGCCGAAGCGCTGCCGAGCAGCCCGTGGGCCATGCCCATGGCGGTAAGGATCGGGATGCCGCCCTGCAGCAGAATGCCCAGCGAGCGGTAGAAGCGCGCCAGTTCATACATCAGCAGGCGTTGATGCAAGGCTGGCAAGCGCCGCAGTTGTCGGGAGGCACAGCGCCGCACCAGGGGGTTGCGCCGCAATATCAGCAAGGCCCCGATACCGCCGGCAACCGCCAGTGCCAGTGGCATCTGCTGGGCATGCAGGAACAGGCCGACATCCATCAGCACCCGGGACAACCAGGGCAGGTCGCTGCCCATGCCTTCGAACACCAAACTGAAGCGCGGCACCACATAGCCGAGCAGGAACAGCACCACACCACCGCCCACCAGCAAAAGCAGCAACGGGTAGACCGAAGCCCCCACCAGCTTCTGCCGAACCAGGTCCAGGCGCTGGCGATAGCCGATGTAGCGGGCCAGGGCATCGCCCAACGCGCCGGTACGCTCGCTGGACTGCACCAGCGCCACGTACAACGTCGGGAATACCCGCGGTTGCTTGGCCAACGACTGCGACAGCGAATGGCCTTCATAGAGCTGGCGTACCAGCTCGGTCAGGACCTTGCGCGTAGCGCCGACGGGGGACTTTTCCGCCAGGCTTTCCAGCGCATCGATCAGCGGCAGGCCAGCGTGCAGCAGGGTGGTCAGTTCCTGGCTGAACAGCACCAGGTCGAACGCCGCCGCACGGCGCCAGGCCAGGCCGCCCAGGGTTTTGCCCTGTCCGCGCACGCTGACCACTCGCAGCCCCTGGTTCTCGGCCTGGCGACGCGCGTGCTCGGCATCCTCGGCGTCGATCTGCAACTGCACAATGCCCTGCCTGCCGAGGGCCTTGAGGCTATAGCGCATGGCGGTTCTCCTCATTGCCAGCTGGTGATTTCGGCGTTTTCACCATCGCCGCCGGGCTGGCCGTCCTTGCCCATCGACAGCAGGTCGTATTCGCCGCCGTTTTCCCCGGGTTGGCGGTAGATGTAAGCGCGGCCCCAAGGGTCCTGCGGCACGGCCTTCTGCAAGTAGGGCCCCGACCAGTGCGCCTCGCCACTGGGGGCGGTGACCAGCGCCTGCAGGCCTTGCTCACTGCTGGGGTAATGGCCCACCTCCAGGCGATACAGGTCCAGGGCCTTGCCCAGGCCTTCGATCTGCGCCTTCGCCACCTTGGCTTCCGAGCGACCGAGCTGGCTGAAGTACTTGGGCGCGACGATACCGGCCAACAAACCGAGCACCACCAGGACCACCAGGAGTTCAAGCAGGGTGAAACCACGTTGGGGGTTGGATTTGCGCTGCATGGTGAAGCCCTCCGCTGCATGGGGACACAGGTTGCCCAGCTCCATGCAACAGCCGTGCACGTCTGTCACGGGGCCTTGCGCCATGCGTCATGGCTGGCGGCACGGTGCTTGCGTCGTAGCAGAAAAGCCCGGGTTTTCCGGGGCATTTCCCCCACATCGGGGGAGCACGGCGGGGAGGTAGCCGACATGCGTGTGGTGATCCTGGTAGTGACCTGGCTGGTGGCGGCAAGCGCCCAGGCCGACATGTACATTTCCATCGATGCCAACGGTGGTTATGTACTGAGCAACGTGCACCGGCCAGGACGCCATTACGAAAGGGTGATCAGTGAATCGCTTGCCCAGGCGGGCCCGGTCGACGCGCAGATGATCACCGGGCGACCCTATGCCGAACTGGTGGCGGCGGCGGCCCGTGATTTCGATGTGCCGCTGGCGCTGCTGCATGCCCTGATCAAGGCCGAGTCAGGCTACAACCCGACGGCCCGGTCGGCGGCCGGAGCGGTGGGGCTGATGCAACTGATGCCGGACACGGCCAGGGAGATGGGAGTGGAAAACCTTCTGGACCCCGAAGACAACGTGCAGGGCGGTGCACGCTACCTCAAGCGCATGCTGACCCTGTTCGACAACGACATTACCCTGGCCGTGGCCGCCTACAACGCCGGCCCCGATGCCGTGCGGCGGCGCGGCGCGGTCCCCCCGTACGCCGAGACCCGCCGTTACGTGCCAACCGTGTTGCGCGAATACCGCAAGCTGCAGGGGCTGGCTGATGACTCGCCACTCTGAATGGGGCTTGCGTCGCGAAAGTGGCGCAACTCGTCCTCAAGCAATGCCATGGTTACCCAACTCTGGGCTATAACCTTTGAAAGGTGCCCGGCAGTGGAGTCCGTCATGGTCATCGCCCCCCGTTCCGAAGTACTCGAGGCGCCCGCGGGCACCGAAGGCGCTGCTGCGCACCGGTCATTCAACCTGTTGCGCTGGTACGCCTGGGTGAGTTTGGCGGTCATCCTGTCTGTGGCCGCTGGCCTGGGTCTGATCTCCAGTCGCTTCATCATCGATGAAAGCATCGAGCGCGACGCCTTGCTCACCGCGCAGTTCATCACCTCGATCGCCGACGCCGAAGTGCGCCATGTGGCGATCCCCAATGTGCGCACCATGGGCGAACTGCTTGACCCACGCACCGACCGTGCGGCAATGCCCGATGTCGACCCCGAAGCGCGGCGCAAGGCTCGCGGTGAGTTCCTGGATCATATCGCCCACCTGCCGGACATGCTGCTGGCCAACATCTATGCCCCGGACCGGACGGTGATCTGGTCGACCAACCCGGCGCTGGTGGGCAAGCTGATCGAAGGCGATGGCGACCTGGACCGTGCCTTCGAATACAAGATGCGGGTCTCGGCCAGTTACCACAATTTCGAGCAGGCCCGTGCCGAGCAGAAGTTCGTGACCCCGCCGCAACAGCTGTTGATCGAAAACTACATCCCGTTGTTCGATGCCGACGGCGATACCGTCACGGCGATGGTGGAGATCTACAAGGAACCCCGAGACCTGATCGTGCGCATCGAGCACGGGCTGATTCTAATCTGGCTGGCCATCACCGTCGGTGCCGGGCTGGTCTATATCGGCCTGTACGGCATCATGCGCCGCGCCGCGCGGGTGATGGCGGTGCAGCAGAAACGCTTGATCAACAGCGAGACCTTCGTGGCCCTCGGCGAGGTGTCCTCGGCGGTGGCCCACAGCCTGCGCAACCCACTGGCCAGCATCCGTTCCAGCGCCGAGTTGGCCCAGGCCTTCGATGAAGGCCCGGCGCAACGCAACATCAATGACATCATCAGCCAGGTCGATCGCATGTCGCAGTGGATTCGTCAGTTGCTGCAATCCTTGCGGCCGCTCAATGACGAAGCGGTGCCGGTCGATTTACCCCAGGTCCTGCAGGAGAGCCTGCAGAGCTTCGCCGTGCCGCTGGCCCGCAGCGGGGTAACCCTGGACCTGCGGCCGTTACCGCCAGTGCAGGTGCTTGGCCAGCCGGCGTTGCTCGCCCAGATCTTCAACAGCCTGATCGCCAATGCCCTCGAGGCGATGGAGAACGGTGGGCGGTTGCGCATCGAGGTGGTCAAACGTGACCGGCGCAGCCTGACCCTGCGCCTTGCCGACACCGGCAAAGGCATGAGCGAGCAGCAGCAGCGTTTGGCGTTCCGGCCGTTTTTCAGCACCAAGCAAGGTGGGCTGGGTGTGGGGCTGGTACTGGTCAAACGCATCATGGAGCGCTTTGGCGGCTCGGTCCGCCTGAGCAGCAGCCAAGGCCATGGCACGCGGGTCTCGCTCGGCTTCCGGCTGGCACGCTTGTGAAGACAAATATCAAGAAATACGTGTAAGTGTTTGATCCATAAGTATTTACAGACTTATGGGTATACGGCACCCAAATGTGGGGGGTGAACCTCCAACCTAAATCAGTAATGCGGCTTAAGCTGTTGATTTATAGAGATTTGACGATTGGTTATAGGGCATGGCGAAGTTCTTGCAGTGTCCCGCAACAGGTAACGCGCGACATTGGCGGCAATAGCTACCCGGGTGGGATGGCGTCAATTTGCTACTATCGGTAGCAATGCGGTGACCACCTTCTGAACGGACTCCCTGTACGGGAACGACGCGATGCAGATGCTCGATGAAGATGTTCCCGTGAAGCCCGCTGGACTGCCTGGCAGCACCGGCTTGGCCGTACCGCTTCGCGAGTTCAACCTGCTGCGCTGGTTTTCGCTGATCAGCCTGTTGATCATCGCTTCGGTGGCTGGCGGGCTGGGCTACGTGTCGACCCGCTTCGTGGTGCGCGACAGCGTCGAGCGGGATGCCATGCTTACCGCCCAGTTCATCCAGTCCCTGGCGGTGGCCGAAGTGCGTCATTCGCAGCTCCCTCCGGGCACCACCATGGGCGAACTGCTCAACCCGCAACTGGACCAGCAGCATCTGCAGATCAGCCCGGGCCTTGTCGCGGCGACCCGGGCGGAGTTCCTCGACCACATCGAGCACTTGCCGGATACCTTGCTGGCCAATGCCTATGCCCGAGACCGCACCATCGTCTGGTCCACCAACCCCGAGCTGATCGGCAAGCGTATCGAAGACGATGGTGGCCTGAACCGCGCATTCAGCTCGCGCAAGGCGGTATCTGCCAGCTATCACAAGGTTCTAGGCGGCCGTGAAGAGCAGAAATTCCTCCGTGAACCCAAGTACCTGTTCATCGAAAACTACATCCCCTTGTTCGATAGCCAGGGCGACCAGGTCCTGGCCATGGTCGAGATCTACAAGGAGCCGCAGGACCTGGTACGGCGAATCCAGCGCGGTTACGTGCTGATCTGGGCTTCGACGCTGGTGGGTGGCGCGCTGATCTATTTCGGCCTGTTCTGGATCGTGCGCCGCGCTGCATTCATGCTGAATCAGCAGCAGAACCGGCTGGTGGCCAGCGAAACTTACGTAGCCTTGGGCGAGATGTCCAGCGCAGTGGCCCATAGCTTGCGCAACCCGCTGGCCAATATCCGCTCCAGCGCCGAGCTGGCCGAGGGAATAGCCAGCCCGCTGGCGCAGAAGAACATCAATGACATCATCTGCCAGGTCGACCGCATGTCGCGCTGGGTGCGCGAGTTGCTGGTGTCGCTGCGCCCGGCCAGCGATACCGCCGAGGCAGTGGACCTGGTGGCAGCCATTGAAGATACCCACCAGGCCTTCGCCCAGCAGATCGAGCGCAACGGCGTGCACTTCAGCTTCGAAGGGCCGCACATGCTATGGGTGGCCAGCCAGCCCCTGCAATTGACGCAGATTCTCAACAGCCTGTTTTCCAATGCCCTGGAAGCCATGCCCAAGGGCGGCGTCCTGCATGCGCAGGTCAGCGTGCAGGAGGGGCAGCGTGCGCAACTGGTGCTCAGCGACACCGGCAAGGGCATGAGCCAGCAGCAGGAAAGAATGGTGTTCAAGCCATTCTTCACGACCAAGCAGGGCGGCCTGGGTGTTGGCCTGGCCCTGGTCAAGCGGATCATGGAACGGTTTGGCGGCTCGGTCAGCCTGAGCAGCCGTGAAGAGGAAGGAACCCGCGTCAGCCTCACTTTCAATATCGCAGCGGGAGAGGACCATGGAGCACAGCATCCTGGTAGTTGAGGATGACGAAATCCTCGGCGACAACATTCGCACCTACCTGAGCCTCAAGGGCTTTGAGGTGACGCTCTGCAACAGTGCGGAGCTGGCGCTGGAACAGATCAAGCGGGCCCAGCCCGATGCGGTATTGACCGACAACTCATTGCCGGGCATGAGCGGGCACGACCTGCTACGCACCCTGGTGGAGCGGGCGCCGGACCTGAAGGTGATCATGATGACCGGGTACGGCAATGTCGAAGACGCCGTGCAGGCCATGAAAGAGGGCGCATTCCACTACCTGACCAAACCGGTGGTGCTGGCCGAACTCAAGTTGACCCTGGAAAAGGCCCTGGCGGCCGAGCGCATGGAGCGCACCTTGTCGTTCTACCAGGAGCGCGAGGCACAGAAGTCCGGGTTTCAGGCGCTGATCGGCGAATCGCCGGCGATGCTCACCCTCAAGCACACCTTGCATCAGGTGCTGGACGCCGAGCGGCGCATGGCCAGTGACGACCTGCCGCCAGTGTTGATCGAAGGCGAGACCGGGACCGGCAAGGAGCTGGTCGCCCGCGCGCTGCATTTCGACGGTTCGCGCAGCAAGGGGCCGTTCATCGAATTCAACTGCGCGTCGATCCCGGCCAATCTGCTCGAGGCCGAGCTGTTCGGCCACGAGAAGGGTGCGTTCACCGACGCCAAGGAGCGTCGTGTCGGCCTGGTGGAAGCGGCCGATGGCGGTACGCTGTTCCTCGACGAGATCGGCGAGATGGACCTGGTGCTGCAGGCCAAGCTGCTCAAGCTGCTGGAGGATCGCAGCATCCGCCGCATCGGTGCGGTCAAGGAGCGCAAGGTCGACCTACGGGTGATCAGTGCCACCAACTGCAACCTTGAACAGATGGTGCAGCAAGGCAAGTTCCGCCGTGACCTGTTCTTCCGCCTGCGCATCATCGCCCTGAAAGTGCCACGGCTATACGCCCGCGGCCAGGATGTGCTGCTGCTGGCCCGGCATTTCCTGGCGCATCACGGGCGCCGCTATGGCAAGCCGAACTTGCGCTTCAATGCCGAGGCGGAAGCCTTGATGTTGAGCTACAGCTGGCCGGGCAACGTGCGTGAATTGCGCAACATGCTGGAGCAGACCGTGTTGCTGGCGCCCAATGAAGTGATACAGGCGCATCAGCTGAACCTGTGCCTGACCTTGGTCGACGAGCCGCTGCTGGCTCAACCCACGGCGACCGTGTACGAATTGCCGCGCCATGAACCGGAGCCTGGCACCAGCCTGCCGGACATGGAGCGTGACCTGGTATGCAAGACCCTGGATCGCACTGACTGGAACGTCACCAAGTCGGCGCGGATGCTGGGGCTGTCGCGGGACATGCTGCGTTATCGCATCGAGAAGCTGGGGCTTACCCGGCCTGACAAGCGTCAGTGGTGAGGCTGGGGCCGCTTTGCGGCCCTTCGCGGGCTTGCCCGCTACCACAGGAGCCGCGCATTTTCTGAGCTCAGTGGGAGCGGGCAAGCCCGCGAAGGGCTGCAAAGCAGCCCCGATGAAAATGACTGCGCGGGACTTTATTGCTGACTACCGCCTGAATTATTTCCACCTTGCCGCCCAGTACCCTCGGAGCCACTGCCATCCATCCCCGGCAGGTCGCGGTTTTCATTCTGCCTGGCTGGCGGGCTTTCCGGGTCATTGCCCTGGATGCGCGGGTCGGTATCCCGAGGCATGGGCTTCTCGATCGGATTGAGGGTGCTGTCGACTCCCGGCTGCGGCGCCGGGTTGTGCGGGTCATCGGGGTAGGTTGGCCCGGTGCCGACCGCCAGGGCCAGCGGTGAAGTGAGCAGGGCAACCAGCAGCAGGGTTGAACGGGGCATGGCAAGCTCCTTTGCGTTGGGTAGGGCGCATACTTGCGTTGGGCCCCACCGTGCTGCTCAGGTGCCATCCCCCCGATCAGCGGTCACACCACCGTCGACAAGGCCATGATGAAGATGATGCCGACGATGGACAGGATCGTCTCCATCATGCTCCAGGTCTTGAAGGTTTCCGCCACGGTCATGTTGAAGTACTGCTTCACCAGCCAGAACCCGGCATCGTTGACGTGGGACAGGATCAGCGAGCCAGCCCCGGTAGCGAGCACCAGCAATTCGCGGTTGACCCCCGGCACCAGGTCGATCACCGGGGCGACGATGCCGGCGCCGGTGATGGTAGCCACGGTCGCAGAACCTGTGGCGATACGGATTACCGCTGCCACCAGCCATGCCAGCAGGATCGGCGAGATCTGCGCCTGCACGGCCATCTGCCCGATGACGTTGCCCACGCCGGTATCCACCAGCATCTGCTTGAAGCCGCCACCGGCGCCAACGATCAGCACGATGGCCGCTGTCGGTGCCAGGCTCTGGTCGAGCATTTTCATGATCTGCTGGCGGTTGAAGCCACGGGCCGAGCCAAAGGTGTAGAAGGCCAGCAACAGGGCGGCGAGCAGGGCGGTGATCGGGTGGCCGATCAGGTCCATCCACTGGCGCACGATGTGCTCGGCCGGCAGCACCACGTCAGCCAAGGTCTTGAGCAGCATCAGCACTACCGGCAGCAGCACGGTGATCAAGGTGACACTGAAGCTTGGCAGGTTGTTCTGGTCCGATTCCTTGGCGATCTGGTCCATCAGCTCCTGTGAGGGGCTGCCGGGAATGTAGCGGGCAATGAAGTTGCCGAACAGCGGGCCGGCGATGATCGCCGTGGGCAGCGCAACCAGCAGGCCATAGAAGATGGTCTTGCCGATGTCGGCATGGAAGATGCCGATCGCCAGCAGCGGCCCCGGGTGTGGCGGGACCAGGCCATGGACCACCGAAAGGCCGGCCAACAGCGGGATGCCGATCTTGATCAGCGACACCCCCGAGCGCCGGGCGACGATGAACACCAGGGGAATCAGCAGCACGAAGCCGATCTCGAAGAACAGCGGGATGCCCACCAGGAAGGCGGCGAACATCATCGCCCAGTGCACGTTCTTCTTGCCAAAGGCGCGGATCAGGGTCTGGGCGATCTGGTCGGCGCCACCGGAGTCGGCCATCAGCTTGCCGAGCATCGTCCCCAGGGCGAGGACGATGCCGACGAAGCCGAGCACGCCACCGAAGCCGTCCTGGAACGATTTCATGACCTTGGCCACCGGCATGCCGGAGGTCAGGCCGAGGAAGCCGGCCGCCAGAGTCAGGGCGACGAAGGGGTGGACCTTGAAATGGGTGATCAGCAGGATCAGCCCGACGATGGTGACCAGCGCGTCGAGCAGCAAGTAGGTATCTGTAGCCAGTCCGAACATGGTTTTGATGCCTCGGTCTTATCGTTGTTTTGGGCGTAGCTTCAAGTGAATTTCAGAGACAGCGCTGTCTTTGGTGGGCTGGACAACCGCCGGGTCAGGCAGTGCGCGCCAGATTCCGCTCACCGCAGGGCTTTAGCCAGGCGTCGACCGTTTCGGCGAGTACCGCAATCGGCTGAGTGGCATCCAGCGCCAGGGTCAGGGGCTCGCCACGGGGTGACTCGAGAGCGGCGAACTGGCTGTCGATCAGGCTCGCCGGCATGAAGTGGCCTGGGCGGGCGAGCACACGTTTTTCTGCCTCGGCGGGAGTCAGTTCGAGGAACACGAACACCAGTTCGGGCATCGCCGCGCGCAAGGTGTCGCGGTAACGACGCTTGAGGGCGGAGCAGGTGAGGACCGGCCGTTCGCCAGCTTTCACCGTCGCTTGCAGTTCCTGGCCCAGGCGCACCAGCCAACCGGCACGGTCATCATCGTCCAGGGGGATGCCTGCGCTCATCTTGCGGATGTTTTCGGCAGGGTGGAATGCGTCGCCTTCGATCAGGCGACCGCCGCTTCGCCTGGCAATGGCATCGCCGACGCAGCTTTTGCCGCAGCCGGCCACACCCATCACCACGATGGCGGACAGGGGAGAATTCATCAGTACCTCCTGCGGGGTGAGACAGCGCTGTCCCGTTGCAAACGAAACGCCATCTTCCCGGTGTTATTGATCTTGTCCTTACGCAGTATGGACGCCTGGCAGCGTGCTGCAGTGGCCACTACCAAAGATTACATTGCCTGCGTCCTGAGACAGCGCTACCTTAGTGGCCGTTCCCCATTCCTGCAAGTAGTAAAATTACAACATCCATGTCCCGCACCGGCTCTCGCACCACAGGTCGTCCCACACTGGCTGAAGTCGCCAGGCTCTCAGGTGTTTCCCCGATCACTGCTTCGCGCGCACTGCGCGGGGTCAGCACGGTTGCACCTGAACTGGTGGAAAAGGTCATGGCTGCCGCCACGTCCCTGGGCTATGTCGCCAACCCGGCGGCGCGGGCGCTGGCGTCGGCGCGCAGCCAGTCGGTGGTGGTGCTGATTCCGTCATTGTCCAACCAGTTGTTCATCGACACCCTGGAGGCCATCCATGAGGTGATGCGCCCGCGTGGGCTAGAGGTGCTGATTGGTAACTACCACTACGATCTCGACGAAGAAGAAAACCTGATCCGCAATTACCTGGCCTATCAGCCGTGCGGCATGCTGCTGACCGGCTTCGATCGCAGCGATGCCGCGCGGCAGATGCTGGCAGCCAGCGGCGTGCCCTGCGTGCACATGATGGAGCTGGGTGGCGAGGCTGGCGCGTTGTCGGTGGGCTTTTCCCAGCAGCAGGCCGGGCGGGCTGCGGCAACGCACCTGATCGAGCGCGGCCGACGGCGCCTGGCGTTCATTGCCGCGCAGCTCGACCCACGGGTGATGCAGCGCGCTGAAGGCTTTCGCCAGGCCCTGGCCGAAGCCGGCATGCAGGCCACCGAGCTGGAGATTCTGGCGCCGCAACCGTCATCCATCGCACTGGGCAGCGAACTGTTCAGCCAGTTGCTGGCACAGGCGCCGGATGTGGATGGGATCTTCTTCTGCAACGACGACCTTGCCCAAGGCGCGGTATTACAGGCATTGCGGCAAGGGATCGAGGTGCCACGGCAGGTAGCCATGGTCGGTTTCAACGATTTGCCGGCTTCGGCGCACATGGTGCCGCGCCTGACCTCCATTCGCACCCCGCGGGCAGCCGTTGGTCGGGGCGCCGCACAGGCACTCCTGGCGTTGCTCGATGGCAAGCGTGTAGCGACCAAACAGCAGGACCTGGGCTTTGAACTGATGGTGCGCGAGAGTTCATGAAATGCTTGAGGAAACATCGCTAACTGGCTAATCAGAATGTGATATCAAGTTGCTTGCACGCCATCAAAGCCGATCTATGCTCAGAAAACACTGGGCATCAAGGATCATGGCGCCATGTTCGACTTCCACCGCAAATCTGATTTGATCGAGATTCAGCGCACCCGCAAGGCCCTGGCCGACGCCCAGGCCAAGCTCGCGGCAATAAGCCGCTGCATGGCGATGATCGAGTTCACCCCCGACGGATCCATTGTTGATGCCAATGCCCAGTTCTGCCAGGCCATGGGCTACAGCGTGGACGAATTGCGCGGTAAGCACCATCGCCTGTTCTGCGACCCAACCTACGCCAAAAGCGCTGAATACCAGCAATTGTGGAGTGAACTGGGGCAAGGCAAGGCTATCAGCGGTACCTTCGAGCGTGTCGACAAGGCGGGGCGCGAAGTATGGCTGGAGGCCAGCTACATGCCGGTGCTCGACGAGCAACAGCAGGTGACCAGTGTGATCAAGGTGGCGGCCGATATCAGCCAGCGGGTGAAGGACGAGCACGAGAGTGAAAGCCTGCTCAAGGCAATCGGACGCTCCATGGCGGTGGTCGAGTTCACCCCGCAAGGCCGGGTGATCAAGGCCAACCCGAACTTCCTGGCGACCATGGGCTATCGCATGGAGGAAGTCGTGGGGCGTCATCATGGACTGTTCTGCCTGCCCCATGAGCGCGAATCAGGCGCATACCGTGACTTCTGGGCTTCGCTCAATCGTGGTGAATATCACTCGCACCGCTTCGAACGCATCAACAAGCAGGGCCAGACGGTTTACCTGGAGGCTTCGTATAACCCGATCTTCGACAACAAAGGTCGCTTGTACAAAGTGGTCAAGTTCGCCAGCGATATCACGGCGCAGGTCAGTACCCAGCAGAGTGCCGCCGATGCGGCCCATGCCAGTTCGGTGCAGACCGATGCCTGCGCGCGCAAAGGCACCGAGGTCGTCCAGCAGACCGTAGCGGTCATCGAGCAGATCTCCCAGGAACTCAATGACGCTGCCCGCAGCATCGATGCGGTAAGCAAGCAGTCGGATGTGATCGGGCAGATCGTGCTGACCATCCGCGGTATTGCCGACCAGACCAACCTGCTGGCCCTGAACGCTGCCATCGAGGCGGCCCGGGCCGGTGAGCACGGTCGCGGCTTTGCCGTGGTGGCCGACGAGGTGCGCAGCCTGGCGGCGCGCACCAGCAAGGCGACACTGGAGATTGTCGATGTGGTGCGGCAGAACCATGACCTGTCGTTGACCGCCGTGGCCAGCATGCAGTCGAGCCTGTCACGCACGGGGCGTGGCGTTGCCCTGGCCAACGAGGCGGGGACGGTGATCATGGAGATCCAGCAAGGCTCGCGGCATGTGGTCGATGCCATCAGCCAGATCAACTCGACGCTGCAATTGCACTGAGCGTGTCGCCCAGTTCACGCAGCAAGGCCTGCAGGCTAGCCTCGAGCTGCAGGTGCAGAGCGTCTGTTGGCAGCCCCTGGGCATGGGCCTGTTCGATGGCTTCGCAATCTTTCACCACCTCGCGTACCCGCAGCATCCTGGCCCCCCCTTTGATGCGGTGGGCAAGGGTACGCAATGCCTCGCGGTCACTGGATTGTTCAAGGGCTTGCAAGGCGTTGAGGTCTTCGCGGGCGCTTTGCGTCAGTTGCTCAAGCAGCTGCCTGGTCAACTGTGGGTCATCCTGGGTCAGGTTGCGCAGTTCGTCCAGGTTGAATCCGCTCGAGAGCGGTGCCGTGGCGCGTACCTGCGACAGGTAAGCCTTCAGGGTTCGCAGCCCAATGGGCTTGAACAGGCAATCGTCCATGCCGCTTTCCCGGCAGCGTTGGCGCTCTTCGGCCTGGGCATTGGCGGTCACCCCGAGAATGCAGCAGGCGGTCTGCCCGCGCTGGCGCTCCAACTGGCGAATCCTGCGGGTCAGTTCATGGCCGTCCATGACCGGCATGCTGCAGTCCGTGATGACCAGGTCGAAAGCATGCGTTTGCCACAAGGCCAGCGCTGCTTCGCCATGCTCGGCCAGCGTCACCAGGTGGCCGAGGTTGTCGAGCTGTTTTTCCAGCAACAGCAGGTTGGCCGGATAGTCATCGACCACTAGCACATTCAGTGTCCTGACGTCGGCTTCGTCGTCGGCAGCGTTGTGCATCTCGGGTATTGGGGGCTCACTTAGCGGCAGCGTCAACTCGACCCGCACGCGCGTGCCGACACTTTCAACGCTTTGCAGGTCGAGCCTGCCCCCCATCAGTTCGGCCATGGTCCGGCTTATCACCAGACCCAGCCCCGCCCCTTGACTCGCCCTCGGGCCTGAAACCTGGGTGAAGCTGTTGAAGAGCCGAGCCTGGTCCTGCGCGGCTATGCCGATGCCGGTGTCGCTCACAGCCAGTTCGACCACTGCGCTATCGCCTGCCGTCGAAGCTTTGAAGTTGACTTGGGCCAAGACCTCGCCACGGTCGGTGAACTTGATTGCGTTACTCAACAGGTTGGAGAGGATCTGCTTGATCCGCAGTGGGTCAGCCAGGACCCAGAGTGGCCCTTCAGGCAGTTCGCCTCGCAGGTGCAGGCCCTTGATTCGGGCATTGCCCTCGAACACACGCAAGGTACTGCGGACCAGGTCCAGCAGGTCGGTTGCCACCGGCTGCAGCGTCATCTGCCCGGATTCGATGCGCGAAATGTCCAGGATGTCGCCGATCAGCCCGAGCAGGCCGACCGCTGAGTCGTGAGCGGTCTGCAAGGTCTGGGTGTCGCAGCGACCTGTACGGTTGTCTTCCAGTGCCAGCTCCAGCAGGCCGATTACCGCGTTCATGGGCGTGCGGATTTCGTGGCTCATGGTTGCCAGGAACGCGCTTTTGGTCTTGCTGGCCTGTTCGGCTTCGTCCTTGGCCTGGCGCAGTTGCTCCAGCAGCCCCCGGCTGAATGCCAGTTGTGTCTGCAGCGCCCGTTGAGCTTCGGTGCGCTGCTGGATCAGCTTGCGCAAGTAGCTGTTCCAGAACACTACGCCCGCCAGCAGCAGGGCAGAGAGCACCAGCACCTGCAGGGCCAGCGTACGGTAGTCGCGCCATGGGCTGTCGCTGACCAGGGTGCTGGTGTGCCAGCGGTTCAACAGCTGGTCCAGCTCATCGGGGGGGATGCTTATCAGTGCCTTGTCGAGGATAGCTTGCAGTTGCGGCTGGTCAGGGGCCACGGCAAATGCGGCGACGGCCGGTTCGTCGTCCATGACGCTGGCGATACGCAACCGCCCCTTGAACACTTGATTGATGTAGTAGGAAGCATTGATATAACTGCTGTAGGCAGCGTCAGCATCGCCATTGGCCACGGCCTCCATCAGGCCAAGGGGATTGTTGACCATCACCAGTGTCGCCTGCGGAAAGCGCCGCAGTACCTCGGCACGCAGGTGCGAACCATGGAGGAGCGCGATGCGCTGGCCGTCGAGATTCTTGGCTTGCAATGACGAGGGCCCTTGGTTACGGGTCACCCACACCCTGGGGCTGACCAGATAGGGGCGGGTGTAGCGCAGCCGCGTCGCGCGCTCTGTGCCATAGCCCAGCGCGCCGATCATTTGTGCCTTGCCGTGGGTGACTTTTTCAACCATCTCCTGCACGGTGTCCTGCTCGATGAACTTGAATTGCAAGCCGGTGCGCAGGGTGATCTGCTTGAGCAGGTCGACGGTGATACCGTTGACATGCTGCTGGGCGTCGTTGAACGTCAGCGGGGCGAGGGCCGTGTCGACCAGTACGGTCACGGTCGGATGCTGGGCGATCCAGTTTTTTTCTTCCTCGGTCAGCGCTGACAGGTGTCGCTCCAGCAACAAACTGGTGTTGCTTCTGCTCCAGCGGCGCAGGATGTTCAGGCGCTCGCTTTCGCTGATCCTGGCCAGGGCGCTATCGACCAGGCGGCGCAGCCGCAGGTTGTCATTGGCAAAGGCAAAAGCAAAGGTGCCAGACGCCATCTGGGAAAAGTGGTCGATCTTCACTGTGCCCTGGTAGCTTTTGCCAATCTGGTAGTCGGTGCTGATGGCATCGCCCAGATAAGCGTCGGCCTCACCCAGGTCGACTGCTGCCAGGCCTGCCAGCGTGGAGCGATACAGACTCAGTTGCACCTCTGGATAGAGCACCCGGACTG
Source organism: Pseudomonas sp. 382 (assembly GCF_002759075.1). Classification (NCBI taxonomy): domain Bacteria; kingdom Pseudomonadati; phylum Pseudomonadota; class Gammaproteobacteria; order Pseudomonadales; family Pseudomonadaceae; genus Pseudomonas; species Pseudomonas sp. 382. The sequence continues at coordinate 542,246 of NZ_PEMX01000001.1, forward strand.
CCTCGCCCGGCAGGTAGTGATCGACCATTGCCAGGCGCAAGCCGGCCAGCGTCTTGTCTTGCCTCAGCGCGGCATCCTTGCGTGTCGCGATAACAGGCAGGTCTTCGGCATAGGGTAGGCTGAGGCTGAGCTTGGCATCGGCGGCCTCAAAGCTGTTGGAACTGCCCAGCAGGTCGATCTTGCCAGCGCGTAGAGCGGCGATCGCCTCGTGGCGACTGGCGTAGCGCCTGACTTCGACCGGTACCCCCAGTTGTTCGGCAATCAGCCCGGCATAGTCGGCACTGAGGCCTTCGTAATCATCCAGGCTGACGTTAATTTCGAAAGGGGGGTAATCCGGCCGTGAAGTACCCAATAACAATGCGCCGCGTCGCTGCAGCCACTCGCGGTCGGCATCATTCAATTGCAGCGGCTGTGCGGCGCTGGTGGCGCGTGCCAGCAAATGCCGCGGCTCACCGTCGGCGAGCGACATGAGCGGGCAGCCGAGCAGGGCGACGAACAGGATCAGGCCAGCCAGGACAGGTTTCATACGCGCCGCGCGCTCAGTTGACGTGGTTGCGTTTGGCCAGATCGACCATCTCCACCAATGACTCGGTCTTGAGCTTCTCCATGATGCGGCCACGGTAAGTGCTGATGGTCTTGGCACTGAGGTTCATGCTTGCGCCGATGTTCTTGTTGTTTTCACCACGGCTCAGGCGCCGCAGTACTTCCATCTCACGGTTGGACAGGCTGCCCAGGCGGGCGGGCTCGCTCTCCAGGGTATTGCTGTTGACCGCCATCTGGGGGAAGGTCGAGTAGCCCTTGATCAGTGCCTTGAGGGCGAAGACCACAGCCTCAAGGTCTTCGCCCTTGGTGACGAAGGCACCGATACCGGCGTCCAGGCAGCGGCGCACGTAAAGATCGGTGGCTTGCCCGGTCAGCACCATGATTTTCGGTGCCGGCTCCTGTTGTTGCAGGCGCTTGATGACTTCCATGCCATCCAGCCCGGGAAGCCCTATGTCCAGTACCACTACATCCGGGCGTAATTCGCGCACCTTCTGTGCCACTTCGCTGCCATTGTCCAGTTCGCCGACGATACGAAAGCGCTCGCGCTCGAACAGTATGCGCAGGGAAAAACGAACGATGGCGTGATCATCAACGATCAGCACGGTTGTCATGTCATCAACTCCTGTCGGAATGTGGTCGGCTTCCTGAAGTAATCAGGGGGGTACGTCTGCAAGCTTTTTCGGCAGTGCAGCACGATACGACCATTCCGGATCCGTAGTAATGGCGAGTATAGATGTGTTGAACAAGCGAGCCGGTATTGTGGAAATTTCCTACAAGAATGTTGTTACAGGCCTCGTCGCAAGTGGCGAGGCCTGTGAACGGCAGAGGGTCAGGCGCAGGCGGGGTGAGGCTTGAGCACGCGCTGGGTCGAGGCGGGGTTGTTGTTCAAGGCCTGGCCCACCCGCGCCGGGCGGGCCAGCAACTGCCCGCCGCAATTCGGGCAGCGGCCCTGCAAGCGATCGTCAGCGCAGTTGCGGCAGAAGGTACATTCGAACGAGCAGATCATGGCGTCAGGGCTGTCGCCCGGCAGGTCGGCATCGCAGCATTCACAATTAGGGCGCAGCTCCAGCATGGATAGTCCTCCGGTGGTGGAAAGCGCAGTCTGCGCCGTCCTTCGCAGGCTTGGCAATGCTAGTCGCCGGGGCGGAACAAGTGCGCGTGGCCGGCGCGGTACAACGCTGACTCGGTGAACGGGGCATCGCCGAGTACATGGCCGACGAGGATCAGGGCGGTGCGTCTGAAACCCTTGCTGGCGACCTGTTCGACGATATCGGCCAAGGTGCCGCGCACCGAGTCCTGGTCTGGCCAGGTGGCACGATGTACTACGGCGACCGGGCAGTCGGGGCCGTAGTGGGGAAGCAATTCTTCGACGATGCGCGGCAGGTGCTTGACCCCCAGGTGAATGGCCAAGGTACTGCCGTGCCGGGCCAGGTCGCCGAGCTGTTCGCCTGCAGGCATCGGAGAGCTCTCGCCGTAGCGGGTGAGTATGACGGTCTGCGCGACCTGTGGCAGGGTCAGTTCGCAGCCGAGCAGCGCCGCGCTGGCGGCAGTGGCGGTGACCCCGGGGACGATCTGGTAATCGATGCCCAGTTCGCGCAGGTAGCGGATCTGCTCGCCGATGGCACCATACAGGCTGGGGTCGCCACTGTGCACCCGGGCCACGTCCTGGCCGTTGGCGTGTGCGGCGCGAATGGCGTCGATGATTTGTTCGAGGTGCAGTCCGGCACTGTTGATGACCTTCTCGGCCTGGTGGCCTTCGAGTACCGCTGCGGGTACCAGCGAGCCGGCATAGATGATCACAGGGCACTGGCGGATCAGGCGTTGGCCCTTGACCGTGATCAGTTCCGGGTCGCCGGGGCCGGCGCCGATGAAGTAGACCGTCATGGCAAATCCTTGAAAAAAGAAGCAATTATCCGGCGCAGGCCAGAGCCAGGGTAGTGGGGCCACGCACCTGGCGGGCGACCTTGAGTGTGACGCTGGGGTGACTGAGGCTGGCCAGGGCCAAGGCGGTGCTCTCGGCGACACCCCAGCAACCGCTGTGCGCGAAGGCCACGGCGGAGCGGTGGCTGAGCTGGGGTTCGAACCGCTGCAGTTGCTCGGCCGCGAAAACCACCAAGGGCAAGGCGTGACGTGCGGCGAGTTGCTGCAAGCCTGGCTCGTCGGCCTTGCCAGCGATGCTGGCAAAGCCACGAAGTGCTGTGATGTTCAGGCCGTGATGTTCCAGCACTGCTTGCAGCAGGGCTTCGAGCACGTCCACCGGACAGCCCCGGCGGCAACCGAAGCCGGCGTACAGCACCGGCATTGACGGGGCGGTCATCAGGCGTGGCTGGAGCGGCGATACAGCCAGGCGCTGAGCAAGCCCAAGGCCACCCAGAATGCCGCGTTGGTCAGCCACGAAGCGATCATGAACTGGGTTTCCAGGGCGTGCGGTGCCAGGCTTTCGTGGACCTGCGGCTGCGGCGCGCCGATTACGTGCGGTACCACCAGCAACACGGCACCCAGGGCCTTGAGCAGGCCATGACGTGCGAACACCAGCATGGTCAAGCCCAGTGCCGTCGCGGCGGCAGTGCCGACCCACCAGCTCTGGCGCTGACCGAGATCGGCGGCGGCAGTGCCGGGCAGTTCGGGTGGCAAGCCCAGGGTAGGCGCGAGGCAGAACACGGCAAAACCGGCCAGCCCCCACAGTGCGCCCGTGCTGGTGCGGGCTGGCTCCCGCAGGCTGTACAGGGCGGCGAGGATCAGGGCGAAGCCGACGGCAACCACCAGGTTGCCGCCGGTGGTCGAGAGGGTGCGCTGCCAGCCATCTTCGGGCGACCAGGCTTCTTCGCCATGGGTGTGGCCAGTGCCAGCTTCTTCGCCGTGGCTGTGGTGCGCAGCTGCCGGGCTGGCCGATTCGTAGGTTTCCGCCTCAAGGATCAGCGGTGCGACCCAAAAGCTTTGCAGCAGGGTCAGCAACAGGGCAGCGAGCAGGCCGCTGAACCCGGCTGTGCGGGCAATACGCTTGATCATGGCAGCCTCAGTGGCAGGGGAAGGCGGCGCTATGGCGTGTGTCGTGCGCGGCGTTGTGCACGGCTTCGATGTGCGAGAACCCGGCGAAGTAGACCAGGCACAGGCCGAGCAGGCTGGCACCGACGGCGATGACCACCCGCTGGCTGAGGGTGATGGGGGTGGCGATGCTATGTTTGGCGCTGGTGATGGGCATGACGCGATCCTCTGCTTTTTTGTAGGGGCAACGGACAGGCGCGGCAGTCCCGGGGGCAAGGCGCCCGAGGAGATGCGACAGCGCCCGCCCACCGCGGGGTGTTCATGGACGACAGGCCGGTCTCCGGGCTTGCGAGGAGGAGCAGAGCTCCTTGAAAAGCATCACCTTCCCATGCCGGACTGCGTGGCACAGTGGTCTGGACGCTTCGCTCGCTTACCGTTGCGGGGGCAGCACCGGATTTGCCCGGCCCTGGAGGGCCTGCGACGCACCGATTTCCCGTTTCACCCCCGCTTGGGGGCACCTGACGCAAGGCGTAAGGAGAGCACGGGGCGAGGGAGACGTCAAATGTCATACAGATGCAATGCTTGCTCTTGCTCTTGCTCTGCTCTTGCTTTGGCTTCTAAGCGCGCAATAGTCCAGGCGACGCTGAGTGCGACTTCAGGAGGCCGAACGCAGGCGTCTGGAGGGCTAGGGTGCGCAGCACCCCTTCGGCGCAGCCGAAGGCGCGAGATGTAGACTTGCGCAGCAAGTCGTAGGCCGCGCGGGCCCGGAAGGCGCCGGAGTGAGGGGACCCCGGAGCGCAGCGCAGGGGCCGGATGATGGGAGCGGGGGTTTTTGCCTACTTTTTGCCCAGTCAAAAAGTAGGTCGCCGTAAAGGCGAAAAGGTGATTCAGCGCCACCATGGCGAATGAATGTTGACTTGATTTGAAAGCCCACTCCCAAAAGCCAAAAGCCAAAAGCTGGACAGCGATGGTTTTGATTGAGGCGAAAGCATTCATTGGCAGTGGCGACGCACAGTCACCTTTCCGCCCTTACGGCGGGTCACTTTTTGTCAAACGCGACAAAAAGTAACCAAAAAACGCTGGCTCCCATCATCCGGCCCCTGCGCTGCGCTCCGGGGTCCCCTCACTCCGGCGCCCTCCGGGCCCGCGCGGCCTACGACTTGCTGCGCAAGTCTACATCTCGCGCCTTCGGCTACGCCGAAGGGGTGCTGCGCACCCTGGCCCTCCAGACGCCTGCGTTCGGCCTCCTGAAGTCGCATTCGGCGTTTGCTGAACTACCGCGCGCTTAGAAGCAAAAGCAGAGCAACAGCAAGAGCAACAGCAAGAGCAACAGCAAGAGCAACAGCAAGAGCAACAGCAAGAGCAACAGCAAAAGCTGAACCTTGGGCTTCGTGGACAGGATGGCAACAGTTGACCACCCGCCACCCCCCGCGTAGCCTTGCGACTTCGAGGTTCTTCGGCACTGCCGAAGCTAAGACGGGAACGCGGTACAAGCCGCGGCTGCCCCCGCAACTGTAGGCACCGACAATGGGTCGACACAGCCACTGCGCCACCGCGCGGGAAGGCGTCACCCCGCCAGCTGCTTGATGCTCTGGAACGGTGCAAGCCAGGAGACCTGCCTCGAGACGATTTCGACTTTCAACCGGGCGGGGTGATCCGGTGGCGAACGAGCCCGGCCGGCCTGGCCTGCGGCTTTCGTCCCGTGTGCCCGCACCAACCTGCCAAGGGCAACGCGACATGAAAACACTGGCCAAGCTCCCCGTCACCATCGTTACCGGCTTTCTCGGCTCGGGCAAAACCACCTTGCTCCGCCACATGCTCGACAACGCCCAAGGCCGCCGCATCGCGGTCATCGTCAACGAATTCGGCGAGCTTGGCATCGACGGCGAAATCCTCAAGCAATGCAGCATCGGCTGCACCGAGGAAGAAGCCAGCGGCCGCGTCTATGAACTCGCCAATGGCTGCCTGTGCTGCACCGTGCAGGAAGAATTCTTCCCGGTGATGCGCGAACTGGTCGCACGCCGCGGCGACCTCGATCACATCCTCATCGAAACCAGCGGCCTGGCACTGCCCAAGCCCCTGGTGCAAGCCTTCCAGTGGCCGGAAATCCGCAACGCCTGCACCGTCGATGCGGTCATCACCGTGGTCGACAGCCCGGCCGTGGCTGCTGGCACCTTCGCCGCCTACCCGGACCAGGTCGACGCGCAACGCAAGCTTGATCCCAACCTCGATCACGAATCGCCACTGCACGAACTGTTCGCCGACCAGCTGGCCAGTGCCGACCTGGTGGTGCTGAACAAGGCTGACCTGATCGACGCCGAAGGCCTGGCCAAGGTGCGTGCCGAAGTGGCCGAGGAGCTGCCGCCAGCCGTCAAGGTAGTCGAAGCCAGCAGCGGCCGGCTGCCGCTGGAAGTGCTGTTGGGCGTAGGCGCCGAGTCCGAGGCGCACATCGATGGCCGTCGCACCCACCACGATTCCCACCATGACGGCGATGACCATGACGATCACGACCATGATGCCTTTGACTCGATCTCCATCGACCTGCCCGAAGCTGACGAAAGCCTGCTGCTCGATGCCCTGACCCAGCTGGTGGTGGAGTTCGGCATCCTGCGTGCCAAAGGCTTCGCGGCCATTCCGGGCAAGCCGATGCGCCTGCTGGTACAGGGCGTGGGCACCCGTTTCGACAAGCACTTCGACCGCGCATGGCGCGCTGACGAACCCCGCATCACCCGCCTGGTGCTGATTGGCCAGGACCTCGATGCGGTAAAGCTGGAAGCGCGCCTGCGCCAGGCCCTGGGCGCCTGACCCATGCACCTGCTGCGGACCCAGCCCGGCGGCTTCGTGCCAGACGACAGCATTGCCGACCTCGGCCAGACGCCCGCCGACCTGGTGATCCTCTGCAGCGGCGACTCGCACCTGGCACTGCTAGCCGAAACCGCCGAGCAACTGCCAGACGATTTCCCCAGCGTGCGCCTGGCCAACCCGATGCAGGTGCAGAACCATGCCTCGGTCGACTTGTATGTCGACGAGGTCCTGCGCCACGCCAAGGTAATCCTGGTGTCGCTGCACGGTGGCGTCGGCTATTGGCGCTACGGCGTCGAGCAGCTGGTCGAACTGGCAACGCGGGGCGTGCAGCTGATCCTGGTCCCCGGCGATGATCGCCCGGACCCGGAGCTGACCGGCCTCGGCACGGTCACCGGCGAGCCGGCCGAGCGCCTCTGGCACTACTTGCGCCAGGGCGGCAAGCGCAATGCCATCAACCTGTTCAACTGCCTGGCCAACCAGTGGCTGGGGCGTGACTACCCTTGTGACGAACCGCAGCCTTTGCCGCGCACTTCGGTGTATCACCCGAGCCTACCCGGCGCACGGCTCGAAGACTGGTACAGCCACTGGAACAGTGAGCATCCGGTGGCACCGCTACTGTTCTATCGTTCTCACCTGCAGGCTGCCAACACCACATTCATTGACGTGTTCTGCGAGCGCTTGCAGGCCGCCGGCCTCAACCCGCTGCCCATCGCGGTGGCGAGCCTCAAGGAAAGTGCCTGCCTGGAGCAGGTCGAAGCCTGGCTGGACGAAGTGGGGGCCGAGGTGTTGATCAACACCACCGGCTTTGCCCTTTCCAGCCCGGAACGGCCCAACCTGCGCCCGTTCCGTCGTGATATCCCGGTGTTGCAGGCCATCTGTGCGCAGGACAACCAGCCCGGCTGGGAGGCCAGCGAGCAGGGCCTGGGTGCCCGCGACCTGGCCATGCACATCGCCTTGCCCGAACTGGACGGGCGCATCATCACCCGACCGGTCAGTTTCAAGGACATGGCCTGGCGCAGCGAGCGCAGCCAGTCCGATGTGGTCTGTTACCGTGCCCACCCCGAGCGTATGGACTTTGTCGCCGAGCTGGCACGGCGTTGGGTAGAACTGGCGCGCCTGCCCAATGGGCAAAAGCGCGTGGCCCTGGTGCTGGCCAACTACCCGACCCGCGATGGCCGCATCGGCAATGGCGTCGGCCTGGATACCCCGGCTGCTGCCCTCAACATCCTCAAGGCACTGCAGGCCGAAGGTTATCCGCTTGCAGAGCTGCCAGGCAGCGGCACGCAACTGATTCATCAGCTGCTGGGCGGGGTGACCAACGACCTTGAACACCTCGACCAACGCCCGTGCGCCCAGAGCCTGAGCCTGGCGGACTACCACGCGGCCTTCGCACGCCTGCCAGAGGTTAATCGCCAGGCCGTGCTGGAGCGCTGGGGGCCGCCCGAGCAAGACCCGATGTACCGCGCTGGCCGCCTGATGGTCGCCGGCCTGCGCTTTGGCCTGACCTTCGTCGGTATCCAGCCAGCGCGCGGCTACCAGGTCGACCCCAGCGCGGTGTACCACGACCCGGACCTGGTGCCACCGCATGGTTACCTGGCGTTTCACTTCTGGTTGCGTCATGCCTTTGCTGCCGATGCCGTGATCCACGTCGGCAAGCACGGCAACCTGGAGTGGCTGCCCGGCAAGGGCGTCGGCCTGTCCGCACACTGCTGGCCGGACGCGCTGCTCGGCCCGCTGCCGAATATCTACCCGTTCATCGTCAACGACCCGGGCGAAGGCGCCCAGGCCAAGCGCCGGACCCAGGCGGTGATCATCGATCACCTGATGCCGCCGCTGACCCGCGCCGAAACCTACGGCCCGCTGCGTCATCTGGAGCAGCTGGCGGACGAATTCTACGAAGCCCAGCTGCTCGACCCACGGCGTGCACGAGAGCTGCAGCGCGACATACTCGAGCTGGTCAAGGCCAACCATATCGACCGTGAGTTGCAGCTGGAGGGCCAGCTGGACGATGCCGCGGTGTGGTTGCCGCGCCTGGATACCTACCTGTGCGACCTGAAGGAATCGCAGATCCGCGATGGCCTGCATGTATTCGGTCAGTCGCCGCAGGCGCGCCTGCGCCTCGATACCTTGCTGGCTTTGCTGCGCGTGGAGCGGGGCGATGGTCGCGGTGGCAATGCCAGCTTGCTGCGGACCCTGGCCAAGGCACTGACGCCGGGCTTCGATCCCCTCGACTGCGACCTTGGCGAGGCCTGGTCAGGGCCACGCCCGGCGATGCTGCAGGCCGTGCAAGCGGGCGCTTGGCGCACTGCTGGCGATACCCGCGAGCGCCTTGAGTTGCTTGCCTTGCGCATCATCGAACAGGCCCTGGAAGGGCCGGCGCAGCTGCCCGAACAACCGCAATGGCAGCCAGTGCACGACGTGCTGGACGCCCTGCGCGAGCAGGTCGCCCCTGACCTGGATGCGTGCGGCGCTGCGGAGATCAATGGGCTGCTGGCCGCGCTGTGCGGGCGTTTCGTACCGGCCGGTCCCAGCGGTGCACCCAGCCGCGGCCGCCTGGATGTACTGCCCACCGGGCGCAACTTCTACACCGTCGATGTGCGCAACCTGCCCACCACCACCGCCTGGCGCCTGGGGTTCGCCTCGGCCAACCTGATCCTCGAACGGCACCTGCAGGACCATGGCGACCATCTGCGCCAGCTGGGCTTGTCGGTGTGGGGCACGGCGACCATGCGCACCGGTGGCGACGACATCGCCCAGGCCATGGCATTGATGGGGGTGCGCCCGGTGTGGGCTACCGGCAGCCAGCGCGTCGACGACTTCGAGATCCTGCCACTGAGCCTGCTCGACCGCCCACGGGTGGACGTGACGCTGCGCGTCTCGGGCTTCTTCCGCGATGCCTTCGGCAACCTGATCCGCCTGTTCGATGCGGCGGTGCAGGCAGTGGCGGCACTGGACGAGCCGGACGACCTGAACCCCCTGGCCGCACGGGTGCGCAACGAACGCGCCAGCCTGCAGGCGCAGGGCGTGGATGCCGAACAGGCGGCGCGCCAGGCGGGATGGCGGGTGTTCGGGGCCAAACCAGGCGCCTACGGTGCCGGCGTGCAGAACGCCATCGACGGCCGCCTGTGGCACAGCCGCGAAGACCTCGCCGAGGTATACCTCAATCATGGTGGCTATGCCTACGGTGGCCGCGATGAAGGCACCCCGGCGCGCGCTCAGTTCGCCCGGCGCCTGGGCCAGGTGCAGGCGGTGTTGCAGAACCAGGACAACCACGAGCACGACCTGCTTGATTCCAACGATTACTACCAGTTCCAGGGCGGCATGCTGGCCGCGTCGGAGACCTTGTCCGGTGGGGCAGTGGCCAGTTATCACGGCGATCACAGCCAGGTCGACCGGCCGCGGATCCGTACCTTGAAGGAAGAGCTGAACCGCGTGATCCGTGCCCGCGCCCTGAACCCGAAGTGGATCGACGGGGCGAAACGCCATGGCTACAAGGGTGCGTTCGAGCTGGCCGCGACCGTCGACAACCTGTTCGCCTTTGACGCCACCACGCACCTGATCGATGACCATCATTACCAGTCGCTGGCCGATGCCTACGTGCTCGACCCGGCGACCCGCGACTTCATGCGCGAGCACAACCCCGAGGCGCTGCGCGACCTCACCGAACGCTTGCTGGAAGCCCAGCAGCGCGGGCTTTGGGAAGCCCCCGGTGACTATCGCGAGGCACTTGAGGAACAGTTGCTCGACGGCGAGGAACAGCCTTGAAATGAGTGAACCCGTGCAATTCCCACTGGCGGCCGTGGTCGGCGCCGAGGACCTCAAACTGGCCCTGTGCCTCACCGCCATCGACCCGAAGATCGGCGGCGTGCTCATCGAAGGCCCGCGCGGCATGGCCAAGAGTACCTTGGCGCGTGGCCTGGCCGACCTGCTGGGCGAGGGCCCGTTCGTGACCTTGCCGTTGGGCGCAAGTGAAGAGCGTTTGATAGGGACGCTGGACCTGGATGCTGCACTTGGCCAGGGCAAGGCGCAGTTTAGCCCCGGTGTGCTGGCCCATGCCGATGGTGGCGTGTTGTATGTCGATGAAGTCAACCTGCTGCCCGATACCCTGGTCGACCTGCTGCTGGATGTGGCTGCCAGTGGTACCAACCGCATCGAACGCGATGGTATTTCCCATCGGCACAGTGCCCGTTTCGTGCTGATCGGCACCATGAACCCCGAGGAAGGCGAGTTGCGTCCGCAATTGCTCGACCGCTTCGGCCTCAATGTGGCGCTCGATGGCCTGCCGGCTCCAGAGGCACGCCAGCAGATCATCCGTCGGCGGCTGGCGTTCGACAGCGACCCGCAGGCATTCTGCGAGCAGTGGGCCAGTGCCCAGGCGCTACTGCGCGAGCGCTGCCAGGCGGCGCGCCAGGGGCTGGCGGCGATTGCCCTGGACGATCAGGCCCTGGCCTGGATCACCGAGCGTTGTTTCGCCGCTGGCGTCGATGGCCTGCGTGCCGATCTGGTCTGGCTGCGAGCTGCCCGTGCGCATTGTGCCTGGCGCGGTGGGCAGGCGATCGAGGAGGGGGATGTCGACGCCGTGGCCGAATTCGCCTTGCGCCATCGCCGGCGCACGCCAGCCGAGGTGCCAGCCTCTGCGCCGCCCGGTGCAGCGGATGGCCGCGACAGGCAAGGCGAGGGTGGCCAGGGCGATTGGGGCGCACTGCCGGCGCAACCGGTGAGCAGCGGCGCACGGCGAGAGGTGCCGAACTGGGCAAAAAAGCCCTGAGCATCCGCCAACCAGATTTGCAGCTGGCGGATGCCATGCCTCGTGCCGGAAAACTGCCAGGTGCCAGCCGAGGCCGCAGCCGTGCAGCCTCCTCTGGCCGGGTGGCCTGGCTGCCGACCTTGCTCAAGGGCCGCCCACGGTTGCGCCAGGACCTTTGCTGGCAGCAGCGCCAGGCGCAGGCCAATGAACTGTGGCTGGTGATCGTCGATGCATCGGCTTCCACCCGGCGCCACCAGGCGCTGGCGCAGTGCAAAGGCCTGCTCGCCGAGTTGTTCGACCAGGCCTATCGGCAACGCGCCCGCCTTGCGCTGCTCACGGTCAGCGGTGGCGCTCCACAGTGGCAGCGTCATGGCCTGAAGGCGTCGGCAAGCCTGCAGCCTTGGCTGCAGGCCCTCGGGGCTGGCGGCGGCACGCCTTTGATCGCAGCGCTCGATCAGGCCAGGCGCTGGTTGCAGGCCCGGCACAAAGCCCATCCCCACGAGTTGCAGCGCTGCCTGGTATTCACCGATGGTCGCCTGCAGCGTTGCAATGGCGTGCAGCCCATGCCTTGCGCAACGGTGCTGGTTGACATGGAATTGGCGCCAGTTCGCCTTGGCCGGGCGCACCAGTTGGCCACGCAATTACAAGCCGTCTATCAGCATCTTGAGCAATTCAAGGTAAAGCAGTGAATAAGGTGGGGCGGGATGGGCGCGACACTATGTCGCAATAAGAAAGTTGCCTGGCAGGCTATCGCTAAGTTGCTCAAGTGCGTGCCGGGCACGCACTTGCAAAGGCGCAACGCGATTATTTCGGCATTGACCAAGGTTGCAGATCGTAACCTTTCTGGGACAGTTCGGCGCGGACTTCCTCGATCAGGCTGGCCCACTGTGCAGGGTCCGAATAGATACGCGACGATACTTGTTTGCTGCCGATACGGGTGCTGGTCCGGTCGATCACCGCAAGGCTCAGTTCGCCTGTACCGTTGGGCGCATCCCAGGCAACGCACTGGAAGGGTTCGAATGCGTGGTCGGCAATCAGCAGTGCCTCGTTGACACGGAGCGGTGCATTCATGGTTCGGTCTCTCTATGGTCCCAAACAGCGAAGTGAGGTCCGCGTAACTGCTACGTCGCTTCAGGTGTTATTGCGATCCGCAGCGCGGGGTTACTCGTACTGATGCTCCAAGTTAGGGGTGGAGTCACACAGCGCATGTAAAATTTTTGCCGGTTACAGATTTTTTGTTTCCCGGCGCCGCTGTGACGCCAATGAATATGAAAAATTCCCGAGCCGGTTTGCTTCGTCAGAATCCGGCAGACAAACGGTCGTGGGCAGCGTCAAGTTCGTTGCTACTGTTAATTCGGCGCCGCAACTTACTGTTTTAACGAAAAAAACCAACAATTGGCGCCAAGGAACGGTCATGCACGAGACTGCCGCCCTGCGTCGCTTGCTCATCGTCGACCCCTGCGACGATTGTCACCGTCTGCTACCCGGCTTGGAGAGTGCCGGCTGGGAGGTTCACAGTTGTGGCCTGGACCAGGCCCTTGAGCACCGTTGTGATATCGGGGTGTTGCGCCTGCAGGCCTCGCACTTGCGGCATCCGGACGCGGTCAAGGACATGATCAAGCGCAGCAACACCGAGTGGATTGCCGTGCTCAACGCCGAGCAGTTGCGTATGCAGAACGTCGGTGACTTTGTCTGCGAATGGTTCTTCGATTTTCACACCTTGCCGTTCGATTACTCCCGCGTGCTGGTGACATTGGGGCGAGCATTCGGCATGGCCCGCCTGCGCGGCAAGGGCACGGTGAGGGTGGATGGGCTGGAGCATGAACTGCTCGGCGACAGCCGGCCGATCCTTGAGTTGCGCAAATTGCTCGGCAAGTTGGCGCCTACCGAATCGCCTGTGCTGATCCGCGGCGAGAGCGGCACCGGCAAGGAGCTGGTGGCGCGGACACTGCATCGGCAATCCCAGCGCAGCGAAATGCCGTTCATCGCCATCAACTGCGGGGCGATCCCTGAAAACCTCATCCAGTCCGAGTTGTTCGGTCACGAGAAAGGGGCCTTTACCGGTGCCCATCAACGCAAGGTCGGGCGGATCGAGGCAGCCCATGGTGGCACCTTGTTCCTCGATGAAATCGGCGATCTGCCCCTGGAGCTTCAGGCCAACTTGCTGCGTTTTCTGCAGGAAAAACACATCGAGCGGGTAGGTGGAAGCCAGCCGATACCGGTCGACGTGCGGGTACTGGCGGCAACCCACGTTGACCTTGAAAAGGCCATCGAACAAGGGCGCTTTCGTGAAGACCTCTACTACCGGCTCAACGTGTTGCAAGTGGTGACAGCGCCGCTGCGTGACCGGCATGGCGATCTGTCGATGCTGGCCAATCATTTTTCCCACTTCTACAGCCTGGAAACAGGCCGCAGGCCCCGCTCATTCAGCGACCATGCGCTGGCAGCGATGGGGCGCCACAACTGGCCGGGCAATGTCCGTGAACTGGCCAACCGGGTCAGGCGCGGGCTGGTGCTCGCCGAAGGGCGCCAGATCGAGGCCCAGGACCTTGGCCTGCAGGGCCTGGAGCAGGAAGAGCAGCCGCTGGGCACGCTGGAAGACTACAAGCACCGGGCCGAGCGCCAGGCGTTGTGCGATGTGCTGGACCGGCACAGCAATAACATGAGCATTGCGGCGAAGGTGCTTGGTGTATCACGGCCAACGTTCTACCGGCTGCTGCACAAGCACCAGATTCGTTGATCAGCTGGATTGGGCGATATGCCCGTCAGACAAGTCTTCCAGCGGCTCTTCCTCGCCAGGTAGCGCGGTGATCACGCTGAAGTCACTGATCTCGACCTCGCCGCCGCCGTAGCCGAGCAGGTGGAAGGAAAACGCCTTGCGCATCGTCGGATTATCGAACCCGAACTCGATTTCCAGGGGTTCGTCGGCCGTCACCCGGATCTCTTCGGGCAACCCCAGCGGCACATCCTGTTCCAACTCCTTGGCCTTGAGCTGAATGTAGGCCGCGTGCTGCCGGTCCAGCGAACGCACCTTGACCCGCACCCGGGTGTGCGAGCCTTCGGGCATTTCCAGGTACTGCGCGCCGATCAGGTTGTCAGCCCAGTCGTCGCGTATGCGCGCCTGCAACTGAATGGCGGACGGGCCGCCGAACTGATAACGCAGGTTGAGCGGCGTCTGCAAAAGCGACTGGTCGAGCACGCCGGCCAGCGCGCCAATCTGTAGACCCAGGGTGCTGTCGCCAGGGCCGAGGTAGCGGGCCTTGTCAGCGATGAAGCCTGGGCTGTCATAGCGGCGGCAACGCTGCTGGAAATCGCACTCGGTGAAAACGCCCTTGCCATCGTCGTAGCGCAGCATGCCGTTGGTGTAGGAAATCATCTCCCGGCTACTGTCGTAATCGCGGTACAGCGAGCGCCCGCCAAGGGCGACCGGGATCGGCAGGGCAAAGTAGTCGAGCAGCGACGTGGCCAGGTCGATGTGGCCGTAGGTACCGGTCTTGATGCGCGGCAGTTGCGCCTGCTCCGGTGCCAGGGTCAGGTTGAAGCCCCAGGACGAGGCCAGACGCACGCCATCGATACCGTGGGATTCGTCAGAGGTCACCACTACCAATGTGTCCTTGAGCACGCCCTGACGTTCGAGGTTGTCGAGGAAGGCACCGATAGCATCGTCGAGGTAGGCAACCGCCGCTTGCTTGGCGGTGTCGTAGCGCTGCAGGTAATCGTCGGGAGCGGAGTAGGGCTGGTGAGTACCCACGGTGAGCAAGGTGAGCATCCATGGGCGGTCTTGCTGGCGCAACTGGCCGACATAATCCAGGGCCCCTTCGAAGAAGGCCCGATCGTCCTTGCCCCACGGGAATTCCAGGTAGTTCTTGTTGCTGAACCACTCCAGCCCGTGCACCGAGTCGAAGCCGATATGCGGCATGATCCGGTCCTTGGCCATGAAGCGCAGGCCCGCGCCTTGCAGGTAGTGGGTGGTGAAGCCTGCCTGGCGCAGCTGTGCTGGCAGGCAGGCCTGGTTGCGCTGCTGCTGGGTGAGGAGTTCGACCCCCTTCGGTGTGCCGTTGGCCAGCTTGTCATAGTCGCCACACAGCATCGCGTACAAGCCGCGAATAGTCTGGTGCGTATGCAATACGTAGTCCGGGGTGTTCATGCCTCGTTCCGCCCAGTGGCTGAGCTTGGGCATCAGGTCTTCATCGAAGCGGCTGTGCAAGGCCTGGCGGTTGGGGCGCACATAAGCGCCGGGGATGCCTTCGAGGGTGATCACCAAGAGGTTTCGGGCACGACCTGGTGCGGCCAGCAGCTTTTGCCCGCTCAGGTCATGCTGGGTCAGGCCGGCACTTGGCAACGGCGTGACGGCGGGAGCCCGACCGGCCCAGTGCTGGGCGTGACGCTCCAGGTCGCCGACGGCCGCAGACAGCAGCTGATGAGCAAGCGTGTACTGGCGCCACTGATCAGCGTCACTGGGCGCCAGGTGCTGGCTGCCCCAGTGTGCAGCGAACAACAGCGCCGGGATGGCCCAGGCCTTGCGCGTGAACTTCGCACCCGGCTGCCTGCGGCTGCGCCAGGCGCTCCCCAGCCAGACCAGCAGGCCGCCCGCGAGCAACAGGGGCAGCCAGGCATGGGCCAGACCGCCGCCGGTGGAGTTTTCCATGAATTGCGGGTCGAACAGATAGCTCAGGTCGGCACTGGTCGGCAGCCTGCCCACGGCGCTGACCAGCTCGGCCGAAGCCACCCACAGCGCGGCCCAGGCCAGCAGAACCGGCAGCGCCAGCCACCATGCGCGGCGCTGCAACAGCAGCACCAGCAGACTACCTAGCGCCAGGTCCGACAGATAGCCATACGGGCTGGACCAGCCCAGCAGGGCGCGCACGACCAGGGGAATCACCAGTACCAGTGTTGCCAGGGCAAGCAGCCGGGTGCGTGGTGGGCCTTGCAGGTTCTTCACGAAAACTTTCCTTTTTGCCATGAAATCGTCACAAATATGTGCGCGATGATAACAGGCCGATTCCCGGAAAGCCTTTGGCTACAAGGTTGGTAACCAATTGGGGCGCGATGCGCCCCGGATGTCAGAAGTAATACGGGAACTTCAGGCTGAAGGAAAAGTCCGGTGCATCGTCTGTGAGGCCAATCGACAGGTTCGGCACGATCGTCAGGTTGTTGGAGGCAGCAAAGGTCAGGCCGACGTTGAAGTTGGCCGCGTTGTAGTCGCTGTTGGTGATCGACTGCCAATCGCTGCCGTCGGGCTTGATCTTGCTCTTGCGGGCGAATTGATCGGTGACCGAGAACGACATGCTCATCTTCTCGTTAAGAGCAAAGGCAATACCACCGCCGATCTGCCAGGAGTCACCGAGTTTCACGTCACCCGGCACCTTGGTGTTCACCTGCGGGCTTATGTCGCTGAACGAGTCCTGCATGTTGTAGGTGTACGACAGGCTACCGAACAGCACGGCGGGGTCGAAGGTCTTGACCAGCGAGATGCCAGGCGTGATGGCCCACACACCGTTGCCGGTCGGCAGGTCCTCAGGCACCGACAGGTTGTCGTTGCCCGCCACCTGCTGCAGCTTGATGCCGTACGGGTCCTTGCCGGTTGGCGCCTTCACGCGCAAGGTGGCAACGGCATCCGGCCAGGTCTCGTTCTCATCGAGGAATTTGTAGGCGATACCGAAGTTGACGTCGCCGATGGTCGGGTCGCGGGTGACCGAAGCGTCGGACGTGACCCCGGCAGCCCCGCCTGCACCACCGGACGAGTAGGTGGAATCGCGGTAGACGATGGGCACGTTGATGTCGAACTGCCAACGCTGGTCGACGTTGTAGCGCGCCGTCAGGTCCAGGGTCCAGTTGTCCGCCTTGATGCGGTCGATGTTGATGTTGCCGAGGAAGATCGAGTCCAGCGCCAGGAACCCGTTGAGCACCAGGGCGCGGGTGTCGTAGTGGGTGTAGGTCAGCCCGGTTTCGACGCTGAACTTGCCGCCACCGAAGAAGCCACTGGCTTCGTCATACAGGTTGGACACGCTCTGCGCCGGCTCCGAGTTGTCCTGCAGTGACTGCCCATAAGAGGCGCCGCTGCTGCCCGGCGTGCCGGTGGCCACGGTCTGGCCGCCTTTCACCCCCTGTGCGGGGGACTTGGTCAGGCGCTTCGGTTGCGGCTGTGCGGGGGCCTCCTCGACCTGCTTGAGCCGTTGTTCTAGCACCATCAATGCGTTCTGTTGGGCCTCGTAGCGCTGTTTCAGCGCAATCAGTTCCTGTTTGAGTGCTTCGACCTGAGGGTCGGTTGCCGCTTGCAGCAGAGTGGCCGGGGCCAATGTTGAAATACAAACGATAGCTCTGAACGTCGACAAACGGTGCATGGATTAGCCGTCCCTTCTGACTACATACGATGAGACATGAGCGTAGTTCAGTATCCGAGATTGCGAAGGCCTTTAAGCTGCTCAAGATTGGCGCTCACGGAACCTGCCATTGGCGGGCTGTCGCGGAGCACGACATTGAGTGATGTCAAGTTGCTTACACGGTTGCTGGCGCCCAGCAGGGTGGTGTTCTGCATCAGCCCACCCTGGCCCAGGCTTTGCATTGAATTACCCTGGTTGCCGTTGGCGACGATATTCATCTGCACGCCACTGCTGGTGGACGACACGCTCAACGAACCTGCGCCGTTGCTCCCGCTCAGCGTGGAGCCTGCAGCCAGCGCCTGGCCCTGCGGCTGACCGGCTGGCGCTTGATTACCCTTGGTGACGTTGATGTCGACATTGTTGTTGGCCGCGTTGAAGTCACCCGCGGCACGGACCACCTGGGTCACGCCCTGGGTCGTGTTGAGGCCGCTGCCGCCGCTGACCGTGCCGGTTCCGGTGCTGTTGCCCTGCGAGCTGCCAGTGCCTTTTTCATCGATCATCGAAACATAGAACTGCGGCTTGATGGTCGATTGCTGAATCTGCATTGCCGAAGTCGCGCCAATCACTTCACCGTTGGCGTTCTGCCAGGTGCTGGTCATGACCACGCCAAAGCTCACGATCCGCCCAGGCATCACATAACGCCCTCGCAGGCTGGCCAGTTCCTGATCCTTCAGTTCGATCGGTTTGAACGTTTCTGCCTGGGTTGGCAGGCTGGCGGCCAGGCAGATCACTGCCAGCCACAGGGAAGTCTTCATGGAATGCTCCCAGAGCGTCTTGCCCTACTTCATTGAAAGAAGGTCATTAGAAGAAGTCGCTTTGAATGAAACCGAAGTCCATCAACTCCGCGTCTGGCACCGGCGTGAAATTGCTGACGCGGTTCTTCGCGCTCAGCGGCAGCGGTGGGTCGAGCAGGATGTTGTTCTTGTCATAGCCTTTGCCGATGACGGCGAAGATGATGCCGTTCCAGCCTTTGATGAAATCGTCGAGCTTGAAGCGTTTGTGGCCCAACACCGGATCACCGATGTACACCCAGCCTCTGTCGACCTTCTGCATCACCACGAAGTGCTTGTAGCCGCGGATGTCCATCAACACGACCACCGGAATGCGGATGCTGTGCAGCGTATCGGGGGCTACCTTGTAGCCGCGTGCACGCATGCCCAGGCTTTCCACATATTTCTTCATGTCGAGCATGGAAAAACCTTGGGTACGGACCAGATCCTCGTTGGCATGGGCGAGCATGCCCTCGATAACCTGGTTTTCATCCACGTCCAGCCAGTAGGCCTGGCGCAGGATGGTCGCCAGCGAAGCTGCGCCACAGCTGAAGTCGGTTTTCTGCTGGACCAGGTCGGCGAACTTGCGCTCGCGGATGCTCTGGACCGGTTTGTAGATCACCGCACCACCCGGCAGTACGGACAACGGCATCTGCGAGGCTTCGCCTACACTGGCGATGCACAACAGAACTGCCAAGGCGAAAATGCGCATGTTCGACGCCCCCTGCCTTTTTCTTGTTAGAAAGAGGCTCCCCGAAGGGAGCCTCCAGACCGCAGTGGTTACATCGAGGTGTTGGAGATGGCCAGCGAGTTGCTCTGCTGGTTGCCTACACCCGCTGCCACGTTCACGCCCAGGTTGCCGCTGCCACCGTTCACCGAACCACTCAGGGTAGCGGTGTTGGTCACAGGGTTGGCCCAGCCGGTCGGGGTCAGTACCTGGAACGACACAGTGTTGCTCAGGGCATACTCGCTAGACTCGCTGAAGCTCTTCGAGATGCTGTCCGACGATTGCGACGCTTTCTCGCCGGCTTTCTCGTAGGCCGAGGCACTGGCTTTTTCCCATGCGGATGCATTGGCCTTTTCGTAGGAAGTATTGCGAGACTTGTCGTAGGACGAGTCGTGACTGCGGTCATACGAAGAGTCGTAGGCTCTGTCGAAAGAGGAGCTCAGCGACTTGTCGAACGACGAATTGCTGGACGACTGATGCGACTTGTCGACCGATGCATCCAGCGAGGCGCTGAGCGATGCGTCGAAGTCCGAACTGCGCGAGCGCGTGGAGTTGCCGAAGGTTTGCGACGACGAAGCGCTGCCATTGGCACTGGCATCGAGCGATGCGCTGACCGTGGTGTTGGAAGAAGAGCTGTGGTCGCGGCTGGAAGAGCCGTTTGCAGCCCAGTTATTGGAGCCGCTGGCGGTCGAACTGTTGCTGCCGCTGGCGCTGCTGCTGTTGGAGCCGCTGGCGGTCATGCTGGTCGAACCGCTGGAGCTGCTGCTCTTCGAACCGCTGGCGCTGGCGCTCTGGCTACCCGACGCGCTGTAGCTTGAGCTGGAGCTCTTGTCGACGCTGGCATCGAACGACCCGCTACGCGAGGCCGAACCACTCGAGGAAGTCGTCAGGCTCAGCGTATCGACACGGTAGGTGCGATCGGCACGGTTATCCACCGTCAGGCCAGGGCCGTTCTGGTCGGCCGAGGCGGTCGCGGTGGAGTTGCCGATAGGCGCGGCGTTGTTGGCGATTGCCATGGTATTTTTCTGCTGGTTCAGGTCGCCGCCAGCAATGTTGATACCAATGTTGCCACTGCTGCCATCAGCCGAGCCACTCATGACGGCGGAGCTCTGGGTCGACCAGTTGTGGACGGTGTTGTTGCTGCTGCGCTGGGTCACTTCAGCGTTTGCGGTGGAGGTGCCGAAGACGAAGCTGTTGTCAATGTCGGCATTGTTGGAAGACGTGTTGGCGATGGCAGCGGCGTTGTCTTGCTGGTTGCCGTTACCTGCTGCCACGTTGACACCCACGTTGCCGCTGGCGCCAGCTCCCGAGCTGCTCATCTCTGCTGCGTTGATGGTGCCTTCGTTGTGGATGGTGTTGCCAGTGCTTCTCTGAGAGTCAGTGGCTTCAGCAGAAGCGCTGGTGAACACAGCCCTGTCCATTTGCCGGTGGTGGTTATTGTGATTGTCGTGTCCGCGACGATTATTCTGATCCGCTTGTGCAGCAACAGCCATGACCGCAGCAATTGCGAAAACCAGAGGCTTGATTGCCATCGAGGGTTTCATGGTGTTTCTCCGTCTTTAGGTTAAGTGTTGTTCTTACCTGTACCTTCCGGGTCAGTTAGCGACCCTCACGCTCAGGGTGTTTGCCGTCTGGTTACCCACCCCGGCGCTCTGATTCAGCTGGATGACCCCGCGGCTACCGGTGAATGCCTGGTCACCGGTGGTGACATGGCGATAGCCGGGTGAGGTATCAGATGGATCGGAGCTGTTGATCAGCGCCACGTTCTGTTGCAGCAGGACGCTGTCATCGATGCTTTGCGGTTGTGTACTGATGCTGATGCGCAGGGCGTTGGCCTGCTGGGTTGCGGCCCCCGCACTCTGGTTGACGCCCAGTGCGCCGCTGCCGTGGCTGAAGGCATTGCCCTGGATGCTGGCACTGGCGCCCATGTTGGGGTCGACGATGGACAACTGGCGCTGGCGGATCTGCGTGCTCGCATTGGCCTCGTGGCCGGTGGCTATTGCCCGTGCGTTGGCTTGTTGCTGGCCATCGCCGGCGGCCTGATTGACGCTGAAGTTGCCTTGGTACTGTGCGCCGGAATTGTCGATGCTGGCGTCGTTGAGCACCGGAACCGGCGAAGGTATGGGTGCTTGCGCCAGCGCCGAGGCACTACTCAACAGGGCCAGGAGAAACAGCGTCTGCCTCATCTCATTTACCTCCCGTGAGGATCTGCAGTGGGGCAAGACCGCGCTGTACGCTTGAGTTGACCATGTTGGATATGCCATTGCCCGAACCCGTCCCGCGGCCAGCAGCCTGGTTGGTCAACTGCGTCTGGTTGCCGATGTGGCCGCCAAGGTTGCCGGTCTGTTGGGTGATCAAGGAGGAAATGCCCGTGCCGCTGGTGATGCTGGCGAAGTCGCCATCGCTCAGTTCGTTGGTCTGCTTGAGCACTTGCGCGGAGGGGTTGGCATTGGCGGTAGTGGGGTAGGGGTCGGGCGCCAGAGGGGCGCGAATGGCCATGCGCGGCTGCACATCGCGGGTGATCACGATGATGCCGTTATCAGCCTGCACGCAGAGCGCCGAACCCAGTGCACAACCGACCAGCAACAGGCGAAAAATGCCTTTATCCAGTTTCCCCATGACGGCGACTCCTTCTTCGAGCGCTGGTCTTGTTCAGCGGTGCGAAGGAGAGAGCGAAAGCCGTGCCGGTTTTAGATTTTCGATGAAAATCAGTATGTTGAGCGCACTGCCTCAACTCACGGTGAATGTGCTGTATCAGTGCTGAGACAGATTTTCAGCGAACGGGCGTTTGGCCCAGCATTCGCGTTACCCGAGGGGCCTTTTTCACGAATGTTTCACAGCCTTGACACTACCCCCATGAATGGCTTTGAGCCCGCAGAAACAGGGGCTTGGCCTCAGCCGGGTGTGTCATGGGATTAACACTCGGTGGGGCAAAGCGGGGTTTTCCCTTGCAGCAGGCGCTGAACCGCCAACAGGGCCGCGGCGCTGCGTTGCTGCCAGTCGCCTTCAATGATCTGCAGCGCTTGCCCGTGGCGCTCCAGCCAGCGACGGCTGTCGTCGAAAAACACCTGGCGGTCGGCAAGGGCTGGCTGGCTGCGCTGGCCATCGTCGACCCAGCCTACGCCTTGCGGGCTGAGCAGCAGATGCAGGTCGTAGCGGCGGGCAAGCAAAGCCTGCTCCAGCCAGGGCGGGCACGCGGCGAACAGGGCCTGGCTCCACAGCATGTTGCTCAGCAGGTGGGTATCGAGGATCAGCAGTTCAGGCGCCTGCTGGCGGGCCTGGTCT
Source organism: Pseudomonas sp. 382 (assembly GCF_002759075.1). Classification (NCBI taxonomy): domain Bacteria; kingdom Pseudomonadati; phylum Pseudomonadota; class Gammaproteobacteria; order Pseudomonadales; family Pseudomonadaceae; genus Pseudomonas; species Pseudomonas sp. 382. The sequence continues at coordinate 564,491 of NZ_PEMX01000001.1, forward strand.
TCCCAGGCCAGCTGGCCGCGGGCGATGGTGGGGATATCGGCATAGCAGGTGTCGCGGCATTCCTGGTCGATGAAGTGGCGAACGTATTCGGCCACCACGATGCCGCCGAAATGCGCCTGGATTTCACCGCTGAGCCAGCTTTTGCCGCTGGATTCGGGGCCGCACAGTACCAAGACCTTCATGCGTGCGCCACAGCCGGGTCTCGGCGCCATTCCAGCCAGCCGCGTACCGCGATCAGGGTCAGTACGGCAAAGAAACCCGCCGTGAAGTACAGCTGCTGGTGCAGGTACTGGCCGACATAGACCACATCCACCACGATCCACAGTGGCCAGCATTGCACGCGTTTTTGCGCCATCCACAGTTGCGCGACCAGGCTGAAGCCGGTCAGCGTGGCATCCAGCCAGGGCAGGGCGGCATCGGTCCAGCTTGCCATCGCCGCACCGAGCGCCACGCTCAGCAGCAGCCCTGCCAGCAACCCGCCGAACAACGCCTGGGTTGGCAGGCGCGAGACCTGGCGAGCGTCCTCGACCCGGTCCGGGCGCTTCCATTGCCACCAGCCATACAACTGCAGCACGGCGTAGGCCAGCTGCAGCAGCATGCCCGAGTACAGCTTCACTTCGTAGAACAGCCAGCCATAGATCAGCACCATGACCAGGCCGATCGGCCAGCACCAGGCATTCTGTTTGACGGTGAGCCACACGGCGGTGACGCCGAGCACGGCGGCGAGGAGTTCGAGGCCGGACATCGGCGATCCCAGGTTGGCAAAGGGCGCCGATTGTAGCGTGTGCAGGGCAGCAGGTGTAGCGAGCAATCCGCAGCGGCCCGCCTGGCGGGCCGGTGATCACGCCCGGTTCAGACGCGGAATTGGCGCAGTAGTTGTTCAAGCTCCTCGCTCAACTGCCCAAGCGCCGTGCCGGCGTCGCTGGACTGGCGCGCGGCATCGGCGGTCTGCTGGGACAAACTGGCGGTGTCCAGCACATTGCGGTTGATCTCCTCGACCACGTGGGACTGCTGCAAGGTGGCACTGGCGATCGACGCATTGAGCGCAGTGAGGTTATGCAGCGCCTGGCTGATGGCAACGAGGCTGGTGCCGGCCTCGCGGGCCTGGTGCACGGTCTGGCGCGAGGCCTCGCTGCTGGTATCGATGGCTTTGACCGCAGCATCGGACTGGCCTTGCAGGTGCTCGATCATGGTGTGGATTTCGGCCGTCGACTGCGCGGTACGTTGGGCCAGCAGGCGGACCTCGTCGGCAACCACGGCAAAGCCGCGGCCCTGTTCGCCAGCGCGAGCGGCTTCGATGGCAGCGTTGAGGGCCAGCAGGTTGGTCTGTTCGGCGATGGCGCGTATCACTTCCAGCACCCCGCCGATCTTCGTGCTGTGCCCGGCCAGCTCACGGATCACCTGCACGGCCTGGTCGATGGTCGCCGAAAGCTGATCGATCTGTTGCAGGCTGCCGTGAATGGCCTGCTGGCCGTGTTCCACCTGCTGCTGCGCGGCGCGCATCTCAGCGGCGGCCTGTTCGGCGGTCTTGGCCACGTCCTGCACGGCATAGGTGACTTCGTTGACCGCCGTCGCCACCTGGTCCATCTGCAAGGACTGCTGGGCGCTGTGCTGCTGAGCAGCGCCAGCGTTGTCGCCAACATTCCCGGCCGACTGCGCCAGGGCATGGGCGGCACCCTGAAGCTGGCCGATTACCCCTTGCAGTTTGCCGTTGAACTGGTTGAAGTGCTGGCCCAGGTGGGTGATCTCGTCATGCCCGTGGGTGTCCAGGCGGCGGGTCAGGTCGCTTTCGCCGCTGGCGATGTTGCCCATCGCCTGCACCGCTTCCTGCAGGGGGCGGGCAATGCTGCGGGCAATCAGCATGACCACCAGGGCCATCAGCACGGCGATGGCCAGGCCGACCAATGAGGCATCACGCAACTGGCGGGCGAATTCGGCTTGCACATCGTCGACGTAGACGCCGGAGCCGATGATCCAGCCCCAAGGCTCGAACAGCTGGATATAGGAGGTCTTGGCCACCGGCTCGCTGGCGCCCGGCTTGGGCCATCGATAGTCGACCGGGCCGGCACCCTGGCTGCGGGCGAGGGCCACCATCTCGTTGAACACTGCGAAGCCGTCCGGGTCGCGAATGGCGGAAAGGTCCTGGCCATCGAGCTTGGGGTTGGCAGGATGCATGATCATCTTCGGCCCCAGGTCGTTGATCCAGAAATAGTCGTTCTGGTCGTAGCGCAGCGCCCGCACCACTTGCAGGGCCTGCTGCTGGGCCGCCTCGCGGCTGAGCGTACCGGCGGCTTCCAGGCCTTGGTAATAGGCCAGTACGCCAGCGGCGGTCTGCACCACGTGGCGGGTTTTTTCCGCCTTGGCCTGGTACAGATCGCCATGGATCTGGCGCAGCATCAGCAGGCCGAGCATCACCAGCATGCCCACCGCAACCACCAGAATCAGCCATAACCGACGGCTGATCGACATCGACCGCAATGCCTTCATCGAAAACTCTCCTGCATTGTTCTTCTTATTCAGGTGCATCCAAGCATGCTTTGCAGACGGCAGGCACTCGACTAATGGCTAAGTGCTAGTTATTGGCTACTCTGCCACAGGCTGAGCGCGCCTTTGCCTCGCCGCTTTGATAGGATCTCGGCCGGGCAAGATGAAACCTTTAGCCAAGGTGAACTTTTCCACTGGCGTAGGTCCCAGAAGTCGCTGTAAAAAGGCCGCGCCGCGTGCGGCAACCACAAGCAAATCAAGAATAAGGGGCCTGCAAGCAGCAGTGCTTCCTCGGGGGAATGATGGATTTTTGGAATGCCTTCCAGGCAATCATCTTAGGTGTGGTCGAGGGGCTCACGGAGTTCCTGCCGATTTCCAGTACCGGTCACCAGATCATCGTCGCCGATCTCATCGGGTTTGGTGGCGAACGGGCCATGGCGTTCAACATCATTATTCAGTTGGCGGCGATCCTGGCGGTCGTGTGGGAGTTCCGCAGCAAGATTCTCGAAGTGGTGTTCGGCCTGGCCAACCAGCCTAAGGCCCGGCGCTTTACCGGTAACCTGCTGCTGGCGTTCATGCCGGCAGTGGTGTTGGGTGTACTGTTCGCCGACCTGATTCACGAATACCTGTTCAATCCGATCACCGTGGCGACGGCGCTGGTGATCGGCGGCGTGATCATGCTCTGGGCTGAGCGTCGCCAGCACACCGTAGCGGTCGACCATGTCGACGACATGCGCTGGACCCACGCCTTGAAGATTGGCTTCGTGCAGTGCCTGGCGATGATCCCGGGTACCTCGCGCTCGGGTTCCACCATCATCGGCGGCCTGTTGTTTGGCCTGTCGCGCAAGGCAGCCACCGAGTTCTCCTTCTTCCTGGCAATGCCGACCATGGTCGGCGCAGCGGTGTATTCGGGCTACAAGTACCGCCACCTGTTCGAACCAAGCGACCTGCCGGTTTTCGCCATCGGTTTCGTGACCTCGTTCATCTTCGCCATGATTGCTGTGCGGGCGCTGCTGAAGTTCATCGCCAACCACAGCTACGCGGCCTTTGCCTGGTACCGCATCGTCTTTGGTTTGCTGATCCTGGCGACCTGGCAGTTCGGCTGGGTCGACTGGGCGACGGCACACAGCTGACATGGCGCGGGCACAGCACACGGCGCCACGCGGCGCTGGACACACGCAGAGCGTGCGCAATGCGCGCATCAAGTTGCTGCTGCTGGCCGTGCTGTGTCTGTTGCCAGGGCTTGGCGCGGCGAAGATGGGCTGGAACGGGCAGAACTGGGTACCCCTGGCGATGTACCCGCTAGTCAGCCTGATCAGCCTGCTGCTGTACTGGCAGGACAAGCGCCAGGCCCAGGGCGATGCCTGGCGCACACCAGAAAAGGTCCTGCATGCCAGCGAATTGCTGGGGGGCTGGCCCGGCGCCCTGGTCGCTCAGCAACTGTTCCGCCACAAGACGCGCAAATGGTCCTACCAGCTGGTGTGCTGGGGCATCGTGCTGCTGCACCAGGTGTTCTGGCTCGACTACCTGTTCCTGGGCAGCCGTTTCCTGCCTTTCAACTGATCAGCCCAGCAGGCCTGCCTGCAAACGTCTTGGCAGCCGCCGCACCACCAGTTGGTGCGAACGCTGGAGCAAGTCGCACAGTTCTTCACGGCCCATCGGGTAGGGTGGCGCCATGCTGATCCATTTCGCCCGTGCCAGATAGGGAGCGGGCCGCACACCCGGCCGGTCGCAATAGCCCAGGAACAACTCATCGGCCACCTTGAACGACAACCCGGCGCCAGCCAGGTCGAGCACCGCGAACATCTTGTTGCCGGCTACGGAGAACACCCGGACACCGCCCCATTTGTAGTCTTCCCGCGCACCCGGCAGGCTCAGGCAGAACGCCGCCACCTGGTCTTCGCTGATCGTCTGCCTAGACATAACGTTCCCCACACGCCTCGAACGACACCGCCAGGTGGTCTATCCATGCCCGCACGGCCGGTAACAAGCCACGCCGATGAGGATAGACCGCCTGCAGGTAGCCGCCTGGCAATGACCAATCCGGCAGCAGCTTCACCAACTCGCCACGTTCCAGCTCCTCCTCGCAGAACATGCTGGGCAAAGCGGTAAAGCCCAGCCCGGCGCGCACGGCAGCGTTACGCACGACGAAATCGTCAATCGCCAGGCGTGGCTCCAGGGCGATTTCCTGTTGTTGGCCATTGGGCCCGAACAAGCGAAAGTGCACCAGCCGATCGGCTTCGGCGGCTCCCAGCACGGGCAATGTGGCCAATTCGGCGGGCTCGCGCAGGTGCTCGGCAAAGCCCGGCGCTGCCACCAGCTGCATTTGCGCCTGGCGCAGCCGGCGAGTGACCAGGGCCGGGTCCTCGTCGCCCAGGTCGCGCACGCGCAGGGCCACGTCGATGCCTTCGGAAATCAGGTCGACTCGGCGGTTGAGCAAGACCATGTCCAGTTGCACCTGTGGATACTGCTCGAGAAAGCGGCTGATGATGTCCGGGAGAAAGGCATGGGCCAAGGCCACCGGGCACGACACACGCAGCCGCCCGCGCGGCTCGCTGCTCATGCTTGCTACCACCTCGTCGGCAGCCTCGGCCTCCAGCAGCATGGCCTGGCAGTGGTGCAAGTAGCGTTCACCCACGGCAGTCAGTTTGAGCTGGCGCGTGGTGCGCTGCAGCAAACGGGTGCCGAGGCGTTCCTCGAGTTCGGCGATGCGCCGCGACAGCCGCGACTTGGGTATGCCCAGCTGGCGACCGGCTGCAGCAAAACCGCCGGCTTCGACCACCTGGGCAAAATAGAAGAGGTCATTGAGGTCTTGCATGGTACCGGCTCACTGTTCTACCTGTGGGACAAACTAACGCATTTTTAGCGACTTCTCAGCAATTCGTCGTCCCGGTAGGATTCTTTCCATCGTGATCGCCCACCGCTGCGGTCTTCACTCACAGGAGAGTCCCATGAAACTGTTGCATATCGATTCGAGCATCCTGGGCGACAATTCCGCCTCTCGCCAACTGAGCCGCGAAGTTGTCGAGGCCTGGAAAGCTGCAGACCCAAGCATCGAAGTGGTCTACCGTGACCTGGCCGCCGACGCCATCGCCCACTTCTCGTCCGCCACCCTGATGGCGGCCGGTACTCCGGAAGAAGCACGTGACGCCGCGCAGGCCTTCGAGGCCCAGCTGAGCGCCGAAACCCTGGAAGAATTCCTTGCCGCCGACGCCGTGGTGATTGGCGCACCGATGTACAACTTCAGTGTGCCGACCCAGCTCAAGGCCTGGATCGATCGTGTGGCCGTAGCGGGCAAGACTTTCCGTTACACCGAAGCCGGCCCGGAAGGCCTGTGCGGCAACAAGAAAGTGGTGCTGGTCTCCACCGCCGGTGGCCTGCACGCTGGCCAGCCGACCGGCGTCGGCCATGAAGATTTCCTGAAGGTGTTCCTCGGCTTCATCGGCATCACCGACCTGGAAGTCGTCCGCGCCCACGGCCTGGCCTATGGCCCGGAGCACCGTACCCAGGCCATCGACGCCGCCCAGGCGCAGATTGCCAACGAGCTGTTCGCCGCAGCCTGATCCTCTGGCGACAGACAAGCTGGCTGGCGCTCCATGCGCCAGTCGGCTTTTTTTCATCCAGTTTTCATGTGCCGGTGGCCATGCCGGTTCTATGCTGACGCTATCCTGGTGCCTGTTGCGCGATAGCCGACCGATGAACACTCCCCGCTGTTTGCTGGCATTGCTGCTCGGTGGCCTGTTGAGCCAAGCCGAAGGCTCCCCTTGGGTTGCCGGTTTGCACCACATGACCCTGGATGACCCGGTCGATGCCCGGCCGATGCAGGCCTTGGCGTTCTATCCATCCCAGGGTACGCCGCGTAACATCCGCATCGACGGTTACCCCATCAACGTCGCTGAAGAGGCCCCGGTCGCCCTTGGGCAGTTTCCGTTGCTGGTGCTGTCCCACGGCAACACTGGCAGCCCGCTGGCGCTGCATTACCTGGCCACGTCCCTGGCCCGTCAGGGCTTCGTCGTGGTGGCGGTCGTACACCCGGGCGACAATGCCCGCGACCACAGCCGCCTCGGCACGCTGAGCAATCTTTATGGTCGGCCCCTGCAGATCAGCGAGGCCATTACCTCGGCCCGTGAAGACGCGTTGCTTGGCCCTTACCTCAATGATGGCAAGGTCGGTGTGATCGGCTACTCGGCTGGCGGTGAAACAGCGCTGATCCTGTCTGGCGCCCAGCCCGACCTGGATCGCCTGCGCCGCTATTGCCTGGAGCGCCCCGGTGATGCCGATGCCTGCAAGACCCACGGCGTGCTGATTGCCGACCGCAGTGAGCTGGCGCCCAAGGCTGACCCCCGGGTAGGTGCGGTGATGCTGATGGCACCGCTGAGCCTGATGTTTGGCCGCCATGCCCTGGCTGCTGTGAAAGTGCCTGCGCTGATCTACAGCGGCGACAGCGACCAGTTGGTGGCGGTGGACCGCAATGCGGAAGAACTGGCACGCAAACTACCGATCACCCCTGATTACCGTTTGCTGGAGGGGGCCGGGCACTTTGTGTTCATGGCCCGCTGCGACGAGGAGCAGCATGCGCGCATGCCGGTGCTGTGCAAGGACGCCGAGGGTGTCGACCGGCGCCACATCCACCATTCACTGCAACGCGACACGGCCGCGTTCTTCACCCAGGCCCTGGGCGCACCGGAGCCGGCCGAGCGTTCAGCCGCGGCAGCTGCGCCGCGCCAGTAGCAGTGTCAGGCCGACACCGGCCAAGGCCAGCAGGGCTGCGACGCAGAAGATCGAGGCATACCCCAGGTGCACGGCCACCGTGCCCATCAACGGGCCGGCGATGGCCAATGCCATGTCGAAGAACACAGCATAGGCCCCCAGCCCGGCGCCCCGGCTGCTGCTGGGCACTTGCTTGATGGCTTCGACGCCGAGTGCCGGATACACCAGCGACAGGCCGAAGCCGGTCAGGCCGGCACCGACCATTGCCCAGGGCGGCGAGGGGGCCAGCCACAGCAGGCTCAGGCCGATCACTTCGGTGGCCATGCAGGCCATGGCCACGTTGTAGCCGCCGAAGCGGTTGACTGCATTGACGAACAACAGCCGAGAAATGATGAAGCACAGGCCGAAGGCGCTCAGGCACCAGGCGGCGCCAACCCAGCCGCGTTCCAGGTAATAAAGGGTAACGAAGGTGGTCAGTGTGCCATAGCCGATCGACGCCAGGGTCAGCCCCAGGCCGCAGGGCGCGACGCGGCCAAAGGCCGACCAGAAGGGCAACCGTTCACCGCGCGTCACCACCACGTCGGGGCGTTTGCGCAGGACCAGCAACGCCAGCAGCGCCAGTACCAGCAGGGCAGGGCCGAGCAGGCTGAAACCCAGGCCAGCGACTGCCAGCACACCGACCGGCGCGCCGATGGCGATAGCCCCGTACGAGGCGATGCCATTCCACGATATCACCCGCGCCGTGTGTTCCGGGCCGACGTGGCTGATACCCCAGCTCAAGGTAGCAACGCCGATCAGCCCTTGGGCCAGCCCTAGCAGCACCCGGCCACCGAGCAGCAGGGCCAGGCTCAGTAGCGGCTCGCTCAACGACCAGGCCGAAAGCAGCGTCAGCACCCCGCAACCGGCGATGCCCAGCAAGCCATAGCCAATGGCCTTCTTACCCCCCAGGGTATCGGCCACGCGACCGGCAAAAGGGCGGCTGAGCAGGGTCGAGAGGTACTGTAGGCCGATGGTCACCCCGGCAACCACCGCGCCGAACCCCAGCTGGTCGTGGACATAGCCGGGCAGCACCGCGATTGGCAGGCCGATGCAGAGGAAGGCAATGAAGGTATAAAAGACGATCGACAGGATCTGCAGGGTAATGCTGAAGGTACTGTTGGCGGGGGCGGGTTGTTGCGCGGTCATGGGCACGTTCGCGGGCGGGCGGTTGGGCGTGCCCTAATCATGGCCGCTGCGCGAAGCAAATGAAAGCATGCTAACGAAATATTCGTCGGGAAGTGTCATCCTCTGACATAGACGGCGGCTTCTTCGCTCGTAAACCCGCCCCCACGGGGCCTCCACAGCGCCTGAAGGCAACGAAGTCTCCTGTGGGAGCGGGTTTACCCGCGAAGAGGCCGGCCCAGCCACCACAAGGTGATCAGGCCAGCTCAGCTATTTCAGACCACGACACCCTGGCTACGCAGGTAGTCGTCATAAGTCCCGCTGAAGTCCACTACACCATCAGGGCTCAGCTCGATGATACGAGTCGCCAGCGACGACACGAACTCGCGGTCATGGCTGACGAACAGCAGGGTACCCGGGTAGTTTTCCAGCGCCAGGTTCAGCGCTTCGATCGATTCCATGTCGAGGTGGTTGGTCGGTTCGTCCATCACCAGCACGTTCGGCTTCTGCAGGATCAGCTTGCCGAACAGCATGCGGCCTTGCTCACCACCTGAAATCACTTTCACCGACTTGAGGATCTCGTCGTTGGAGAACAGCATGCGCCCCAGGGTGCCGCGGATCACCTGCTCGCCGCTGGTCCACTGGCCCATCCAGTCGAACAGGGTCATGTCCTCTTCGAAATCGTGGGCATGGTCGTGGGCGTAGTAGCCCACCTCGGCGCTGTCGGTCCACTTTACCGAACCTGCATCCGGGGTCATCTCGCCGACCAGGGTGCGCAGCAGGGTGGTCTTGCCGATACCGTTGGGGCCAATGATCGCCACGCGCTCGCCCGCTTCGACGGTGATGTCGAAGTTCTTGAACAGCACCTTGTCATCGAAGGCTTTGGCCATCTTCTCGACGACCACCGCCTGGCGGTGCAATTTCTTGTTCTGTTCGAAACGAATGAACGGGCTGACACGGCTCGAAGGCTTGACCTCGGCCAACTGGATCTTGTCGATCTGCTTGGCACGCGAAGTGGCCTGCTTGGCCTTGGAGGCGTTGGCCGAGAAGCGGCTCACGAAGGTCTGCAGTTCGGCGATCTGGGCTTTCTTCTTGGCGTTGTCCGCAAGCAACTGCTCGCGCGACTGGGTGGCGGCCGTCATGTACTCGTCGTAGTTGCCCGGGAACAGGCGCAGCTCACCGTAGTCCAGGTCGGCCATGTGCGTGCACACGCTGTTGAGGAAGTGCCGGTCGTGGGAAATGATGATCATGGTGCTGTTACGCGCCGTGAGAATGTTTTCCAGCCAGCGGATGGTGTTGATATCCAGGTGGTTGGTCGGTTCGTCGAGCAGCAGCACGTCCGGGTCCGAGAACAGTGCCTGGGCCAGCAGTACCCGCAGCTTCCAGCCCGGTGCCACTTCGCTCATCGGGCCAAAGTGCTGTTCCAGCGGAATACCCAGGCCGAGCAGCAGTTCACCGGCGCGGGATTCGGCGGTGTAGCCGTCCATTTCGGCGAATTCGGTTTCCAGCTCGGCGACGGCCATGCCGTCCTCTTCGGTCATTTCCGGCAGCGAGTAGATGCGGTCGCGTTCTGCCTTGACCTTCCACAGCTGGCCGTGGCCCATGATCACGGTGTCGATCACGGTGAATTCTTCGTAGGCGAACTGGTCCTGGCGCAGTTTACCCAGGCGGGTGTTCGGCTCGAGCATGACCTGGCCACCGGACGGCTCCAGGTCGCCGCCGAGGATCTTCATGAAGGTCGACTTGCCGCAACCGTTGGCACCAATCAGGCCATAGCGGTTGCCGTTGTTGAATTTGACCGAAACGTTTTCGAACAGCGGCTTGGAGCCGAACTGCATGGTGATGTTGGCGGTGGAGATCAAAGGGCTTACCTATCAGTAACTTACGACGCTGGATTTTCAGCTGATACCGATTTGATACCAATCTTGAGTTTTTCCAGCTCGCTCCAGTCGGAGCTTGAGTTGAGCCAACGGGCATACGTCGACAGCAGCATCTGCACGCTGTGACCCAGCTGTTGGGCGATAAATGCGGGATTGAGGCCGGACATTAAGCATATTGTCGCATAGGTGTGACGGCAGTTGTATGGGGGGGCGACGCCTGATCCCCAAATCGTTCAGCAGTACCAAACGGTCCCTCCCAGCCGACAGCCTCGAGGTAAAGGTGAGAGCGCTCCTGGCCGAGCGGCGACAGCGTATCGGATATGAGAAAGAGCTTGAGGCAGCAGCCAGCGCTTGCCGCTGCTTGCTCAGCAGCTTGAATGAAGTCGAATGGCAGGCCTGGCTTGCGAAGCGACGCCTGACCGGCGTGCACCGCAGATGCAACAAAGCCCGGCACAATCACCGGGCTTGAAGGTAGGGCTCTGGTCTATTCCTGGAGAGGTATCGGTTCAGCCGCGGTAGCGTCCCGGCTTGTGCCAGCGGATCAGCACCAGATTCATTGCGACGGTGCCCACCGCCGACCAGGCCATTTTGTCTGCTGGCAGGTAGAAGGCTGCGATCAGAAACAGCGCCGCATCGCAAACGAGCTGCGCCACGCCGGCGTTAATGCCGAATTTCCGCTGTAACCACAGAACCATAGAGCCGGTGCCGCCCATAGATGCGTTATGCCTGGCCAGGCAGAGAATGCCCATTCCCAGAAGCGTACCGCCGAGCGCCCAGCCAATCGCCGGGTCGATGCCGGCAACGTTCAACGCCGGGGTAACCAGCTTTACACCCAAACCCAGGGCGAAGCTGACCAGAACGCTTTTCAGGGTGAAGTTCCGGCCCATGGTGAACAATGCGAACAGCAGGAACGGCACGTTGATGGCCGGCACCAGGACCGAAGGCGGGTAGGGGGTGACGAACGACGCCAGCAGCGCCATGCCAGCAATGCCGCCAGTGATCAGCCCACTTTTGCCCAAGATGGCGATACCGGTCGCAGCCAGGGCGATGCCAGTAAACAGCCCATAAGCGTCATCCAGAGCGCTGTGGCGCGGGTAGGTCGCCGCCTCACAGCTCATACGGCGCCTCCAATAGGACGGTGCCGCGATGGCGCAGGCCGTCTACAGGGGTAATGCGAGCAACCTCTACACCGTGGCGGACAATAACCACCTCAGTTCCATAGATCACTTGTTCAAGGATGAACTCAAGGCTTGATTGAGCCTCGGGCAGGTCATATTTCACCTGATGCATGAAGGTTTTCCTTTTGGGATTGGTATTGCACGAGGAAGGCGGATACGCCTCTTGCTGCGCGGCCGGGTAGGCGCAACGCTCGGCAATATAATGATTCTCCTGACCAGAAATGTGCTTTCGAAATGTGCGTGGTTTTCGCCTATGTGCGAATAGAAATTACGATGATCACAGGGCTAGAGAATAATTTATGCTCTCGCATCCTGTAGTGATCCTGCCTGGGATGGGGCTGGCACAGGTGTGCCTATACCGGCTGTATCAAACGGGGTGTAGATGGGTGATGATTTCCGCTGGTGCCCACTTGCATGAAGAGGGACAGGGTTTTGGACAAGCGGACCTTCATCGGGATGATTGAGGCGGGAGAGCCTCTGCTGAAGGAGGCTCTTGATGCCATGCGCGCAGGATGAAGGGAAACCTGCTGAGTTTGGTGTGAGGGTAGTCTGGCAACCAGGCTACCCTGCTGGCGCCTAGAGTTTGTACTGGATGGTGTAGGACGCATCAGTCCTTGGCTCTATCGTAATTGGAATGCCGAATAGCTTTCCGTGGCATTCACTTACGATACAACGATACACGGCGCCCTGGCGGAGCTGGTCCCACAAGCCTTCGTCATGTATCGAGATACGCAAAACGCGGTTGTTCGGATCCTCCCTGACCAGAGCAACGTGGTGGTCCAGGTCGCAGCCGAAATCCGTAGAAGTCAGCTCTGAATCGTAGCCGATCAGCACGCCGTGTCTTTTCAGATCGTCCCTGATACGCTCAATTACGTCATCTGCTTCTTGTTTTAGCATGATGGTTATCTCGCGGTGCTTTCACTCATCAAAACTCTAGCTGACCCTGCTGATATTCGCTGTCTTTGGGCGTAATCAACGTTACACCCTCATTCCTGACATTACCTACCGCCTTGCCTACGGGATACCAGCGGAAGTCCGCTGCCGGCCTGCACCCCTGTTCCACGATTGCCGAAGCCCGCTGCGCTGATGTAGCCGGGTCGAGCCATTCCTGGGCAAGCTCAGGGCGCAACACCAAGGGTTTTCTGTCGTGGATATCGATCAGTCCTTGGTCTGCGGCTGCTGTGATGATCACAAACCCATCGCGCTCATCCGCCTCAATGTTCCCGTGCACTTCGGCGAGCGCTGCGAAGTAGAGCGGCCCTCCGTCAGCGCTGGTGATGTAATAAGGCTGCTTGCGCTTAGGGTCGGCCGGATCCGGTATCCATTCAAACCAGCCGTTGGCCGGCGCCAAAGCTCGCCCCTCTGGCCACAGCCCACTGAAAAACTTGCCCGTCACCACTGTCTCGGCCCGTGCATTGATCGGATCGGGGCGCTTCCCCTTCGCCCAGAATGGCGACCATCCCCACTTCACCCGGTCCACGATCAACCCATCCCCGACCTGGCGAATGATCTCGACTCGGGTCGACGGCGCTACGTTGTAGCGATTGATCGCCTCATGGTCATAGCCATTGATCACCACCAGGTCCAGCGATAGCTGGCGTAGGTAATGATCCATCGACTCGTAGATCGAATATCGTCCACACATGGCTGACCTCTCGCCTGTCAGAAATATCGCTGCCCAGATTGACCGGAGGAACGATGCCAGATTTACTGTATATGCATACAGCTTGCATTGGACCTTCCATCATGACCATCACTTTCTTGGGTACGCCAACCGGCGGCACCGAACCGTTACCGCTTTACTCGTTTCATGTCCCAGCCGGTTTTCCTTCGCCTGCGGCAGACCATCTGGAAGGCCATATTTCCCTGGATGAGCTATTCGACCTCCGCGCGCCCCATGTGTATCTGGTTAAAGTGGAGGGCGACAGCATGCAAGGGGCAGGGATCTACTCGGGTGACATCGTAATTGTCGACCGCGGTCGTGAGGCAGAGCATGGGGACATTGTCATCGCAGCGGTCAACAGCGAGCCTGTCTGCAAGCGTCTGCACCGCCGCGATGGCGTGGTAATCCTCAAATCGGAGAATCCAGCATACCCGCCGCGGTACATCATGGAGGGTGATGAACTCGTCGTTTGGGGCGTTGTGCGCTACAGCGTTCGTGATCATGCGCAGTGACCAAGTGTTCGCGCTGATCGACTGCAACTCGTTCTATGCGAGCTGTGAGCGCGTGTTCCGGCCTGACTTGGCCAAGACGCCGATCGTCGTATTGAGCAACAACGACGGCTGCGTGATCGCCAGGTCATACGACGCGAAGCCCTTCGTGAAGATGGGGGAGCCGTATTTTCAGGCGAAGGAGAAGCTCCGCCGCCACGGGATCATAGCCTTCAGCAGTAATTACGCGTTGTATGGTGACATGAGTGAACGCGTGATGAGCTTGATCGAGTCGATGGTACCGGCGACACAGGTCTACAGCATCGACGAGTGTTTCGCTGACCTCTCTGGCATTCAGGAAAACCTGACGCAGTTCGGGCGGAAGCTGCGCTCGAGGATTTTTCAATGCACGGGCATCCCAGTGGGGGTGGGCATCGCTGGCACCAAGACGCTCGCGAAGTTGGCCAACCATACGGCCAAGCGTTTGCAAGCGCAGACTGGCGGTGTGGTCGACATCACTGATCCGTTCAAGCGCGATTGGGTGCTGCGCAACAGCCAGGTGAAAGAGGTATGGGGCGTAGGCCGACGTATGGCTGCCCACCTTGAGGCGATGGGGATTCACACGGCGATGGACCTGGCCAAGGCTGATGCCTGGACGCTGCGCCAGAAATTCAGTGTGGTGGTCGAGAAGACTGCTCGCGAATTGGCTGGCACAGCGTGCCTGGACCTGGACGAGGCGCAACCCCCGAAACAGGAGATCTGCTGCAGCCGGATGTTCGGCAAGCGCCTCACTGAGCTGGCGCCCATCAAGCAGGCGGTGGCTACCTATGTTGGTCGGGCCGCAGAAAAGCTTCGGGCCCAGGGCTCAGTGTGTAAACGCATGCGCGTGAGCATCCGCACCGGCATGTTCAATCCAGGTGAAGCGCATCACGCTCAGGGGGCTCTGGTTGAGCTTCCATATCCCACTTGCGACACGCTGATGATGACGCGACTGGCCACCGAGGCGGTCGGGCAGATCTTTAGGCCAGGATTTCGCTACAGCAAGGCCGAGGTACTGCTGATGGACCTGCGGCAACCAGGTGAGTTTTCAGAGGATTTGTTCGCGCTCAAGCAATCGGTGGCATGTGACCGGCTGATGCAAGTGATGGATGGCATCAACGAGCGCTGGGGGAGGGGGACAATGCGAGCCGCCAGCGTGCCTGCGACACCGGACTGGGGGATGAGACGGGAAATGATGAGCCAATCCTATACGACACGGATCGATCAGCTGTGGACCGTCAAGTGCTGAATCTTCCTGGCGCGTGGCTAGACGAGTTGAATGACCAGACGGCACTTCGAGCAGACCCGGATGGTCGTGCGCTAGTCCTGAGTGAAATGGCACACGCGGCACATCGCCGACGGGATGTCGGTGATGAAGACCTTGTAGAGATGCTCGAATTCGCTGAGGCCGCCAGATTATGGGCGTTGACCGAGACAGAGTTCGCCTGATATTGGTCGATGACGATCACTCGCGAAAGGCTGCTTTCGACCCAGAGCCGCCATTCACGAAGGGCCGCAATCGGCCAAAAGCAGACGGTCACAACCGCTAGAAGCTAATCGCCTGCTTGTTTCAAGACGAAAGAAAAAAGCTCAGCCAAGTACGACTGGATCTGGCCCCAGTCGCTGCTCTCTGTCGAGAGCGGCAATTGCCCCTATCTCATCGTCAGACAATTCGAAGTCGAACACGCGGTAGTTTTCTCGGATGCGAGCTTCCGTGACCGACTTAGGAATGACCACTAGGCCGAGCTGCAGATGCCAGCGGATGATTACCTGAGAGCACGTGCGGTCATGCTTCGCAGCAATTTCGCGTACTAGCGGATCATCGATTGCTTTCCCCTGCGCCAAGGGGCTCCAGGACTCGGTGCGAATTCCGAGTTCGGCGTTGCTCCGGCGTAGGTCAGCCTGCTGGAAGTATGGGTGCAGCTCGATTTGGTTCAGGACTGGGGCGACTCCTGTGTCCTCAATTAGTTGCTTCAGATGATCTGGGTTGAAGTTCGAGACGCCAATGGAGCGAGCCTTGCCTTGCATCTTGGCCTCGATCATCGCCTTCCAGGTATCAAGGAATAGCCCTTTCGCCGGCGCCGGCCAGTGAATGAGCAGCAAGTCTACGTATTCCAGCTTGAGCCGAGCCAGGCTCTCGTCCAGAGCTTTGCCAGAGGCTTCAAACCCCTGGTCAGCGTTCCAGATTTTTGTGGTTACGAAGACCCTCTCACGGTCGACACCGGAGTCACGCAGGCCTGCTCCGACACCTTCCTCGTTCTCATAGATCGAGGCGGTATCAATGTGGCGGTATCCGATCTGTAGCGCTTGGCTGACAGCTGTACGGGCTTGCTCTTGGCTCGCTTGCCAGACGCCCAGTCCCAATTGAGGAATCAGGTTCCCGTCGGACAGCTCGATCATAGGTTGGTGGTTCGTCATGGTTACCTCACCAGGGATTAACAAAACAGATTGGAAGCAGCGGAGTGCCCTTTGATCTATGGGATCAGCTTGGCTGCGATGTGGTTCTTGCCGCACTTTCCACCAACACGGAAATGGCCATCGCCACGATGCCCAGGAGCGCAAGCAGGGCTCCAACCCAGCCCGTTGATGCCCAGCCCAGGCCCATGGCGATAGACATCCCGCCGAGGCTCGCCCCCATTGCGTTGGAAATATTGAAGGCGCTGTGGTTGAGGGCGGCCGCAAGTGTTTGTGCGGGCCCGGCGACATTCATCAAGCGCACCTGTAGAGCAGGTACCAGAGCGAAGCCACAGCCCACCAGGAACAGGACCGCGAGCGTCCCAACCTTCGACGGAGCGAACAGGGAGAACAGTGTGAGGAAAATCACGTTCCACACCATGATGGCGAAGATGGCTCGGATCAGGCCTCGGTCCGCTAACCAGCCGCCAACCAGGTTGCCGGAGATCATGCCGATACCCCAGAAGGCCAGCACCATCGGCACCTGGTTGATCGAGAAGCCAGTCATCTCGGTCAGCGTTGGCGTGATGTAGCTGTACACCGCGAACATGCCACCGAACCCGATCGAGGCAGTCGCTAGCGTCAGCCATATCAATGGGCGCATGAGCCCACTCAGCTCGGCCCTAGGACTGGCGTTCGGATCACGCGGTACCGACGGGACGTACAGCCAGAACAAGAGCATTGTGGCGATACCAGCTACAGCGAGTGATCCAAACGCTGCTCTCCAGCCGAAGGTCTGACCTATCCAGGTCGCCGCGGGCACACCTATCACGTTGGCGGCCGCAAGACCGGCCATTACATATCCAGCCGCTTGCGCCTTTCGCCCTTCACCCACCATGGCGGCAGCAACCAGGCAGGCAACGCCGTAGTAAGCGCCATGAGGTAGGCCTGCCAGAAAGCGTGCGCCCAGCAGACTGAAGTGGTCCCATGCAACAGCACTGGCGGCGTAGCCAATGGCGAATAGTGCTATGAGGGCAATCAAAAGGGCTTTTCGAGACGAGCGTGCTGCCAGGATCGCGATCAGCGGAGCGCCAATCACAACCCCCAGCGCATACGCGCTGATGTAGCTGCCTGCCGTTGGTATAGACACCCCGGTGCTTTCGGCCAGGCCGGGCAAAAGGCTCATCGAAACGAACTCACCGGTACCGATGAAAAGGCCTCCAAGCCCGAGGGTGACTATCGCAGTTGCTACGCCATGCGGGGCGTGAATTTCTGAACTGTCTGAGGTGCGCGGTGAAGCGCTGGATATCGAGGCCATGGAAATTCTCGGAAAAAAGATGCCCACACCTGCAGAGGGTGGGCAGTGCAAAGGAGCAGTAAGAGGTTGCTGCGCTGCAGCGCACTTCGATGGGGTTACTGCGGCGGGGCCTCATCAGCGATGTACGCGTTGAACTGCTCGCGGTACGCGGGATGCCAACGAGATAAGGCAGGCCGGTTTTGGATAAGGTCGTCTGCGCTCCACTGCATGCGTCGCTGATCCACCTCGCGACTGACTTCGTTGTCCTCGCAGAAGATATAGAAGTCGCTACGAGCCAGGCCCTCTAACAAGCGATCAACGACCTGATCGGCTGTCCATGGCGCGTTGGGTTTTGCGGAGCCGGCCGCCATGCCCGGAAAATTCATCGGTGTGAACGTGTAGCCGGGAATCAGTAAATGGGCCGATACGCGGCCATCGGTACGCTCGCGCAGCTCATGTTCAAGGTGCTCGGTCAGCACCTTCACTGCGACCTTCGAAACGGAGTAGGCGGTGTTTCCTGGAGGGGTGGTAATTCCCTCCTTGGAGCCAACATTCACAATTGCGGCAGGGTAGTCTTGGGTGAGCAGGTAATCGACGAACAGCTGCTGGACTGCCAGGACCGCCCAGAAGTTGACCTCCATCGTCTTACGCCACTGTTCCTGGTCGTTCCAAGGACCAGCCCCTTTGAGGATGGCGGCATTGTTGACCACGAAAGACACTTCGCCGAACTCTCGAGCCACAGTAAACAGTTCCTGCAATGCGCTTGGAGACGTTACATCCCCAGTGACGGTGACCACCTGAGCATTTGCATTCTTGCCATACAGCGACAGTACTGCAGTGTCGAGTGCGGTCTGGTCCTTATCGAATAGGACAACCTTCATCCCCAACTGGGACAGGCGACTAGCAATTGCATAGCCGATCCCGACTGCAGCCCCGGTGATGACCGCAACTCTGTTCTGGCGGATAGCTTGATGACCCATGTGGAATCTCCTGGATTGGAATTAGGTGGACGAATCCACACGAAGAATGAGTTCGGTGATCTCAGCTGGCACGCCGAGACGTATGGGGAATCCACTCCAGAGACCCGCTCCATTGCTCGTGTAGAGAGTCATCGCACCCACCTGGTAGGCGCCGGAGATGAAACCTTCGTTGGCGTAGCGGCCTACCTGATCCAGTCCTTTGATCATTCCACCGTGGGTGTGACCGGAGAGCTGCAGTGCTACGCCTGCTTGGGCGGAGCGATCTGCACCGGATGGTCGATGCTTGAGGAGGATGATGGGTGCACTTTGTGGCACTCCCCTAAGCGAGGCATTCAGGTTCGGCCCAGCCATCCCGAATTGAGCGGCGGCTTCGTCAGTGACACCGGCTATGACCAGCGACTCGGTGCTTGCTCCAATCACTATGTGCTCGTTCAGCAGCATCTGCATTCCGAGGCGCTCGAACTCGGCGCGCCACTGTGGCTCGTTGAAGTAGTACTCGTGATTGCCAGGAATGCCGATGATGCCGAGGCGAGCCTTCAGTCTTGCCAGGGGAGCTACATCGAGCTGTCGATCAATGGTTGTCCCATCAATTAGATCGCCGGTGATCAGAATCAGGTCGGGGTTGAGTGCATTGGTACGGGAAACTACCGCATCTACCCAAGGCAGCTGGAAGAGTTTGCTGATGTGCAGATCTGTCAACTGCACCACACGCAAGCCATCCATCGCCTGTGGCAGACTCTTGATCCTGACTTCCACAGTGCGAATACCTGGCACCTGCGCCGCTTGGTACACGCCAAATGCCGACAGAAGAAGGGCAAATGCTGCGGTCAGGTATCGACTGCTCGGCCCTACCAGTTTTTTGGCGGCACGTATCCGCAGGACTGACAGAGCGCCGTTGACCAGATCTGCCAGTACCACGAAGACGAACAGCAAAACGAACGAGCAGAACGCCCAGCCGGCTACCAACACTGCCCACCGTGGCATCTCGGGCGAGAACATGGTCCCGAATACCCAGATCTGAATCAGGTGGTACTTCGATACCACGAGCAGGACGGTAGCCAGGGCAGTACGTCCGCCCTTCGAGATTGGAAGCGGGAGAATGAATCGCCACAGGACGTATAGGTACGCAAGGCCAAGATAGACGTGAAACACGGGAAAGCTCTTCTAGGGATGGCGGACTAAGATCAACTATCGTTGAATTTCTTTAATGTTAAACTGTAAGGGAAGTCGCTTTGTTTAGGCGTTATCCATGAATCATTGAGAATTTCTCAACACTAGGTTGCCCCGATGCCAGTACTCCCGACCACAAAGCTGTCACGAGCTGACTTAGCCGATCTGAATTCCTTTCTTGCGGTGGAGAGTCATCGCAGCTTCTCCAAGGCTGCCGTTGAACTGGGTATCACCACGTCCGCGCTCAGTCATTCCATTCGAAATCTGGAGACCCGTCTGGGAGTAAGGCTGCTCAACAGAACCAGCCGAACAGTTTCTCCGACAGACGCTGGCGCAAGCTTGGCGAAGCGTCTGGCTGTCGGTTTTCAGGAGATTGGAGGGGCGCTGGCGGAAGTAGATCGGCATCGCGACCGTCCTGCAGGTCGCCTGCGTATCAACGTCCTCAGTGACGGCGCTCGGCTGCTCTTCAATCGGTGGCTGCCAAAGTACCTGGAGGCCTATCCGGATGTATCAGTCGAGGTCGCAGTAGAGGACCGGATGGTGGACATCCTGGCCGCCGGATTTGATGCGGGCATCAGGTATGGTGGGACGATCGCTGAAGACTTTATTGCTGTGCCCATCAGTGACCGGCTGCGCTGGGTTGCCGCGGCATCGCCTCGCTACCTCAACAGGACAGCGAGGATCGTGGTGCCGGAGGATCTGAAGAACCATAACTGCATTCAGATTCGGACCGGCCAAGGCGTCATCTATCGCTGGGACTTCGAGAAGGAAGGCGACCACCGAGTGATTGAGGTGCCTGGCCAGCTTTGTGTGAACGAAACCGAGTTTGGCATTCAGATGGCGCTATCGGACCGAGGCATTACATACTGCCCGGAGGAGCGCATCGCAGATTACATCTCGCGGGGAGAGCTCCAGGTCGTACTGCCTGACTGGGCGCCCATTGAACCAGCATTCCACATCTACTACCCAGGCCGCCGGCAAATGCCTCCAGGCCTGCGGGAGTTAATAGACCTGCTTCGCACCGACTCAGCTACCTGGTAGCTAGTAGCTCGGTGCTCGCCAACAGGCGGGGGGTCATCAATACTTGAGAGTCCCCAAGGACTTTGCCTACGTCCGCTTTTGCCCGATCGCTGTCTTCCCCAAAGGGCAGCTTTGGGTCCAGGCTGTGTGAAAACGCACGTGATTGTCTAACCTTCTGATCGTCGAGATCGTGGCGGGGACGATCATGAAGCGATTCATTGAAGGTGAAGCCCGGACGCAAGTCACGTTGCTGCCGGAGTGCCTGGACGATTACATCACCGAAGAAAACCCTGTTCGGGTGGTTGACGTTTTCGTCGATGAACTCGACCTCGGAGCGCTCGGGTTCGAGGGTGTCGATCCGGCTGCAACGGGTCGTCCGGCCTACCATCCAGCAGTCCTGCTGAAAATCTACATCTATGGCTACCTCAACCGGATTCAGTCCAGCCGCCGGCTTGAGCGCGAGGCAGAGCGCAATGTCGAGCTGATGTGGCTAACGGGCCGGTTGGCTCCCGACTTCA